>NZ_KZ626913.1 GCF_002911015.1 Streptomyces populi
GGCGATCTCCGCCGTCGTGGCGGTCGGCTCCGTCGGCGACGAGCTGGTGGCCAAGATCCGGGAGCGCGCCGAGAAGATCAAGATCGGTCCCGGCGACGACCCGGCCTCCGAGATGGGCCCGCTCATCACGGCCGTCCACCGCGACAAGGTGGCCTCCTACGTGAAGGGCGCCGCCGACCAGGGCTGCGAGGTCGTCCTCGACGGCACGGGCTACACGGTCGAGGGCTACGAGGACGGCCACTGGATCGGCCTCTCGCTCCTGGACCGGGTGCCGGTGACGGCGGACGCGTACAAGGACGAGATCTTCGGCCCGGTGCTGTGCGTGCTGCGCGTGGACACCTATGAGGAGGGCGTGGCGCTGATCAACGCGTCCCCCTTCGGCAACGGCACCGCGATCTTCACCCGGGACGGCGGCGCCGCCCGCCGCTTCCAGCTGGAGATCGAGGCGGGCATGGTCGGCGTGAACGTGCCGATCCCGGTGCCCGTCGGCTACCACTCCTTCGGCGGCTGGAAGGACTCCCTGTTCGGGGACCACCACATCTACGGCAACGACGGCACGCACTTCTACACCCGCGGCAAGGTCGTCACCACCCGCTGGCCGGACCCGTCGGAGGCCCCGGCGGGCGTCGACCTGGGCTTCCCGCGCAACCACTGAGGCCCGTCCGGACCACCTCCTGACCCACCCCGTCAAGCCGTCCGCTATGCGGACGGCTTGATGTTTTTTTGACGCCCTCGCAACGATTCCCGTTCATCGGGATTAACCGGGTGATGCAGGTCACCAGTCAGTATTACCTTTGAAAGCAAGGTCAATATTGGCAATATCGTAAAGATTGCAGCATCAGGGCTTCTTTGCCTGGGAAAACAATGTGATGTGGGTCGCTCTGCTCTTGCGGATTCCGTAGGTAAACGGCTATTGACGCAACGGTTTCCGTCAAGGTTCCATCGGCGCGGGAGCGGACGAGAACGAAGTACGACGCGAGCCGCCGGAGGCGATATCGCTCCCGCCCGAACATCTGATGCACGAGTCGATCGGAACCGCTTCATGACCGACACGCTCCGCCCCGTCGAGACCGCCGTCCTGGACGCCGCCCCGACGGCGACCGGGAGTCCCAAGACGCTCAAGCGTTCCATCGGTGTCGTCGGCGGCACCCTGCTGACGCTGTCCTGCGTGACACCGGCCTCGACACTGTTCGTGGTCATACCCGACCTCTTCGGCTCGCTCGGCACCGCGACCGCCCTCACGATCGCGATCGGCTCCCTGCTCTGCATAGCCGTGGCGTTCTGCTACTCGGAGCTGGGCACCCTCATCCCCAGCGCGGGCGGCGAGTACGCCATGGTCTCGACGATGGCCGGACGGCTCGCGGGCTGGCTCGTCTTCGTGATGTCCCTGCTGGTGGTCATGATCGTCCCGCCGGTGATCGCCATCGGCACCGCCGACTACCTCGCCCCCGTCGTGCACCTCGACCCGGCGATGACCGGCGCCGGCGTGATGCTGCTGGCCACCCTCGCCGGACTGCTCGACCTGCGCGCCAACGCCTGGATCACCGGCATCTTCCTGGTCCTCGAGGTCGTCGCCGCCGGTGTGGTGGCCCTGCTCGGCTTCACGCACAGCCACCGCGGACTCGGCAGCCTCACCTCGATGCAGGTCGCCGGGACCGGCGGCCACACCGACGCCGTCACGGCCATGCTCGTCATCTCCGGGCTCGCCATCGCCCTCTTCGCCACCCAGGGCTTCTCGACCGCCGTCTACCTCTCCGAGGAGCTGGAGAACCCGCGGCGCAACGTCGCCCGCACGGTGCTGGCCACCCTCGCCATCTCCACCGTCGTCATCCTCGTCCCGGTCGTCGCCATCACCATGGGCGCCTCCGACATCCAGGAGCTCACCGGCGGCGACATCAGCAGCATGGTCACCGCCTGGTCCAACTCGGCCGTCGGCACCTTCGTCAGCCTCTGCGTCGCCCTCGCGATCATCAACGCGGGCATCGTCATGGTCATCCAGAACTCGCGCGTCCTGTTCGCCTCGGCCCGTGACAAGGCGTGGCCCGAGCCGGTCAACAACGGCCTGTCCAGGCTCGGCCGGTTCGGCTCCCCCTGGGTCGCCACCCTGCTGGTGGGCGTCCCCGGCGCCGCCCTCTGCTTCGTCAACCTGGACACCCTGTACGGCGTCACCGGAGTGTCGGTGACCGCGATGTACCTGCTCGTCGCGGTCGCCGCCCTGCTCGCCCGCCGCGGCCACCACAAGCACACCCCCGCCTGGCGGATGCCGCTGTGGCCCGCGGTGCCGGTCCTGCTGATCGTCGTCCTCGCCTACGTCCTCACCCAGCAGGAGACCGAGTACCTGCTGTGGACCGGCGGCATCACCGCCGTCGCCACCCTGTACTGGGCCTTCTACCTGCGCCCGCGCCGCGACACCCGCTGGCTGGTGTCGATCCCGGAGGACACGCAGGCGTGACCGCGGCGGTCCGCCCGGCGCTCCCCCGCCGGGCCCCGCCCCTCACGGGAGCCTCAGCCGAGGTCCCACGCCACCACCGTGCACGTCCCGTCGTCCTCGCCACCCGCGCTGCGGTACGTGGCGAGGGCGACGTCGTTCCCGGCGTCCACGCCCACCCACATCCCGTGACAGCCGCGCTCCCTCGCCAGGGCCGCGAGTGCCCGGACCAGCGCCCGCCCGACGCCCCGCCGCCGGAACGGCTCCGCCACCCCCAGCTCGTACAGGAACATCTCGGTGCCCTTGTCCGGGTGGACCGTCTCGACGCCGCTGACGAAGCCGACCGGCACCCCGCCCTCGTAGGCCAGGAACAGGTGGTGGCCCCCCGCCTCCAGGAACCGCCGGGCCCACTCGGGACGCACCGGGTGGTCGAAGAGGTGTCCGGCGGCGGTCAGTTCCGAGGCGGTGGCGGCACGGCGCAGCTCCATGGCCCGTTCGTACCACGGACGCGGTACACGCCGCCCCCGCCGTACTTCCCCGGGAGGGGTGCCGGTTCAACCCGGTGGCTGTCCCCGCCGCCGACGGGCGCCCGTACCGTTGAGCCATGGATCTTCGACTGCCCCGGCCGCGCCGGTGGCGACCCGCCGCCGGCACGACGGCGCGGGCCCGCGGGAGATGGCCGGCCGCCGCCGCGGCCCTCGTGGTGCTCGCCGGCGCGGGCACCTGGACGGCCGTCGCCTCCGACGACACGCCCCCCGTGCACCGCACCGACCGCGTCATGACCATGGCCGGCGGGGTGCGGCTCGACACCTCGTACTTCACCGAGGGCCCCTCCTCGCGGCGCCGCCCCGCCGTCCTCCTCGCGCACGGCTTCGGCGGCAGCAAGGCGGACGTCCGCGACGAGGCGGAGAAGCTCGCCCGCGACGGATACGCGGTCCTGACCTGGTCGGCCCGCGGCTTCGGCCGGTCCACCGGAAAGATCGGGCTGAACGACCCCAAGGCCGAGGTCGCCGACGTCTCCCGGCTCGTCGACTGGCTCGCCCGCCGCCCCGAGGTCCGGCTCGACAAGGGCGGCGACCCCCGCGTGGGCGTCGCCGGCGCTTCCTACGGCGGGGCGATCTCCCTGCTGGCCGCCGCGAACGACCCCCGCGTCGACGCCGTCGCCCCCTCGATCACCTACTGGAACCTCGCCGACGCCCTCTTCCCCAACGGCGTGTTCAAGAAGCTCTGGGCGGGCGTCTTCCTCAACTCCGGCGGCGGCTGCGCGGCCTTCGAACCCGAGCTGTGCGCGATGTACGACCGGGTCGCCGAGTCCGGCAGGCCCGACGCGGCGGCGGTGAAACTGCTCCAGGAGCGCAGCCCCTCCGCCGTCGGCGACCGCATCAAGGTGCCCACCCTCATCACCCAGGGCCAGTCCGACTCCCTGTTCACCCTCGGCCAGGCCGACGCCATGGCCAAGGCGATCAAGGCCAACGGCGCCCCCGTCGACGTCGACTGGATCGCGGGCGGACACGACGGCGGCGACCTGGAGGCCGACCGCGTCACCTCCCGCGTCGTCGCCTGGTTCGACCGCTACCTGAAGGGCGACAGGAGCGCCGCCACCGGCCCCGCCTTCCGCGTCACCCGCACCGGAGGCGTCGACTCCACCGACGGCGCCGCCCTGCTGCGCGGCGCGAGCTCGGACACCTACCCCGGACTGGACGCCGGCCGCCGCGCCGTCGCGCTGACCGGCCGCGAGCAGCGCTTCGAGAACCCGGCCGGCGCGAGCCCGCCCTCCGTCTCGGCCCTGCCCGGACTCGGCGGCTCCGGCGGCCTCTCCCAGCTGTCGAGCCTCGGCATCGGGATCTCCCTGGACTTCCCCGGCCAGTACGCCCGCTTCGAGTCCGCTCCGCTGCGGGACGACCTGCGGATCACCGGCTCGCCGACCGTCACCGTGCACGTCCGCTCCACCACCGACGACGCGGTCCTCTTCGCGAAGGTCTACGACGTCGGCCCCGGCGGCAGCCGGCAGGTGCTGCCCTCCCAGCTGGTCACCCCGGTCCGTGTCGAGGGCGCGAGGAACGGCCGGGACGTGACCCTCACGCTGCCCGCGATCGACCACGCCGTCCAGAAGGGCCACCGGCTGCGCCTGGCCCTCTCCTCGACCGACCTCGGCTACGCCTCCCCGGCGGCCCCGGCCACGTACACCGTGTCCCTCGAGAGCGCCCTCCAGGTGCCCACGGCCCCCGCGGTGAGGACCGCCGCCGCGCCGCTGCCCTCCTGGGTGTGGTGGCTGCCGCTCGCCGGAGTGCTCGCCGCCCTGGCGCTGCTGCTGACCGGCCGCCGCCGCACCGGCGCCCCGGCGCCCGACCCTGGCCTCGCCGACGTCCCGCTCCAGATCACCGGCCTCGGCAAGCGCTACGCCGGGTCCGCCGACCGGTACGCGGTACGGGACCTGTCGTTCCGCGTGGAGAAGGGACAGGTCCTCGGACTGCTCGGGCCGAACGGCGCGGGCAAGACCACCACCCTGCGCATGCTCATGGGCCTCATCAAGCCCGACGACGGCGAGATCCACGTCTTCGGGCACGCCATCCGCCCCGGCGCGCCGGTCCTCTCCCGCGTCGGAGCGTTCGTCGAGGGCGCGGGCTTCCTCCCGCACCTGTCCGGCCGCGAGAACCTGGAGCTGTACTGGCGGGCCACCGGCCGTCCCGCCGAGGACGCCCACATGGAGGAGGCCCTGGAGATCGCCGGACTCGGCGACGCCCTGGCCCGCGCGGTGCGCACCTACTCCCAGGGCATGCGCCAGCGCCTCGCCATCGCCCAGGCCATGCTCGGCCTCCCGGACCTGCTGATCCTGGACGAACCGACCAACGGCCTCGACCCGCCGCAGATCCGCGAGATGCGCGAGGTGATGATCCGCTACGCCGCCGCGGGCCGCACGGTCATCGTCTCCAGCCATCTCCTCGCCGAGGTCGAGCAGACCTGCACCCACCTCGTGGTCATGGACCGCGGCCGGCTCGTCCAGGCCGGACCGGTGTCCGAGATCATCGGCTCCGGCGACACCCTGCTCGTCGGCACCGGGGCACCCGTCGAGGCGCCGGTCGTGGAGAAGGTCGGCGCGCTGCCGGGCGTGCTCTCGGCCGTCGCGACCGAGGACGGACTGCTGGTCCGCCTCGACACCGGCGGCAGCGCCCAACGCCTGGTCGTGGAACTCGTACGCCTCGAAGTGCCGGTGGCGTCGGTGGGACCCCACCGCCGTCTGGAAGACGCGTTCCTCACCCTGATCGGAGGCTCCGCATGAGCACGCTCCTGGAGCGGACCGGGACGGCCGACGGGTACCGGGCGAGCCGCACCCTGCCGCTGCGCGTCGAGCTCGTCCGCCAGCTCAAGCGCCGCCGCACCCTGGTGATGGGGGCGGTCCTCGCGGCCCTGCCCTTCGTCCTGCTCGTCGCCTTCGCGATCGGCGGACAGCCCGGCGGGCGCAACGACCGGATCACCCTGATGGACACGGCCACCGCGTCCGGCGCCAACTTCGCCGCGGTGAACCTGTTCGTCTCGGCGGGCTTCCTCCTGGTGATCCCGGTGGCGCTGTTCTGCGGCGACACCGTCGCCTCCGAGGCGAGCTGGTCCTCCCTGCGCTACCTGCTGGCGGCCCCCGTGCCCAGGGCCCGGCTGCTGTGGTCCAAGCTCACCGTCGCGCTCGGGCTCAGCCTCGCGGCGATGGTCCTGCTGCCGGTCGTCGCGCTCGCCGTGGGCACCGCCGCCTACGGCTGGGGCCCCCTGGAGATCCCCACCGGCGGCGCGCTCCCCGCGGGCACCGCCGCCCAGCGGCTGCTCGCGGTGATCGCGTACATCTTCGTGTCCCAGCTGGTCACCGCGGGGCTCGCGTTCTGGCTGTCGACGAAGACGGACGCCCCGCTCGGCGCGGTCGGCGGCGCGGTCGGCCTGACCATCGTGGGCAACGTCCTCGACGCGGTCACCGCCCTCGGCCACTGGCGCGACTTCCTGCCCGCCCACTGGCAGTTCGCCTGGGCCGACGTCATCCAGCCGACGCCGGAGTGGGGAGGGATGATCCAGGGGGCGGCCGTCTCGGTGACGTACGCGCTCGTCCTGTTCGCCCTCGCCTTCCGCGGCTTCCGGCACAAGGACGTCGTGTCGTAGGGACCGTCGTCCGGACCGGCCCGTGCCCGGACCGACCCGGCGCCGATCCAGCGCCGACCCGGACCGGTCCGGGCCCGGACCGGGCCCGCGCCGGGCCGGACGGCACCTCCAGGTCTCCGGAAGATCACCCACCGGTCTCGAAGGGCCCCCGCCGTGGCCGCTTCGCAATCCTTCCGCAACGCTTCCGAGCGCTCGTCCCGGCCCCCTCGGCCGTCACAGTCACACAGGTCGGCCCGCACAAGGGCCGTACGCCGAGGGGGTACTGATGGGGAAGAACCACACACGGACCGCGGCGGGGACGAGCCGCCCCCGCGGAAGCGCGCGGGCTGTGACGCGGCGGGTGCTCGGCGGACCGCTGCTCGCCCTGACGGTGGCGGGCGCGGTGCTGCTCACCGGATGCGGAGCGGGAAGCGGCGGCAACTCCTCCGACGGGGCGGACAAGTCCGGCGGCCGCAACCTCCCGCTGCCGGCCCCCCGCCAGCCGACGGGCGGCGCGGCCGAGGGCGAGAAACAGGGCGAGCAGTCGGACGCCCCCGAGGCCACGCCGTCGGCCGACTACCTCTCCACCTTCGCCCTCGACGTCGACACCGCCTCGTACGGCTACGCCCGCCGCACTCTCGCGGGCGGTCGTCTCCCCGACCCCTCGACGGTCCGCCCCGAGGAGTTCGTCAACAGCTTCCGCCAGGACTACCCGCGCCCCGACGGCAACGGCTTCTCGGTGTCCGTCGACGGAGCCCGCACGGACGACGGACGCTGGTCCCTCGTCCGGGTGGGGCTCGCCACCCGGCCCGCCGACAGCGAGCGCGAACGCCCGCCCGCCGCCCTCACCTTCGTCATCGACATCTCGGGCTCCATGGCGGAGCCGGGCCGCCTCGACCTGGCCCGCGAGTCCCTCGGCACGATGACGGACCGGCTGCGCGACGACGACTCGGTCGCCCTGGTCACCTTCAGCGACGAAGCGGAGACCGTGCTGCCGATGACCCGGCTCGGCGACCACCGCGCCCGCGTCCACCGGGCGATCGCGGCGCTGGAGCCGGACGACTCGACCAACCTCGGCGCGGGCGTGCGGACCGGGTACGCGACCGCCGTCCACGGGCTGCGCGAGGGGGCCACCAACCGGGTCGTGCTCATCTCCGACGGCCTCGCCAACACCGGCGACACGGACGCGGACACCATCCTCGAACGGATCTCGTCCGCCCGCCGCGAGCACGGCATCACCCTCTTCGGCGTGGGCGTCGGCAGCGACTACGGCGACGCCCTCATGGAACGCCTCGCCGACAAGGGCGACGGACACACGACGTACGTCGCCGGCCGCGACGACGCCCTCACCGTCTTCTGCGACCAGCTCCCGCAGAACATCGACCTCACCGCGCGCGACGCCAAGGCGCAGGTCGCCTTCGACCCCGAGACGGTCGAACAGTTCCGGCTGATCGGCTACGACGACCGGAAGGTCGCCGACGAGGACTTCCGCGACGACCGGGTGGACGGCGGGGAGGTGGGCCCCGGCCACACGGTCACCGCCCTCTACGCCGTCCGCACCCGCCCCGGCGCCTCCGGCCACCTGGCCACCGCGACCGTCCGCTGGCTCGACCCCGCCTCCCGCGCCCCGCACGAGGAGTCCGGCAGCCTGGAGACCGGCGACCTGCACGGCGGCGTCTGGGACTCACCGTCCTCCTTCCAGGTCACGGCCGTGGCCGCCTACTTCGCCGACGCCCTGCGCTCCGGGGACGCCCGGTGGAACTCCCTGCCCGGTGTCCCGCCCCCCGGCGAACTCGCCTCGCGGGCCCGCGCCCTGGCGAACCTGACCGAGGACGAGGACGTGTCGGCGCTCGCCACCGCGATCGGCCAGGCCCGCGACCTGGACGTCTGCTCCGGCGACTGCGCGCGGTAGCCGACCGCACGGCCGGGGACGTAAGCCGCGTCCATCCGTCCGTCCATCTGTCCATCCACCTGTCCATCCGTCTGTCCGTCCGGGCAGACGGAGACGTACACGTACACCGCGTCCGGGCGCACGGCCGGGTCCTGCGGGTCCTGACGCGGGTTTCGCCCCGGGCTTCTGCCACGGGTGTGAATTCCGTTTCCGCCGCGTTGACGTCCCCTCCCGGGCGAAACGCTTCTTCGCAAGGAGCGTTTCGCCCGCAGCCCGGCTTCCGCGCCGATCCGGCACAGGGCGATTCGGGTGAATCCCCAAGTCACCCGTGCTCCGCAGTTTCTTGGGCCGTCCGTCCCTCGTTCACAGCCTGCAGGTCATGGTGCGAGCCGTTCAGGTGGTGCTCGCTCGGCTTCGGCCGGCAGAAGGAGCATGACCGCTGAGAAGGGAAAGCACATGAAGCACAAGAAGAGCGCCGCTCTCGTCGCCGGCACGCTCATGGCCCTGGGCATGGCCGCCCCGGCCTTCGCGGACGCGGGTGCCGAGGGCGCCGCCGTCCGTTCCCCCGGTGTCCTCTCGGGCAACGTGGTCCAGGCCCCCGTCCACGTTCCCGTCAACGTGTGCGGCAACTCGGTCAACGTGATCGCCGCGCTGAACGCCGCGGCCGACAACGTCTGTGTCAACGACTGACACCTCGGCGCTCCAGCCGCCTCCGGCTGTGCCACGGCCGGCTCGGGACCGTCTATCCGGTCCCGAGGCCGGCCTCCTCACTTCTACCAGCAGGAAGACAACGAAAGTGCGACAGAACCTGAGCAGGGGAGCGGTCGTGGCCGCGGCCGCGACAGGCATCATGTCCCTCTACGCCAGTCCGGCCCTGGCGGACTCGAACGCGGCCGCGACCGCCTCGGACTCACCCGGCGTGGCGTCGGGCAACACCATCCAGGTCCCGGTGAACGTGCCGCTGAACCTCTGCGGCAACACGGTCGACGTCGTCGCCGCGCTCAACCCCGCTTTCGGCAACTCCTGTGTCAACGGCTCCGGTTCGCACGACCGGCACGCCACGCGGCACCACGACGCCCGCCAGGGATCCGGGGACGTCCTGGGACGCGACGCAGGTCACCGCGGCACCGGCCGCTCGGCCGGCGGGCACGGCGCGCGCGGTGGCAACGGGGACGAACACCGTGGCTACGACGGCGGTTCCGGGTACGGCGACTCCGGCAACGGGGACTCCCGGCACGGAAGCCCGGGGTACCGCGACTCGGGCGACCGCCACGGCGGTGGGGACGGCTCCTCGGCGTACGGCGAGACGCACGGCTCGCCGGGTGTCCTGTCGGGCAACAGCATCCAGGTACCGGTGGACATCCCGCTGAACCTCTGCGGCAACTCCGTGAACGTGCTCGGCCTCGGCAACTCCGCCTACGGCAACGAATGCGACAACCACCACTCTCCCGTGACACCCCCGCCGCCGGTCCGGCACACGCCTCCGCCGACGGTCCACGAGCAGCCGCCGACGAAGACCCCGTACACGCCGCCCGTCACGGTGCACCGGCAGTACACCCCGCCCCCGACGCTGGCGGAGACCGGCAGCGAGGGCCTGTTCGCCGCCTCGGCGATCAGTGCCGCCCTGCTGGTGGGCGGCGCCCTGCTGTACCGGCGAGGCCGGGTCGCGGCCCGTCCGTGACGCTCCGCCCCGGGTGGCGGACATGTTCCGCCCCGGGTCCCGGACACGTTCCCGCCCCGGGTCCCGGGCGCGGTGACGTGTCCGGCACCCGGGGCGGTCGCGTACCCACCGGGCGCCCGCCGGTCCGGCGCTCCGGCCACGGACCGGCCGCGGACGGCTCCGCCGTCATCCGACGGGACCAGTAGGGCGGGCCGGGAAACCCGGGCGGCCACTTGGCGCAATACCGCGGCGATGCCCGCGACGGACGAACCGGCAGGAGGGCGGAGGGTGCGCCCCGCTCACGAAACGTGATCCGCGGGCGGGACTTGCCCCGGCACCGGCGACCGGGCGGGTCACCCGTGCGAGTGGTCGCCGGAACGCGAGACCGGAGCCTCGGTTGGCCGAGTCGGCATTCGTATGACTGAGTGTCAGCAATCGGAAACGAAAATCCGAGGACCAAGAGGGAGAGGAGCAGGCATGGCCCCACAGCAGCGGCCCCGGAGCGGAAGGCTGGCGTTCGTCACGGCCGGCATCGTCACGTCGGTGGCTCTCGCGTCCGGTCCGGTGTACGCGGTGGGCGCCGGGGTGGTGCGGGTGGGCGACCCGCCGGCTCCGACCCCCACGGTGGCGAAACCGTCCGCGAACCCCTCGGCCAGCAGAAACGTTTCGGCTCCAGTGGTGGGCGCGACCCCGACGGCGAGCGCGGCCGTGTCGTCGGCTCCGGTGCCCACCGGGGCGCCCACCGCGACCGCGGCCGTACCCGCCAGGCCCGTCGCGGACGGCGCGAAGTCCGCCCGGTCCGCCGGACAGGGCGCCGCCGGGCCGCCGGCGTTCGGCGCCTACCTCGACTACGGCGCCGAGGGCATCGCCCGCATCGGAGAGCTCAGCCGCTGGCTGGGCGGTACCGAACTGCGGGTCGGACACACGTATCTGCCCGGCGACCGGTGGAGCAACATCGAGGGCGCGCCCGGATTCCTGGACGCCTGGGCCGACTGGCGCCGCCGGCGGGACGACCGGATGCTCGTCCTCAACGTCCCGATGATGGAGCGCAACGAGGAAGGGCTCTCCGACGGCCAGGTCCGCCGACTGCTGCGCGAGGCCGAGAGCGGGGCCTTCGACCACCACTTCCGCGCGCTCGCCGAGCGGCTGGTCGGACTGAAGGCGCCCGACACCGTCATCGTGCTCGGCTGGGAGATGAACGGCACCACGTACACCCATCGCTGCGGTCCCGACCCGGAGGCATGGAAGAGGTACTGGAACAGGATCGTCACCGCCATGCGGTCGGTGCCGGGACAGAGGTTCCGGTTCGACTTCGCCCCGAACCGCGGCCGGGACGCCGTTCCCTGGACCCAGTGCTATCCGGGGGACGCCACGGTCGACATCATCGGCATGGACGCCTACGACCAGCCGTCGGGACTCTCGTTCGACGAGCAGGTCAGAGAGCCGTACGGGCTCCAGGACCAGGTGGACTTCGCGAAGGCCCACGGCAAGGCCGTCTCCTATCCCGAATGGGGCCTCTACCGCAACGGCGACAACGTGGCGTACATGAAGGACATGCTCGCGTGGATCGACGAGCACAAGCCGCTGTACAACACGCTCACCGACTACTGCCCGCACGGCGTGTGGCAGTGCGAGGACAATCCGCTGGCGGCGAAGGCCTACCGGGCGGCGCTGTCCCGCTCCACCGGCCCGGCGCCGGAACCGACCCCGACCCCGACCCCGGCGCCGGCCCCGACCCCGGCGTCCGAACCGACGCCGACACCCGTGCCGACGCCTGAACCGGCATCGACGCCCGAGCCGGTCCCGACCCCGGCCAAGACCCCCGTCTCCACGCCGCCCCCGGCCAAGACCGAGACGTCCGAGCCCGCCCCGACCCCGTCGATCGAGCCCGCCGAGCCGGCGACACCGGACCAGGCCACCTGTATGCCGCTGGAACTCGGTGACTGGGTGGAGTACTGGCTCGGCGAGAAACTGTGCGTGCCTCTCGACTGGTCGTCACGAGACGGGGCGTCACGTGACTGGCCGTCGTCGGACTGGCCGTCGTCGGACTGGGCGTCCGGCGACTGGTGGTCGGGCGACTGACGACCCCGGACGGCGGCGGGCCCATCAGGGCCTGCCGCCACCGCGTTCCCTCCAGCTCCGCAGCAGCTCCTTGCCCCATCGGCGCGCGGCGACGTCGCAGACGACCACCGACATCAGCGGTGCCGTGCGCCGGCGGGCGAGGAGCAGCCGCCGGTTGACGACCGGGTCCGGGCGCCAGTGGTGCTTGTAGGGTTCGTCGCCGCGCAGCAGGCTCAGCGTCCCGTGGTCACCGCCCGCGGTGTGCCGGGAGCAGGCGTCGAGCAGTATCACCGCCACGTCCGCCTTGCGTTCGCGCAGCCGCGGATGGGCGCCGTACAGGTAGCCGCCCGCCAGGCGCCGCGACAGCATGGTGAGGTCCACGGCCATCACGGTGCCGTCGAGCCGGAACTCGGTGACCACCGCGTCCCCGGACCGCACCATCGGGCCCACCGAGCGGACCAGATGTTCCGAGAACCGTTCGTGGAGGTGCTCGGACGTCACCTTCCGGCCCTCCCACTGCAACCGGTGCAGTTCGAGCAGCCGGCCGAGGGCCGTGTCCACCTCGTCGTGGCCCACCACCCGCCGTTCGACCCCGAGCGCGGTGAGTTTGCGCAGCTTGGCCCGGACGCGCTGGGCCTTGGCGGAGGGGAGGCGGCCGATCAGCTCGTCCATCGAGCCGGCCGGAAGCTCCAGGCACAGGGAGTCCCCGACCTGGCGGCGCGGCCCGTCCCAGCGCTCGTAGACCCGCTCCACCGCGCTGCCGGGACGGACCTCGCGGAAGTCGATCAGCGCGGTGCGGGCCGCGGCCGACAGCCCCTCGGCGAGCGCCGCCGCCGCCCGGTCGGCGTGCTCGTCGTCGAGGAGCACGTCCGCGTAGTCGGAGATCGGCCCGCCGAGCGGCACGAGCATCGGCAGCCCCCGGCGGGCCCGCATCAGGGGCGCGACCGCGAGCAGTTCACCCCCCTCGCGCACGACCACCAGGCGCAGTCGCCCCGGCGTCCCGTACGACAGCCACCAGGAGTGCAGCCAGGCGTGGCTCTGGAACGCGGTGGCGGCGCCGCACCGGCGGTACAGGCGCCCCCAGGACGCCGCGAGTGCGGTGAACTCCCTCTCGTCGGTGACGAGTTCTGCCCGTACGGTGCCCCGCGCACCGGTCTGGAGCGTCCCGCTCACAGCTGGCCGTGCACATCGGCCGCGGTGGCCGGGCTCGGCACCGAGGCCGGTCGGGCCGGGTCGGTGGACCGCCGGGGACGGACCAGCAGCACGAGAGCGCCGAGCAGTCCGCCCGCGCTCGCGCCGACCAGGCCCGTCACCGTCGGGGACGCCGAGGACGCCGACGTCGGCTTCATGGCGCGGGAGAACGACAGGAGCTCGACGTGGGTGCTCTGCTTGCTCTCGTTGGCGTGCTGGGTCAGTGAGCGGGTGACCGCGTTGGCCATGTCGGCCGCCAGGCCGGGCCGTGAGGAGGTGGCGGAGACGGCGACCATCGGGGCGTCCGGGGAGGTCGCCGCCCGCACGCTCGACTCCAGCGTCCTCACCGGCACACCGGCCCACACCTGCGCGTCCCCGAGCACCGCGAGCTGTGTGGCGACCCGGCCGTAGGCCTGGGCGAAGCCGAGCGCGGCCGCCGGGTCGCCCTTGTCCGTCGGTACGGCGATGACATAGCTCGTGGCCGTGTAGACCGGGGGCTTCACCACGCCGTACGCGCCGCCGAGCACGCCGCCGAGCACGGCCGTGACGGCGAGCAGCGACCACGGCGGCATGGTCCTCGCCCGGGAGCGGGCCGGACGCGGGGGGCGGGAGCCCCTGGTGAGGTTTTCGGACATGGGGAACTCACTCCAGTCAGGTGCGCGGGACAGCGGCCGCGTACACGTCCATGAGCCGTGCGGCGCTGCGGGTGATGCAGTAGTGGTGGGCCGCCTCGGCGGCCGGGCGGGGGGCGGGACCCCGGGCGCGGACGCCGGTCAGCGCGCGGGCGAAGGAGTCCGCGCCGCCCCGTATGCGGACGGCCCCGCGGGCCGCGTCGGGCGGCAGGTCCTCGACGGCCGGGCAGGAGACGTACAGCACCGGCAGTCCGGCCGCCAGCGCCTCCACGACGGCCAGCCCGAACGCCTCCTCGGGGCTGGGCGAGGCGAGGACGTCCATGGCTCCCAGCAGTGACGGCAGGTCGTCGGCGGGGCGCTCGCCGGTGAACAGGACCCGGTCCGCGACCCCCGCGTCGTGCGCCGCGCGCCGCAGCGGGCCCTCCTCCGTGCCGCCGCCGACCAGCAGCAGCCGGCAGTCGCGGGGAAGTCCGGCCAGCGCGTGGACCAGGACGTCGAACCGTTTGCCCGGCGCGAGCCTGCCGACGCCGCCGACGACGTAGGCGTCCTCCGGGAGTCCGAGCCGGCGACGGGTGCGTCCGCGCAGGAGGGGGTCGAAGCGGAAGCGGGCGAGGTCGACGCCGTTGGGCACGACCTCGATGCGCGGTCCGGGCACGCCCCAGCGGCGCAGCCGTTCGGCGACGGTGGGCGAGACGGCGATGGTGGTGCGGCCGAGCCGCTCGCTGGCCAGGTACAGGCCGCGTACCCCCGCGCTGAGCCGGCGGCCCTCCATCTGCGAGTCGCCGAGCGAGTGCTCGGTGGCCACGACCGCCCTCACCCCGGCCAGCCGGGCGGCGAGCCTTCCGTACACGCAGGCCCGGAAGAGGTGGGTGTGCACGAGGTCGTAGCGGCCCGCGCGGATCACCTTCACCAGGCGGGGGAGCGCGGTGAGGTCGCGGTTGCCGGACATGCCGAGGTGGATCACGCGCACACCGTCGTCGGCCAGTCCCTCGGCGACGGCCCCGGGGGCGGTGAGCGTCACGACGTCGCAGGGGACGGGCAGGTGCCGCAGCAGCAGCCGCAGTTGCTGCTCGGCGCCGCCGACGCCCAGACCGGTGATGACGTGCAGCGCCTTCACCGGACCGCCTCGACCGGACGGCGGCGCAGCCGGTGCAGCTTGTGCTTCAGGAACAGGCGCACGGAGGTGTCCCTCTCGCCGACATGCAGGCGGGGGAGGGCGTACGGGCCGGTCAGCGGGCCGGGGTCGATCGCGCAGCCGTAGCCGTACCCGGCGTCGCGGACGGCGTCGGCGACCCGGCGGTCGACGGTCCCGTACGGATAGCAGAAGCCGTCGACGTGAGCGCCGATCAGCTCCGAGAGCACCGCTCTGCTCTTCGCGACCTCGGCGTGCAGCACGGTGTCGTCGGCCTTCGTCAGGTCGACGTGGGTGAGTCCGTGCGAGCCGACCTCCACGCCCTCGCAGGCGGCGGCGGTCCGGATGCCCCGCTCGTCCAGCAGCGGCTTGCGGGGGCCCCGCGGATCCCAGGCGTTGTCGCCGCCGAGCCGGCCGGGCAGGACGAAGAGGGTGGCGCCGAATCCGTGGTGCCGCAGCAGGGGGAGGGCGGCCTCGACGAAGTCGGCGTACCCGTCGTCGAAGGTCAGGCCCACCAGGTCCCGCCCCTGGCCGCGGGCGCGGGCCGCGAGCAGGTCCCGCACGCACACCCCGCGCAGGCCGTGCCGGCGCAGCCAGCCCAGCTGCCGGTCGAGGCGCTCCGGGGAGACCGTGACGCGGTACGGGTCGTCGGAACAGTCCCCGACGGAGTGGTACATCGCCACCCAGGGCGGCGCGTCGAGGGAACTCGTACCGGTACGTCTGCTGCTGTCAGCGGAAACGGGCATGCGAAACCCTTCGTGTGACGGAACGGAGTGCGGGGACGAACCCCTCGACCCGGAAGGCCCAGGCCAGCAGAGCGAAGACGGCGGTCACGACCGTGCCGCCGACGACGAGTCCGAGCAGGGGGGAGTCCACGCCGCTCGCGCACAGACCGCCGGTCGCCGCCGCGGTCAGGGCGGCCCGCAGCGGTTTGCCGATCTCGGCCACCACCTTGCGGGTGCGGATCGGCACGCTGCGCGGACCCGTGCCGTGCAGCAGGAGCACGGCCGTGAGGGTGATGCCGGCCGCGTTGGCGACGGCGATCCCGCGAACCCCCCAGGGCCCGACGGCCAGGGCGCCCGTCACGCAGGTCGCGACGATCCCGGCGGTCATCGCGAACAGCGGGTACCAGGTCGGCCGGGCCGAGGAGAAGTACGAGCGCACCAGCGCGCCGACCAGGGTGTGACCGAGCAGCCCGAGGGCGTACACCCGCATGACCGCCGCTGTCGCCGTCGTGTCCTGGGCGGTGAACGCGCCTCGCTGGAAAAGCAGTTGGATGATCTGCGGGGCGCAGGCCACGACCACGGCCGTGCCGAGGAGCACCGTGCAGGCGACGAGCGTCAGATCGCGCTCCACCCGGTCGCGGGCCCGCTCGGTGTCGCCCTCGGCGATGGCCTGCGCGACCACGGGGAAGGTGACCGTGCACAGCATCAGGGAGAGCACCATCGGCATCTGGGCCACCTTCTGGGCGTAGTTCAGATGCGAGATGGCCCCGGCGGGCAGCGAGGAGGCCAGGAAGCGTTCGACGAGGACCTGGGACTGCCGGCACAACGCGAAGAGCAGGACCGTGCCGACGAGGGTCAGGTCCATCGGGCGGGCCGGCTCCTCGTCCGGGGTCCCGGTCGCCGGTCCCCCGCGCCGCAGCTGCCGCCACAGCGACGGTGCCTGCGCCGCCACCATGAGCGCGCCGCCGACCGCGACACCGAGCGCCGCCGACCGTACGCCCCAGCGCGCGCCGAGGACGAACATCACCGTGATGATCCCGGCGTTGTACGCCATGTAGATCGCCGCCGGTGCCACGAAACGCCGGTGCGCGCGCAGGGCCGCGCTGCAGTACCCGGCGAGCCCGAAGGAGAACGCGCAGGTCGCGGTCAGCCGGGTGCAGTCCACCGCGAGCCGGGGATCGGGCAGGCCGGGCGCGAGCGCCTCGACCAGGTACGGCGCCCCCGCGATCAGCAGCGCGCCGACGGCCGCGAAGGCGAGCGTCAGCCGGGGCAGGGTGGCGGCGACCAGGGCGCGCACGGGATCACCGGCGGCTCCCCGGGCGCGCCGGGCCACGGCCACGCTGAACGCCGGGATCAGCACGAAGGCCAGTCCGTCCTCGATCAGCAGCGTCGCCGCGAACTCCGGCACCGTCCACGCGACGAGGAAGGCGTCCGTGTCCGACCCGGCGCCGAACAGGTGCGCCAGCGCCTGGTCCCGGCCGAGGCCCAGCAGGGCTCCGGCGATCGAGAGGGCGATGGTGACGAGAGCGGCCTTGGCGAGGAACCGGTTGGAGGCGGCTTCGGGCCGGTCCGCTCCCTTCCGGGGGCCGGGGGACCGCGGGGCGGTGGAGCCGGCGGCCCGGGCGGAGGGCAGCGGGAGGGACGGCTCGGCGCGGCTCTCCTCGACGGCACCGCGTCCCGCGCCGGTGCCGGCCCCCGTGCCCGACGCACCCGGGCCGGGCTCCGTCCGGGAGGTCGCCCCGGCCCGCGCGCCGCTTCCCGTTTCCGCGTCCGCGCCCGCGCCGGTGTCCGCACTCGGCCCCGGGCCCCCCGAGCCCGTGCCTGTCCCCGGGCCCGCTCCGGTCCTCGTGCTCGTCCCCGGACCCGTGACGGTCCCCGTGCTCGTCTCCGTACCCGTACCCGTCCCGAGGCCCGGGGCGGCGTCCGGGTCTTCCCCCGCCCGGGGAGGTGTCACCGTCATCGCGCCGCGGCCTCCTCCCGTACGGCGGCGGCGGGTGCCACCGCGCCGGTGCCGGGCTCCGACGACGGATCCATCAGCGCCCACCAGCCGACGACGCCGAAGACGACGCCCGTCAGGACCGTGGAGGGGCCGCCGATGTCCGCGTAGACGAAGTCGACCAGCTGCCAGACGAGCAGCCCGCACGCGACGAGCGCGCAGTCCGTGCCGTGCGGGGCACGACCCCCGGCGGGACCGGGCCCCGGGGCGTCCCGTGCCCCGCGGCGTACGCGGACGAGCCCGCGCAGCGCGCACACCAGCAGCGCGAACCAGCTGCCCGCCAGGGCCACCAGTCCGACGAGGCCCTGCTCGCCGAGCACGAGGAGGTACATGTTGTGCGGCGAGAGCAGCGCCTGCTTGTGGTAGGCGGCGCCCGCGCCCGCGATGTCGCTGCCCGAGGAGAGCGCGAGCGAGGCGTGGGAGTCCCGGTGGTCGGGGAAGCCCTTCAGCCCGACGCCCGTCAGCGGGTGTTCGCGCCACATGTCGGTGGCCGCCGCCCACATCGTGTACCGGTCGGTCACCGACTGGTCCGGCGCGTCGGTGACCTGCGTGATGCTGGTGACGCGCTCCTGGAGCATCGCGCTGCCGAAGCCCAGCCCGCCCACCAGGATCGTCCCGGCCGCAGCCAGCGCCGCGACCACCTTCACCGCGCGCCGGGGCCCCGCCAGCACCAGCTGCGCGCCGCAGGCCACGGCGGTGGCGATCCACGCGCCCCGGCTGAACGAGAGGGCCAGCGGCCCCAGCAGGACCAGCGCGCACAGCACGGCGACGGAGCGCTGCCGCGCCCCGGTCGTCCCGAGGGCCAGCGCCACCGCGCACACCACCCCGAACGCGACCACCGTCGCCATGCCCATCACGTCGCTCGCCCCGAAGGTGCCGACCGCCCGGACGTCCTCGCCCTGGTACGAGGCACCGGTCCCGGTGACGTACTGCCGTACGCCGAGCGCCCCCTGCCACAGCGCCAGCGCGACGAACGACCAGGCCAGCAGCCGCAGGTCGCGCCGGTCGCGGACGAGCAGCAGGACCGCGGCCGGCACCAGCACGAAGATCTGCAGATAGCGGGTGAGGCCCGTGAGCCCCGTCCCCGCGTCCGCGGCTCCGGCCGCCGCGACCGAGATGCCGACCACCGGGAGCCCGAGGACCAGGGCGGCGGTCGCCGACAGCGGGCGCCGACGGGTCCGCAGGAGATGGACCGCGCAGCAGAGCACCACGAGGCCGGACACGGCGTCCGCGACGTTCGGGCCGCCCTCGCCGCCCGACGCGGCCGGCAGCCCGAGCAGCGCGATCACCGCGACGACGGGCAGCACCGGCAGCGCGCGCCGCAGGGCGGCGATCAGGGTGTCCAGGGGAGTGACGGGCAGGACCTGGCTCACCGGCTCAGCTCCCCGTCGGGCGCACCAGCGCCGCGGCCGTGCGCAGCAGGATGCAGATGTCCTGCCACATCGACCAGTTGTCGATGTACGCGTTGTCGAACCGGCAGCGGTCCTCGATCGAGGTGTCGCCGCGCAGCCCGTGCACCTGGGCGAGTCCGGTGATGCCGGTCTGCATCCGGTGCCGGGCCGCGTAACCGGGATAGGCCTGGCTGAACTTGGCCACGAAGTAGGGCCGTTCGGGACGGGGCCCGACCAGGCTCATGTCGCCCCACAGGACGTTCAGCAACTGGAGCAGCTCGTCGAGCGAGGTGCGCCTGAGGAAGTGGCAGAAGCGGCTCATCTCCTGCTCGCCCGCCACGCTCCAGCGGGTCGCGGCCTCGTGCGCGTCGGCCGGGCGGTGGGTGCGGAACTTCAGCAGCGTGAACGGCCGTCCGTCCTTGCCGATGCGCTCCTGCCGGAACACCACGCCGGGCCCGTCGGTCAGCCGCAGGACGGCGGCGAACGCCAGCAGCAGCGGACTGACCAGCAGCAGCAGCGTGCCGGAGACGGCGACGTCGAGGAACCGCTTCCCGAAGCCGGCGCGCCGCACGCCGACCGACAGGGGGCGGCAGGCGAAACCGGCCAGCGTGGACCGGCCCTCACGGTCGTACGACGGGGAGTCCGGGTCGACCTCCCACAGCTCGCAGCCCGCGAGGGCCAGCGCCCGCAGCATCGGCCCGCGCCGGCTCGGCGGCTCCACCACCAGCACGGCCCGCACGCCGTTCTGGATGAGCGCCCGCTGCACTTCCTCGCCGGTGGCGAGCACCGGCAGCCCGTCGGGGCCGGCCGGCCGGTCGGAGACGACGCCGACCGGCCGTACCCCGCAGTCCGGACGGCGCAGGAAGGCCGCGGCCACCCGCTGCGCGGTCCCGGCGGGACCGATCACCAGGGCGGCACCGGGGTGGCGCGCGAGGGCCCGCCGACGCCGCCAGTGCACCGTTCCGCGGCCCGCGCAGCTGATCGCCGACTGGACGGCGCACCCCAGGACCAGGGTCCGGGCCGACAGCGCTTCTTCCGGGGTGAACGCGGCGCAGACGGCGGCCAGCGCGCACCAGGTGACCGCGATCCGCGCGCAGACGACGGGCAGTTCGTCGAGCAGCGCGGGCAACGGCGGCGGCCGGTACAGGGACGCCCGCGCGTTCAGAGCGAGCACGCCGAACAGCAGGGCGGCGGTCAGCAGCGGATGTCGCTGGATCTCCGTGAGCGTCCGTCCGGCCACCAGCGCCGCGACGGCGTCCATGGCCGCCAGTGGCAGCCAGGAGGTGGGCCGGGCCGGGGGCCGCCGCCCGGCCGGGAATCTGAAACCGCCGTAGGCCTCGGGCGAAGGCATGACCGAGACGGACGAGGATCCGTACTCCCGGGGCTGTCCGCCGGGGGAGGGAACGGTGCTTTCCGCAGTCACGAGTGGATGGACTCCCTGCACTCGGTATGGTCCGCGCACATGACGCCCCCGACGTGCTGCGGCTGTCGCCCGGTCAGCAGTTCTCGGTACACCCCCGCGACCGCGTCGGCCGTGAGACGTACGTCGTGCGTGTTCAGTACGTGGCGGCGTCCCTGGTGGCCGAGCGACTCGCGCAGCAGGGGGTCGGACAGCAGTGCGCCGATCGACTCCGCCAGCGGCGCCGGTTCCGGCGCGGCCACCAGACAGCGGGCGTCGTGTCCCGGCGGCAGGCTCTCGCGGGCCCCGTCCACGTCCGTCATGACGACCGGACGCCCACAGGCCATGGCCTCCAGCGGAGCCAGCGCCATGCCTTCCCAGCGGGACGGCAGCACGACCAGATCGGCGGCCTGGTACCAGGGCACCGGGTCGGCGGCGGCCCCGGCGAACAGCACGTCACGCGGCGCTCCGGCGCGCAGCCGCGCGGCGTCCGGCCCGTCCCCGACGAGCACGAGCCGTGCCGTCGGCACCCGCCGCAGCACCGAGGGCCACGCCTCGAGCAGGACGTCCTGCCCCTTCTGCCGGCACAGCCGTCCCACGCACACCACCAGCGGAGCCGTGGGACCGACCCCCGCGAGCAGCGGCATCCCGGCTCGTACGGTGTCCGCGGAGGCGGGGTGGAACCGCTCGGGATCGACGCCGTTGGGGATCACCCTCCAGGGGGCGCGCACTCCGGCTCGCGCGCCGGTCACGCGCTCCGCCTCGCTGACGCACACCACCCGGGACGCCCAGCGCGCCCCCCACCGCTCCCACCGCAGCGCGAGCGCCGCGGCGGCGCCGTCGACGGCCTCGAACGACCAGGCGTGCGGCTGGAACACCGTCGGCACCCGTCCGCGCAGCGCGAGCCGGACCGCGAGCCCCGCCTTGGCACTGTGCGCGTGCACCACGTCGGGCCGCACCCGCGCCAGGACCCGGCCGAGCCGCCGTACCTCCTGGGCCAGCCGCGGCCCCGGCGCCCGCGTCGCGTGCCAGGGCCGCACGTCCGCGCCGAGCGCCCGCACCTCCCGGGCGAAGCCGTTGCCGTCCGGGCAGGCGACGGTCACCCGCGTTCCGGTGGCGAGCTGTGCCCCGACGAGGTCGGCGACCACCCGGGCGACACCGCCGTCGACCGGCTGCGTGACATGAAGGACCCGCGGCGGAGGGTCTGTTGGCTGATGCATGCGCGGTTCCTCGCTGACGGGCGGCGCGCCGGGGCGCGCGTCACTGTTTCGCGTCGACGGCGGCGAACAGTGCTTCGACCCTGGCCGCGTCCCGCTGCGAAACGATCCGAAAGGCCAACTGGTCACCCCCGCCACGGATTTCGTTGCCGGGCTCGAGGACCTCCGAGCCGTGGGGCGGGACGGGCCTCGCGGAACTCCGGTGACCGAAGCAGGATTTGCCGGCCCGCGTGCCTCCGCCGTGCCGGAGCGCGCGGTGCCGCCGCGTGGACGCGGGCGCCTCGGCCCGCGCGAGGGGCGGTCTGCCGGCGGGCGCCTGCGCGGACGCGGGGCCGGCCGGCGTCCGGAAGACGGCGAGGGCGGAGCGGCCCACGATCGCACGGCGCGGCAGCAGGGCCGGGGAAGTACGCATGACCGGCGGTGCCCTTTCGGGGAAAAGGTTCTGGACCAGCGGACGGACGGCAATCCGAGAATCAGACACGTGCGCGTCGGCTCCCCGCGAGCCCCCGGCGCCCCTCGACGCCCGCTTCCAGGCGCCCTCGGAGAGCCTGATTCTAGCTGGTGTCCCCCTTTGTCATCGAAAGCTGTGATGTGTGTCGGAATCGTGAAGTCCGACCGTCCAGGAGATCACCCCTTTGGAGGCACAACCCGCGTGTGCGCCGCGCGTTGAACCCGGAGTCGGGCACCCCGCCCGCATGTCGTGTCGAATTCCAAGGAGCACTTCTCCATGTCGCGTATCGCGAAGGGCCTCGCCCTGACCTCCGTCGCCGCCGCCGCCATGGCCGGTACTGCCGGCATCGCCGCCGCCGACAGCGGCGCGCACGGCGCGGCCGCCCACTCCCCGGGTGTCCTGTCGGGCAACGTCATCCAGGCCCCCGTCCACGTTCCGGTCAACGTCTGCGGCAACACGGTCACCGTCATCGGTGCGCTGAACTCCGCGGTCGGGAACGTCTGCGTCAACGACTGACGTCGTCGCGGACCCTTTCGGCCGGCCGTCCTCCCGAAGCGGAGGGCGGCCGGTCCGCATGGTCGTGTGCGACGACGGCCGTTCGCGCGAAGACCCGGCCGGGGATCGGCCGTACGGCGAAGAGCGCCCCGCCTCCGGGCGGGTGCGGGAATTTTCGGCACGCGGAGTTTCCGTCGCGTTCGGGGCTCGTTAGGCAGCCCGAAGAGGAATCCCCTCCGGTGACATCGGTCGCCGAAGAAAGGAAACACCATGAAGTTCCTCAAGGCCGCCGCCGTGGTCGCCGGTTCGATGGCCGTCGCCGGTGCCGCCGCGCCCGCGTTCGCCGCCGGGGCCTCCGGCCTCACGCCCTCCGGCCTCAACGGCGCCCTGGAGAACGTCACCAGCCAGCGTTCGCTCAATGCGCAGGACGTCCTTCCCCTCCAGGACCAGTCGAACGCGCTCGACACCGAGAACAAGGGCTCGGTGCTGAACGGGGTGAACGGGACGACGAAGAAGATCAATTCGGCGAGCGAACCCGCACAGCTCCTCGGCGGGCTTCCCCTGCGGAAGTAGTCGTATCCAGCACGCGCGTGGCTTTCCGTGATTCCCTCAGGCGTTCCCCCGGGCTCCGGGGGAAACCCCGACGAGAGGGCCGGCGACGGGCGTTTCAGGGAAGGCCGTCCCTGTTCTCTCCGCCACCGGAACGCCCAGGGACTCCACCGCCGGGAGTTTCGCCGCGGACGGCGGTGCGGAGGGCGCGGAGTCAGCCCTTCGCGCTGTTCGATCCGCATACCTCGTTCGTGTGGTCATGCTCATGGACATCGCTCGGTCGGGTGATATCGGGACAGAACCCGAACGGACGCGTCGATAAGGTTCCGCGGTGACCTCAACCTCAAGCGGAACGAGCCCTCTTCGGGTCGCCGATCTCGGCACGCTCGCCGTCATGGCATTCAGCGGTGAAGCCCCCGACGGTGACATGCCCTATCTCCTCGCCTATTCGCTGGGCGACGGCGACAGGGGGCCCGAGGGATCCGCGGCCGCCATCCGGCAACTGCTGATCGACAACGGAATGCCCGTGGGCGAGACACTCGTCGACGGTTCCCGGAAGCCGGACCTGCCGCTCACCCTGAGCATCGAGACCGGCCGGGCCGTCGTCGGCATGCCGCACCTCAACGCCCAGTGCGCAGCTCCGCCGGAGTGGCTCGCGGCGGTGGGGAAACGCGGCTACGCCTACTTCCTGTTCGCCACCCGGGCCTGGCCGGTGGCCGAGCCCGGAAAACCCGTCGCGCCCGAGGACCTGACGGTCTTCGCGGGCGACGAGGAGACCCTGCTCAGCGCGTCGCACGTGCTGCTGCCCGCGCGCAGCCCACGCGGCTGATGAGCGCCGCCGCGGAGCGGGGGACGAGCGGCGGGGGTGCCGTACCCGGGCGCACCGCAGGCGGCGGCCGTGCCTTCGCCCTGCTGCTGGTGGTCACGGGGGCGGCCGGTCTCCTCGCCGCGTGGGTCATCACGATCGACAAGTTCAAGCTGCTGGAGAACCCGAACTTCGTTCCGGGATGCAGCCTGAACCCGGTGGTCTCCTGCGGAAGCGTCATGAAGAGCGAACAGGCGTCGGTCTTCGGGTTCCCCAACCCGATGCTGGGCCTGGTGACGTACAGCGTGGTGATCTGCGTGGGCGTGAGCCTGCTGACCGGTGCGGGGTTCCCGCGCTGGTACTGGCTGACCTTCGACGCGGGCACGTTGTTCGGCGTCGGATTCGTCAGCTGGCTCCAGTTCCAGTCGCTCTACCGGATCAACGCGCTGTGTCTGTGGTGCTGTCTGGCCTGGGCCGCCACGATCATCATGTTCT
This sequence comes from Streptomyces populi, assembly GCF_002911015.1. Taxonomy (GTDB): domain Bacteria; phylum Actinomycetota; class Actinomycetes; order Streptomycetales; family Streptomycetaceae; genus Streptomyces; species Streptomyces populi. The sequence goes on from NZ_KZ626913.1 coordinate 24,638, forward strand.
GGTACGTCACGTCCTTCAACGTGCGGAACGGTTTCCTGCCCGCACCGAAATGGCTGAAGGCGTTCCTCGCGGAGTTCACCTGGGTCGTTCCGGCGCTGCACATCGGCGTCATCGGCATGCTGATCCTCACCCGCTGGTGGGATTTCTGGACGAGCTGATCCTCTCTATCGGACGACTAATGGGTCCGCCGAGGGAATCTTGAGCTGATGACGTTCCCGGAATCGTTACGCGGTACGGACGCCTGGCCCCGAATTCTGAAAGGGACCGTACCTGAGATGAAGCCGGACCCACGAGGAACTCCCGCCGCCGTCATGGCCGGTGGGGCGATGGCGGCCGGTGCCGCGAAGGCCCCGGTCGTCGCGGCCGGCACGGCCCCCGTCCCGGTGCCGCCGACCGGTGTCGAGCGGTCCCCCGGTCCGAAGGCGCCCAGAGCCAGCCGCTGTCGCCGGCCCGCGCGAAGCCGGCCGGGACAGCCTGAATCCGTGGAGGAGAGAAACATGTTCGCCAGCTGGATGCCGGGCAGGGCATCGAGGCGCGGGCGGAGCCGGTTGCCGGCCGGCCCGGCGCGCCGCCGTAGGACGGAACGCATGGCGGGTGGACTGGCGTTGACGCGGCGCGGCGTGATGCGGGGACTGCTCGTGTCGGTCGTCGGCATGGCGCTGGCCCCCGTCGTCGCGGCCTCACGTCCGTCGGGCCGGCGCCACCCCCGGGACCTCTCCTTCGACGAGGTGTACCGCGGCCGGCACATCTTCGGCACGAAGAGCGGTTCGGACGGACGGGCCGCGTTCACCGGCGGTGCGTGGCAGGTCACGGTGGACGGCCGGCCGCTGCATCTGATGCGCCGCGCGGACGGCAGCTACCTCAGCATGGTGGACCACTACGAGTCGTACCCGACACCGCTGGAGGCGGCACGCGCGGCCGTCGACGAACTGGGCCCGGCGGAACAGCTCAGGGCCATGGACGGCGGGGCGGACGGCGGGCGGGGGACCGGCACGCGGAGGAACGGTACGGAAGGGGGCGGCCACCACCATGGTGTACACCCGTAAGGACGTCAGCACCCTCACGAGCGCGGAGCGGCGCCGCTTCGTCACCGCGATGCTGGAGGTCAAACGCCGCGGAGAGTACGACGAGTTCGTCCGCAGACACATCGACTACTACGTCTCCGACGGCGACGGCGGGCTGCGCACGGCCCACATGGCGCCCTCGTTCCTGCCCTGGCACCGGTGCTTCCTGCTGGACCTGGAACAGGCGCTGCAGCGCGTGGACCCCGGGGTGAGCGTGCCCTACTGGGACTGGACGCGGGACCGCACGCGGACCTCCGCGCCATGGACCAAGGACCTGCTCGGCGGCGACGGACGGAGTTCGGACCGGCAGGTCATGACCGGGCCCTTCGCCTACGCGCAGGGCAAGTGGAGGATCAAGGAGGGGGTGACCGACGGGGACTTCCTCATGCGGGAGTTCGGCCGCCCGCGCAAGCCGATCCAACTGCCCACACGGGCCGAGCTGAAGGCGGCCCTGGAGGACCCCGTCTACGACACGGCCCCCTACGACTCGACGACCACACGCGGTTTCCGGAACCGGCTGGAGGGCTGGGGGCACGGGACGGGGAACGCCACCTGGGAGAACCACAACCGCGTCCACCGCTGGGTCGGCGGCCACATGCTGGGCGGCGCCTCCGTCAACGACCCCGCCTTCTGGCTGCACCACGCCTTCGTCGACCTCCAGTGGACCCGCTGGCAGCGGAAGCACAAGGGTGCCCGCTATCTGCCCGAGCGGCCCCCGGGTTCACGCGATTCCCAGTACCGGCGCATCGTCGCCCGCCACGAGAAGATGCCCCCGTGGGGCGTGACGCCGGCCTCGATGGAGGACCACAGCCACATCTACCGGTACGCGTAGTCACGCGCACCGGGAACGGCGAAGCCCCCGGCGACGACTTCCCGCCGGGGGCCCGTGCGCGTGCCGGGCTCAGTTGCCGTAGCCGCGGTGCTCCTTGGTGGTGAGGTGCTTCTTGGCGGTGTGGTGCTTCTTGGTGGTGTGGTGCTTCTTGGCGGCCTTGCTCTGCTTGACCTCGCCGTCACCGTTCACGCAGGTGTTGCCGAAGGCCGGGTTCAGCAGACCGACGACGTTGATCGTGTTGCCGCACACGTTGACCGGCACGTGGATCGGGACCTGGACGACATTGCCCGACAGAACGCCGGGCGAGTTGGAGGCCGCACCCTGGGCGCCGGCGTCAGCCATGGCCATACCGGCCCCGCTGAGCGCCACGGCACCCGTGCCCACGACGACTGCGGCGGCCTTCGCGATGCGAGACATCACGTTCTCCTTAAGACTCGATGAGTGCGATGGCTCGGACGCGACCGCACTTCCCCTTCAACGCGTCCACCCACACCTGGTCACGGGCGTTCTATTAGGGGATTGCTCTTCGAACAGGGTCCGGACGGGCGGTCGTTCGTCCGGTTCGGGCGGCGGGCGTTCCCGGCGGACCGTGACGGAGTGCCGCGGGGGGAGCCGCGACGCCCGCCCGGGCCCCATGGCAGTATCTGGGCACTATGAGTGCGTCGCCGGCGGTACGGAGTCTGCGCGCGGCCGTGTTCGCCGTACTGTGCGTGCTGCTGGCCGCCGGGGGGCACGTGCTCGCCATCGGGCAGGCGCCACCGCTCTGGGCGGACGGCGCGGGGTTCCTCGCCGTCTTCGCCGCCGGCTGCCCGCTGGGCGGCCGCGAACGGTCCCTGTCCGGGATAGGCGGCGCCATGCTGGTCGCGCAGGCCGGACTCCACCTCGGCTTCGGGGCCGCCCGGTCGCGCACGGCGATGAACATGCACGGGATGCACATGACGCACCCGTCCGCACACGCCCTGACCCCCCATGCCACGGCCGCGCACGTCGCCGCCGCTCTGCTGGCGACGTGGTGGCTGCGACGCGGCGAGGCCGCGCTGTGGTCCCTGCTGCGCCGGGCCGTGGCGTTCGTGCCGGGGCTCGTCGCGTGGTGGAGGACGAGGACGGGACCGCCTCCGGTACGGCCGCACCGGGACGCCGGGGGCCGGGCACCGGCCGGGCCGTGGCCGTTCGGCCGGACCCCGTTGCGTCACGCGGTCTCGCGCAGGGGACCGCCGGCAGGGCTCGTGCACACGCCCTGACCACGTTCCCCCTCAGTACGGAGTTCCCAGATGTCTCCTGTCAGCACCACCCTGCGCCGCACCGGCACCGTCGTCGCCCTCGCCACCGCGGGGGTCCTGGCCGCCGCGGGCGCGGCCTTCGCGCATGTGACGGTCCACCCCGAGAGCTACGCCAAGGGAGCCACGGACGGTCTCCTCAGCTTCCGTGTCCCCAACGAGGAGGACACCGCCAGCACCACCAAGGTGCAGATCTTCCTGCCCACCGATCACCCGGTCCTGGGTGTCCTGGTCACCCCGCAGGCCGGCTGGACCGCGAGGGCGACGACCGTCAAGCTGAAGAAGCCGGTCAAGACGGACGACGGCACGATCACCGACGCCGTCTCCGAGATCACCTGGACCGGGGGCAGGATCCGCCACGGCGAGTTCCAGGACTTCCAGGTCGCCTTCGGCCAGCTCCCGGACGACACCGACCAGTTGACCTTCAAGACGCTCCAGACCTACTCGGACGGCAAGGTGGCCCGCTGGATCGAGCAGGCGCAGAAGGGCGCCGAGGAGCCGGAGAGCCCGGCTCCCGTGCTCGCGCTCACCGCCAAGGGCGCGGGAGAAGAGCCCGCTTCGGCCGGGACCGGCACCGGGGCCTCCGGTTCCGACTCCGACGCGTCCTCCTCGTCCTCGGCCGCGGAGAAATCGGCCGCCGGGGAATCGGCCGCGAGCGACAGCAGCAGCGACTCCACCGCGCGCACCCTGGGCACCGCGGGCCTGATCGTCGGTGTCCTCGGCCTGATCGCGGCCGCGTTCGCCCTCGTGCGCGTCCGGAACGCCCGCTCCTAGCCTCTGCCGCGACCACCGCCCCGTTCGGCCTCCGTCGGCGGGGCGGCTGGTCCCCACGGACGCACACGGTGTCCCGGTGTCCCGGGGCTCGGCGGTCGAGCGACGGGCCCCGGGCGGCTGGGCGGCCGGGCGACCGGGTGGCCGACGGGAGGGGCACCAGGTCCGTCGGCCGAGGCGTCGTGCTGTCAGACCTGCGGCGGTGTCTGCTTCCTGCCGACGAGGACCACCACGGCCCCGCCGATCACGACGAGGGCGATGGCCGCGCCCGCGATGAACGGAGTCACTCCGGAGCCGCCGGTCTCGGCGAGGTCGGTGCCCCCGCCGGAGCCTCCCACCGACGCCGGGCTCGGTTCGCTGAGCGTCTGGGTCGAGATGTCGCTCGTACCGCCCTGGGTCCTGCAGTCCAGCACCCCCTTGAACCGCTTCCCGCCGCCCGCCGGACCACCGATCGTGAAGTCGTACGCCTGGTCCTCCTGAAGCGGGATGGTGAGCGTCTCGGATATGCCCGGCGCGACGGTGTGCTCGGCACCCATCAGCTCGAACGTGAACGCCTCGTCGCCCTTGTTCGCGGCGGTGATGTCCACACCGCTCTTGGCGCAGTCCTTCTGGGCGGACAGCGCGGGTATCGCGCCCTTCACCGCCCAGTTCGCGGTCGCGGTGGCGGAGACGGTGGACTCGCTGGAGCCCGCGAGGATCTGCGTCTGGCTGCGGGTCTCCGAGGTGAAGGCACGGCCGACCGGCACGGTCGTGGAGGCCTGCACGGCGAGGGAGGTGGAACCGTCCGCGCTGTCCTTCGGCACGTCGAAGAAGAGGCGGCTGCCGTCCACCGCGGAGGTGACCGGCTTGCCGTCCGCGTCGACCACCTTCACTCCGCCCGCGGCGATGTCCGTGGGCGGGGTCACCGTCACGCTGCCCGCGTTGGTGTGCACCGTGACCGGGCCGAGCCGCTCGCCGGGGTGGCCGGACACCGCGGCCGGGGAGAGCGTCAGCGAGGCCGCGGGCTCAGGCAGGTCCTGCGCGTTCTTCTGCAGGTAGTCCGCGAGCTTCTCCGCCCGCGGGTCCGCGGCGTCCACGTCGGCGCTGTCCGAGTACCGCCAGATCGCGACCTGGGTGCCGGCCGCCGCGTCCTGCTCGGTGAGGCTGCTGACACCGGCCTTCTGAGCCAGCGCCGCCAGGTCGTTCACCTGCGGATAGGAGTTCTCGAGGATCCAGCGGATCCTGCCCGCGTCCTTGTTGCCGCTCAGTGACGTGCCGCTCCAGGAGGTCTCCTGGTATCGGGCGTCCCGCTGCGTCGGGTTGCGGAGGTCGATGCAGTAGGTCTGCAGCATGCCGCCGTTCTCGACGGTCATCTCGAACAGGCCGGCCGAGACCCAGGAGTCCTCGCCGTTCTCATGGACGACCGCCGACCCGTAGGTTTTCAGGTCCCCTATGGTGGCGGTCGCTCCGCCCTGGTTCTGCGGGATCTCGTCGGCCGCGGCCGTACCGGCCGCGGCGACGGTCCCCGTGGCGGCGAGCCCCCACACCAAGGCCGCGGCGGCGAGACGGGCTGCCCCTCGCCCGCGCGCGGACAACACAGAGAACGCAGAAGACACAGAATTCCCCTTCGCGCAGGACCCTTTGACATGGGGGACGGTCCCGCCGGCAGAATCAGAAGCCCCGATAGCTGTGTTCGGCATCCTAAAGAAGCGCCGCATCGCTCCCCCCGGGTCATGTCTTCCGATAACCGATCTGACTCGGAATCGTTATCGCGATCACGTTCGTGAGCTGCGCCTATCGACAAATCCACGAGGGCGGTTCGCCGTGTATTTGTCGATAAGCCGCAGTTCGGTCAGAACGTGGCGCTCCCTGACATCACGTCACCCCGGCCGGTTCGGGACGTGGTTGGGACGCGCCCTCGGGCAGGGCGTCCGGGTCCGATTCCCAACTGGGCTCGGGGCGCTGCGCCGAAGCCGGCTCACCCTCCTTGGACGGACGCCGGAAGGCCGACGTGCCGCGGGAGAGGTCGTGGCCGATCGCCACCGCGTCGATGTCCGCCGACGTCCAGCTCTGCCCGTCGCGCGTCTCGGTGCGCACCTTCAGCCTCCCCTGCACGATGACGGGATCGCCCACCGACACCGAGGCCCCCACGTTCGTGGCGAGCGCGCGATTGGCCCACACCGTGAAGAAGTTGGTGTGCCCGTCCGTCCACCCGTTCTTCTCGCGGTCCCAGTACCGCGAGGTCACCGCCAGCCGGAACCGCGCCGATGCGCCGTTCGCCAGGTCCCGGTAGACGGGCCGTGTCGCCACGTTGCCCACCGCGCACACCATCGTCTCGTTCATCGTGAATCCCTCCCGTGCGGATGCGTCTGCCGCGGCGGTCGCATGCGCTGCGATCGCCGCGGGATCAGACTGCCTCCGCCGGGCCGGACCCGCTCGGAGCTGTGCACGGCCGGCCGGTTGTGGAAAACCGCGTCACCCGGCCGGGGCACCCACCGTCGCCGTCCCCATGACCCGCCCGTACTGCTCCCGCACCTCGCGGTACCGCAGCAGCTCCGCGGCCACGGGATCCAGCACCCGGGCCCTGCCGCATCCGGCGGCCGCCTCGCGCAGCCGTCTCTCCGCCTCCAGGCCGTAGCGCCGGGCCGGCCCGCGGGCCGCCATCCTGCTGCACCACTCGACGGCCGGGCCTCCGACGATGCCCGACACCATCAGCAGCACCGGAACCCCCAGGTTCGGAGACATGACCCCGATGATCTGACCCACCAGCCAGAGTCCGCCGATGACCTGGACGATCGTCATCGCGGCCTGCGCCAGTACCGCGACGGGCCACCAGCCGGGCCTCGGCGGCCGTCCCGCCGGTGCCGTCGCGCGCGCCGCCATGTCGTCCAGCGCCTCGGGCAGCCCCTGCGCGCCCCGTACGGCGGCCTCGCGCACCGCCTGCGCCCAGGGCGCGGGAAGCCCGTACGCGGCCCGGTCCGCGACCGTCCGCACCGCCTGCTCCACGCGCTGGCGCGCGGTGACCTCGTCGTCCGCGGGAGGGCGCACGGGCACGCGCCCGGCCGGTGGTTCGCGCTGGTCCAGGTACCAGCGCCACAGTCGCAGCCAGGGGGTGCCGCAAGCGCGGTTGGCGTTGCGGATCCAGGCCCGCTCGGCGGCCTCGCCGGTCGCCACGGCACCGACCGCGTCCGCGAGCCGGTCCGCGAACTCGTCGCGCGCCTCCTCGCTGAGCCCGACCCGCCGCCCCGTCGCGTAGACGGGCCGCAGCCGCGCGGCGGCCGCGTCGAGATCGGCCGAGATCCGCCGTGCGGCGGCGCCGCGCTCCGCCACGAACTGACCGAGGCACTCCCGCAGTTCGGGGACCCCGGCCCCGGTGAGCGCGGACAGCGACAGCACGGTCGCGCCCGGCTCGCCGTACTCGCCGAGCGCGATGCCGTCCTCGTCGAGCAGCCGCCGCAGGTCGTCGAGCACCTGGTCGGCGGCTTCACCCGGGAGCCGGTCCACCTGGTTGAGGACCACGAAGGTGACCTCCGCGTGCCCGGCCAGCGGCCGCAGATAGCGCTCGTGGAGGACGGCGTCCGCGTACTTCTCCGGATCCACCACCCAGATGACCGCGTCGACGAGCGCGAGGACACGGTCCACCTGTTCGCGGTGCTGGACGGCCGCCGAGTCGTGGTCGGGCAGGTCGACCAGGACCAGGCCGTGCAGCTGCGCCTCCGCCTCCGGGCTCTGCAACGGACGCCTGCGCAGCCGACCGGGAATGCCGAGCCGGTCGACGAGGGTGGCCGCGCCGTCGCTCCAGGTGCAGGCGATGGGTGCCGAGGTGGTCGGCCTGCGCACGCCGGTCTCCGAGATGGCCACGCCCGCGAGCGCGTTGAAGAGCTGCGACTTGCCGCTGCCCGTGGCTCCGGCGATGGCGACGACGGTGTGTTCCCCGGAGAGCCTGCGGCGGGCCGCCGCCTCGTCCAGCACCCGGCCCGCCTCGGCGAGCGTTCCGCTGTCGAGCCGGGCGCGGGAGAGGCCCACCAGTTCGCGGAGCGCGTCCAGGCGCGAGCGCAGCGGCACGTCGTACACGAGGGGGGACGGCACCGCCGGGACGGCGGCCCTGGCCTCCGCCGACGACGTCTGGTACCGGCCGGGCGCCGCCTCGGTCACGCGCCGCGCGATGAGGCCGTCGTCCCAGACGGGACCCTCCTCCGCGTGTGCCGGGTCGTCGCCCTCCCCCCGCGCGCGGGACTCCGCTTCGGGCGTGTCCCGCGAGGGGCGCTTTCCGGCCGCGCCTCCGCCGCCGTCCCTCTCACCCCCCTCTCCGCCCTTCCCCGTGTCCTGCGGGGCCCACGCCCCGGGACGTGCCGCACCGGGCGGACCCTCCGGGCGGCTGTCCGGAGCGCTCCTGGCGGCCCCGGCCGCCCCGGCGCGGCCGTCGTGCTCGGCGCGCCGGGTGTCCGAGGTGCCCGTACCGGAAGGGGCGTTTTCGCGGGCGCCGCCTTCGGAGCGGTCCGTCGCGGGACGGCCGTCCGTGGAGCGGCCGCCCGCGGGACGGCCCTCCTCGGGACGACCACTCTCGGGTCCTCCGTCTCCGGAACGTCCGTCTCCGGAACGTCCGTCTCCGGGACGGTCGTCCTGATCCGTGTGGTCAGTGACGGCAGTCACCGCGGTCACCTCTCCTTCTGCAGTACGGACAGCGCGGCGATGAGTTCGGCCTGGGGTTCCGGATGGACGTCGAGGGCTTCGAGGGGGGCGAGACGGCGCTCGCGTTCGGTCCGCAGCGTCCTGTCGACGAGGTCCGTGAGCAGCCGGCCGCCCTTGTCGCGCAGCCGCAGCGCGCCGCGCGCCCCGATCCGCTCGGCCAGCCCCTCACCCGCGCTGCGCGCCCTGCGGCCACCCAGGAGCGCGGTGGCGACCAGCGCGGCCACCACCGTGGGGTCCGGCGCGACACTCTTGTCGAGGTCGCGCACCTCGTCCTCGGCGTGCTCCTCCAGGACGCGCCGCCAGCGCCGTACGGCCATACCGATCCGGTGCTCGGCGCTCTCCAGCGCCGGATCACGGTCCGTCAGCCCGGGTGCGCCCGAGGCCGGTTCGCGGCGCCAGGCGTTGTCCACGCGTTCGTCCGCGGCCGTCACGGAGCACAGCAGCAGGGCGGACAGGCTTTCCACGAGCGCGTCCAGCAGTTCCTGGGCGGTGCAGTCGAGGGGATAGGCGCGCCAGCGCTTGAGGGCGTCCCCGGAGAGCACGGCCCCGGCTTGCAGGCGCCCCTTCGCGCGCGCGTGCTCGCTGTCGTACGCCCCGTCGACGGCCATGGTGAGCCGTGCCGCGGCGGCGTACTGCGCGGCGGTGGCACTGGCCAGTTCGGGCATCCGCGCCTTCAGGGAGTCGAGGACGCCGTGCGCCGTACGGGCCATGGCCCAGTGACGGGCCCCCGGGTCCTGGGCCTGGTACGTGAGCCACGTGCGCAGCGGTGCGACGGCCGTGGCGGGCAGCAGGCCGCCGCCCCAGGCGGACTCGGGAAGTTCGGGCACGGTGAAGCGGGGCGCCTCACCGAGTCCCGCCTTGGTGAGCAGCGCGCCGTACTGCCGCGAGACCTCGGACACCACCTGGTGCGGTACCCGGTCCAGGACCGTCACCAGGGTCGCCTTCTGTTCCTTGGCGGTACGCAGCAGATGCCACGGCACGGCGTCGGCGTACCGCGCGGCCGTCGTGACCATCACCCAGATGTCGGCGGCGCAGATCAGCTCGGCGGCCAGCACCCGGTTGTCGGCCACCAGGGAGTCGACGTCGGGCGCGTCGAGGAGGGCGAGGCCACGGGGGAGCGTGTCGGCGGTCTCGATGCGCAGCACCCGCTCGCCGTGGTCGGCGAGGACGGGAAGATCGTCGCCGGGTTCCCGATGGGGCATCCACACGCGCGTGAGCTGGGGCAGTACGCGCATGCCGCTGAACCAGTGATGGTCCTCCGGATGGCAGACCAGCACCGGTGTACGGGTCGTCGGGCGCAGCACGCCGGCTTCGCTGACCCGGCGCCCCACAAGGGAGTTGACGAGGGTCGACTTGCCGGCGCCGGTGGATCCTCCGACGACGGCGAGAAGGGGCGCTTCGGGTTCCCTCAACCGGGGCACCAAATAGTCGTCGAGCTGTGCGAGCAGTTCGTCGCGGTTGGCACGCGCGCGTGGAGCCCCTGTCAGGGGCAGCGGAAAACGTGCGGCGGCGACACAGTCGCGCAGGGCGGAAAGTGCGTCGAGCAGCTGAGGCCGTACCTCCAAGGTCACCACATGTGAAGAATGCCCAATTTTGGAGTCTTTCTGAAGCATATGGGTGCGTCTGCGCGCCGATAGGCTGCACGGGGCGGAAGGGGTGACCGGGGTGCAGGCATAACGAGTGCACAACACCCGATGCGCGAGACGCCAAAAATGGTGCACGATTCGTACCTGCCTGCGATTATCAGGACCGCTTCACCGAACCTCCACATCGAGCCACGGAGGCGAAGCACGAGGGACATGGATGCGGGAGCCCTATCCTTGTCCCCGGCAAGGTCACGGATCCGCCCGTACCCGGGCACCAGGACACAGGCCGACACACCCGGCCCCCGTAGCTCAGTGGATAGAGCAGGCGCCTTCTAAGCGCTTGGCCGCAGGTTCGAGTCCTGCCGGGGGCGCCAGTCTCCGCCCTCCCCTTCGGGAGGGCTTTTTGCTGGTCGGAGCATGTTTCGCTCGACGCGACGAAGCCCCGGACGCTTCCCCGGTGATCAAGGGAAGGGTCCGGGGCCGTCCGGCCGGCGCCGAGGTTTCGCCGGTGGCCATGTCGAAGATCGGTCACGGGGAGCGGGAGCAGTGGAAGCCCCGGGCCGATTCGGCTGGGCGGAGGCTTTCGGCCGCTGCGGCGGGTGTGGGAATCGAACCCGCGGCGACTCGTGCCACGGCGGTTTTCAGGACTGCGTGGCTTGATGTGTTCAGCGAGACTCCGCCGGTCTCCGGTCGCGCCGACGCGCTGGGCGAGCCGACGTGCTGGGCGCGCCGCTACGGGTCACTCGCCGATCGCGGCCTTGTAGCCGGCCGCGTCAAGGAGGCCGTCGAACTCGGCACGCTTCGACGGCTTGAGCTTGAGGATCCAGGAGTCGTAGGGCTCCTCATTGAGCAACTCCGGGGTGTCGATCAACTCCTCATTGACGGCCAGTACTTCGCCACCGACCGGCGCGTACAGGTCCGACGCCGCCTTGACCGACTCCACGACGCCGACCGGATCCCCGGCCGCGAGGACTCTGCCGACCTTGGGCAGGTCCACGAACACGACATCGCCGAGCGCCTTCTGGGCGTGGTCGCTGATGCCGACCGTGACCGTGCCGTCTGATTCCGGACGGGCCCATTCGTGCGATTCGGCGAACCGCAGATCATCAGGAATGTACGACACGCGCGCTCCCTCGAAGCGGTGGGTGATCAACGCCTTCATCATGCCCGGAGGGCGGAGTGCTTTAGGGGCGACTTGGCCTGTATGAACTAGAAACTGTCTGTATGTTCACACTTCGCACCAGGAGTCGGTGCAGCCCTCGGACCGTGCTTCTCTCGCGCCGGAACGAACGGGGTCTCGCGGGGGCCGGGGCGCGGAGTCCTTCCGGGGTGTCGTCGAGGCGTCCGCCCCGGGCGGTCCTGGCCGTCGCGAAGGCCCCCGGACGGATCCAGGGGCCTGAAGCGGACAGCTCGTGATTCAGGCGTGCTCGCGCAACGGCTCCGGCGGAGCGGAGGACGAGCCTCCGGTGAACGGCGCCCGAGTCACCTCAGCGGGTGTGACGTCCTGCCCGAGGCGGCGTCGATCTCGTCGTGGGCCTTGGTCAGCAACTGCATGGCGAGTTCGTTCAGGGCCCTCGCGCCCGCGACCTCCTCGCCGACCCTGGGCTGGTTCGCGTCCGAGGGGTGACGGCTGGCGTACCCGTGGGCGCGCACCTCGTTTCCGTCGGGGAGCCGCAGCAGGGCTGCCGCACGGGTGCGGTGGTCGTCCTCCTGGAATTCCATCTCGACGTGCCAGCCGACCGTGGTCCGTGCCTGCATCGCTGTCATCTGTGTCATAGCGATCACCTCCGAAGCAGCCGCCCCCCGGTGAAGCCCCTAACAAGAAGTGTGCTCCTTCGTCCGTCCCGGCACGAGGCGAGAGCGTGGAACCGGTTCACGGGCGTGCCACGGGCGCTCGAAGGCGATGATGTGCCCGCGTGGGGGAGGGCGTGGCGAGACTCCGGCGGGCGGTACAACCGGTGAGCCGTCCGAGGCGTCGTAGGGAGCATGATCGGCATACGTGTACGGCACGTCTTCGGCGCTTCCTCGCTCGTGGTGCTCCTCGCGTCTTCGGCGCTCGCCTGCTCCGGCGGCCAGGGCGCGCCCCCGGGCGACGGGGAGTCCCCCGTCCGGGAGGTCCGCAAGACGGCATCGGCCTCCCGTGAGTCGGCAGCGGCCCCCGCGACCGAGGGGGTGCCCGCCCCGAGCACGGCGCAACCGGCGCCGGGAGCCGATGTCGAGAAGGTCCGCGACGTGTTCGCCCGGCTCCAGGCCACCTACAACGACGGGTGCACGACTCCGGGGAACTGCGAGTACTTCCTCGGGCGCGTGTTCGACGAACTCGGCACCCTCGACAAGGCGATGGAAGCGGATCCCCAAGGTCCTGGACATTTCAAGGAGCCCCGTGCGTGGATCGCGGACCTCCGGACCGGACTGGGCGGCGACAGATCCTTCGAGAACCTCAAGAAGCACCAGGACCTGCTCATCGGAACGCGGGACAAGATCAATGCCTGGATGCAGGGCCACCCGGAGGACTACCGGTGAGCCGAGCGCTCACGGGCCGCGAGGGGAGCAGAGGGGAACCCGGGGCGTGGCCCCGGTGAACCCTCGCGTTCCCGGCTCGGCCGCGGCCCGCGTGGGCGTTTTCGGAACGGGGGCTCCAGTGATCTCCGTGAACGTCGTACGAGACTCATGGGGATGGTGGTGCTTTGACCGGGGCGAGGCGCGGCGGACGGGTGTTGTGCGGGCTCGGGGCCGGTCCGGCCGCCCTTGCCCTGGCGGTCGGCTGCTCGTCGGGCGGTGACGACGCCGGCGGCAAGTCCGGCCGCGACGGTTCGGACGGCAAGCCCAACGGTATCCAGGGACAGTGGGTGGACCGCATCTCCGCCCGTGTGGACAAGGCGCTGGAGACGGCGTCGGTGCACACCGTGCAGTCGGTGGACGGACGCCAGGTCGGTGACGTCCACGCGGTGCACGGCGGCGACGGATGCACGGGCCTGCTCACCGACGACCAGGGCTTCGCCTGGCGCTTCACCACCCTCGGCGGACAGAACTGGATCACGCCGCTGCGCCGCAGCGCCAAGCCGGCCGACCGCACGGGCGCCCCGGTGGAGCAGGGCCGGTACCTCCCGGTCGAGGTGGCGGCGGACCGGCGTGGACGTCCGTCGACCGTCGGAGCAGGTGAGAAACGCGGCGACCCAGGGCTTCCACGGTCCTTCACAGGGCCGCTTCCCGCTCCGCGGGATCAGGGCCGTGCGGGTCCCGGACCCGGAAGCCGTGCAGCCGGATGGTGCCCGCGTCGATGTCGTCGGGCTCGGGGCGGCCCTCCCGGACGAAACCACAGAGCGCTCTCAGCGCGTCTTCGCCCAGTTCCAGGGGGTGGAACGGCAGGGGGTACGGCTCTTCGTCCTCGTCCGGCCAGGGGATGACGTCGGCCGGGCGGTCTCCGGCCCAGTAGGGCAGTTCGAAGGGGAGGGGTTCGCCGATGTTCTCGATGACGCCGCTGTCGGGGGACAGGCTCAGGGATCGGACGAGCCGGCCGTCCTCCCACACGGCGAACGCGAGCCAGTCCACGACGCTGTGCATGGCGTGCAGCACGAGCCGTCGGCCGGCGCTCGCCGCCACCAGGTGCTCCGGGAGTTCGGAGGGGGCATCGATCATCACCCTCTGATCACCGACGACCTCCACGCCGGGCCAGCTCGCCGCGTACGCCGTCCCCTCGGGGGGATACACGCCGCTCCAGAGATTCGAGCCCTTGCTCTCCTCGATCTCCCAGCCCGGGTAGAGCCGCCGCATCATGCCGGCCGTCCGTTCGAGGTCCGCCGTGCCCACTTCTCGCAGCAGCCCCGGCACGTCGCCGTCGGCGTACACCAGAAAGCCCGTCTTGGCTCCCACAGCCCCTCCCCCGGATGTTGCCCTCGCTGGTGGGGAACCGTAGCCGCGCCCACTGACAACGGAGGTGGCTCGTCCGCGCGGGTCCGGCCGGGCCGTCCCTGGGCCGTCCGAGGGGCGCCGAGGACGACCGATGGCGACCGACAGTGACAGGTGATCCACAGAGGTCAGCGGCGGAACCGCAGGTCAGAGGCCCCCCGCCGAACGGGTTTCCCCCGAGGGGTAGCCGTCAGGCAAGATGGGGTGTATCTGCCCACTGCCGATTTCAAGCGTCCGGACGGTTTCTCTTGGCTGAGTACATTTACACCATGCGCAAGACGCGCAAGGCGCACGGCGACAAGGTGATCCTCGACGACGTCACCTTGAGCTTCCTGCCTGGCGCCAAGATCGGTGTGGTCGGTCCCAACGGTGCCGGTAAGTCCACCGTTCTCAAGATCATGGCGGGCCTCGAGCAGCCGTCGAACGGTGACGCGTTCCTGTCGCCCGGCTTCAGCGTCGGCATGCTGCTCCAGGAGCCCCCGCTCGACGAGTCCAAGACCGTTCTGCAGAACGTCCAGGACGGCGCCGCCGAGATCATGGGCAAGCTGAACCGCTTCAACGAGGTCGCCGAGCTGATGGCGACCGACTACTCCGACGCCCTCATGGACGAGATGGGCAAGCTCCAGGAGGACCTGGACCACGCCAACGCGTGGGACCTGGACACCCAGCTGGAGCAGGCCATGGACGCCCTCGGCTGCCCGCCCGGCGACTGGCCCGTCACCAACCTCTCCGGTGGTGAGCGCCGTCGCGTCGCGCTGTGCAAGCTGCTCCTGGAAGCCCCCGACCTGCTGCTCCTCGACGAGCCCACCAACCACCTGGACGCCGAGTCCGTGCAGTGGCTGGAGCAGCACCTCGCGAAGTACCCCGGCACCGTCGTCGCCGTCACCCACGACCGGTACTTCCTCGACAACGTCGCCCAGTGGATCCTGGAGCTGGACCGCGGCCGCGCCATCCCGTACGAGGGCAACTACTCCACGTACCTCGACAACAAGGCCTCCCGCTTGAAGGTCGAGGGCCAGAAGGACGCCAAGCGCGCCAAGCGGCTCAAGGAAGAGCTGGAGTGGGTGCGGTCCAACGCCAAGGGGCGTCAGGCCAAGTCCAAGGCCCGTCTCGCGCGCTACGAGGAGATGGCGGCCGAGGCCGACAAGATGCGGAAGCTGGACTTCGAGGAGATCCAGATCCCGCCGGGCCCGCGCCTGGGCTCCGTCGTCGTCGAGGTCAACAACCTCTCCAAGGCCTTCGGCGACAAGGTCCTCATCGACGACCTCAGCTTCACCCTGCCGCGCAACGGCATCGTCGGTGTCATCGGCCCGAACGGCGCCGGCAAGACCACGCTCTTCAAGATGATCCAGGGTCTGGAGACCCCGGACTCCGGCTCGATCAAGGTCGGCGAGACCGTCAAGATCTCGTACGTCGACCAGAGCCGCGAGAACATCGACCCGAAGAAGACGCTGTGGGCCGTCGTCTCCGACGAGCTCGACTACATCAACGTCGGCCAGGTCGAGATGCCCTCCCGCGCCTACGTCTCCGCGTTCGGCTTCAAGGGCCCCGACCAGCAGAAGCCGGCCGGCGTCCTCTCCGGTGGTGAGCGCAACCGCCTCAACCTCGCGCTGACCCTCAAGCAGGGCGGCAACCTCCTGCTCCTCGACGAGCCCACCAACGACCTCGACGTCGAGACGCTGTCCTCGCTCGAGAACGCGCTGCTGGAGTTCCCGGGGGCGGCCGTGGTCGTCTCCCACGACCGCTGGTTCCTGGACCGGGTCGCGACCCACATCCTCGCGTACGAGGGTGAGTCCAAGTGGTTCTGGTTCGAGGGCAACTTCGAGTCGTACGAGAAGAACAAGATCGAGCGGCTCGGCGCCGAGGCCGCGCGCCCGCACCGTGCCACCTACAAGAAGCTGACCCGGGGCTGATCGATCTTGCGGCACATCTACCGCTGCCCGCTGCGCTGGGCGGACATGGACGCGTACGGCCACGTCAACAACGTGGTGTTCCTCCGGTACCTGGAGGAAGCCCGTATCGACTTCCTGTTCCGCCCGGAGAAGGACTTCAAGCAGGGGTCCGTGGTGGCGCGCCACGAGATCGACTACAAGAGGCAGCTCGTCCACCGGCACGCGCCGGTGGACATCGAGCTCTGGGTGACGCAGATCCGGGCGGCGTCCTTCACGATCACCTACGAGGTCAAGGACCCCGACCAGGTCTACGTCACCGCCTCGACGGTGATCGTGCCGTTCGACTTCGAGCAGCAGCGTCCTCGCCGGATCACGGCCGAGGAGCGCGACTTCCTGGAGTCGTACCGCGACGACGAGGACGAGGCCGTCGCGGCATGACCGTCCTGCACCTCGCCGACGCGGGGGAGGCGGCCGATCTGGCCGCCTTCCTCTCGCGGCTCGTCCACTACGACCGCGCGGCCGCCGTGCGCCTCAAGGCGGGCGGCACCACGCTCGCGGTCTTCGGCCGGCCGCCGTCGTTCGAGGTCCTCGCGATCCGTACGGCGCGGCTCGCCGGGCCGTACGGGAACGGCTCCGACGTCACCCTCGACGTGACCGTCTCCGCCGGTGAACTCCTGGAGTCCGTCGAGGAGTCCGCGGCCACCGCCGGTGTCCCGGCCGCCGTCACCGGGCCCCCGTGGGCCGGGGTCCTGCCGCCCCGCGGCGGCTGGCGGCAGGAGCCGGGGCTGCCCGCCCCGGACGCCGTACGGGCGATGGTCGCCGCCGCGGTGGCCGAATTCCGTTCGCGCACCGAGGAGTTGGCCCCCGAGCTGCGGACCCGTGCCGAACTCGACCGGATCGGGCGGGAGATATGGTCCCGGTCGATCGGTGACACCGGGCTTCCCGTGCGGGCCGCGCACGCCGCGCAGTCCCTGGGATTCCTGCGGCCCGTCCCGTCCGCGGCGGTGTCCGCCGCGGGACAGGCCCTCTCCGGCGGGAGCCCGTCGGGCGCCGGGGCGCCGGACGACAGCCCGTTGGCGCTGTACTCGTCCGGAGCCTGGCTGCGCCTGCGGACCCCGTTCGGGGCGATCGCCGTCCGCCGGGCGGGACTCGGCGCGCTGGGCGTCAGCGTTCACTGATCCTCGTGCGCCGGTCGCCGGTCGCCGGTGCACGGTGCCCGGCGCCGGGACCGGTGGTCAGCCCGCGGTGTTCACCATCGAGGCGGCCGCGTACGTCAGGTAGTTCCACAGCGTGTGCTCGTGCTCCTCGGAGAGGCCGAGCTCGTCCACGGCGACCCGCATGTGCTTCAGCCAGGCGTCGTGCGCGGCCTGGTCGACCTTGAAGGGGGCGTGCCGCATCCGCAGCCGGGGGTGGCCGCGGTTCTCGCTGTACGTCGTCGGGCCGCCCCAGTACTGGATCAGGAACAGCGTGAGGCGTTCCTCGGCCGGGCCCAGGTCCTCCTCGGGATACATGGGCTTCAGCAGCGGATCCCCGGCGACACCCTCGTAGAAACGGTGCACGAGGCGCCGGAAGGTCTCCTCGCCGCCGACCTGCTCGTAGAAGGTCTGCTCCTGAAGGGTGCCGCGCCGAATCTCTTTCACGCACCCATGTTCTCAGACGGGGCGACCTAGGACTCAAGGCTTGGGTCCACTCACGCGGACCCGGAAGCGGTGGCTCCGGACCGGCCGGTCCGGCACTCGCCTCGCGGCCCGTTCGGCAGCACAGTGGAGGTATGGGCGCGCACGCTCTCGAAACCGGTCCCGGATCCGGGGACCCCGCCGAACTGGCGCGGGCGTCCCTGGTGCGCCAGATCGACCGGAGCGGGGCCTGGGCGAGCGATCCCGTCTGGCGGGAGGCCTTCGAGGCCGTCCCGCGCCACCTGTTCGTGCCGTACTACTACATCGGCGCCGTCGGCGGTTACGAGCGCCTGTGGGGCGAGGACCCGGACCCCCGGGCCAGGGACCGCTGGCTGCGCGGCGCGTACGCGGATACCCCGCTGGCGACCCGGGTGAAGGACGGGGAACTGGTCTCCTCCAGCAGCCAGCCGTCGCTGATGGCGACGATGCTGGCCGAGCTGGAGGTGCGGGACGGGGACGCCGTCCTGGAGATCGGCGCCGGGACCGGCTACAACGCGGCCCTGCTCGCGTACCGCCTCGGCGACGGCCTGGTGACCACCGTCGACCTCGAGCCGGAGATCACCGAGGCCGCTCGGCAGCACCTGGCCGCCGCCGGGTACCACCCGACCGTCGTCACCGGCGACGGGGCCCGCGGGGTTCCCGAGCGGGCCCCCTTCGACCGGATCATCGCCACCTGCACGCTGACCACGATCCCCCGCCCCTGGCTCGCCCAATGCGCTCCCGGAGCCCGTGTCCTGGCGCCGCTGGCCACCGGTCTGATCGCGCTGGAGGTCCGGGGCCCCGATCACGCCGAGGGGCACTTCCTGCACACCTCGGCCTTCTTCGTGCCGCTGCGGGGTTCCACCCGGTCCGGACCGGGGCCGGAGCCGGTCCGGACCGGCGGGGTGCCGCGCCGGGCCCGGAGCGACGACCTGTTCCGCTTCCTGCTCGCCCTGACGGCGGACCGCCTGGATCCGCACGACGCCTACACG
>NZ_KZ626914.1 GCF_002911015.1 Streptomyces populi
CTGGAGCGGCGGCGGGATCCCCGGTGGGGGAGTGGACCGGAGGAAGGGCGGCGACCGGCGCAGGAACGCCGGCCGGGACCGGAGCGGTGCCTGGAGCGGCGAGGGTGCCGGGGGCGGCGACGGCGGCGACGGTGGCAGGACCAGGTCCGACGACGGGGACCGGGCCGGGGACGGCGGTTGGAGCGCCGGCCGGGTCTGGAGCGACGACCGGAACGGGAGCGGCGGCCGCGACGGGAGCGATGGGAGCGGCGGCCGCGACGGGAGCGATGGCCGGGACGGCGGTGCCGACCAGGGCGGAAACGTCGGTCGGGGCGGGAACGTCGGTCCCGACGGTGACGGCGGGGCGGAGGAGCCGGCGGACGGCGCCGCCCGCGGTGGACAGGAGATCGCCTCCCCGCCCCGGCCTGCCCAACTTCCGCCGCCCCCGGCCCACTTCACCGGACGCGAGGACGTCCGCGACCGACTGTTCCAGCTCCTGGACCCGGAACGCTCCGTGCGCCTCCCGCGCCCGGAGGAAGAGGCGTACCCGGACGCCGACGCCGACGGCCGGGCATCCGCACATGCGTCCGCCGGTGCGTCCGGAGACGGGCCCGGTGGCGCGACGACCGCCGGGGAGCCCGAGGGGGCGCGGAGGGACGCGCGCGGCCGGTCCTCCGCCGGGGACTTCGCCACCGGGATGCCCCGCGTCGCGGTGATCAGCGGAATGGCGGGCGTCGGCAAGAGCGCGCTCGCGCTGCATGTGGCGCACGGGCTGAGGGAACGATTCACCGACGGCCAGCTGTACATCAACCTGCACGGCGCCACCCCTGGCATGACCCCGCTCACCGCCGGTCAGGCGCTCGCCGCGCTCCTGCGCGACCTGGGGACCGAACCCCGCCGCATCCCCGAACACCCCGACGCGGCGGCGGCGTTGCTCCGGTCGATGCTCGCGCCCACCCGCACCCTCATGGTGCTGGACGACGCGGCGCACGCCGCCCAGGTCCGGCCGCTGCTGCCGGCCGGCGCGGGCTGCGCGGTGATCGTGACGAGCCGCTCGCCGCTCACCGTCCTGGACGGAGCCGACCGTTTCCCGCTCGCGCCGCTGACGGACGAGGACAGCGCGGCCCTGCTCCGCGCGGTCTCCGGCCGCCGGGACGGACTCGACGGCGGTCACCCCCTGGTCGAACTCACCGGCCGGCTACCGCTCGCCCTTCGGGTCGTCGCGGCCCGCCTCGCTGCCCGCCGCGCCCTGACCCCCGATGTTCTCGCCGGTCAACTGGCCGCAACGGAAGGGCGGTTGCACCATCTGGAGTACGACGACCTGAGCGTGCGCCGCTCGCTGGCCGTCGCGCACGACGCGCTGCGCGCCTCCGAGCGCGAGGCCGACCGGGACGCGGCGCTCGCCCTGTGCCGTATCGGCGCGCTCGACCTGCCCGCCTACGGAGCCGCCCTCGTCGCCCACCTCACCGGCACCGACGAACGCCGCGCCGAGGCCGCGCTCGACCGCCTCGTCGACGTCGCCCTCCTGGAGGAGACCGCCTACGGGCGGTACGCGCCGCACGACCTCGTGCGGGATTTCGCCCGGGAGATCGCGGGCGCGGCGGAGTGCGTCCTCGCGACGGCGGGCACGGGCGCCGGTGCGGCCGCCGGGTACGCCGGGGCCGTCCCCGTGGGCGAGGCTGCTCCCGTGGGTGAGACCGTCGCTGTCCTCGGTGGTGCCGGTCCGGTCCTTCCGGGAGGTGTCGGCGGTGCCGTGCCTCCCGGTCGTGACGCGGCCGTCGCCGAGCGGGCCCTGCGCTGGTACGCCGGTGTCGCGGCCCGCTCCCTGGAGGCGATCCTCGAACCCGGTCTCGACAAGGAGGACCGCATCAGGCCGACCACCTCGCAGCCGGCCGGGCACGCGGCGGACGCGGCGGCCACGCCCCCGTTCCGTTCCGGGCGGGAGGCCTTCGCCTGGGGCGACACGGAACTGGCGAACGTCGTCGCGCTGGCGGAGCGGTACGCGCACAGCTCGCCGTACTTTCCCCTGCTGGCCCGCATGCTCAACCCGTACGTCCAGCGCAGTGGCCGCGTGGCCGAGTTGGAGGTCCTCCAGCGGGCCGCGCTCACGGCGGCGCGGCTGCTCGGCGACGAGGCCGCGGAGGCGTACGCGCTCGGCGACCTCGGAGGCCTGCACTTCATGACGGGCCGGGTGGGTGAGGCCCTCACCCTGAACGACGAGGCGCTCGCGATCTGGCGCCGCCTCGGGGCGCGTTCCTGTCTGCGGCGGGCCCTGAACAACCGGGGCATGCTCCTCGAATCCCTCGGCCGTCATGCCGAGTCCAGTGAGGCGCTGCTCCAGAGCCTGGAGTTCTCGCGGGAGTTGGGCGACCCGCACATGGAGGCCATCACCTACAGCCACCTCGGCAACCTGTACGAGCACACCGACCCGCGGGCCGCCATCGATCACCACAAGCGCAGTCTCGCCATCGGTGACGCCGTGCAGGACGTGATCATCCGGCACTCCGCGCACTGCAACATCGGCTACGCCCATCTCACGCTCGGCGAACCGGCCGCCGCCGTACCGCACTTCGAGGAGAGCCTGCGCATCCTGGGCGGCCACGGCGACTGGCACGGCGAGTCACAGACCAGGCTGGGCCTGGTGCGGGCCCTGCGCGGTGTCGGCCACTGGGAACGGGCCGCGCGCGAGTGCGATCTGCTGCGGTGCCGCGCCGACCGTCGCGCCGACCGCTACACCGGAGGCCTGGCCCGTCATCAGAGCGGCCTGCTGCTGCGGGAACGCGGCGACGTCGAAGCGGCCCACCGGGAGTGGGCGTCGGCGCTGGAGGCCCTGGAGGAGACGGACAGCCCGGTGGTGGGCGAACTGCGGAAGCTGCTGACACGGTGATCGCCGGGGCGGCGAACCGGGAAGGCCGCCGGGGCGATGGGCCGCTGGTGACGGGCGGAGCGGGAATCTGCCGGCGTGGCGAACGCCGGGGACGGCGAACCGGGAACACCGCCGGGGCGATGGGCCGCCGGGAGCAGCGAGCTGCGGAAGCTGCCGGGGGCGGGCGAACCGCGGAAGCTGCCGGGGGCGGGCGAACCGCGGAAGCCGCGGTGCGACGGGTCGCCTGGTGCCGGGCGGGCAGCGGAAGCCGTCAGCGTGGCGGACTGACCGGTGACGGGCGGAGGCCAAGGCCGCTTCGGCCCGGGGAGCACCTCATTTGGCGTCCGCGTAGCACCGTACGACCGCCGTCGTGAAGGGGAAGCGCACCGGTGTCCGCCCGAAGGTGAGGCGGCCCGCGAGTTCGGCCGCGTCGCGGATGGCGGCCACCACGGTGTCGGCCTCCTCGGCGGGGCAGTGCACGATCACCTCGTCGTGCTGGAAGAAGACCAGCTCGGCGGCGAGGTCGGAGCAGGTGCGGCGCAGTGCCGCCAGCATCAGCAGGGCCCAGTCGGCGGCACTGCCCTGGACGACGAAGTTGCGGGCGAACCGGCCGCGGGCGCGGGAGTCGGAGGACGAGTGGCCCGGCACCCAGCCCTGGTCGGCGGCGTCGGCGGGGTCGTCCTGCGGGATGCCCGCCTCCTCCCCGCCGCCCTCGCCCGCCCCGGCCGCCGGAGGGCAGGTCCGCCCCAGCCAGGTCCGCACGAGACGCCCCTCCTCTCCCGCGCGGGCCGCGTCGTCGACATAGGCCACCGCCTTGGGGAAACGGCGGCGGAGCAGGGCGAGGTTCTTCAGTCCGTCGCCGGACGTCTGGCCGTAGACGGCGCCGAGCACGGCGAGCTTGGCCTGCGCCCGGTCGCCGGAGAAGGCCTGGTCCGACACCGACTGGTAGAGGTCGCTCTCCCGGCCCGCGACCTCCATGAGACCGGGATCGCGGGAGACGGCCGCGAGGACGCGCGGTTCCATCTGGGAGGCGTCGGCGACGACCAGCCGCCAGCCGGGGTCGGCGACGACGGCGCGCCGAATCACCTTGGGGATCTGGAGCGCGCCACCGCCGTTCGTCACCCAGCGTCCGGTGACGGTCCCGCCCGGCAGGTACTCGGGCCGGAACCGCCCGTCACGCACCCAGTCCTGGAGCCAGGACCAGCCGTGGGCGACCCAGATGCGGTACAGCTTCTTGTACTCGAGCAGCGGTTTCACGGCCGGGTGGTCGATCGACTCGATCTCCCACCGCCGGGTGGACCTGACCTTGATCCCGGCCTGCGCGAACGCCTTGACGACGTCGGCCGGCAGGTCGGGTCTGACCCGCCGCCCGAACGCGGCGGACACCTCCTCGGTGAGCTCGGCCAGGCGCCGGGGCTCACCGCCCCCGGCGTACCGCTCGCCGAGCAGTTCGTGCAGCACGTCCCGGTGGACGTCCGCGCTCCACGGCAGCCCCGCCCGGTTCATCTCGGCGGCGACCAGCATCCCCGCGGACTCGGCGGCCGTCAGCAGCCGCATCCGTTCCGGGTGCGCGGTCGCGTCATGGCGGCGTTGCTGGTCGGCGTAGACCGTGAGGAGATCCGTCAGCGGCACGTGCACCGGGCGGGGTTCGAAGAGGGAGGACTGCGAACCGGGCTCGGCGGCACGCTGCGGCGGGTCCGGCGGCACGGGGCCGCCGCGCAGTCTCGCCAGCGCGGCGGCCGCCGACCGGGGCTCGCCGAGCCGCCCCTCGTGTCCGAGCAACAGGGTCTCGGCGGCCTCCATGTCGTAGCACCGCTCCACTCGCACCCCCGTGGCGAGCAGTCTCGGATAGACATCGGCCGTCGACCGCCACACCCACCGGCTCACGTCCGGCCGGGTCCGTACGGCCTCCGCGAGGTCCGCCTCCCGGCGGACCCCTCCCGTGGGCAGCCCGTCCGGGCCGAGGGCGGCGATCTCCACGCCACCGTCCTCGGCCGGAGCGAGAGCCCAGCGCCCGGTCATGATTCCGAGTCTCGCAGGGGGGTCTGACAATGCCCTCCGGCGGCGCGTCCGGCGGCCGCGCCGCCGGACGGGGACTCCTACGCCTGCTTCTCCGCCTTCTCGTTCACGAGTTCCGTGATCATGCGCGCGATGTGGCCCTCGGCCGCCGCCTTGTCGACGCCCGCGCCGCTGAGGACGCCCTCGCCGTTCTCGAACTCCAGCAGGGCGAGCAGGATGTGCTCGGTGCCGACGTAGTTGTGGCCGAGCCGGAGGGCCTCGCGGAAGGTGAGTTCCAGGACCTTCTTGGCGGCCGGTCCGTACGGGACCAGTTCGGGGACCTCGTCGGCGGCCGGCGGGAGCGCGGCGACGGCCGCCTCGCGGACGGTGTCCAGGGAGACCCCCTGCGCGGTGACGGCCCGCGCGCCGATCGAGTCGGGCTCGCCGAGCAGGCCGAGGACGAGGTGCTCGGGCAGCCCCTCGGTCCCGCCCAGTGCCTTGCACTGTTCGTGCGCGACCATGACGGCCTTCCGGGCCCGCTCGGTGTAACGGCCGAACCCCTGGCTCGGGTCGAGGTCCGCCTCCGCCTTCGGCACGAACCGCTTCTGCGCGGCCTGCCGGGTGACGCCCATGCTCCTGCCGATGTCCGTCCAGGACGCTCCCGAACGCCGGGCCTGGTCCACGAAGTGTCCGATCAGGTGGTCGGCCACGTCACCCAGGTGGTCCGCCGCGATCACCGCGTCCTGGAGCTGGTCGAGCGCGTCGCTGTGGGTCTTCTTGATCGCCTCGATGAGGTCGTCGAGACGCACGGATGCCTTGCCGGGGGAGTTCGTCGTCATGTGTCAACGGTAGGTTGACAGTCCAAGGGTGTCAACCCGGAGTTGACAGTCGGCGCTCGTCGTCGTGCGGGGCGTCGGCGGGGCGCCCGGCATCCTTGAGGCGAGGGCGAGGGCGAGGGCGAGGGCGAGGGCGAGGGCGGGCCCGTGGTCCGGCCCGAGGGCGAGGGCGGCAGGGCGGTAGGGCGAGGGCGGCAGGGTGTCCGGCGTCCCGGATCCGGAGGGCGGGGCACTGTCCACAGGGTGTGGACGGGGCGAGGGCTTCCGCACCGGCCGCGCGCCGGCCCTCCGGTCCGCCCGTGACACGATCGGGGGATGAGTACGTCCAGCACCGTGGAGCGCGCCTTCGCGGCCGCCCTCTACTCCGACTCCGACACGGCCCTCGACACCGGAGCCTCCCTGCTCGCCGCCGACCCGGCCTCCGACGCCGAACTCGCGCGGCGCGGCGAGGAGTTCGTCGCGGCGGCCTGGCGGCGCGGCTGGCAGCCCGCCGATGTCGTACGGATCGCGCGCCGCGACCTGGAGGACGTGCACGTACGCCTGCTGATCTCGTCGATCCTCGACGAGCACAAGGGCGACCGCGCGTCCCGGGGCGCGCGCTGGGCCGCCCAGCTCGACGAACTGGAGGCGGAACCCCACGACCTGCGGGCCGACCGCTTCTCACGCGCCACCGCGGCCCTGGAGCTCTGCCGCCTGCTCCTGCGCCTGCCCTCCATCGAGCCGCTGGACCCGCCCGCGGCGCCGGTCACGGCCGTCGCCCCGCAGGAGACGCGCATGCTCACCCGCATCCGCGCCCTGCTCGCGAAGGCGGAGGCGACCGGGTTCCCGGAGGAGGCGGAGGCGCTCAGCGCCAAGGCCCAGGAGCTGATGGCGCGGCACAGCATCGACGAGGCGCTGCTCGCGGCCCGGAGTCGTGCGAAGGACGCGCCCGGCGCCTGCCGCATCGGTGTCGAGCCGCCGTACGAGACGGCCAAGGCGGTGCTCCTGGACGCGGTCGCGGGGGCGAACCGCTGCCGGGCCGTGTGGAACGAGGCCCTCTGCTTCTCGACCGTCGTCGGCTTCGAACCCGACCTGGAAGCGGTCGAACTGCTCTACACCTCGCTCCTCGTGCAGGCCACGGCGGCGATGGCGAAGGCGGAGGCGGCGCAGCGGGCGGGCGGGCGCAAGCGCACGAAGACCTTCCGGCAGTCGTTCCTGGCCGCGTACGCGCACCGGATCGGCGATCGGCTCGCGTCGGTCGCCGAGGGCCAGGTGAGAGCCACGGAAGGAGAGCTGCTGCCGGTTCTGGCGGCCCGTGACGTGGCGGTCGCGGACCACCTGGACCGGATGTTCCCGGAAACGGTGACGACCCGGATGCGCGGGATCACCGACGAGGCCGGATGGCACGAGGGCGCCGCGGCGGCGGACCGGGCGCAGGTCCGGGGCGGGCGCCCTCTTCCCTAGGGCCGCGGTCGCCGCCTGAGCGCCCGCTCCGGCGGGGCCGGGGGTCCCGGCTCCCGCGGGACCGCGGCGCTCGTCAGTCGCCCGCGTGCTGGAACGGCGTCACGGAGACGTTCGGCTCGCTCGCCGATCCCTTGCCCGCGACCGGACCGTACGACCAGGGGAAGCTCTGCGCGGTGTCGGCGCCGGGCAGGGCGATCTTCAGCGTCTTCACGGCGAGGGTCTTCGCGTCGCCCTCCGCGCCCCGTACGTAGGTGATGGTGAAGGACGCGGTGTCGCCCTCGGCGAGGGTCAGCTCCTCCGGCGCCGCGGACTCGTCCGCCGGGATCTTCGCGGAGGTGCCGCCCGCCTCCACGGAGAGTCCGGGGAAGCCCTTCAGGGTGCACCGGTCGCCCTTGTTGGTGAGGGTGACCGGGATGTTGCCCGTGTCCCCGGCGGCCGTGGCGGCGTTCGCGGGGCCGACCTGGAACCCGGTGTCACCGATCGCACAGGCCGCGACGGCGGCCTTCTTCGCCGAGCCGGCCGTGTCACCGGATTTCCCGGGACTGCCGGAGTCGCCGGAGCCGCCGTCGCAGGAGGTCAGGGCGAGGGCCGCCGCGAGGACGGTGACGGCGATGGGCAGAGCGCGCATGGGTTCCCCTGGGAGTCGTGACGATGTGCATGGATCATCACGCACACCGGTCCACCGGGGTCGCGCGCCCCTGGCCGTTCACCCGCACGGGGCCGATATCGCCTGATATTGTCCGCAGCCCCTCCCGTCCTGTCGCAGGATTGCTCCAGCACTGCTGGAGCACTGCTGGAGCGCTGCCGGAGCAGAGACGGAGCGGACCGCGCGATCTCGCGGGGGCGTGCCGCTCAGGAGCCCAGGCTCGCCGTGGGCAGCCCCGTGGGCAGCTTCCCGCCCTCGCTCTTGGTGTACGTCTCCTTGCCGAGGCCACCCTCCCAGGTGATCTTCAGCGTCGTACCGCTGACGGAGTCGACCATGCCGACGGCGCGCTTCTTGCTGCCGTCCGTGCAGACGAGCCGGATCATCTGCATGCCCGCCTCGTCGGAGGAGGTGCCGCTGCACACGGTGCCGCCCGTCGCGAAGAGGCCCGCCTGCTTGCCGTTGACCATGAGCACCACGGCCTTGCCGCCCGCGGTGGTGAGCCAGCTGCCCTGGAGCTTGCCGCCCGCCGCGGACGTGGCGCCGGAGCCGCCGCCCGTGCCGGCGCCGTCCGTGGCGGACGCGCTCGGGCTCGCCGACGGGTCGCCGGAGTCGTCGCTCCCGCTGCTACAGCCGGTCAGCACGAGCGCGGCCGCCAGTCCGGCGGTCGCGGCCGCTGTGCGCGCGTGGCGGGACGGGAAGGTCGCCGTGGTCACTGAAGCCCCCAAGGGTGGGATGGATGCGGGTCGCCCGAACGATCGCAGCAAGCTATCAGGAGGGCCGCGGGACCCCTCGCGGGAATCCGGCGTGCGGTCGTTCGCGGACGGACGGACGGACGGACGGACGGACGGACGGACGGGCAGGCAGGCAGGCGAGCGGACGGGCAGGCGGGCGGACAGGTGGGCGGGCGAGCGGGCAGGCCAGGGTCGGGCACCTATAGGTAGGAGATTCCCTACGGTTGACGCGTAGGGAATCTCCTACCTATTCTCCTCGTCATGAACATCACCCACGCCTCCTTCGTCACGCTTCCCGTCGCCGACCAGGACCGGGCCCTTCGCTTCTACCGGGACGTCCTCGGGTTCGAGGTCACCGCGGACCTGGACATGCCGCCCGGCCGGTGGCTCCAGGTGGCGCCCGGAGGGGCGCAGACCGTCTTCACCCTCTCGGGCCCGGGGATGGGGGGTTTCACGCCCGGCGAGGCCCGGGGGATCATGTTGGTGACGACCGACGTCGACGCCGACTGCGCGCGGCTCGCCGCCGCGGGTGTCGCGGTGGAGGGTCCCGACGATCTTCCCTGGGGCCGCATGGCCTCGTTCCGCGACCTCGACGGCAACGGTCTGATGCTGATCACGGAGAGGGCCCTGGAGTCGGCCCCGCAGTAGGAGCGAAGGGTGCTGAGCGTGCCATGACGGGGACCGGGGCAGGACCGGAGGCCGCAGCCGGAGTGCGTGCCGGAGCCGGATCTTCCTCCGGTGGCCCCGCCGGGGCGTCCGCCGTGGCCGGCGTTTCCGCCGAAGCCCCCGCGGCCCACGAGGACCGGCTCTTCGCCGCGCTCGCCAACGCCACCCGCCGTGAGGTGCTCCGGCTGCTGCGCGAGCGGGGGCCCCAGCCCGTTCAGGCGCTGGCCGACCACTTCGCCATGCGGCGCCCCAGCCTCTCGGAACACCTCAAGGTGCTCCGAGAGGCCGGCCTCGTGTCCGAGGAGCGCGCGGGCCGGCAGCGCATCTACCGCCTGGAGGCGGCCCCGCTCGCCGACGTCCAGGACTGGCTCCATCCGTACGAGCGGTTCTGGCGCGACAGGCTGAAGGGCCTCGGCGACCTCCTGGACCGCATGCCCGACGATGCCGAGACATGAATTCCGATCCGCAGGACGCGAACCCCGATCCGCAGGACGCGAACCCCGATCCACGGGGCGCGAACCCCGGCCCGGGAAGTCCGGTCCCCGCTTCCGACGGGGACCTCACCACCATCCGCGTCGCCCAGTTCCTGCCGCATCCGCCCGCCAAGGTCTGGCGTGCGCTCACCGAGCCCGAACTGCTCGCGCAGTGGCAGATGCCGGGGTCAGAGGACTTCCGGCTCGAGGTCGGTCACCGGTACACGCTGACCGCGGTCCCGCGCCCCAACGCGAACTTCTCCGGCATCGTCGACGTGCGTGTTCTCGCCTACGAGCCGGAGCGGATGCTGAGCGTCCGGTGGGCCGACGCGAACGCGCCGCGGTCTGCGGACTGGACCATTACCTGGAGGCTGGAACAGGAAGGGCGCGGTACGCGTCTCTTCCTAGTACACGAGGGATTCGATCCGGACGATCCCACACAGATGATGGCGCGGAAGATCATGGACGGGGGCTGGAGGTCGCATGTGATGCGGTCTCTGGGGAATGCGCTGGACCGGATGTAGTGCGTACCGCATTCCGGTGAGCCGCAGGACGTAGTCGGACGGACGACAGCCGGTAGTCAAGGGCCGGTAAAAGCTGTAACCGCAGGACCACCCCGCGTGCACGTGCATCTGCCCATGCATCTGCACATGAACAGAGCTATGATCCGAGTCAGTTGACTACTGCATCTATGGCCACCTCAGCCACTGCACGACCGGGGAGTGACCTGTGGACCACGACGTGTTCGACGTGGATGACGTGTACAACGGTATGGCTGAATTTGTGTACAACGGCATGGCTGCGACCGAGCTCGACGGCGTCGCCTGGCAGAAGAGCCGGCACAGCAACTCACAGGGTTCCTGCGTGGAGTTCGCGCGGCTGCCCGGCGGTGACGTGGCCGTGCGGAACTCGCGGTTCCCCGAGGGGCCCGCGCTCGTCTACACGCGCGCCGAGATCGAGGCCATGCTCCTGGGTATCAAGGACGGCGAGTTCGATCATCTGATCGCGGGCTGACGGCCGTGATCGTCAACCGTCCCGAACCGGCCGGTCACGGAAGGGCCGGTCGCGGAAGGACCGGTCACGGAAGAGCCCGTCGCGCAAGGACCGGCCGCGGGGCGGACGGTGCCGATCTGGGGTGAACTTCACCCAGCGTTCCGTAACGCGCGTAGAACCGCGGCGCCAAAAGGCGCCGCGGTTCGTCATTCGGGGGAGAGCGCGGCCGTCTCCGGCTGCGGTCCCAGCCGGAACAGCGCCCACACGACCTTGCCGCTGAGCGTTCCGGCGAGCGGGTGCCAGCCCCAGCTGTCCGAGAACGAGTCGACCAGGAAGAGGCCGCGTCCCGACTCCGCCGAGAAGTCCTCCGAGTCGCCGGCGACCGGACTGTCGTGGCTGGGGTCGCGCACCGCGCACACCAGGCGCGAGGTCCACCTCATCAAGTGCAGCCTCACGGGCGGCCCTTGGTCGTCCTTGCGGGGGATGTCCGAGGGCAGTGCGTGCCGCAGGGCGTTGGTGACGAGTTCGGAGACCACCAGACAGACGTCGTCGAAACGGTCGCCGATCTCCCACTGGTCCAATGTCGCGCGGGTGAACCGCCGGGCCTCGCGCACCGCTTCGTAGCGGGCGGGCAGGGCGCACGAGGCGGCGCCGGACACGGCCGCGGGATCGAGAGGCGGAAGTCCCTGCCGTAAGGGTTCGAGCATGGTCGATCCATTCGTCCCCATGCGAGGCACTCCCGGGTGTTCGCGGTCGTTGCGATGCAGCGGTGGCGCGGGGACCATGGTTCCGAATGCGTACAGCAGATGCAAGGGCAGATGCACGTGCACGCGCCCGAATTGGACCTTCCTCTGCTACTTCTTGCTCATTTCTTCCTTCACCTTATTCTCAGTTGTTGACGATCCACTGATCCTTTCCTGTGTTCCGGCTTTGGCCGCTTTCCGTTTCCGTAACTGAACGAGTACTGCTTGAAGTGTTTTAGTGGCAGACTGCGGCGTCTGGAAGACGGTTGGGGAGGCTGACGAACGTGAGCGCTGGTGAGTCGAGCGGCTCGGTGGTGCGGCGCATGCTGCTGGGGTCACATCTGCGGCGCCTGCGTGAGGCGCGCAGCATCACCCGTGAAGCGGCCGGCTACTCGATCCGTGCCTCCGAATCGAAGATCAGCCGTATGGAGTTGGGAAGGGTGAGCTTCAAGACCCGCGACGTAGAGGACCTGCTGACGCTCTACGGCATCACCGACGAGGCCGAGCGCGCGTCCCTGGTCTCGCTCGCCAAGGAGGCCAACGTCGCGGGCTGGTGGCACAGTTACTCCGACGTCCTGCCCAGCTGGTTCCCCACCTACGTCGGCCTGGAGGGCGCGGCCCACCTGATCCGGGTGTACGAGGTGCAGTTCGTGCACGGCCTGCTGCAGACCGAGGCGTACGCGCACGCCGTCGTCCGGCGCGGGATGAAGGGAGCCTCCGCCGCCGACATCGACCGGCGCGTGGCCCTGCGCCTGGAGCGGCAGAAGTACCTCGTCTCCGAGAACGCCCCCGAGTTCCACATCGTCCTCGACGAGGCCGCGCTGCGCCGCCCGTACGGCGACCGCGAGGTGATGCGCGGACAGCTCCAGCATCTGATCGACGTCTCCGAACGGCCCAACGTACGACTTCAGGTCATGCCGTTCAGCTTCGGAGGCCACTCCGGCGAGAGCGGTTCCTTCACCATCCTGAGCTTCTCCGAGTCCGATCTGTCGGACGTCGTCTACCTGGAGCAGCTCACCAGCGCGCTCTATCTGGACAAGCGCGAGGACGTCAACCAGTACGAGGGCGCGCTCAAGCAGCTGCAGCAGGACAGCCCCGGTCCGGACGAGAGCCGCGATCTGCTGCGGGGGCTGCTCCAGCTCTCCTGAGGGGCGACTCTCCCGGGAACGGTGACGGACTTCTCTGCTCTCCCTCAACTCCCTTGAAACACAAGTACGATGACATGTGATCAGACCGTGATCGGATGTCTGCTGACCCGGGCCAAGGACTGCCTCGGCAGCACAGGGATTGAGGGAGAACATGTCGTCCTACTTCACCGACCTGGCCCAGCAGTACATCGACGGCGAGTGGCGCCCGGGAACGGGTTCCTGGGACATCATCGATTTCAACCCGTACGACGGCGAGAAGCTGGCGTCGATCACGATAGCCACCGTCGATGAGGTCGACGACGCCTACCGCGCCGCCGAACGCGCCCAGAAGGAGTGGGGCGCGACGAACGCGTACGCCCGCCGCGCGGTCTTCGAGAAGGCCCTCGCCGTCATCGACGAGCGCGAGGAGGAGATCACCGAGGTGATCATCGCCGAGCTCGGTGGCACCCGCCTCAAGGCGGCCTTCGAGCTCCACCTCGTCCGGGAGTTCCTGCGCGAGTCGGTCCAGCTCGCGCTGCGTCCCGAGGGGAAGATCATCCCTTCGCCGGTCGACGGCAAGGAGAACCGCCTCTACCGCGTCCCGGTCGGTGTCGTCGGTGTCATCAGCCCCTTCAACTTCCCCTTCCTGCTGTCGGTCAAGTCCGTCGCCCCGGCCCTCGCGCTCGGCAACGGCGTGGTCCTCAAGCCGCACCAGAACACCCCGATCGCCGGCGGTTCCCTGGTCGCGAAGGTCTTCGAGGAGGCGGGGCTGCCCGGCGGTCTCCTCAACGTCGTCATCACCGACATCGCCGAGATCGGCGACGCCTTCATCGAGCACCCGGTCCCGAAGGTCATCTCCTTCACCGGCTCCGACAAGGTCGGCCGGCACGTCGCCACGGTCTGCGCCGCGAACTTCAAGCGCTCGGTGCTCGAACTGGGCGGCAACAGCGCCCTGGTGGTCCTGGACGACGCGGACGTCGACTACGCGGTCGACGCTGCGGTCTTCAGCCGTTTCGTGCACCAGGGGCAGGTCTGCATGGCCGCCAACCGGGTCCTCGTGGACCGGTCGGTCCAGGCCGAGTTCACCGAGAAGTTCGTCGCCAAGGTCAGGACGCTGAAGACCGGTGACCCGAGGGACCCGCAGACGGTCATCGGCCCGGTCATCAACTCCTCCCAGGCGGACGCGCTGTCGGGCGTCGTCGAGCAGGCGATCGCCGAGGGCGCCACCGCCCTGCTGCGCGGCACGGCCACGGACAACCTGGTCGAGCCCTCCGTCCTGACCGGCGTCCCCGCCGGCTCGGACCTGCTGCGCCAGGAGGTCTTCGGCCCGGTCGTCTTCCTCGTCCCGTTCGACGGGGAGGCGGAGGCCGTCGAGATCGTCAACGACACCCCGTACGGTCTCTCGGGCGCCGTCCACACGGGCGACATCGAGCGCGGGGTGAACTTCGCCAAGCAGATCGACACCGGCATGTTCCACGTCAACGACGGCACCGTCCACGACGAGCCCCTCGTCCCCTTCGGCGGCGAGAAGCACTCCGGCATCGGCCGCCTGAACGGCGAGACGACGGTCGACTCCTTCACCACCACCAAGTGGATCTCGGTGCAGCACGGACGGAGCCGCTTCCCCTTCTGAGGACGTTCCGAGACGTTCCGAGGACGTTGCCCAGAGCGTCCCGAGGACGCCTTCACGTGACCGTTCAGCGCGCCCGGACCCTTGCGGACAGAACCTGACCGCAAGGGTCCGTAGCGTCTTCCTCGTCAGCCAGGAGGACCCGACGGAAGGCGGCCGGTCATGGTCACGCACGTGCGAGCGGAAGAGCAGGGCGACGAGCGCGGGGCGCTGCTCGCCTTCATCGAGGAGCAGCGCGGCGGCATCCGCCGGTCGCTGCTCGGACTGACCGAGGAGCAGGCGGCGAGCCGGCCGAGCGCCAGTGAGCTCTCCCTGTCCGGGCTGCTCAAGCATGTCGCGGAGGTCGAGCAGGGCTGGATCGCGCGGGCCAAGGGCGAGCCGCCCGCCGTGAAGCGGGACGAGTCGAACTGGCACGAGTGCTTCGTCCTCGCCGAGGGCGAGACGGTCGCCTCGCAGCTCGCCCACTGGGAGAAGGTGGCCGCCGAGACGGAGGCCTTCCTGCGCTCGGTGCCGAGCCTGGACGACACCTTCGCCCTTCCGAACGACCCCTGGTTCCCGCCCGAGGGCCGTGTCTCGATGCGCTGGCTGGCGCTCCACCTGATCCGCGAGACGGCCCGGCACGCCGGTCACGCCGACATCATCCGCGAGTCCCTGGACGGGAAGACGGCCTTCGAACTGGTCGCGCAGGAGCAGGGCTCCTCCTGGGGCTGAGCGGGACACCCCTAGGCTGAGCGGTATGTCAGCGATCCGTCTCCTCGTGCTCGGCGCGGTGCGCCAGCACGGGCGGGCCCACGGCTACCAGGTGCGCAACGACCTGGAGTACTGGGGCGCACACGAGTGGTCCAACGCCAAACCCGGCTCGATCTACCACGCGCTCAAGCAGATGGCCAAGCAGGGACTGCTGCACGCCCACGAGATCGCGCCCTCCACGGCCGGCGGACCGCCGCGCACCGAGTACGAGATCACGGCCGCCGGGACCGAGGAGTATCTGGCGCTGCTGCGTGAGTCGCTGACCTCGTACGACCAGAAGATGGACGTCCGCTCGGCGGGCATCGGCTTCATCGTCGACCTGCCGAGAGGCGAGGCGGTGGCGCTCCTGGAGGAGCGGATCCGCGGGATCGAGCAGTGGCGGGCGTCCGTCACCGAGCACTACGTGCCGGAGGACGGCCCCGCCCAGCTCGGCCACATCGGCGAGATCATGGACCTCTGGGTCCACTCCGCCGACGCCGACGCGGCGTGGACCCGCGGCCTGATCGCCCGGATCGAGGGCGGCGCCTACACCTTCGCAGGGGAGGGCGAGCCGTTCGTCGGGGTCCTCCGGGACGGCCAGGAGAACCCCTACGCGACGGGGGAGCGGCACCCGCAGGACGCGCGCTGACCGCGCCGGCCTTCCCACTCATCAAGTTTGACTAATTCCGGGGC
The DNA here is from genome assembly GCF_002911015.1 of Streptomyces populi. GTDB lineage: Bacteria > Actinomycetota > Actinomycetes > Streptomycetales > Streptomycetaceae > Streptomyces > Streptomyces populi. The sequence continues at coordinate 15,554 of NZ_KZ626914.1, forward strand.
CCGGCTTACCCTCCATCGTCATGCCAGTAGTCAAGTTTGATTACTGGCCCTGGCGACCGGCCCGGGAGCGGGCCGGAACGGAGGGAGCGCGATGACCGGGGCGATCGTCGTCGAAGGCGTACGCAAGCGGTACGGGGACAGGCACGCGCTGGACGGACTGGACCTGCTGGTCGGGCGCGGCACGGTGCACGCGGTGCTCGGCCCCAACGGCGCGGGCAAGACGACCCTGGTCCGGGTCCTGTCGACGCTGCTGCGGCCGGACGCCGGCCGGGTGGAGGTCGCGGGGCACGACGTGGTGCGCGAGGCCCGCCGGGTGCGCTCGCGCATCGGTCTGCTCGGCCAGCACGCCGCGCTCGACGAGGAGCTCGGCGGCCGGCAGAACCTGGAGATGTTCGGGCGCCTCCACCACCTGGGCGCCCGCGGGGCACGGGTGCGGGCCGACGAGCTCCTGGAGCGCTTCGGCCTCGCCGACACCGGCCGCAAGGCGGTCCGCGCGTACAGCGGCGGCATGCGGCGGCGCCTGGACCTGGCCGCGTCGCTCATCACCGAACCCGAGGTCCTGTTCCTGGACGAGCCGACGACCGGACTCGACCCGCGCGGCCGGGCGGAGGTGTGGGCGGCGGTGCGCTCGCTGGTCGGCAGCGGCACGACGGTGCTGCTCACCACCCAGTACCTGGAGGAGGCGGACCAGCTCGCCGACCGCATCTCGGTCGTCGACCGCGGACGGGTCATCGCGGACGGCACGGCCGACGAACTGAAGTCCCGGACGGGCGGCGACCGCATCGACGTGGTGCTGCGCGACGCGGGCCTGCTGGGCGCCGCCGTGGCCCTGCTGCCGTTCGCGGGGGACGGGGTCTCGGTCGAGGCCGACCGCCGGCTGCTCAGCGCTCCGGTCACCGACCGCATGGCGGCCCTCGCCGCGGTCGTACGCGTTCTGGAGGAGGCCGGGATCGAGGCGGAGGACATCGCGCTGCGGCGTCCGACGCTGGACGAGGTGTTCCTGCACCTCACCGGGGGCGAGGCGCGAGCGCACCTCGCCGGGGACGAGCGGCGAGCCGAGGAGGCCGTGTGAGCACGACGTACGACACCGTCCACGCAGGGGACCGGGGAACGCGGTGGCCGGGGGAACCCGGTGGGCCGCGCGAACTCCGCGCGGGAACCCGCCTGTTCTCCGACTGCTGGACCATGACCCGCCGCGAGTTCGCCCGCTGGGCACGGCAGCCCGTCCAGGCGGTGGTCGGCCTGGTCTTCCCCGTGATGCTGCTCCTGATGTTCGGCTATCTGGTCGGCGGCGGCCGGGGCGTCGAGGGCGACTACGTCGACTACCTGGTGCCGGGCATGCTCGCCCTGACCATGACGTTCGGCCTGGAGGGCACGATGCTGGCCGTCACCCAGGACCTCGGCAAGGGCGTGATCGACCGCTTCCGCTCCCTGCCGATGGCCAACGGCGCCGTCCTGATGGGCCGTTCGGCCGCCGACATGTTCCAGTCGGCGGTGGGCCTGGCCGTGCTGACCGGGGTCGGGTACGCCCTCGGCTGGCGCGCCGACAGCACCCCCGGCGCGTTCCTCGGGGCGATGGGACTGCTCCTGCTCCTCCGTTTCGCCATGCTGTGGATCGGCATCCATCTGGCGATGGTGGCCGGGAAGCCGGAGCTGGTGCAGGCCGTGCAGATCCTGGTCTGGCCCGTCGGCTTCCTGTCCAACGTCTTCGCCGCCCCCGACTCCATGCCCGGCTGGCTGGGCACGGCGGTCGAGTGGAACCCCATGTCACAGACCGCGACGGCCGTCCGTGACCTGCTCGGCGGACCGGGCGGGGAGCCGGGCCACGTCGCCGCGGCGGTCCTGTGGCCGCTGGCCCTGCTCGCGGTCTTCTTCCCGCTGGCGGTACGGCGATTCGCCCGCCTGAGCCGCTGAACCGGCGGAGCGCCCCCGGGTGAGGCCGCTTCGGAGGCCGGGGCGTTCCGGACCCGGGGCCGCCTGCCTGGCTCCCGGGCGGTCCGTCCCGGAGGCGGCCCGGCCTGGAGGAGGTCCGTCCCGGAGGCGGCCCGACCCCTCGCCGGGACCGGCTGCCCCGGGAGGGCGAGCCGGGTGGGCGGTCAGTGGTGGAAGCTCGTGGCCGCATCCTTGTCGTGGGTCAACGGATGCGGCTGGCGGCGCAGTTCGGGCAGCAGCCGGGTCAGGTCCTCGATGAAGAGGTCGGCGAGGTCGGACGAGAAGCCGTTGCGGCAGACCACGCGCAGCACGGACAGGTCCTCGCGGTTCTCGGGGAAGGTGTACGCGGGCAGCAGCCAGCCGCTCTCGCGCATTCTCCGGGACACGTCGAACACGTCGTACGTGGTCACCTCGGGTGCCGTCGTGAAGGCGAACACCGGCAGTTCGTCGCCCCGGGTGATGAGCCGGAAGTCGCCCATGCAGTCGACGCGTTCGGCGAGTGCGCGTGCCACGTCTCTGGTCGTCTGCTGCACGGCGCGGTAGCCCTCCCGGCCCAGCCGCAGGAACGTGTAGTACTGCGCGACGACCTGGGCCCCGGGGCGGGAGAAGTTGAGGGCGAAGGTCGGCATGTCGCCGCCCAGGTAGTTCACCCGGAAGACCAGCTCCTCCGGGAGTTCCTCCGCCGTCCGCCACAGCGCCCAGCCGACGCCCGGGTAGACCAGGCCGTACTTGTGGCCGGAGGTGTTGATCGACGACACCCTGGGCAGCCGGAAGTCCCAGACCAGGTCCTCGTCGATGAAGGGCGCGACCATCGCGCCGGACGCGCCGTCGACGTGGACCGGGATGTCGAGCCCCGTGCGCTCCTGGAGCCGGTCCAGCGCCGCGCACAGCTCCTGGATCGGTTCGTAGGACCCGTCGAAGGTGGAGCCCAGGATGCCGACGACACCGATCGTGTTCTCGTCGCACAGCTCGGCCGCCGCCTCGGGGTCGAGGTGGAACCGGTCGCCCTCCATGGGGATCTGGCGGGCCTCGACCTCCCAGAAGTTGCAGAACTTCTCCCAGCACACCTGGACGTTCACGCCCATGATCAGGTTCGGCCGGGCGCCCGGGTAGCGGTCCGCGTTGCGCTTGGCCCAGCGCCGCTTCAGCGCCATGCCGGCGAGCATGCAGGCCTCGCTCGACCCGGTCGTGGAACAGCCCACCGCGGCCGACGGGTCCGGTGCGTTCCACAGGTCGGCGAGCATCGACACACAGCGCCGCTCCAGTTCGGCCGTGCGGGGGTACTCGTCCTTGTCGATCATGTTCTTGTCCCGGCACTCCGCCATCAGGAGGCCCGCCTGCGGTTCCATCCAGGTGGTGACGAAGGTGGCCAGGTTCAGCCGGGAGTTCCCGTCCAGCATGAGCTCGTCGTGGACGAGCTGGGCCGCGATCGTCGGCGGCAGCGGACCGTCCGGGAGACGGTGCTTGGGCGGAGCCTCGATCATGCCGCTGACCGGGTTGGCCTCGCCGTAGAAGGGGTTGACGCGGTGCGAGTGGGCATCGGGCTTCTGCTGGCCCTGGTGGAGCGGCATGGGCTTTCTCCCAACGGTTCGGCGGGACGGGTGTCCCATTTGTTCATCGGACGAGGGTGCCCCGGCGGTTCACCGGACGGAGCTCCCGTCCTCGTGCAGTTGCATCTGCGGCCGTCCGGTCACCAGCAGCCAGGCCGGCAGGGAGGCGATGCAGAGCAGGGCGATGATCGTCGGCGAGCTGACCAGGACGGCGGCCGTGAACAGGCTCACCCAGCCCTGCCGGGTGACCGCGAGGAGCGTGCCCAGGACTCCCGCGGCCAGTGCCAGCGACGGAGGGACCGACGGCACCAGTGCGTGGGCGCACAGGCCGAACGAGGCACCCACGAAGACGGAGGGGAAGATCCGGCCGCCCCGGAACCCGCAGCACGTGGCGACGACGAGCGCGGCCAGCTTCACCACGGCCATCAGGGCGAACCGGCCCGCCGACCAGTTGTCCGGGTGCCGGGCGATCTCGGCGACCTGGTCCAGGCCCTTGAACAGCGTCAGCGGCCCGCCCAGACAGCCCAGCAGACCGAGGACGAGCCCGCCGACGGGCAGGGCCGCCATCGGATGACGCAGGAGGGCGAACGCCTTGTGGACGTAGGGGAGGGCGCGGACACCGGCCATGCCGAGCACCGCCGCGGCGGAGGCGATCACCACCGCGGCCAGGACATCGGCCCAGCCGGGACTGCCGAGCGGGGGCAGACCCAGGTCGAAACTCGCGTGTCCCAGCAGCGACGTGACGATCGAGCCCACCGCGGCGGCCGTCAGCGGCCCGAAGAGGTTGTCCCACAGCAGACCCCTCATCTGCCGCCCGGCGAGCGCCTCGGAGACGACCAGCGCCGCCGCGACCGGGGTGCCGAACAGCGCCCCGATCGTCCCCGCCTGGGCCAGGACCACCCACAGCTCGCCGGGCGCGGCGGGCGCGAACCGGCGTCCCGCCCAGAAGGCCAGCGCGACGTTGGTGGCGATGATCGGGTTCTCGGGGCCGAGACTCGGACCGCCCGCCAGCATCAGCACGGTGGCCACCAGCAGTCCGGGCAGGATGTAGGGGGCCATCGGCTTCTCCTGGAGCCCCAGGGTGGCCGGATCGGGGCCCGCGTGCCCGGGCACCTTCCACACCACCAGGCCGACCAGGACGCCGGTGGTGGTGAGCATGACGATCATCCAGAGCGAGGAGTACCCGCCGATGCCGAGCGCGTCCGGCAGGTCCGTCCACAGCACGTCCTTGAGCTGTTCGGCGAGCCTGCTCACGCCCACGTACAGAAGGCTCGCGACCGCGCCCACGACCACGGCGGGGAGGAACAGCGGCAGCAGCGTCCGCGCGGGCGTCGCCCGGGCGGTGGCCGGTCCCGGGGTAGCCGCTTCTTGGGTCACGGGCTCACATTAAGCGCGCCATTCGGACATAACATCCCGAGCGGCGCCGCCGGAGCGGCCCGGGGCTCCGGGCTTGCACCTCACGTCACGTCAGGGCTCATCGTGAAGGGCGTACCGAGGAAGGAGCGGAAGTGAGCTACTCAGTGGGCCAGGTCGCCGGGTTCGCCGGGGTCACGGTGCGCACGCTGCACCACTACGACGAGATCGGTCTGCTCGCGCCCGGCGAACGCAGCCACGCGGGTCACCGGCGCTACGGCGACGCCGACCTCGACCGGTTGCAGCAGATCCTGTTCTACCGGGAGCTCGGCTTCCCGCTCGACGAGGTCGCCGCCCTGCTCGACGACCCGGAAGCGGACCCGCGCGCGCACCTGCGCCGCCAGCACGAGCTGCTGACCGCCCGGATCGAGAAGCTGCAGAAGATGGCCGCGGCCGTGGAGCACGCCATGGAGGCACGCACGATGGGCATCAACCTCACGCCCGAGGAGAAGTTCGAGGTCTTCGGGGACAAGGACCCCGAGGAGCACGCGGAGGAGGCCGAACGCCGCTGGGGCGGCACGGACACGTACGCCGAGTCGCAGCGCCGCACGGCCCGCTACACCAAGGACGACTGGAAGCGCATGCAGGCCGAGGTGGCCTCCTGGGGCGAACGGTACGACGCCCTGATGGAGGCCGGGGAGCGGCCGGACGGCGAGCGGGCCATGGACATGGCCGAGGAGCACCGGCAGCACATCACCAAGTGGTTCTACACGTGCACGTACGAGATCCACCGGGGACTCGGCGACATGTACGTCGCCGACGAACGGTTCAAGGAGTTCTACGACTCCATGAGGCCGGGGCTGGCCGAGCACCTGAGGGACGCGATCACGGCGAACGCCGCCCGGCGTTCCGGGGAGGCCTGACCCGGTCCGGTGCCCGTCCGTGACGGGCGCCGGACCGGTGGGACGCCGTCGGCACCGGTGAGGGGCGCCCGCGAGGACGGATCCCCCTCACCGGTGCCCGGTGTCCGCCGGCGGGCCCGAGGGCCCACCGGCGGGGCCTACTCCTTCACCAGGACGACCGCCGTGCCGTAGGCGCACACCTCCGTGCCCACGTCCGCCGCCTCCGACACGTCGAAGCGGAACATGAGCACGCCGTTGGCACCACGCGCGCGTGCCTGCTCGACGAGCCGCTCCATGGCCTGGTTGCGGGTCTCCACCAGCGTCTTCGTGAGCCCCTTGAGCTCACCGCCGATCATCGACTTCAGGCCCGCGCCGATCTGGCTGCCCAGATGGCGCGAGCGCACCGTGAGGCCGAAGACCTCGCCGATGACCTGCTCGACGCGATGGCCGGGAACGTCGTTCGTCGTCACGACCAGGACGTCCGCGTGCGGACCCTGGCCACCGCCGTATTCATCGATGCCCATGGCCCACAGCTTTGTCCCAGTCGCCGCACAGTGCATCCTGGAGTCACGGGTGGAACCTGGCGTCGGCACACCGCGTTGATAGCTTTGGTCGGCCGTACAAGGACCGCCGTACCTCCCTTCACCCCTCAGGAGCCCGGACCCGTGATGACGCTCGCCCTCGGTCCCAGCTGGCTGGATCCGAACACGCTCCTGGACAACTTCGGCATATGGGGCCTGCTGCTGGTGGTCTTCGCCGAGTCCGGCCTGCTCATCGGCTTCTTCCTGCCGGGTGACTCGCTGCTGTTCACCTGCGGTCTGCTGATCGCCACGGGTGCCATGGACTTTCCGCTGTGGGCGGCGATCCCGCTGATCTGTCTCGCCGCAGTCCTCGGCGACCAGGCGGGCTACCTCTTCGGCAAGAAGGTCGGCCCCTCGCTCTTCACCCGCCCGGACTCCCGCCTGTTCAAGCAGGAGAACGTGGTCAAGGCCAACGAGTTCTTCGAGAAGTACGGCCCCAAGTCCCTGGTGCTGGCCCGCTTCGTGCCCATCGTGCGCACGTTCACGCCGATCATCGCGGGCGTCAGCGGCATGAGGTACCGCCCCTTCCTCACCTTCAACATCATCGGCGGCGTCCTGTGGGGCGCGGGCGTCACGCTGCTCGGCTCCTGGCTCGGCAAGATCGAGTTCGTCAACAAGCACATCGAGCTGATCCTGATCCTCATCGTGCTCGTCTCGGTGGTCCCGATCATGATCGAGTTCCTGCGCGCCCGCTCCCAGGCCAAGAAGAACCCGCCCCAGGAGCCCCACGGGGCCGACGAGCCGGAGGGGGCCCAGGACTTCCCGGACTTCCCCGACTTCCGGGACCGCCCCGCCGCGCCGGTCATGGACGACGCCACCAGGCCGCTGCGCGTGCCGCCGGTCCACGAGGGCCGGGACGCGTCGTACGGCCGCCAGGACAGCGACCGGCCCTACGGTGACCAGGGCCACGGTCAGCAGTACGGGAACCAGGGCGGCCACGGCGGGCCGTACGGGAACCAGAACCAGGGCCGGCCGTACGCGGACCAGGGCCACGGCCAGCCGTACGGCGACCAGGGCCAGAGCCGGTCCTACGGGAACCAGGGCCAGGGCTACGGCCACCAGGGCGACGCCTACCCGTCCCGGCAGCAGCCTCAGCAGCAGTACCAGCAGCCCCAGCAGCAGTACCAGCAGCCGTACGGCTCGGACCAGGGCTACGGCTACGACCAGCAGCAGTACGACCAGGGGTACCAGCAGGGCTACGACCAGGGCCAGGCCCAGCCGCGGCGCGACCCCCGGCAGCAGGACCGGCAGCACCCCCAGGGCCACCCCCGGCGTGAGTACGGCGCCGAGCAGTACCCCTACGGCCAGGGCCCCGCGCAGAACTGAGCCGGCCGCCCGGTTCTCCCGGGCCCGGTCCTTCCGGGGACCGGCCCGCGGGACCGGAGGTCAGAACCCGCGCGTCCGCTTGGCGGCCCGCCGCCCGGCGGCGGAGCCGCCCGGCAGGCGCAGGAACAGCCGCGAGATCTCCGACCCCAGGTTCACCCCGATCGCGATGGCCATGGCGAGGGCCGCGGCCTTGGTGAGCGACACCAGGCCCTTGTCGACGTTGTTCTGGGCGATCGACAGCAGTCCGAAGTAGGTCGCCGAACCGGGCAGCAGCGGCCCGATCGCGGCCGTCGTGTACGGCAGCGCGGAGGCGAACCGGTAGCGCGAGAGCAGTTGCCCGAAGAGGCCCACCAGACCCGCGGCGACGGCCGTGGAGGCCACCGGCGATATCCCGCCCGCGTAGTGCATCGCCCCGTACACCGACCAGGCCACGCCCCCGTTGAGGGTCACGGCGAGGACCGTGGAGCGTTCCTGCTGGAGCAGGATCGCGAAGGTGAGCGACAGCGCCATCGACGCGGCGATCTGGAGCAGCGGCCGTTCGGAGATGTTCAGCGCCGCGTCGGGGTCGAGCTGCGCGCCCAGCTTCACGCCGAAATAGAGCACCACCAGGACGCCGACGACGATCCCCACGAAGAAGTACATGACTTCGAGCAGCCGCGCGGACGCCGTGATGTAGAAGCCGGTCAGTCCGTCCTGCACCCCCGCCACGAGCGCCCGTCCCGGCAGCAGCGCGAAGAGCCCACCGGTGATCACCGCGGACGCCTTCACGTCGACGTGCGCCACCGTGAGCGCCACCCCTATCGCGGCGGGCGGCATCGCGGCCGCCGTGAACTGGTAGAACTCCGGCAGTCCGCGCCCGGCGCACAGCCAGGCGAGCCGGTCGCCCAGCATCGCGCCGAGCGCGGCGGCGACGAACACGATCGCGTCACCGCCGACGAGCACGGAGGCCGCGCCGGCCAGCAGCCCGCCGGAGGCCGTCAGCGCCCAGCCGGGATAGGGATGCCGGTTGCGCCGCATCACCGCGAGGCGCCTGTAGGCCTCCTCCAGGGGGATCGCGGTCTCCGGGTCGCTCAGGTCGTCGACGAGCCGGTAGACGGCCGCCAGGCGCGTGTAGTCGGTGCCCCGGCGGCGGACGGTCCGTGACGCCGTCACCGGGTCGTCCACGAGGGACGGCTGGTGCGAGATCGACAGCAGGGTGAAGGTGACGTTCGGCTCGCAGCGGTCGAGGCCGTAGGCGCGGCAGACGGCGAGCATCGCCGTCTCCACGTCCTCGGCTCCCTCGCCGCCCGCGAGGAGCAGCTCGCCGATGCGCAGGGTCAGGTCGAGGACGCGCGGGACGGCGGGTCCCGACTCGTCCTCCTTGTGCACCGGCTCGGGCGCGGGCCGCTCGGTCACCGGCATGCGCAGCATCGTGCGCATCCGGTCCTGCCACGGCGCGTCCTTGGTCAGGCTGACCAGGGGGACGCCGGTCGCCGGCGTGAAGGCGGGAGGAGCGGTCCGGGCGTTGTAGGTGCGCGGCGCGCTGAACGCCGAGCCCTCCCGCCCCGGCCCGGCGGGCTGCGGTGCGTCGAGGCCCTGGGGGAGCGCGAACTCCGAGGTCGTCGACGAGTCCTCGTCGGCCGCCGCCGGGCCCGCGGGCTCCACACCCGCGGGCGGACTGAAGGCGCTCCTCGCCTCGTCCGAGTGCGGCTTGCGGTCTTCCGCTTCCGGGTCCGCCACCAACTCCAGCCTCGCCTTTCGCTCCTGTGTGGTTCTCCTTCTTGCCTCCCGTACGCCTCAGTATGCGTACGGGCACACGAACGGGCCGCGTGACCCCCGGGGGATCACGCGGCCCGTTTCGAAGAGGGGGAGGTCAGCGACCGCCCACCGGGAGGTCAGTGACCGCCCACGGGGAGGTCAGTGACCGCCCACGGGGAGGTCAGTGACCGCCCACGGGGAGGTCAGTGACCGCCCTGGTCCTTGAAGCGCTTGTAGGAACGCTCGATCTCGGCCTCGGCGTCCGCGCGGCCGACCCAGTCGGCGCCCTCGACGGACTTGCCCGGCTCCAGGTCCTTGTAGACCTCGAAGAAGTGCTGGATCTCGAGGCGGTCGAACTCCGACACGTGGTGGATGTCGCGCAGGTGCTCCACGCGCGGGTCGTGCGCCGGGACGCACAGCAGCTTGTCGTCGCCGCCGGCCTCGTCCGTCATGCGGAACATGCCGATCGCGCGGCACTGGATGAGGCAGCCCGGGAAGGTCGGCTCGTCCAGGATGACCAGGGCGTCCAGCGGGTCGCCGTCCTCGCCGAGGGTGTTCTCGACGAAGCCGTAGTCGGCCGGGTAGCTGGTCGAGGTGAAGAGTCGACGGTCCAGACGGATCCGACCGGTCTCGTGGTCCACCTCGTACTTGTTCCGTGAACCCTTCGGAATCTCGATCGTGACGTCGAACTCCACCGGTGGCTCCTCCATGATCAGCACATAGTTCGGGTGATTAAGTGTCCCTCACGCAGGTGGGTGATCGCGAAAGGGGCTGGTGGTCGTGCCAGAGCTGAGAGCTTGGCGGGCCGCGAGACCGCATGTGGTGCGGGTCGCGCGGACGGTGAGACCGCATGTGGTGCGGATCACCCGAGCCGTGCGGCCGCGTGCCGTGCGGTTGACGACAGTGCAGCTCACAGCCGTCTCCGCCACCCTCGGCCTGGCGCTCGCGGCCGGAGCGGTGACCGTGGCCGGCCCCTGGGACTCCACGGGCCAGCGTACGGCCGAGCGGGACTGGGCCGCATCGCGGACGTCCGAGGGTGGTACACATCACGCACGTACGTCCGGTACGCACCGGACGTCACCCCGGCCCGCCCCCAGTGCCGACTCCGTGCTCACCGGGCTCGGCGGCCCGGCGAGCACCGTGCCCACGCCCGCCGGGAAGGCCCTCGCCGGCGTCCTCGACCCGCTGCTGGCCGATCCCGTCCTCGGTTCGGTGCGCACCGCCGTCGTGGTCGACGTGGCGACCGGCGAGCGGCTCTACGGCAAGGGCGCCGAGCAGGTCCAGACACCGGCCTCCACCACGAAGATCGCGACCGCGGTCGCCGCCCTCGCGGCCCGTGGCCCCGATCACCGCATCCAGACGCGTACGGTCCTGGAGCCGGACACCGAGGAGGTCGTGCTCGTCGGCGGCGGCGACCCGACGCTGACCGCCCGCAAGCCCGCGGACGGCTGGGCCGACCTGGACACCCTCGCCGACCGCACGGCCACCGCCCTGAAGGCCCGTCACATGGACCACGTGACGCTCTCCTACGACACCTCGCTCTACTCCGGCCCCGGCCTTCACCCCATGGGGGTCAACGAGAACATCGCGAAGGTCACCCCCCTGATGGCCGACGAGGGGCGCCTCGACCGTTCGACGAGCGGGCCGGCCGGGCGCGCCGCCGACCCGGCGGCGGACGCCGCGCGGAAGTTCGCGGACCTGCTCCACGACCACGGCGTCACCGCGACGGCTCCCGGCCCCTCGAAGGCGACGGGCCGCTCCCAGGCCCTCGCCTCCGTCTCCTCGCCGCCCCTGTCCGTCCTGGTCGAGCGGATGCTGACGAACAGTGACAACGACATCGCCGAGGCCCTGGCCCGCCAGGTCGCCCTCGCCGCCGGCGAGGAACCCAGCTTCGACGGGGACGCGAAGGCGATCCGCGCCGAGCTGAAGAAGCTCGGACTCCCGCTGGACGGGGCCCGGTTCGCGGACGGCAGCGGTCTGAACCGCGCCGACAGGCTCTCCGCCGACCTGCTCGCCGCCCTGCTGGCCAAGGCCGGTGACCCGGCCCACCCCGAACTGCGCTCCGTGCTCACCGGCCTGCCCGTCGCCGGCTTCACCGGCACCCTCAGCACCCGTTACACCGACTCCCCCACCGCCACCGGGGTCGTCCGGGCCAAGACCGGCACCCTGACCGGGGTCAACACCCTCGCCGGGACCGTCGTCGACAAGGACGGCCGCCTGCTGGCCTTCGCCTTCCTGACCTCCGACGCCGCCAACCCGCCGGACGCCGCGGTGGCGCGGGCGGCGTTGGACCACGCGGCGACGGCACTGGTGGCGTGCGGCTGCCGGTAGCCGCACGCGGGACGGGGAACCCGGCGCGCCGACGGCCGGGCCCGGAACCCCGGCGCGCCCGTGGCCGTGCGCCGGGCCCGGAACCCGGTCCCTCCCGGCCCGTGAGAACCACGAGCACCGTCCGCCTCCCGGCCGGGGCACACGCGGCGCCGGACCCTAACCGCAGCAGGACCCGCTCACGTACGGTTGACGCATGACGAGCATCGGTGGTGCTGCATCTACTGGGATGGTCGACTGGAATCTCGCGGTGGCGACCGCGACCCGGCTCGTGCGGCCGGGCCCGGAGGTGAGCCGCGACGAGGCGAGGGCCATCGTCGCGGAGCTGCGCCGACACGCGAAGGCCTCGGAGGAACACGTCCGCGGCTTCACCCGCATGGGTGAGGACGTCGTCCACGACACCCCCGTCCTCGTCGTCGACCGCCCCGGCTGGGTCCGGGCGAACGTCGCCGGGTTCCGGGAGATCCTCAAGCCCCTTCTGGACAAGATGCAGGAACGGCGCGGGAGCAGCCCGGGCGGAGCCGTCCTCGGCGCCGTCGGCGGCAAGGTCACCGGTGTCGAACTGGGCATGCTGCTGTCGTTCCTGTCGTCGAGGGTCCTCGGGCAGTACGAGACGTTCGCTCCCGCGACCCGCGACCTGCCCGCGGGATCGGCCACCGCCTCCGGCAGCGGCGGCGGCAGGCTCCTGCTCGTCGCCCCGAACATCGTGCACGTGGAGCGCGAACTCGACGTCCAGCCGCACGACTTCCGCCTGTGGGTGTGCCTCCACGAGGAGACGCACCGCACCCAGTTCACGGCCGTGCCCTGGCTGCGCGACCACCTGGAGGGCGAAATCCAGTCGTTCTTGGGAGAGACCGAGGTCGACCCCATGACCGTCCTGGAGCGCATCAGGGAGGCCGCGCAGTCGCTCTCCGGGTCCCGCCCGGACACCGAGGAGGACGACGGCGGCCGTTCCCTCGTGGAAATCGTGCAGACACCCGCCCAGCGGGAGATCCTCGGCCGGCTCACCGCCGTGATGTCCCTCCTGGAGGGACACGCCGACTTCGTGATGGACGGCGTCGGCCCGGCCGTGGTCCCCTCCGTCGCCGAGATCCGCGAGAAGTTCCAGCAGCGCCGCGCCAAGGGCGCCTCCCGCCTCGACCTGGCGCTGCGCAAACTGCTGGGCCTGGACGCCAAGCTCAGGCAGTACAGGGACGGCGAGCGGTTCGTGCGGGCGGTCGTCGACGAGGTCGGCATGGACGGCTTCAACCGCGTGTGGACCTCTCCGAACACGCTCCCGACCAAGGCGGAGATCGCCAAACCGGCGGACTGGGTCGCGCGGGTGCACCGCAAGTCGGAGTCGTGAACCCCGCGGGACGGTCGTGAAACGAATCCGGCCGACGGCAGGCAAACGCTCCTGCTATCACCCGTCCGAGGGACCGTGGAGCATGGGTAGGCGTGCAATGCTCGGGGAACGCCCCGGTTCTGTCACCATCGACACACTCTGAGTGACAGATCCCCGGGCTAACCCCCCGAAAACTTCATGAAGGGAACCGGACATGGGTCCCCATCCTGCGGTCGCGGCGATACGCCTGGCGGTCCGCCGCGTACTCCACGACATCCTGGCCGAACAATCGCCCGCCCACGACACCCGGCGCACACCCGCGCGCGGTGCCGCGCGCCCCTGCGCGCCCGACGCGGAACGCGTCCCCGCCCCCGGAACGCGGCGCAGCCCCGCCGCGCCCGCCCGGGCCCCGCACGACCAGGACCGCGCGAGCTCCCGGCCCCGGCCGGACGAGGACGCCCCCCGGGCGCCGCTCGTGCTCGTCGCCTGCTCCGGCGGCGCCGACTCCATGGCGCTCGCCTCCGCCCTCGCCTTCGAAGCCCCCAAACTCGGCATCCGCGCCGGTGGCATCACCGTCGACCACGGTCTGCAGCCCGGCTCCGACCTGCGCGCCGACGAAGTCGTGCTGCGCCTCACCGAGCTCGGGCTCTCCCCGGCCGAGTCGATCGCCGTCACCGTCGGCCGCGACGGAGGCCCCGAGGCCGCCGCCCGCGACGCCCGGTACGCCGCCCTGGACTCCGCCGCCGAGCGCCACGGCGCCACCGCGATCCTCCTCGGCCACACCCGCGACGACCAGGCCGAGACGGTCCTGCTCGGCCTCGCCCGCGGCTCCGGCATCCGCTCGCTGTCCGGAATGGCCGCGGTCTCGGGGGCCGACGGCCGCTACCGCCGTCCCTTCCTGCACCTGGACCGGCAGACCGCCCGCAAGGCGTGCATGGTCCAGTCGCTGCCCGTCTGGGACGACCCGCACAACGCCGATCCGGCCTACACCCGCTCCCGGCTCCGCCACGAGGGTCTGCCCGCCCTCGAGAAGGCCCTCGGCAAAGGAGTCGTCGAGGCTCTCGCCCGTACGGCCCAGCTCTCCCGGGACGACGCCGACGCCCTCGACGCGTGGGCCAGCCAGGCGGAGGCGTCCGTGCGCGACGCCGCGGGCCTCCTGGAGTGCGCCAAGCTCTACGCCCTGCCGCCCGCCGTACGCCGCCGGATCCTGCGCCGCGCGGCCATCGAGGCGGGCGCTCCGGCAGGTTCGCTGTTCGCCCGGCACATCGAGGAGATCGACCGTCTGATCACCGGATGGCGCGGTCAGGGGGCCATCAATCTCCCGGGCAAAGTCGTCGCCCAGCGCCAGGGTGGCAGACTGGTGATTCGGCAAGGCTGAAACCGGACCCTGCACCGGGGCCGCTCACGCGGCTCCCCGGGACCCCTTCATCCGGGTCGCGGGCGGTCCGAACGGCCGCGCGGGTGAGCCGAAGGGGACCATCGCCGGTTACATGGCGCCCTGTAGGTGACGAGCCCAAAAAAGTGGGACGGACGACCGAAAGTGATGCGGGTGGACGCGAAAGACATGGGCACCGACCTCAAGTCGGTGCTCATCACCAAGGAAGAGATCGACGCGAAGCTGGCCGAGCTGGCCGCGAAGATCGACGCGGAGTACGCGGGCAAGGACCTGCTGATCGTCGGAGTGCTCAAGGGTGCCGTGATGGTCATGGCGGACCTCGCGCGTGCGCTGTCCACCCCCGTCACCATGGACTGGATGGCCGTGTCGTCGTACGGCGCGGGCACCCAGTCCTCCGGCGTGGTGCGGATCCTCAAGGACCTGGACACCGACATCAAGGGCAAGCACGTCCTGATCGTCGAGGACATCATCGACTCCGGGCTGACGCTGTCCTGGCTGATCTCCAACCTCGGCTCCCGCGAGCCCGCCTCGCTCAAGGTGTGCACGCTGCTGCGCAAGCCGGACGCGGCCAAGGTCGCCATCGACGTGGAGTGGGTCGGCTTCGACATCCCGAACGAATTCGTCATCGGGTACGGCCTGGACTACGCCGAGAAGTACCGCAACCTTCCGTTCGTCGGTACGCTCGCGCCTCACGTCTACGGCGGCTGACCGCCCTCTTCCTGAGGGCGGCTCAGCCCTTGTAGGACGATCGGGAACCCCAGCGGGTTTCGCGCCGTTGGAGCATGCGTGGACGGGATTGCCAGCAGTCCCCTGCGGCTTCGGGTGACAATGCTGGGGTACCGTCCGAAGAACAGTCTTTATCAAACTCACTATGGCAGGAGGGACGGGGCGGCACCGCTCCGTATGGATGGACGTGAAGCGATACTTCCGTGGGCCGGTCATGTGGATCGTGCTGGCCGTCCTTGCCGTGGTCGTGTTGATGCAGGTCGTCGGTTCGTCCGGCGGCTACAAGACGGTGGACACCGGCCAGGTCGTCCAGGCGATCAATGACAACAAGGTCGAGTCAGCCAAGATCACCACTGGCGACGAGCAGGTCATCAAGGTCTCGCTGAAGGACGGCGAGAAGGTCGAGGACAGCTCGAAGATCCAGGCGAGCTACATCGGCGACCAGGGCGTGGCCCTCGCCAACACATTGCAGGACAAGTTCCAGAACAAGCAGATCCCGGACGGCTACACCGTCTCGCCGTCCAAGCAGAACCCCTTCGTGGGCATCCTGCTGTCCCTGCTTCCCTTCGTCCTCATCGTCGTCGTGTTCCTGTTCCTGATGAACCAGATGCAGGGCGGCGGCTCCCGGGTCATGAACTTCGGGAAGTCCAAGGCGAAGCTCATCACCAAGGACACCCCGAAGACGACGTTCGCCGATGTCGCGGGCTCGGACGAGGCCGTCGAGGAGCTCCAGGAGATCAAGGAGTTCCTCCAGGAGCCGGCGAAGTTCCAGGCCGTCGGCGCGAAGATCCCCAAGGGTGTCCTGCTGTACGGGCCTCCCGGTACGGGCAAGACGCTCCTCGCGCGCGCCGTCGCGGGCGAGGCCGGCGTTCCGTTCTACTCGATCTCCGGTTCCGACTTCGTCGAGATGTTCGTCGGTGTCGGTGCCTCCCGGGTCCGTGACCTGTTCGAGCAGGCCAAGGCGAACGCCCCGGCGATCGTCTTCGTCGACGAGATCGACGCGGTCGGCCGCCACCGCGGCGCCGGCCTCGGCGGCGGTCACGACGAGCGCGAGCAGACCCTCAACCAGCTGCTCGTCGAGATGGACGGCTTCGACGTGAAGGGCGGCGTCATCCTGATCGCCGCCACGAACCGGCCCGACATCCTCGACCCGGCCCTCCTGCGCCCCGGCCGTTTCGACCGGCAGATCGCGGTCGACCGTCCGGACATGCAGGGCCGTCTGGAGATCCTCAAGGTCCACCAGAAGGGCAAGCCGGTCGCCCCGAACGTCGACCTGTCCGCGGTGGCCCGCCGGACCCCCGGCTTCACCGGTGCCGACCTGGCGAACGTGCTGAACGAAGCGGCGCTGCTCACGGCGCGCAGCAACCAGAAGCTGATCGACAACGGCATGCTGGACGAGGCGATCGACCGTGTGGTCGCGGGCCCGCAGAAGCGGACCCGGATCATGTCGGACAAGGAGAAGAAGATCACCGCGTACCACGAGGGCGGACACGCCCTGGTCGCGGCGGCTTCCCCGAACTCCGACCCGGTCCACAAGATCACGATCCTGTCGCGCGGCCGTGCCCTCGGCTACACGATGGTCCTGCCGGACGAGGACAAGTACTCCACCACGCGCAACGAGATGCTGGACCAGCTCGCGTACATGCTGGGCGGCCGCGCGGCCGAGGAACTCGTCTTCCACGACCCGACCACCGGTGCCGCGAACGACATCGAGAAGGCCACGGCCACCGCCCGCGCGATGGTCACGCAGTACGGCATGACCGAGCGTCTCGGCGCGATCAAGTTCGGCGGCGACAACACCGAGCCCTTCCTGGGCCGGGAGATGTCGCACCCGCGCGACTACTCGGAAGAGGTCGCCGCGCTTGTCGACGAAGAGGTCAAGAAGCTCATCGAGAACGCGCACAACGAGGCCTGGGAGATCCTGGTCGAGAACCGCGACGTCCTCGACCAGCTCGTGCTCCAGCTGCTGGAGAAGGAGACGCTGAGCAAGGAGCAGATCGCCGAGATCTTCGCTCCCATCGTGAAGCGCCCGGCCCGCCCCGCGTGGACCGGCTCCTCCCGCCGCACGCCGTCCACCCGCCCGCCGGTGCTCTCCCCCAAGGAGCTGTCGCTGACGAACGGGGCGAACGGCTCGACGGCTTCCATCGCCACCGCGACGGAGTCCGTCCCGGCCACGGAGACGGCCTCCGAGGACCGCACCGACAGCTGAGTCCGCTCGGCTCCGGGCGGCCTCACCAGGCCCGGAATGGATGCCGCGCCTCCCAGGTTCTAGCCTGGGGGCGCGGCATTTTCGTGTGCCCGCACCTTTTGGACGCGTCGAGGCACGCGCAGGCTCCACAGGAACGAGGACCAGATGACCGACCCCGTGACGCTGGACGGCGAGGCCGCGATCGGCGAGTTCGACGAGAAGCGCGCCGAGAACGCCGTACGGGAGCTCCTGCTCGCGGTCGGAGAGGACCCGGACCGCGAGGGTTTGCAGGAGACGCCGGCGCGGGTCGCGAGGGCGTACAAGGAGATATTCGCGGGCCTGCGGCAGCGGGCCGAGGACGTGCTGACGACCACGTTCGACCTGGGCCACGACGAGATGGTCCTGGTGAAGGACATCGAGGTCTTCAGTACGTGCGAACACCATCTGGTCCCGTTCAGGGGCGTGGCGCACGTCGGCTACATCCCGTCCACCAGTGGCAAGATCACCGGCCTGTCCAAGCTGGCGCGTCTCGTCGACGTCTACGCCCGGCGTCCTCAGGTCCAGGAGCGGCTGACGACACAGATCGCCGACTCCCTGATGGAGATCCTGGAGCCGCGCGGTGTGATCGTGGTCGTCGAGTGCGAGCACATGTGCATGTCCATGCGCGGGATCCGCAAGCCCGGCGCGAAGACCATCACGTCGGCGGTGCGCGGCCAGCTGCGGGACGCGGCGACCCGCAACGAGGCGATGAGCCTCGTCATGGCCCGCTAGACCTCGCGGTCTCACCCGGACCGGTCCGGGTGAGACCGGCAGGGACTGCGCGCCCCGGTGCCGGGCTACGCCACCGGGGCCGTTCCGCCGTGGTGCTCGTCGTCGTCCTCCGGGAGCTTGCAGACGCGTTCCAGGAAGAAGGCGGCCGCTATCACGCCGATTCCGGCGAGGACGGAGAAGCCGGCGTAGATGGCCTGGTCGCGGCGGGCGGGAACCTCCAGGGACTCCAGGAGGAAGACGCCGGTGCCGCCGTACATCCCCGCCACCAGGGCGGCCACCAGGGCGCTCGCCTGGCCGAAGACGACCGCGCGGGCGGCCATCAGCGGATCGACGCCCTTGGCGCCGGGGCGGCGCTCGCGCTGGGCCTTGAGGCGGGAGCGCAGCGACAGGGCCGTCGCGAGGAGGACGATCGCGATCAGGGCGAGGACGATGGGGGCGGCCAGCGGGACCCGGGGCAGCGTGCCCACCGCGTTCCACAGGCGGGCGCCCGCCCAGGACAGCACTCCGGCCACCACGAACACGGCAGCCAGTGTCCTGATCCGCAGCTCTTTCACGTTGCCCCTTCGGTAGCCCGCCTGCGGCCGGGGCCCGTGCCGGGCCGGCCTGTGGTCGTCTTGACCTTAACGACTACTCGGGCAGCCGGAGTTCCAGGTCGGCGCGGGCCGCGACACCGTCGCGGGTGACGGTGCCGAGGAGCTGGGCGACGGAGCCGTGGCCGGGGAGCTGCGCCTCGGGATCCACGTCGTACCAGGGGGCGAGGACGAAGGCCCGCTCGTGGGCGCGCGGGTGAGGGAGGGTCAGCACCGGGTCGTCGGAGACGACATCGGCGTACGCCACGATGTCCACGTCGATCGTGCGCGGGCCCCAGCGCTCGTCCCGCACCCGGTGGAAGGCCTCCTCGACCGCGTGGGCGCGCTCCAGGAGCGAGGACGGCGGGAGGGTGGTCCTGAGCACGACGACGGCGTTGAAGTACGAGGGCTGACTGCCCGGTTCGACGCCCCACGGCTCGGTCTCGTAGACGGGGGAGACGGCTTTGACCCGGACGCCCGGGGTGTCCTCCAGGGCGTCGACGGCTCCCTGGAGGTTCTCCATGCGGTTGCCCAGGTTCGACCCGAGGGAGATCACCGCGCGCTTGGGGTTGCTCAGCGTCGTGTCGGCGGCGTCGACCTGCTCGACCACGGAGGCGGGCACCGGCTGTACGGTCGGGTCGCTGTGACCCTCGGTGAAGGAGGCGGTCATACTCGGCTCCGGATGATCGTGACGGTCACGTCGTCGAAGGGGACCGTGATGGGTGCGTCCGGTTTGTGGACGCAGACCTCGACCTCCTGGACCCCGTCGTGCTTGAGACACGTCTGGGCGATGCGCTCGGCGAGCGTCTCGATGAGGTCGACCGGCTCGCCCTCGACCACGGCGACGACCTCTTCCGCCACGATGCCGTAGTGCACGGTCTTCGCCAGGTCGTCGTCGGCCGCGGCCGGCCGGGTGTCCAGGCCCAGCGTCAGGTCCACGATGAAGGTCTGGCCCTCCTCGCGCTCCTTCTGGAAGACGCCGTGGTGCCCGCGGGCCTTGAGGCCGCGCAGCGCGACACGATCCACGCGAATCACTCCTGCAATCGTCGGTGAAGGCCGTCATGCGCCGGATGCGGTCGGCACACCGGCCTCGAACGAATCTACCTGCGGGCACCGACAACGCTCGCCCGCGGGGACGGACGCCCCGGCGAAGGCCACGAGACTTCACCGGGCGTTCCCCCCGGGGAACGCGGCGGATCACGAGCCGGTAGCGCCGCCCCTACCCCGGACCGGCGATTCCAATCACCTTTTGCTCCCCGAGGGTCACGCGCCCGCTCAGCCGGCGGTGTCCTCGTCCTCCTCCTCGTCGGACTCGGCCAGTACGGGGGAGGCGTGGTGGGACCAGAGCTTCCAGCCGTCGGCGGTACGGCGGAACACGTTGGTGGCGACGACCAGCTGGCCGACGAGCGGGCCGAGCTCGTTGCCGTCGTCGGGGGCGGGGCCGCCGCTGAGGATGTTCTCGGTGCAGGTCACCAGGGCCGTGTCGCCGGACACGCTGACGCGCACGTCGGTGAGGAAGAACTGGATGTACTCCGTGTTCGCCATGATCAGCGCGTACGAGCGGAGCACCTCGCCGCGGCCGCTCAGGACGGGCCAGCCGGGGTGGACGCAGGAGATGACCGCGCCCTCGCCCTCGAAGTCGTCGTCGGACGTGTCCAGCGGGACCAGCCACAGCGAGGACAGTTCCTCGAAGTCCCCCCGTTCCATCGCCTCGTAGTACGCCGTGTTGGCGAGTTCGACCTGCTCGACGTCGGTCCGAGGTGTGCTCACCGGGCACCCTCGACGGCGCGGGCGACCCGTACGGCGTCGGCCGTGGCCCGTACCTCGTGCACGCGGACCGCCCAGGCGCCCTGCTGGGCGGCTATCGCCGAGACGGCGGCGGTGGCGGCGTCCCGCTCGCGCGCGGGGGGCGGGGCGCCCTCGGGGCCGGCCAGGACGCGGCCGAGGAAACGCTTGCGGGAGGCGGCGACCAGCAGGGGGTGGCCGAGGGCGCGGAGACGGTCGAGGTGGGCCAGGAGGGCCAGGTCGTGCTCCGGGTCCTTGGAGAAGCCGAGCCCGGGGTCGACGACGACGCGGTCGGGGGCGATGCCGCCCGCCAGGACGGCCTCCACGCGCGCGTGGAGCTCGTCGAGGACTTCCGTGACCACGTTCTCGTACGTCCCCCGGACGTTCTCGCCGGCCAGGAAGCCGCGCCAGTGCATGACCACGAAGGGCGCGCCCGCGGCCGCCACGGCCGGGATCATCGCGGGGTCGGCGAGGCCGCCGCTGACGTCGTTGACGAGGGCTGCGCCCGCGGCGAGGGACTGTTCGGCCACGGAGGCGCGCATGGTGTCCACGGAGACGGTGACGCCCTCGGAGGCGAGGCCGCGGACGACCGGGATGACGCGCTTGAGCTCCTCGGCCTCGTCCACGCGGGTGGCTCCTGGACGGGTGGACTCGCCGCCCACGTCCACGAGGTCGGCGCCCTCGGCGACCAGGCCGAGCCCGTGCTTGACGGCGGCCGTCGTGTCGAACCAGCGGCCGCCGTCGGAGAAGGAATCGGGGGTGACGTTCACGACCCCCATGACCGCGCAGCGGTCCCACGTCGGCAGTCCCGCGACTCGGCCGCGCCCGCGCTCGATACTCATACGTCCAGCCTAGGCCTCCTGGGGGAGCCCCCATCGCCCGTTGCCCGGTCCCGGCGCCCCGCGGCCCCGCCGCGAGGGCAGGGCCCCGACCGCCGTGGGCCGCCTCGCCGGCCTTCGACAGCGCCCCGGACCGACCACCGGACCCGGAGCGACCCGCCGGCCCCTTCGGGAGAGCTGGCGGGGGAGCCGCCGAGGAAGCATGAGGGGGAGCAGGCGGGAGCCGGCGCCCGCCCGTGGACCGGTCCCGCCCGGGGCTCGCGTTCCCGCCGGTCGCGGAGGTTCTGACGGCACGGGCGCGGCGTCGGCCGTTTCGCGCCGTCCGGTCTCCCTCCGTGCCGTCCGTCCCCGTGCCGTCCGCCCCCGGTCCCCTGCCCGGAGCGGCTGGGCGTTCCGGGCCAAGGTCCCGCGGGGCGGCTTCCCGCTACGCCGCCCTGACCCCCCGCTCCGCGGCCGCGTGGGTGCAGGGACGCGGGGCCGGTGCGCGGCGGCGCAGCACCCGGGGGAGGGCCAGGTTCACGAAGCCCTCGGCCTGCATGGCGGCGAAGCCGATGCGGGGGAGGTCGCGGGAGGAGGCGTAGACCACGAAGCGCGGCTCCCAGCGCGGTTGGAACTTGGCGTTGAACTTGTACAGCGACTCGATCTGGAACCAGCGGGACAGGAACACGAGCAGTCCGCGCCAGGCGCGCAGCACGGGCCCCGCGCCGATCTTCTCGCCGCGCGCGAGCGCCGAGCGGAACATCGCGAAGTTGAGCGAGATCCGTTCGATGCCGAGGCGGGGGGACGCCTGGAGCGCCGCCACGATGAGGAGTTCGTTCATGCCGGGGTCGGCCGCGCGGTCGCGGCGCATGAGGTCGAGCGACACGCCGTCCGGACCCCACGGGACGAAGTGCAGGACGGCCTTCAGGTCGCCGTACGGGCCGGGCGGATCGTCGGCCTTGTGCGCCGTGGCGATCAGACAGTCGCCGTCGGACGGGTCACCGATACGGCCGAGCGCCATGGAGAAGCCGCGCTCGGTGTCGGTGCCGCGCCAGTCCTCCGCCGCGTTCCGTATCCGCTCCAGTTCGCCCTCACCGAGGTCACGGATGCGCCGTACCCGGGTTTCGTAGCCGGCGCGTTCGATGCGTTTGACCATCTGGCGCACGTTGCGCATCGCGCGCCCGGACAGGGAGAAATCCGCGACGTCCACCACCGCCTCGTCCCCGAGTTCGAGAGCGTCGAGGCCGGTCTCGCGGGTCCACACCTCGCCGCCCGTCTCGGAGCAGCCCATGACGGCGGGCGTCCAGGAGTGTGCCCTGGCCTCGTCCATGAAGCGCTCGATCGCACCCGGCCAGGCCTCCACGTCGCCGATGGGGTCACCGCTGGCGAGCATCACCCCGGAGACGACCCGGTAGGTGACCGCCGCCTTGCCGCTGGGCGAGAAGACGACCGCCTTGTCGCGGCGGAGCGCGAAGTGGCCGAGGGAGTCGCGGCCGCCGTGCTTGTCCAGGAGGACGCGCAGCCGGGCCTCGTCGTCCTCCGTGAGGCGGGCGGCGGGGTGTTCGGGCCGGAAGGCGAGATAGATGGTGGTGACGGCGGTGAGCCAGCCGAGCGCGCCGAGGGAGAAGGCGACGGTCCAGGACGTGGGTCCCGCGTAGTCGACGGGGCCCTCGAAGCCGATGAGGCCGTACAGGACGTGACTGATGCGGTCGGCCAGGCTCGGGTCGCCGATCATGCGGTCCTCATGGACGCTGACGATGACGAGTCCGAGGACGAGGGAACCGGCGCCCATGAGGACGAAGTTGGCGAGCGCGCGCCAGCGGCTGCGCGGATCGGGCAGCGCGGCGAACTCGTCGCGGTGGCGCAGCAGCGGTGCGAGCAGCGCGGCCGAGAGGACGACGCCGATCACCGAGTGGCGGTACGCGAACTGCGCGGCGGCACCCGCGGGCAGCAGCAGGACCGCGGCGCGCCACGCCCTGCGCTTGCGGCGCCGCAGCCCGTGGGCGAGCAGCAGCAGGAGCACGCCGGCGCTGAGCGAGAGCGCCGCGGCGAACGGCCCGAACGCGCCGGGCAGCACCTCGGCCAGGGCGTGCATACGGCTGTGACGGAAGCGCGGGAAGACGCCCGCTGCGACGTCCAGGAGGCCTACGAGCGTGCAGGCCCTGGCGACCAGGGTGGGAACGGCCTCCGGGCTCGGACCGCGCAGTACGCGTCGTGTCCGGCCCGTCCGGCCTGGAACCCCACCCGACAATTCCCCATCTACCCTGACAGACATCGCATCCCGTGGTTCCGCGAGAGACCTTGAATCCGGTGCCATTCAGGCATCCGGCGACATTGCGCCCTCTAGGACGGTGTCTTGAGGGGACAGGTTCACTCCCTTCCGGAAAGCCGGTTCAAAAGGCAAGGAAAGTCCAGGGCAAGGACTCGCCAATGCGCGGGACGGACCCGGACGGAAAGCGCAGGCGGAGCAGTCCATGGGTCTCACGAGCAACAAGGTGCTGGCATTGGTGGTCATGCTCGCCGTGCTGCTTTTCATCGGCACGGTGTGGTGGTGGCCGCGGCTCGCCAGGCGTACCTGGTGGTCCGTCGGCGGACGGGTCGGACTGCTGCTGGCCACGCAGGTGATGCTGTTCGCCTCGGTCGGACTGGGCGTCAACCAGGCGTTCGGGTTCTATGCCAGCTGGGCGGACCTCCTCGGCCGTGAGCAGGGTGAGGGCGTGGTCGTCGACCACAACGGCGCGGGTGGTCCGGGCGGCGGTCCCCTCCAGGTCGTGGACACCGAGTCGGTGATCGTCTCGGGCGGGGCCAGGCCGGGGACCGGGGGGCAGATCCAGAAGATCGACATCGTCGGCCGCACGACCCGCATCGCCACGCCGGCGTACGTCTACCTGCCGCCGGAGTACTTCCAGCCGCGGTACCGCACCCGTACGTTCCCGGCCGTCACGGTGCTGACCGGCTATCCCGGCACCGCCCGGGCGCTCATCAAGGGACTGCACTTCCCGCAGACGGCGAATCGTTTGGTCAGGGAGGGCAGGAGCCAGCCGATGATCCTGGTGATGCTGCGGCCGACCGTCGCTCCCCCGCGGGACACCGAGTGCGTGGACGTCCCCGGCGGCCCGCAGACCGAGTCCTTCTTCGCCAAGGACCTTCCCGAGGCCGTGTCGGACCATTACCGGGTGGGCAAGAGTCCCCGGAACTGGGGCGTCATCGGCGACTCGACGGGCGGGTACTGCGCGCTGAAACTCGCCGTCCACCACCCCGGGACGTACGGGGCGGGCGCCGGCCTGTCGCCGTACTACAAGGCGCCGACCGACCGCACGACCGGAGACCTCTTCCACGGCGACAAGCTCCTGCGCGCCAGTGCCGATCTGCGCTGGTACCTGAGGAACAGGCCCGCGCCGGACACCTCGCTCCTCGTCACCAGCAGCAAGGCGGGCGAATCCAACTACAAGGCCACGCTTGACTTCATAGACCTCGTGAAATCCAAGGGGCTCACCAGGATCTCGTCGATCATCCTCGACAGCGGCGGCCACAACTTCAACACGTGGCGTCGGGAGATCCCGGCGACGCTCCAGTGGATCAGCGGGCGGCTGAGCGACCACTGACGCGCGCCGCGCCGACGCGGGTGGCGCCCGATGCCGGGGGCCGCGCGGTGCCGGGGCGTCCCGGAGCGGTGAGCCGGCGGGCGTGTCGTCGCGTACCCGTCCGTGCCGTGCCGGGCGGACGAATTGGGTTGTCCGGCGCGGGGAAATGCCGTCCCGCGGGGGAATGCCGCGTCCCGGTGATTACGATTCGGGAGACCTTCCGGAGCCGTCGGAATTGATCGAGGAGCCGGTGGGACCGGGGGCGTGACGGTCTTTGTGGGACAAGCGGTGTGTCCTGTGGGCGGTCGGTACAGGACAAAGCTTCCGGGGAGACTGTGTTTTTACCGTGCGGGGCACCAAGATTCGCCTACGCGCGGTAAGTTTCTGGCCATGCCACGTGGACGCCACCGCCATTCCCCGCCCTTGCACAGGGTGCTGCCTTCTTCGGCGATCGCCGGCGTGTCGCTCGTTTTCGCCATAGGACCCTGGCTGTTCACGGACGCGTTCGCGCTCCGTGTCCTGGCCGCGGGCGCCGCGGCGACGGCGGTCGTCAGCGCGGTCGTCCTGCGCCGCTGGGACAGTGCGGCGGGCAAACGCGTAGCCGACCTCACGCGCGCGCGGGCGAGCGACGAGTGGCGTCACGAGGAGCGCGTCGCCGAACTGGAGACGGACCTCGAGGAGGCGCGCGAACTGCGCGGCAAGCTGGAGCAGAAGCTGCGCGCCAAGCGCACCGAGCTGGCCGGCCTGCGCAACGAGCACGCGGCGCTGCTGCGGCGGTACGCCACGGCGGAGACGGAGCGGGCCACCGCCCTGGAGGGGCGCCGGCAGCTCGCCATAGAGGCTTCGGTACCGGCCCGCGCCCTGCCGGCCGCGCGGACGGCTCCGGACGCGGTGGAGGACCACGACTCCTCCGACTCGGTGGATTCGCCGGACACTCCCGAGGCGGCCGAGACGACCGGGGGCCCGGACGGGTCCGGGGCGTTCGAGACGTCCGAGAAGACGGCGGAGTCCGGGAGCGGGACGGACGCCATCGAGGCCTTCATGGCACCCGACGACGACGTTTCCCCGGACGGGGAGGACGACGACACGGCTTCCTCCGACGCGGAGGAGGACGAGGTCGAGGCCGAGGCCGACGAGTCCTCCCAGGCCTTCTCCCCGGCCGGTTCGTCGCTC
>NZ_KZ626915.1 GCF_002911015.1 Streptomyces populi
ACCGCTCGATCCACACGACCTCCCGCTCGCCGTCGGTGTCCAGCCGTACGCAGGCGGCGCCGAAACGGCCCGCGATCTCACCCTCCCCCTCGGGGAGCTCGATGCCGAAGCCGTCCCAGGCGTCGCGGGCGGTCGTCCAGTCCCGCAGGATCGTGGCGGCGATGCCGAGGTTCCAGTAGGCGGGATCGCCCTCGCCGCGCGGGGAGCGGGCCGCCGCCTCCCGGCCGAGGTCGAGGGCCTTGTCCCAGTTGCGCAGGAACTTGTGGGCGAGCGCGGCGTCGTACCACCACACCGCGCTCGGCTCCTCGTCGGGGAACCGCGCGAGCACCTGCTCGTAGAGGTCGGCGGAGCGCTGCCACTCCTCGGCCTCCCACGCCTTCACCGCTTCCCCGATCAGTTTCCTGGCCTCGGACTTCTGCACGCTTCCCGTCCCGGTCGATCCGTCGAAACGGCTGGAGGATATCCGGGGAGCGGGCCCTCCCCGGCCCGCGGCCTATTCCTCCGGCGGGAACACCGGCTCGCCGCCGGCCAGCAGTGAGATCATGACGGCCTCGACCGGACAGCCCTCGGCCGCCTCGAGGATCTTCTCGTTGGCGTCGGTCTCCGGCTCGACGGGGTGGGACTGCATGGCGGAGTCGAGGCGGAAGGCGTCCGGGGCGAGGTGGACGCACTGGGCCGAGCCGATGCAGACGGAACGGTCGACCCCGACCCGCCAGCGGTCGCCCATCCTCAGGCCTCCCAGCCGGCCGGGAGGTGGATCATCTTGTGCTCCAGGTACTCGCCGTACCCCTCGGGTCCGAACTCCCGCCCCAGGCCCGAGTTCTTGTAGCCGCCGAAGGGGCCCAGCATGTCGAGGCTGAAGGTGTTCACCGAGTAGGTGCCGGTACGGACCTGCCGGGCGATGTCGATGCCATGGGCGACGTCCGCCGTCCAGACGCTGCCGCTCAGCCCGTAGTCGGAGTCGTTGGCGATCCTCACGGCCTCGGCCTCGTCGCCGTAGGGGAGCAGACAGATCACCGGTCCGAAGATCTCCTCCCGGGCGATCCGCATCGAGTTGTCGACGTCCCCGAACAGGGTCGGCTCGACGTACCAGCCGCGGTCCAGCCCCCGCGGACGCCCGCCGCCGGCCAGGACCTTGGCCCCCTCCTCCTGGCCGATGCGGATGTAGTCGAGGTTGCGCCGCTGCTGCCGCTCGGCGACCAGCGGGCCGACCTGGGTGGCCGGGTCGAGCGGGTCGCCGACGACCAGCGCGTCCGCCGCCGCGGCGAAGGCGTCCGCGAACTCGTCGTAGCGCGAGCGGGGCACGAGGATGCGGGTCTGGGCCACGCAGGCCTGGCCGTTGTTCATCCAGGCCGCCGAGACGATCCCGGGCACCGAGGTGGCGAGGTCCGCGTCGGGCAGCACCACGGCCGCCGACTTGCCGCCCAACTCCAGTGTCACCCGCGTGAGATGGCGGGAGGCGACCTCCATGACCCGTTTGCCGGCGGCGACCGAGCCGGTGAAGGAGACCTTGTCGACGCCGGGGTGTCCGACCAGGTACTCGCTGACCTCGCGGTCGGCCGGGAGGATCGACAGCACACCCTCGGGCAGCCCGGCCTCCTTCGCGATCTCGCCGAGCAGATAGGCGTCCAGGGGCGATTCGGGCGACGGCTTCAGCACGACGGAGCAGCCGGTCAGCAGCGCGGGCGCGAGCTTGGCCGCCGCCACGAACTGCGGGACGTTCCACGGCGCCACGGCCGCCACCACACCCACCGGCTCACGGCGGACGAGGAGTTTGCCGAGGACTCCGTCGCGGGTCTCCTCGTACGTGTAGCCGCGCGCGACGGTGATCGCCGCGTCCCACACCATCATCGCGCCGAGGGCCTGCGCGAGGACGCTCCAGGAATAGGGGGAGCCGTTCTCGGAGGAGATGACACGGGCGATCTCCTCGTGCTGCACGGCGATGGCGTCCTTGATCCGGGTCACGACCGCGATCCGCTCGTCGAGGCTCATGCGCGGCCAGGGCCCCTCGTCGAAGGCCCGGCGCGCCGCGGCGACGGCCCGGTCGACGTCCGCCGCCGAGGCGTGCGGCACCCGTCCGATGACCTCCTCGGTGTGCGGGGAGATCACCTCGATGACGTCCTCGCCGAGCGGGTCGGTCAACTCCCCGCCGATGAACAGCTGTCCGTGTTCCACGAGCCCGGTCATGGCCGACTGCCTCCCAAGGACGCTCTCTGGCACCTTGTCTGACGGTTCATCAGATACGAGAACTGATACCAGTTCCCGCGAGATGAGTCCACGGCGCGGACACCGCCGCCCGTCCGGACGAAACGGTCGACCCGGGCTCCCATTGGAACCCGTTCTAGTTATAGTGGCGGGAATCGGCGACGGGTGGAAGCGCATGACGCAGGTGACCGATCACGGCGGGGGCGTACGGTCGATCAGGGTCCCCATCCCGGACAATCCGCTCGGCCACACGCTGGTGTACCTGGCCGACACCGACGCCGGACCCGTGCTCGTCGACACGGGCTGGGACGACCCCGCGTCCTGGGACACCCTCGTCCGGGGAATCACCGCCTGCGGAACGGCCGTCGAGGAGATCCACGGCGTCGTCGTCACCCACCACCACCCCGACCACCACGGCCTGTCGGGCCGGGTCCGCGAGGCGTCCGGCGCCTGGATCGCGATGCACGCCGCCGACGCGGCGATCGTCCGGCGCACCCGGGAGACCCGCCCCGAGGGCTGGTTCGGGTACATGGCCGCCAAACTGGAGGCCTCCGGCGCCCCCG
Organism: Streptomyces populi; assembly: GCF_002911015.1. Lineage (GTDB taxonomy): Bacteria > Actinomycetota > Actinomycetes > Streptomycetales > Streptomycetaceae > Streptomyces > Streptomyces populi. The sequence continues at coordinate 2,769 of NZ_KZ626915.1, forward strand.
AGGAACACATCGCCCCGCTCCGCGGGACACACCGGTCGGTCCGCCGCACCGGCACCCTGCCCGGCTTCTCCCCCGCGCTGCCCGACCGTGAGATCGTCCCCGGCGAACTCCTGCCCCTGCCCGGCCGCAGGCTGCGCGCGATCTGGACCCCCGGCCACACGCCCGGGCACGTGTGCCTGCACCTGGAGGAGACCCACCCGGACCGGCTGCCCGGCAACGGACGCCTGTTCTCCGGCGACCACCTGCTGCCGAGGATCACCCCGCACATCGGTCTCTACGAGGACCCGGACACCCACGGGCGCCCCGTCCACGCGAACGGGATCGAGGGCCTCGGCGAGATCGCCGACCCGCTCGGCGACTACCTCGACTCCCTGGAGCGCGTCGGCCGGCTCGGCCCCGCCGAGGTGCTCCCGGCCCACCAGCACGCGTTCACCGACGCGCCCTCCCGCGTGGCGGAGCTGCTCGCGCACCACGAGGAGCGGCTCACCGGCCTGCTCGCGCTCCTCTCCGTCCCGCTCACGCCCTGGCAGCTCGCCGAACGCATGGAATGGAACCGCCCGTGGGCCGACATCCCCCACGGATCGCGCAACATCGCGGTCTCCGAGGCGGAGGCCCACATACGACGGCTGGTGAAACTGGGCCGGGCGGAGGCGGTGACGGACAGCGATCCGGTGACGTACGTGGCGGTGTGAGCCCGCCGCACGACACCGGCCCGGCCGGGCCCGGACCACACCCGCCGCCCAGCCCGCCGGCACCCACGACCGACCGGTCGCGCACCTCTCCCGCACCCACGCCCACGACCGCCGACCGCCGACCGCTCAGCCCAGCAGCGCCCGTATCAAGCCGTCCGCTTCTCCCAGGAGTTCGACCTCCCGGGTACTCATCGTCGGATTGGCCGCCCGGCGCGCCCCCGCCTCCACGAGCCCCGCCTCGGTCACCTGGTCCTCGTTCCCGTCGAGCAGCGCCTCCAGCGTCTCCTCGGCCACGTCCCCGATCGCCTCGCCGCCGACGGCGACCTGGGCGAGGATCACGGCGGACATGGCCCAGTCGAGACCGGGCGCCCCCTCCTCGGCGTTGGACCAGTCGATGACCTTCGGCCCGTCCGGGGTGAGCATCACGTTGTCGGGGTGCAGGTCCAGGTGCAGAACGCGGACGGCGGGGTCGGCGGAGAGCCGGGCGGGCACGGCGTGCAGTTTGCGCAGCAGCCGGGCCAGGACGAGGCCCGCCTCCTGGGCGGAGAGCAGGCCCTGGCCGAAGGCCTCCAGCATGGTCGGCCCGGACAGCCGCTCCATCACCAGGTCCCCGCGGGTCGCGGCCCGCACACCCGGCACCGGATAACCGTGCGAGCGCACGTGCTGCATCACCGCCGCCTCGGCCGTCGCGTCGCCCCAGCCCGCGCGGTCCCGCCGCAGCACCCACGCCTCGTCGATCTCGTAGACATCCGCCGAACGCCCCGAGCCGAGCAGTCTCCCCGTACGCATGACCCGAACCTAGCGGATGTCGCCCAGGTCACTTCGGGACCGTGCCCCAGGCGACACCCGGCGGAATCCGGGCGGCCGGTAGAGTGTGCGCGTCGTCATCACACCCTTACGAGGAGAAGCCGGTGCAAATCCGGCGCTGACCCGCAACCGTGAGCCACTTCGGTGGTGAGCCGGATCGCCTCGCACGGGACGTGACCGGCTCGTGCCCTCGGCAGCCCGCCGACGGCCGGCACCGTCGAGGGATACGGAGCCGGAGCCGCCCGGATGCCTGAGCGTGCCCGGTGCTGCCCGGCTCCCCGCAGGGAGAGTCATGTCTGTTCGCCGCACCGCAGCGGTACTGGCCGCCACCGCCGTCATCGGGGCGGTCGCCGCACCGGCCGCGTCCGCCGCCGGTTCGTCCCCCTCGCCGTCCCCCTCGGTGGCGCGCCCCTCGGGCCTGTTCGGCTCCACCGACCCGACCTACGACGGCGTCTGGCGCCAGTCGCTCGCGCTGCTCGCCCAGCACACCGTCGGCCAGAGCCCGGCCTCCTCGGCCATCGGCTGGCTGACCGGCCAGCAGTGCGCGAACGGCGCCTTCGCCGCGTACCGCGCCGACGCGAGTGCCGCGTGCGACGCGAAGACCCAGGTCGACACCAACAGCACCGCCGCCGCCGTCCAGGCGCTCGGCGCGCTCGGCGGACACGACGACGCCACCGGCAAGGCCGTGACCTGGCTGAAGTCCGTGCAGAACAAGGACGGCGGCTGGGGCTACATGCCCGGCGGACCCAGCGACACCAACTCGACGTCCGTCGTGATCGGCGCGCTGAAGGCCCTCGGCACGAAGCCCGCGAGCGTCACCAAGGACGGCAAGTCCCCCTACGACGCCCTGCTGAAGCTGTCGACGGCCTGCGACTCCGAGGGCGAGGGCGCCTTCGCCTACCAGCCCGACAAGAAGGGCAAGCTGGCGGCGAACGCGGACGCGACCGCGGCCGGCGTGACCGCCGGCATGGGCCAGGGCTTCGTGGCGGAGCCCGGCAAGACGTTCGACCTCACGGGCTGCCACGTCGGCTACGAGCCCGACCTGGCGGACGCGGCGGGCAACGGCGCCAACTACCTCGCCAAGACCATGGCCAAGACCTCGTACCTGAAGTCCGCGCTCCCCGGCGCCAAGGACCAGCCCGACTACGGCAACACGGCCGACGCGGTCGTGGCCCTGGCGGCCATCGGCGCGACGAAGGACGCGCAGAAGCCGCTCGCCTGGCTGGAGAAGAACTCCGCCGACTGGGCGGCCAAGTCGGGCCCGGCCGCGTACGCGCAGCTCATCTTCGCCGCGCACGCCACCGGCACCGACCCGCGTGACTTCGGCGGCAAGGACCTGGTCGCCCAGCTCGCCGCCACGGGCCCGGGACCGGTCGCGGCCGGCGCCACGGCGAGCCCGAGCGAGAAGAAGAACGACGAGAAGAAGGACGACGGCGACGGCCTCGGCGTCTGGTGGATCATCGGCGTCGGCCTGGTCGCGGGCATCGGCATCGGCTTCCTGATCAGCGGCCGCAACAAGAAGCAGCAGCTGTGACCGGCCGTCGGACGGCCGCGCCCGCCCTGGCCCTCGCGCTGGCCCTCCTGCTCCTCGCCCTCGGCGGCGCGGGGCAGGCCCGGGCCGTCGGCTACCGCTACTGGTCCTTCTGGGACCTGACCGGCGGGAAGTGGACGTACGCCACCCAGGGCCCGTCGACCGCGCGTCCGTCCGACGGCGACGTCCAGGGCTTCCGCTTCGCGGTGAGCGAGGACTCCCAGCACGCCGTACAGCCGCGCGGGGAGCGGGAGTTCGCCGCGATATGCGCCAAGACGCCCGCCCGGCACGGCAAGAAGCGGGTGGCCCTGGTCATCGACCCGGGCACGGCCGCCGACGCGCCCTCCGGCGAGACGCCCCCGTCCGCGCGCACCGCCTGCGCCCGGGTCGCCCCCGACGCGACCACCGCGGAGGCCCTGGCGGCGGTCGCGAGTCCGCTGCGCTACGACACCAACGCCCTGCTGTGCGCCATCACGGGCTATCCGAGGACGGGCTGCGGCGACCCGGTCGCGGCCGGCGGCCCGACCCCGACCGCGAAACCGCACGCCTCCGCACCGGCCGGACACGGCCCCTCCGTGGGCCTGCTGGCGGGAGGGGCGGCGGTGGCCGCGCTGGGCGCGGCGGCCGTCTGGCAGGCCCGTCGGCGCAAGGGCTAGACAGGTCATGACCGACGCCGACCACCCCACCACCTCCATGGACGACCGCCCCGCGACGAGGCGGGACTCCCCCCTGCCCGAACAACCCCGGACACCCGGCAAACCGGACCCCCGGCACCCGGCCCCGGCCACGTCCGGGGCGACATCACGCCCGGGCACCGCCCCGGCCGGGCGATCGACGGACGCCGGTCCGACGGAGCCGTCGCCGAGCGGCAGCCGCACGGGACCGGCACGCCGCAGCCGCACGGGACCGGCGCCCCGTACCGGCAGAACGAGCCGCACCCTCCGCACCACCGCCCCCGCCGCCACCCGCGCGAACGCCCTGCACCCCGGCGCCTGGTGGATCTGGGCCCTGGGGCTCGGCACGGCGGCCTCCCGCACCACCAACCCCCTCCTGCTCGCCCTGCTCATGGCGGTGGCCGGCTTCGTCGTGGCCACCCACCGCACCGACGCCCCCTGGGCCCGCTCCTACACCGCGTTCGTGAGACTGGCCGCGGCCGTCCTCGTGGTCCGCCTGGCCTTCGCCGTCCTCCTCGGCTCCCCGATCCCCGGCACGCACGTGATCGTCACGCTCCCCGAGATCCCCCTCCCGCACTGGGCGCAGGGGGTGCGCATCGGCGGCCGGGTCACCGCCGAGGGCCTGCTCTTCGCGCTCTACGACGGCCTGAAGCTGGCCGCGCTCCTCGTCTGCGTCGGCGCGGCCAACGCGCTGGCGAACCCGGCGCGGCTGCTCAAATCGCTGCCGGGAGCGCTGTACGAGGCGGGCGTCGCGGTGGTCGTCGCGCTCACCTTCGCCCCGCACCTGATCGCCGACGTCCAGCGGCTGCGCGCCGCGCGCCGGCTCCGCGGCCGCCCCGACCGGGGGCTGCGCGGCCTGCTGCACGTCGGACTCCCGGTCCTGGAGGGCGCACTGGAACGCTCGGTCGCGCTGGCCGCGGCGATGGACGCGCGCGGGTACGGGCGCACGGCCGAGGTCCCGGCCGCCGTCCGCCGGACCACCGGGGCCCTCACCCTCGGCGGCCTGCTCGGCGTCTGCGCCGGCACCTACGGACTGCTGACCGCGGCGGGCGACAGCTACGGCCTTCCGGTCCTGCTGGCCGGACTCGGCGCGGCGCTCGGCGGCCTGTGGCTGGGCGGCCGCCGCTCGCCGCGGACGCGGTACCGCCCGGACCGCTGGGGCGTCCGGGCCTGGCTGGTCGCCGGATCGGGCATCGCGGTCGCGGCCCTGATGATCCTGGCCGCCTCCCAGGACCCCGCCGGGCTGCGCCCCGGCGTCGTCCCCCTGGTCGCCCCCGACCTCCCCCTCCGGCCGGCGGCGGCGATCCTGCTCGGCCTGCTCCCCGCCTTCACGGCCCCGGCCCCCCGGCGAACCCCCGCCCCTGCCCCCGAGGAGTCATCGTGATCCGCTTCGAGGATGTCTCCGTGACGTACGCCGGAGCGGCCGGACCCTCCGTCCGGGGCGTGGACCTCGAGGTCCCGGAGGGCGAACTGGTGCTGCTGGTCGGCCCGTCCGGCGTCGGCAAGTCGACGGTGCTGGGCGCGGTGAGCGGACTGGTCCCGCACTTCACGGGTGGAACACTGCGCGGCCGGGTCACCGTCGCGGGGCGCGACACCCGCACCCACAAGCCGCGCGAACTCGCGGACGTGGTCGGTACGGTGGGCCAGGACCCGCTGTCCCACTTCGTGACGGACACGGTGGAGGACGAACTCGCCTACGGCATGGAGTCGCTGGGCCTGCCGCCCGCCGTGATGCGCCGACGCGTCGAGGAGACCCTCGACCTCCTCTCGCTGGCCGAGCTCCGCGACCGCCCGATCGCCACCCTCTCCGGCGGCCAGCAGCAGCGGGTCGCGATCGGGTCGGTGCTCACCCCGCACCCGCGGGTCCTGGTCCTCGACGAACCCACCTCGGCCCTGGACCCCGGAGCCGCCGAGGAGGTCCTCGCCGTCCTGCAGCGCCTGGTCCACGACCTCGGCACCACGGTCCTGATGGCCGAGCACCGCCTGGAACGCGTCGTCCAGTACGCCGACCGGCTCGCCCTCCTCCCCGCGCCGGGCGCTCCCCTGACCGTCGGCACCCCGGCCGAGATCATGGCCGTCTCCCCGGTGTACCCGCCGGTGGTGGACCTCGGCCGGCTGGCCGGCTGGTCCCCGCTCCCCCTGACCGTGCGCGACGCGAGACGCCGGGCGGGCACCCTGCGCGAACGCCTCACCGCGGCACCTCCGCAACCGGCCGCCCCAACCGCTCCCCTCCCTCCGGCACCCGTACGCCCCGCCCCCTCCCCTTCCCCCCTCACCCGCCTCCTGCGCGGACGCGGTCCGGCGACCGCCCCGCCGTCGGCGGAGGCGGCCGTCGTGGAGTCGCTGGCCGTCCGACGCGGACGCGTCGAAGCACTGCGCCGGGTCGGCCTGACCACGTGGCCGGGCGAGACCATCGCGCTGATGGGCCGCAACGGCGCCGGGAAGTCGACGCTGCTCGCGGCGCTGGTCGGGCTGGTCGAACCGACGGCCGGTTCCGTACGCGTCGGCGGGGCGGCACCCCACCGGACGGCACCGCGCGACCTCGTACGCCGGGTGGGACTCGTACCGCAGGAGCCGCGGGACCTGCTGTACGCGGACACGGTGGCCGCCGAGTGCGCGGCGGCCGACGAGGACGCCGGGGCCGCCGCCGGAACCTGCCGGGCGCTGGTCTCCGAGCTGCTGCCGGACATCGCGGACGACACGCACCCCCGTGACCTGTCGGAGGGGCAGCGGCTGGCGCTGGCGCTGGCCGTCGTCCTCACCGCCCGCCCCCCGCTGCTGCTCCTCGACGAGCCGACCCGCGGCCTCGACTACGCGGCCAAGGCCCGGCTCGTCACCGTGCTGCGTGCTCTCGCGGCCGAGGGGCACGCCATCGTGCTGGCCACCCACGACGTGGAACTCGCCGCCGAGCTCGCCGACCGGGTGGTGATCCTCGCGGACGGCGAGGTCGTCGCCGACGGTCCCACCGCCGAGGTGGTCGTCGCGTCCCCGTCCTTCGCCCCGCAGGTCGCCAAGGTCCTGGCCCCCGAGCCGTGGCTCACCGTCGCCCAGGTCAGAAGGGCCCTCGCATGACCGCCGCCCGCCCCCAGCCCCAGGCCCGGGCCGTCCGTCTCGGCCCGCGTTCCACGGCCGCCCTGGCCCTGGTCAGTGCCACCGGAGCCGCCGGATTCGCCTGGCCGCTGTTCGCCGGGCCCGGCTCCCAGGTCAGCGCGCACGCCCAGGACGCCCCGTGGCTGTTCGCGGGGCTCCTGGTCCTGCTGGTCGCGGTGGTCGCGGCGACGATCTCCGAGTCGGGACTCGGCCCGAAGGCGGTGGCCATGCTCGGCGTGCTGGCCGCGACCGGCGCCGCGCTGCGCCCGATCGGAGCCGGGACCGCGGGCATCGAGCCGATGTTCTTCCTCATGGTGCTGAGCGGCCGGGTGCTCGGGCCGGGGTTCGGCTACGTCCTCGGGTCCGTGACGATGTTCGCCTCAGCCCTGCTGACCGGCGGGGTGGGGCCCTGGATGCCCTTCCAGATGCTGGCCATGGGCTGGTTCACGATGGGGGCGGGTCTCCTGCCGGGCCCCGACCGGCTGCGCGGCCGCGCGGAACTGCTGATGCTCGCCGGATACGGCTTCCTCGCCGCCTTCGCCTACGGCACCGTCATGAACCTGGCCGGCTGGCCCTTCATGGACGCGCTGGCCTCGAACATCGCCTTCGACCCGCACGCCGCCCTGCCCGCCAACCTCGCCCGCTTCGTCGCGTACTGCCTGGCCACGTCCCTCGGCTGGGACCTGGGACGGGCGGTCGTCACCGTCGTCCTGACCCTGACGGTCGGCACGACCCTGCTCAAGGCCCTGCGCCGGGCCACGCGCCGGGCGGCCTTCGAGAGCCCGGTCACGTTCGACCCCCGGTGATCCGGGACCCACGTCACACCACCCGGCAGCACCGCGTGGCCTCCCCCGTACCGTCCGTCGTACCCGGGGTGAAGAGGCCCACAGGACCCACGTCACATACGAAGCAGCCTCGTAGACCGAAAAGCATGTCATGCCCGCGCCATTAAGGCCTCTGACCTGCACTTTGAGAGCCACATCACACAACAGACTTCCACCCCGAATGCGACCACAACTAGTAAAAGGGGTCATTGCGGACGGGTTCGGATCCTGTTTGTCTTGAGGACGTCGCCAGGCGCCACGAGCCCCCACGGGCCGCGGCGCCGACGTACGCCGCTCCTTCCACACACCACGTGGACACGGCGCACGAGCGACCCCATGCCCCCGAAGAAACAGGTTCTCCGTGTCCGTCTCCGCTCTCCGCCGCATCGTCTCCTCCCCGAAGAAGGCCCTCGCCGGTACCGCCGTGGCCGCCGCCACCGCCGGCATGGTCCTGGCCGCGGCGCCCGCCCAGGCCGCCGCGCCGACCAGCGCCTCCGCCGCGAAGTCGATCGCCCACGAGATGATTCCGGACGCCTCGCAGTTCAACGCCTTCAGCAAGATCGTCGAGCACGAGAGCGGCTGGAACGTCAGCGCCACCAACGCCTCCTCCGGCGCGTACGGCCTGGTCCAGGCCCTGCCCGGTTCGAAGATGGCCTCCGCCGGCGCCGACTGGAAGACCAACCCCAAGACCCAGATCAAGTGGGGTCTGGACTACATGAACTCCCGCTACGGCAGCCCGGCCGGCGCCTGGAGCTTCTGGCAGGCCAACGGCTGGTACTGATCAGCCCGGCACACGCGAGGCGGCACCCCGTTCCGGGGCTGCCGCCTTTCCCGTACCCGCCCCGGGCAAGCCCGCCACCGTGCCGCAAGCCCCCTGCCCCGGCACACCCACGAGCGTCTCCCCGCCCCCGGACCCCCGCTCCTCGAACGCCGGAGGGGCTGGATCTCCACGCCCGCGAGGGACTGCACCCGAGCCACCGATCACCCGCAGCCAGGTACGCACGCGAGGGGCCGCGCCGGTACATCGATGCCCGTCGCCACCGACGCCCACCCCTCACCCGACGGCGACGGGCTGATGCACCGGCACGGCCCCGGCCCCCACCGGACCGACACCGCGAACGCCGACGCAAGCGAACCCGTGGTGGACTGGCGCCCATGACCACGCAGACGCACGACCCGGAGTCACGAGGCCTGCGACTCGTCCCCGCGCTGCTCTCGCTGACCGTGGTCAGCGGGCTCATCGACGCCGTGAGCTACCTGGGCCTCGGCCACGTCTTCACCGCGAACATGACCGGCAACGTGGTGGTGCTCGGCTTCGCGGCCGCCGGAGCGCCCGGTTTCTCCGTACCGCACACCCTCACCTCGCTGTGCTGCTTCCTCGCCGGAGCGGTGACCGGCGGACGAACGGCGGTACGGCTCGCCGACGGCTCCCGCCGCACCTGGGCCCGCGCCACGTTCACCGCCGAGGCCGTCCTGACGGCGGCGTGCGCGGCGGCCGCCTTCGCCGCCCCGCACGCCACCGCCACCACGTACACCGTGATCGCCGTCACGGCCTTCGCGATGGGCCTGCGCAACGCGACGGTCCGCAGGCTCGGCATCGCCGACCTGACGACCACCGTCCTGACCATGACCCTGACGGGCCTGGCCGCCGACTCCCGCCTCGGCGGCGGCGCGGGCCGTCACTCCCCGCGCCGGACCGCCTCCGTACTGGCGATGGCGGCAGGCGCCCTGCTCGGCGCGTGGCTGGTCCTGCACCAGGGCCTCGCCCTCCCCCTGCTGATCGCCGCGCTCGTACCGGCGACCCTGGCGGCAACGACCTCCGGCCGGGAGTGACCCCGCACGAACCCGGCACCGAACCCAGCACCCGCACCCGCAGCGCACCCGCACCCGCACCCGCACCCGCAGCGCACCCGCCGGCGCAGCGCACCTGCATCTCACAACCGCTGAATGATCGTCCCCGTAGCCAGCCCCCCACCCGCACACATCGTGATCAGCGCGAACTCCTTGTCCGCACGCTCCAGTTCATGCAACGCCGTGGTGATGAGCCGCGCCCCCGTCGCCCCCACCGGGTGCCCGAGCGCGATCGAGCCCCCGTTCACGTTCACCTTCTCCAGGTCCTGCCCGAAGACCTGCGCCCAGCTCAGCACGACGGACGCGAAGGCCTCGTTGATCTCGACGAGGTCGATGTCCTTCAGCGACATCCCGGCCTTGCCGAGCACGGCCCGGGTGGCGTCGATCGGGCCGTCCAGGTGGAAGTGCGGGTCGGAGCCCACCAGCGCCTGGGCCACGATCCGCGCCCGCGGCCGCAGCTTCAGCGCCCGCGCCATCCGCTTGGACGCCCACAGGATGGCGGCCGCGCCGTCGGAGATCTGCGAGGAGTTGCCGGCGGTGTGAACGGCCGTCGGCATCACGGGCTTCAGCTTCGCCAGCGCCTCCATGGACGTGTCGCGCAGCCCCTCGTCACGGTCGACGAGCCGCCACATGCCCTGCCCGGCCCGCTGCTCGTCCTCGGTGGTGGGCACCTGCACGGCGTACGTCTCGCGCTTGAACCGCTCCTCGGACCAGGCGACGGCCGCCCGCTCCTGCGAGATGAGCCCGAGCGAGTCGACGTTCTCGCGCGTCAGCCCGCGGTGACGCGCGATCCGTTCGGCCGCCTCGAACTGGTTCGGCAGGTCGACGTTCCACTCGTCGGGGAACGGCTTGCCGGGCCCGTGCTTGGACCCCGACCCCAGCGGCACCCGCGACATCGCCTCGACACCGCAGCTGATCCCGACGTCGATGACGCCCGCCGCGATCATGTTGGCGGTCATGTGCGAGGCCTGCTGCGAGGAGCCGCACTGGCAGTCGACCGTCGTCGCCGCCGTCTCGTAGGGCAGCCCCACCGTCAGCCAGGCCGTGCGCGCGGGGTTCATCGACTGCTCGCCGGCGTGGGTCACCGTGCCGCCGACGATCTGCTCGACGCAGTCGGCGGGGATGCCGGTGCGGCCGAGGAGTTCACGGTAGGTCTCGCCCAGGAGATAGGCGGGGTGCAGATTGGCGAGCGCGCCGCCGCGCTTGCCGATGGGGGTCCGTACGGCTTCGACGATCACGGGTTCCGCGGCCATGGGGGCTCGTCCTCTCCTCAGGCCTGTCCGGCGGCCAGGCCCAGCTGACCCGCGCAGCGCGGGGCGTCCCGGCCCACCCACCGCGCAGAACTAGAACGTGTACCAGTTCTTTGTGCAGTTTGCTGAGCGAACCCCCCGCGCCGCAAGGGTCGTGCAGCTCCCGAAGCCGCGATCCGCACGAACCCCGCACGTAATTGGGAGGCCCGCGCCTCTTGCCACTTGTAGAACCCGTTACTACCTTCACGGCGATTCCATGTTCCTGATGGACCGTCAGAAGCGCCCCTGGAGTTGCCGATGCCCTGTCCAGCGCTGCCAGACGGGTTCGATTTCACCGACCCCGACGTGCTGCACCACCGCGTGCCCCTCCCGGAGTTCGCCGAGCTGCGCCGGTCCGAACCGGTCCGCTGGATCCCGCAACAGCCCGGTGTCGCCGGCTTCGAGGACGACGGCTACTGGGCCGTCACCCGGCACGCGGACGTCAAGTACGTCTCGACGCACCCCGAGTTGTTCTCCTCGTTCCTCAACACCGCCGTCATCCGCTTCAACGAGCACATCCAGCGCGAACAGATCGAGGTCCAGCGGCTCATCATGCTCAACATGGACCCGCCCGAACACACCCGGGTCCGCCAGATCGTGCAGCGCGGCTTCACCCCGCGCGCCATCCGCTCCCTGGAGGACGCGCTCCGCGCCCGCGCCGCCTCGATCGTCGCGAACGCGCTCGCCGGGGCAGCCCCCGACGGCTCCTTCGACTTCGTCACCCAGGTCGCCTGCGAACTGCCGCTACAGGCGATAGCCGAGCTCATCGGCGTCCCGCAGGAGGACCGCGTCAAGATCTTCGACTGGTCCAACAAGATGGTGGCGTACGACGATCCGGAGTACGCGATCACCGAGGAGATCGGCGCCGAGTCGGCCACCGAGCTCATCTCGTACGCGATGAACATGGCGGCGGACCGCAAGCGGTGCCCCGCCAAGGACATCGTCAGCACACTGGTGGCGGCGGAGGACCAGGGGAACCTCGCCTCCGACGAGTTCGGCTTCTTCGTCCTGCTGCTGGCGGTCGCCGGCAACGAGACGACCCGCAACGCCATCACGCACGGGATGCACGCCCTGCTCACCCACCCCGACCAGTGGGACCTCTACAAGCGGGAACGGCCGAGGACCACCGCCGAGGAGATCGTCCGCTGGGCGACCCCCGTCGTCGCCTTCCAGCGCACCGCGACCCAGGACACCGAACTGGGCGGACGGCGGATCAGGAAGGGCGACCGGGTCGGCGTCTTCTACTCCTCCGCCAACAACGACCCCGAGGTGTTCGAGCGCCCCGAGGTCTTCGACATCACCCGTGACCCCAACCCGCACCTCGGCTTCGGCGGCGGCGGTCCGCACTTCTGCCTCGGCAAGTCCCTGGCCACGCTGGAGATCGACCTGATCTTCGACGCGATCGCCGACGCGATGCCGGACCTGCGGCTGGCGGGCGCCCCGCGCCGCCTCCGCTCCGCCTGGCTGAACGGCGTCAAGGAACTCCAGGTCGCTCACGCGTAGCGGGCGTCCCGCGCTCGGGCCGACGGCCTCCCGGCACCGTCGGCCCGTCCCGAGGGAGGCAGGGGCATCCCCCGCGCCCGCTCCTGCCTCCCCCGAGACCCACGGCCACGCACGGCGGCACGCACCACCCGCCCCGGAGACACGCCCGAATCAGCTACCGCCCGGATCAACACGACCGAATCAGCCTCCGCCCGAATCACCCCCCACCCGGATCAACTCCCGCCCGGATCAGCCAGATGTCCGGCCCACCGCCCCGACCGGCGGCTCCGCGCCGGACCCGACCGGTTCCACGGCCGTCCGGACACGCGGGCCCTGGACGAGACGGGTCAGCGCGAAGCCCGTGGCGACCACGGCCGCGCCGCCGACGGCGTCCAGGACCCAGTGGTTGCCGGTCGCCACGATCGCGGAGAACGTCAGGAGCGGGTGCAGCAGGCCGAGCGCCTTCATCCACCACCGGGGCGCCAGCACCGCGACGACGACCCCGCACCACAGGGACCAGCCGAAGTGCAGCGAGGGCATCGCCGCGTACTGGTTGGTCAGCGCGGTGAGCGTGCCGTAGTCCGGTTTGGAGAAGTCCTGCACACCGTGCACGGTGTCGATGATCCCGAGGCCCGGCATCAGGCGCGGCGGGGCGAGCGGGTAGAGCCAGAACCCGACGAGGGCGAGCAGGGTGGCGAGGGCGAGGCCGGAGCGGGCCCAGCGGAAGTCGGCGGGGCGGCGGACGTAGAGCACACCGAGGACGGCGAGCGGGACGCCGAAGTGGAACGACTCGTAGTAGAAGTCGAAGAAGTCCCGCAGGAAGGGTGTCCTCACCGCCGCGTGGTTGACCCAGTGCTCGATGTCCAGGCGCAGGAAGCCCTCGACGGCGGCGACCTGGCCGCCGTGGTGCTCGGCGGCGGCCCGGCCGCCCGAGATGGTGCCGCCCGTCGCGGCGAGCCTGACCTGCTGGTAGGCGGAGTACCCGACACGGATCAGGAGCAGTTCGAGCAGCAGGTTCGGGCGGGTGAGGACCCGGCCGGACGGCAGCAGCGGGATCCGTTTCCACCGGGTGGGGACGCGCGCCGCGCGGTCCGCCGGGACCGGGGTCCGGTAGTGCGCGGAGGTACGGGACAGGAACGGTACGACGGTGGCGGCGGCCAGCGCGGCGATCAGCACCACGTTGTCGCGCAGCGGGTCGAGCACCGGCATGTTCGGCAGCATCATCCGGGCGGGCAGCGTCATCACGAGGACGACCGCGACCGGCCACACATAACGGTCGGAGGCCTTCCGGCCGACCCGGCCGACGAGCGCGAGCAGTACCCACAGTGCCTGGTGCCGCCAGGTGGCGGGCGAGACCGCGACGGCGACGCAGCCGGTCACCGCGACGGCGAGCAGCAGCTGCCCGTCCCGGGCGCAGCGCACCGCGCGACGGAGTCCGACGACGGCGACGGCCGCGCCGAGCGCCAGGAAGAGCCCGGTCTCCGGCGGTCCGGTGAGGCCGAGCCGCAGCAGCGCGCCGTGCAGGGACTGGTTGGCGGCGTCGCCGGCGTTCTCGCCCAGGCCGGCGCCCGCCAGGTGGTGCACCCAGTACCTGTTCGAGTCGCGCGGCATCACGGCCCAGGCGAGCGCGGTGAGCGCGGCGAAGGCGGTCCCGGTGGAGACGGCGGCGCGGCGGCGCCCGGTGAACCAGAGCAGCGGCCCGAAGAGCAGCACGGTCGGCTGGAGGGCCGCCGCGAGCCCGATGAGCACCCCGCAGGCGCGCTCCCCGCGGACGGCGAAACAGCCGAGCAGGACGAGCAGCACCGGGATGATGCCGGTCTGGCCGAGGTGGAGGGCGTTGCGCACGGGGAGCGACAGCATCAGCAGGCTGACGGCCACGGGGGCGGCGAGCAGTGACGTACGGCGGCTCACGGGAGGCGGCAGGGCGCGGGCGGCGACCAGGCCGAGCGCCACGACCAGGAGCAGGGTGCCGAAGGTCCAGCCCCAGCCGAGGGTCTGTTCGGCCGCCCGGGTGAGGGGTTTGAGGACGAGGCCGCCGAACGGGGTGCCGGTGAACCGCGTCGACTCGTAGAGCGATCCCTTCACGTGCAGTACGCCGTTCGGGCCTACCCAGGTCTCCAGATCCGTCAGCCGGTCCGCCCTGGGCGCGCTGAAGACGGCGGCCGCCTGTCGTGCGGCCAGTACGACGGCGACGGCCCAGAGCCCGGCACGGAGCGCGCGCAGCCGTGCCCGCACCGTCTCCGGTGCTCCCACGAAGCCGTCGCCCGGCCGCCCGCCGCGCCCCACGTTCGCCACGCTCCGTCGACCCTCCCGACCCATTGACTGGCTCGTGTCTCACAGATCCCTTATGTCAACCCATATCAGGACCTTGCGAGACACGGCCACCCTCGCCGGGGACACGAGGAACCCCACCCCTCTCGAGCCATTCACCCCTTTTGCCCGGAAATCGACAGCCGACCGAGGGTCCGGTTCCCTCCGGAAGCCGCGACATGGATCACAGAGACCCCTTCGCGAAGGCGGCCCCGAGCGCCCCGTCGTGCCTGCGTACGCGGCCTTCATGTGCGCTGCGCGGCGGGCCGCACACCGCACGTGACGTGGACGAACAGTCCTAAGGTCACTTTTCGGCCCGCTTCCGGGCGGGCCGCCGGTCCGCCCCGTGGCGACCTCCGGATCCGCCCCGAGCGGACCGTCGGTCCGCTCCCGGCCGGGCCCGTCCCTGTCCCCGGCGAAAGGAAGGCCCTTGCCGACCGCCACCCCGGCGCTCCCCGCCGTACACGCCCCCGCCCCCGTGTCCCCCGCCCGCCCCGTCTCCCCCGAGGTCACCGTCACCGACCCCGCGCTGGTCAGGCGCGCCGTGAAGGCGGCGGCGCTCGGCAACGCGATGGAATGGTTCGACTTCGGCGTCTACAGCTACATCGCGGTGACCCTGGGCAAGGTCTTCTTCCCCTCGGGCAACCCGACCGCCCAGCTGCTGGCGACCTTCGGCGCCTTCGCCGCGGCCTTCCTCGTCCGCCCGCTCGGCGGCATGGTCTTCGGCCCGCTCGGCGACCGGATCGGCCGCCAGAAGGTCCTCGCGCTCACCATGATCATGATGGCGGCCGGCACGTTCGCGATCGGCCTGATCCCGTCGTACGCCACGATCGGCGTCGGCGCCCCGGTCCTGCTGCTCGCGGCCCGTCTGGTGCAGGGCTTCTCCACCGGCGGCGAGTACGCGGGCGCCACGACGTTCATCGCCGAGTACGCGCCGGACAGGAAGCGCGGCTTCCTCGGAAGCTGGCTGGAGTTCGGCACGCTGGCCGGATACATCGGCGGCGCGGGCCTGGTGACCCTCATGACCGCCCTGCTGTCCACCGACGACCTGCTGTCCTGGGGCTGGCGCGTCCCGTTCCTGATCGCGGGCCCGATGGGCATCGTCGGTCTCTACCTGCGGATGCGCCTCGAGGAGACCCCGGCGTTCGCCGCCGAGCTGGAGAAGTCCGAGGCCGGCCGCCCCAAGGTGCCGCTGCGCGAGATGGTCGTCGGCCAGTGGCGCACCCTGCTGCTCTGCGTGGGCCTGGTGCTGGTCTTCAACGTCACCGACTACATGCTGCTGTCGTACATGCCGAGCTACCTGACCAGCGAGCTGGGGTACGACGAGACGCACGGTCTGCTCGTAGTCCTCGGCGTGATGGCGCTGATGATGGTCGTGCAGCCGTTCGCGGGCGCCCTGACCGACCGGATCGGCCGCCGCCCGGTGATCGCCGCGGGCTGCGCCGGCTTCCTCGTCCTGTCCGTCCCGGCCCTGCTGCTGATCCGCCAGGGCAGTCTGCTCGCCGTCGCGCTCGGCATGGGCGCCCTCGGCCTGCTGCTGGTGTGCTTCACCGCCGCGATGCCCGCCGCGCTCCCGGCGCTCTTCCCGACCCGGGTCCGCTACGGCTCGCTCTCGATCGGCTTCAACGTCTCCGTCTCGCTCTTCGGCGGTACGACCCCGCTGGTCGTCACCGCCCTCATCGGGGCGACCGGGAACATGATGATGCCCGCGTACTACATGATGGCCGCGGCCGTGATCGGCGGCGCCGCCGTCTGGTTCATGACGGAGTCGGCGGGCCGGCCCCTGCCGGGCTCGGCACCCGCGGTGGAACCCGTGAAGCACTGACGGACCACTCCCCGGCACCCGCCCACGGCCCGTGCCACGACCGGCCGGGCCGGGCCGGGGCCCGCACCCCGTCGCCGAACAGGGCGGCCCGAATCCCGCTGGCACACGCGAGCACCGAGGACTAGGTTCGAACCCGGAAGTCCTTAGCGCATCTAACTAGGCATATGAAAGGCCCGGTGCATGAGCGAGTCGCAGCTCTGGAACGACGTCGACGACCACTTCACCACCCTCCTGGCCCCCGCCGACGAGATCCTCACCGCCGCGCTGCGCGACAGCGACGCGGCCGGACTGCCCCCCATCAACGTCGCACCGAACCAGGGCAAGCTGCTCCGGCTGCTCGCCGAGATCCAGGGCGCCCGCCGCATCCTGGAGATCGGCACGCTCGGCGGCTACAGCACGATCTGGCTGGGCCGCGCCCTGCCCGCCGACGGACGGCTGATCACCCTCGAGTACGACCCCCGGCACGCCGAGGTCGCCCGCGCCAACCTCGCGCGGGCCGGCCTCGACGGGATCACCGAGGTGCGGGTGGGCCCCGCCCTGGAGTCCCTGCCGAAGCTGGCGGACGAGAACCCGGAGCCGTTCGACCTCGTCTTCATCGACGCGGACAAGGTGAACAACCCCCACTACGTCGAGTGGGCGGTCCGGCTCACCCGGCCCGGCAGCGTGATCGTCCTCGACAACGTGGTGCGCGGCGGAGCGGTCACCGACGCGACGAGCACCGACCCGAGTGTGCGGGGCACCCGGGCCGCGCTCGAACTGATCGCCTCCCACCCGAAGTTGAGCGGCACGGCGGTGCAGACGGTGGGCACCAAGGGCTACGACGGTTTCGCACTGGCCCGCGTACAGGCCTGACCACCCGCTCCGCGGCCCTAGACCTCGTGGTAGAAGCCCACGTTCACGGTGTGGGGCCCGGTGCGGTCCTGGATGACGAGTTCACCGGAGCCGCCCACCGGGAGCCTGGCCGTCCCGCCGTACGGAAGCGGCTGCGGCTGCAACCCCGTCAGGATCAGCCGGACCTCGGAGGACGGCTCCGCGTGGGAGCCCCGGAGCCAGGTGACCTGCCAGGATCCGTCCGGGCCGCACAGGAACTCCAGGTGGACCCGGGAGACGAACAGCCAGTCGTCGGGGGTCGAGAGACGGCACACGGCCCGGTCCCTGCCCACCCGCAGCACGGCTCCCGGGTCGCTCGGCGCGTCGGCCATCTGCATCCCGGCCGTCGCTCCGGCATCCCCTCCGGACACCGAGGCCATGGTGAGTTCGAGCAACGCGCGCTCCTTCGTGAGGTGCTGATCCAATTGTCACGCCGGGGAACGTCGTTGCCCCGTCGCCGCCGCATGATAATTCGGCCTTCCCCCTCGCCGCGTGACCTCCGGCACAATGGACTCATGACCGAGCGCAAGCCACCCGGTGTCAGCTTCGAGTCGTGGGTCGACCGACAGATCCGCCAGGCGGAGGCACGCGGCGAGTTCACGGAACTCCCCGGCGCGGGCAAGCCGATGCCGGAGATCACCGACACCCCGTACGACGAGCTCTGGTGGATCAGACGGAAGATGGCCCGTGAGGGCCTGTCGGTCCTGCCGCCCACCCTGGCGCTGCGCAAGGAGGCGGAGGACGTGCTCGCGGCCGTTCCCGCGCTTCCCTCGGAACGGGCGGTCCGGCGGACGATCGAGGACATCAACGCCAAGATCCGCGAGGTCATGTTCAAGCCGCCGCCGGGACCTCCGCTCGGGCTCAAGCCGTACGACGTGGAGAAGATCGTCGAGGAGTGGCGCGCGGCCCGCAACCCGACCTGAGGGACCCGACGCCACCACGACGCACCCGCAGCCGGGTACGCACGGGAGGGGCCGTGCCGGTACATCGATGCCCGTCGCCACCGACGCCCACGCCTCACCCGACGGCGACGGGCTGATGCACCGGCACGGCCCCGCCCCACGACGCACCGCACCCGAACCGCGACCGCCGGCGCGGGGGACGCGAAGAGCGTGAGGCCGCGTCCCGGGGCATGGTCCGGGACGCGGCCTCACTTCGCCGGGGAAGCTGTCCGAACGGGTTCAGAGCCGCAGGAGGCGCTCGGTCATCTCGCGGTAGTCCCGCAGGGCGAGCCGGAGCCGCTCGGTGTCGGAACCCGTCGCCGTGCCCTCACCGCCGGACTGCCAGGACGTGCGCAGGGCGCGCCGCCGCCGGGTCACCGCTTCCGTGAACCGGCCCGCGAGCTCCTCCAGCACGTGGTCGGCCTCCTCCACGGAGGCCTGCGGCCCGTCGACGAACCCGCCGACCGCGTGCCGCATCCGCAGCGAGAACTTGTCGTGCTCGTCCAGCGGCAGCATCCGCTCACCGGTCCCCTCGGCGTCCGCCGCCCTACCGGTCCCGGCCGACCGATCCGCCCGTCCGTCGCCGTTCCTGTCCGGAGCACCGTTCCTGTCCGGGGCACCCGGGCCGGGCTCGGTGGACACGGGATCCACCCGGCCCTTCAGTGCCTCGCGGCGCGAGACCTCCTCGGTCTCGCCGTGGTTCTCGTCCATCCGGTCGTCCGGAGAACGCTCGGCCGGAACCGGGGTCACACGGCCCTTCACGGCGGCCTCCTGGGGTTCGGCGGGGCCCGGGGTCACCCGGCCCTTCATGGCTGCGGTCTCGCGCGACGGGGTCCGCTCGGGGTCCTGGTCCGGCTTCATGGCATTCACCTTCCTCAACTCCCCTTCGCCTGACGTCCGCTGAAGGACCAGGGCAGGTGGGAGCGAGTGTCGGGGGCGGAGGTCCTGTTGTCCTCGGCGTCCTGGGAGCCCTCCGTCGTCCCCGCGGGCTCGGTGCGCCGGGCGTCCTTGGTCATGGCGAACCGCCTGGTGCGCTCCGGGCGGGCGGCCGGGAGCTCGTTCGCGTCGTCCGTGCCGCGCGCGCGGCCGGGGGAGGTGTCCTGGCGGGTCGGGGTCATGAGGTCGTCGAAGAGGTCGCGGGCCTCCAGCATGGCCTCGCGCAACTGCTCGGTGTCGGCGCCGCCGTCCCGGCCCCCGCCGGTGGGGGCCAGCGCGGCCCGGTGCACCCGGCGGTATCCGTGGACGTGGTGCCCGTGGTGGACGGAGAGCGCGGAGACCTGCTCCTCGTAACGGTCCCCGTCGGGGAATCCGCGTGCTCCGGCCAGCTCGCCGAGCAGCCGGTCGGCCTCGGCCACCGCCTCCCGGGGCGAGTCGACGAAGCGTTCCTGGGCGGCCGTCCAGCCGGCCGCGTACCGCTCCCGGTCCGCGGGTTCGAGCGGCCGCGCCCGCAGGTCGCCGTGCTGCTTCACGCGCTCGTTGAGGTCGCGTTCGGCGGCCTGGGTGTCGCCGTCGTGCCGGGCGACGGTCCGGTCGTACTCCGGTCCGAAGCGCCGCCGCAGGGCGCGTCCGCCCGGCGGCCTCCGGGCGAGGAGGGTCAGGGTGGCCGCGACAACGACGACGGCCACCACGATGATCAGAGCGATGATCACGCCTGTGGACATGGGTGCCTTCCCGGGTTCTCGACCCAACGGGCCGGTTCCCGGACCGGGTTGCCCCGAACCCGCGCCTCAAACGGCCCCGGTGCCGGAGCGGGCGTCAACGTCCCTTCCCCGCCGCGCCGTTCGCCCTCCTTATCCAGTTGCGTGCCGGGGGCGGCGTCCGCCGACAATGGCCGGCATGACCCGATCGCCTTCCGGCGCGCAAGGCCCCTGGAGCGTGGCCCCCGAACCCTTCGACTCCCCTGTCGCGGCCGCGCTGTGGCGGGCGTACTACACGGAGGTCAGCGACCGGTGGTACCTGCTGCACGAGGGACGCGGGACGGATCCCGACGAGCTGGAGCGGGAGATCGCCGCGCGGACGGGAGCCGAGTTCGCGCCGCCCACGGGCGTGCTGCTCGTCGCACGCCACGACGGTGAACCCGGCGGCACGGCGGGAGTCCGGATGCTCGACGCCACGACGGGCGAGCTGAGCCGGGTCTTCGTCCGCGCGGATCTGCGCGGCAAGGGCGCGGCCCCGCTCCTGCTGGCGGCGGCCGAGTCGGCGGCCCGGGACCTGGGCGCCCGACGGCTGGTCCTCGACACCCGCGGCGACCTCGTCGAGGCGCGGGCCCTGTACGCCCGGCACGGCTACGAGGAGACCGCCGCGCACAACGACGACGTCTACGCCGAGCACTGGTTCCGGAAGGATCTGACCGGCTGACGGTCAGGTCACGCCGGTTCTCTCTGGGCGCGGGCGGCCGGGGTGCCCTCGTGCGGGCGCTCCGCGTCGGAACCGCACATCTCCTCGTTCAGTTCCGCGACCAGTCTGGTGAGGTCGGTCGGACGGTCCGGTGCCCACCAGTCCCCGAGGAGTTCGGCCAGGGACTCCTCGCGGGCCCTGGACAGGTTCCCGGCGACGAGGCGCCCCTCGTCGGTCAGGACCAGGTCCAGGCCCTCGCGGCGGGCGAGCCGGCGTTCCTCGATCTGGCGGGCCGCGGCCAGGACGACGTCCAGGGGCACCGCGCTGTGCTCGGCCAGCAGGGCGGGCTCCGCCCACCCGTACTTCTTGATCCGCAGCAGCAGCCAGCTCGCCGCCGGCAACAGGTCGTAGCCCGCCCGCGCGGTGATCTTCTCGTAGATCTCGCGGCGCCCCTCCCGGGTGCCGAGCAGGGACAGGGCCCGGCACACCTCGTCGTACGAGGACCGCTCGACCGGGTTGCTGGCGAGCGTCTCCGTGACGTCGGGGGCGGTGACGGAGCCGCGCAGCCTGTCCTCGCGCAGGAACCAGGCCAGCACGAAGCCGAGCAGGGCGACCGGGGCGGCGTACAGGAAGACGTCCGTGATCGAGGTCGCGAAGGCGTGCAGGACGGACGGCCGCAGGTCGGCCGGCAACCGGGCGACGCCCTTCGGGTCCGCCTTCAGGGAGTCCGTGGTGATGCCGGGCGGCAGCTGCTGCCCGGCCAGTGCCTTCGTCAGGTTGTCGCCGAGGCGGCCCGCGAAGACCGTGCCGAAGATCGCGACGCCGAACGAGGCGCCGATGGACCGGAAGAAGGTCGCCCCGGAGGTCGCGACGCCCAGGTCCTCGTACGACACGGCGTTCTGCACGATCAGGACCAGCACCTGCATGACCAGGCCGAGCCCGAGGCCGAAGACGAAGAAGTAGGTGCTCATGATCCCGGTGCCGCTGCTCTCGTCCAGCTGGTGCAGCAGGAGCAGACCGAGGGCGGTGATCCCGGTGCCGAGGATCGGGAACACCTTCCAGCGGCCGGTGCGGCTGACGATCTGCCCGGAGACCGTGGACGACAGCAGCAGCCCGAACACCATCGGCAGCATGTGCACGCCGGACATCGTGGGCGAGACGCCCTGCACGACCTGGAGGAACGTCGGCAGATAGGTCATCGCGCCGAACATCGCGAAACCCACGATGAAGCTGATGATCGCGGACAGCGTGAAGGTGTGGATCCGGAAGAGCTTGAGCGGCAGCACGGGTTCGGCCGCGCGCCGCTCCACCGCCACGAAGACGACGGCGAGGACCACACCGAGGATCACGAGCCCGACGATCTGCGGCGAGCCCCAGTCCCAGGTGGTGCCGCCCAGCGAGGCCACCAGGACCAGACAGGTGGCGACCGCCGCGATCAGGAACGTACCGGCGTAGTCGATGACGTGCCGTGCCGACTTCCTCGGGATGTGCAGGACCGCGGCGATCACCGCGAGCGCCACGACACCGACGGGCAGGTTGACGTAGAAGACCCAGCGCCAGCTGAGGTGTTCCGTGAACAGCCCGCCGAGCAGCGGCCCCAGCACGCTCGTCGCGCCGAACACCGCGCCGAACAGCCCCTGGTACTTGCCCCTCTCGCGCGGCGGGACGAGGTCGCCGACGATCGCCATCGACAGCACCATCAGCCCGCCGCCGCCGAGCCCTTGCAGCGCCCGGAAGGCGATCAGCTCGCCCATGTTCTGCGACATGCCGCACAGCGCCGACCCGATCAGGAAGATGACGATCGCCGTCTGGAAGAGCCTCTTGCGGCCGTACTGGTCGCCGAGCTTGCCCCACAGCGGGGTCGCCGCCGTCGACGCGAGCAGGTACGCCGTGACCACCCAGGACAGGTGCTCCAGGCCGCCGAGGTCGCTCACGATGGTCGGCAGCGCGGTGGACACGATCGTCTGGTCCAGCGCGGCGAGCAGCATGCCGAGCAGCAGGGCGCCGATGGACACGAAGACGCTGCCGTGGACGGTGTCCCGGGCGTCGGTCGCCGCCGCGCTGCGACGGCGCACCGCCGACTCGCTCACCTCGACCGAGTCGTGCGGTCCGGGCGGACCGGCCGTGCCGTCACCGGTCGGCGCCCCGGCCCCTTCCGGCCCGCGGCCGGACGATGTGCCCGAACCGTGCGCGTCCCCGGTCATGCGGCCTCCCTGAGCCCCGAGGGTCCCGGTCACCCTCCATCCTGATCGGTGTGTCCGGTTATGGCCTGTCGAAGCAAGCGGAATCCACGATTCAGAGGGGGGCTGCTTGAAGGTTGTATGAAGGTCGTCCGCATAATCACTGGAGTTTTCAGGGGGGAGGGACCCACACGTGACTGAACCGACCGGGCATGTCTGCCCCGAGTGCGCCGCGTACCGGGCGCAGGACGGCAGCCCGTCCTGCGCCTGCGCCCGCACGGCGTCCGACGCGCTGCGCAACAAGCGCACGGCACAGGCCGCCGCGGCGGCGGAGGACTTCAATCCGCTGCGCATACGGCCCTACGTGGAACTGGGTCCGGAGGATTCCGGGTACCCCGGAGAGGGCTGGGCGCCGGCCGGGGACACCGGTGTTCCGGTACCGGCCGGAACGGCCGCGGGGCCCTGGCACGCCGCCCCGACGCCCGGAGAGCCCTGGGCGCCCGCCGAGGCGGGCGTCTGGACGCCGGAGGGCACCTCGGCGTACGCGAGCGGCGGCGCGCCCGTAGGCGGCGTCGAGCCGTGGGGCGCCGTGGACGGCGTTCCGCCGGCCGGCGGAGTGCCGATGCCGCCCGCGAACGGAGCGGGCGCCGCGGCTTCCACCGTGCATCCGGGGACGATTCCCGCGGACGCGACCATGCAGCTGGGAGCGGTCCCGGCGGACGCGACCATGCAGCTGGGAGCGGTCCCGGCGGACGCGACCGCACGATCGGCGCCGCTGCCGGCGGAAGCGGTCACGCCGTCGGCACCGCTGCCGGCCGACGCGACCATGCGGCTGAAGGCGCTCCCCTCGGAGGCGCACGCCACCGACGTCCGTCTCTTCCCCGAGGGTTCGCGCCCGTCGGAGCACGGACGGGGGGACTCGTCCGGCGGCCGGCCCGGACGCCGTCGGCGTGCCGGGGTCCTCGCCGTCACCGGGGTCGTGGTGACGGTGGTGGCCGCGGCGGGGGCCGTGAGCGGGCTGCTCTCCTCCGACCCTCCCTCGCAGGAGGAGGCCCGGCCGAAGGGCGTCAGCGCGAGCGCGCCGGAGGTGCTGTCCGACACGGAGTCCGCGGTGCCGTCGGCGAGCGCGTCCGCGACGGCGTCGGCCTCGTCGTCCCCGTCCGCCTCGGTGAGCGCGAGCCCGTCGGCGTCCGAGTCGGAGACGTCGGCGACACCGTCCTCGTCGGCCACGGCGTCACCGACGTCCGCGCGGCCGAGCCCGACGGCGACCGCGACGGAATCCGCGGACCCCGCCGGGGGCGGCGGTTCGAACGCGGTGGCCGGGCCCACCCTGCAGATCGGCGACAGCGGGTCCGAGGTGACCGAGCTCCAGCTGCGGTTGGGTCAGCTGAGGATGTACAACACGCGGAGGGCCGGCGACCGGTTCGACCATCGCCTCGAGGACGCCGTGCGCTGGTACCAGTGGGCGCGGGGCATCACGGGGGACAGCCCCGGCGTGTACGGGCCGGCCACACGGGCGAGCCTGGAGGCGGAGACGTCCGAGCCGTAGCTCGCCCCTGGCGTTCCGCGGTGGCGGGTCCGGCTCCGGTGGGTGGGTCGGGGCCGTGCCGGTGCATCAGCCCGTCGCCGTCGGATGAGGCGTGGGCGTCGGTGGCGACGGGCATCGATGTACCGGCACGGCCCCTCGCGTGCGTACCCGACTGCGGGTGATCGGTGGCTCGGGTGCGCGCCTCACGTGCGTTTTTTCCATCCCCGGCCGGGGAAAGTTCAGCCGCTCCGGCGTTCGAGGAGCGGGGTCCGGGGCGGAACCCCAGGTACGGGAAGGGTAGGGGCGGAGGGGGCGAAAACCCCCGCCCAGCCCCACTCCCCTCCCGGAGGGATCCTGGCTCAGCCGATGTGAAGGCGGAGCGTCCCGTCACCCACGACCTCGACCCGGACCTCGGTCAGATCACGTACGGCCACGTCCGGGCCGTGGAACGGCGCTCGGGAGCCGATCCCGACGACCCGCATTCCGGCGGCCCGCCCCGCGACGATCCCCGCTTCGGAGTCCTCGAAGACGACACAGTCCTCGGGCGCGATGCCCAGCTCGGCCGCGCCCTTCAGGAAGCCTTCGGGATCGGGCTTGCTCGCGCCGACGGACTCGGCCGTGACCCGCACATCGGGAAGTCCGAGTCCGGCGGCGGCCATCCGCGCGGTGGACAGTGCCACGTCCGCCGAGGTGACGAGCGCGTGCGGCACTCCGGCGAGGGAGGCAAGGAACTCGGGCGCACCCGGAATCGCGACGACGCCGTCCACGTCGGCGGTCTCCTCGGCCAGCATCCGCGCGTTGTCCGCGTGGTTCTGCTCCATGGGACGGTCCGGCAGCAGCACCGCCATCGAGGCGTAGCCCTGCCTGCCGTGGACGACCTTCATGACCTCGTCCCCGTCCAGCCCGTGCCGGTCGGCCCAGCGGCGCCAGCAGCGCTCGACGACGACGTCCGAGTTGACGAGGGTGCCGTCCATGTCGAGCAGGAGGGCGCGGGCGGTCAGAACGGTGGTGGCCGCGGTCATCGGCATGCTCCAAAACGCAGAGAAGGGGGGCAAGTACACCCCCCGGAAAACAAGGCGGCCCCGCCCGCCGGTCAGGGAGGTGCGGACGGGAACCACTTTGTTCCTACAACATACAAAACAATTCGCCCCGGCGCCACCGCCCCGACCCGCCCTTCGGTCGTCACGACACGAAGCACAACCCCCCAGCCCCCATCGAGACACTCCCGAGACCTCCCTCACGCGCCGACGGCGCAAGAGAGAAGGCCCCCTCCCCGACCACGGCAAACCGGCAGCCGACCGCGACCGGATACGCGCGGAGGGGGCTCGGTGACCACCACGACGCACCCGCAGCCGGGTACGCACGGAAGGGGCCGTGCCGGTACATCGATGCCCGTCGCCACCGACGGCCACATCTCCGTCCGACGGCGACGGGCTGATGCACCGGCACGGCCCCGACCCCCCACCGGACCGCGACCGCCGGCGGGCGCAAGCGAACCCGCGAGCGACCTAGCCCGCCACGGCCTCGTACAGGCTCCAGACCCCCAGCCCCAGCATCAGCACGGCCGCCACCTTGGTGATCAGCGACAACGGCACCCGCTTCATCAGCGCCTTGCCGCCCACGATCCCCAGCCCCGCGACGGCCCACAGCCCCAGCACCGCGCCGAGCCCCACCGACAGCGGGTCGTCGTACCGGGCGGCGAGGTTCGCCGTCATGATCTGCGTGAGGTCGCCGAACTCGGCGACGAGGATGAGCATGAAGCCCGCCCCGGAGACCTTCCAGAAGGTCTGGTTCTCCGGCTTGCGGACCTCCTCCTCGTCCTCGTTCTTCTTCATCAGCAGCACCGCGGCACCGCCGAGGAACAGCACACCCGTGACGGCGTGCACGATCTGCTGCGGCAGCAGCGTCAGCACGCTGCCCGCCGCGACGGCGAGCGCCACATGGACGGCGAACGCGGCGGCGACACCGGCGAAGACGTACGAGGCGCGGTAGCGCGTGCCGAGGACGAGGCCGGCGAGCGCGGTCTTGTCGGGGAGCTCGGCAAGGAAGACGACACCGAAGACGAGCGCCATCACGCTGAAGCTGATCAAAATTCCTCAATCGGTCGGGCTGCCCCGCCGAGAGTTGCGACTACGCGTGCTGTGACTGCGCGAACCTCGGCACGGCAGCACACGGCGTCACCCGCACCGGTGGGTGCGGGCACGAGCGCCCGTACCGGAAAGGCCCGGCAGGGCAAGTGCACTGCTTGCCGAAGGTCTCACTGGCCGGTCTCGTGATCGAGGCCTGCCTCCGGGCGCCGGCTCAGACGAGCTGAGCAGTATGTCGACGGTCCGGCGAAGAGCTACTCCCCTTCTGCACCGCCCATGGTACGCGACCCGCGCGGCGGCCCACAGGGCCGGAAGTCCCCCGACCCGGGGTCCGCGACCGCGGAAAGTAGTTCTGTCATGAACCTTGTCATGTCATGAACGCGTCACTATTTTCTAACCGCGCACTTACCTCACGGCTACACGACGCCGCGAGCATTCGTTCGCCCGCACTCCAACACCCCCACAAATCAAGGGAGTTCGCATGCCCAAGGTCTACGCGCGTCGACGGCTGAGCATACTCGCAGCCTTCACGGGTCTGACAGCCCTGGCCGGTGTCTTCAACGGCCCGACCGCCTCCGCCGCCCTCCCCACCCCGGTCAGCGCGGCCACCGCCCGCACCTACCTCGCGTCCCTCACCGTCGCGACGGAGAGCCGCACCGGCTACTCCCGTGACCTGTTCCCCACCTGGATCACGATCAGCGGCACCTGCAACACCCGCGAGTACATCCTCAAGCGCGACGGCTCCAACGTGACCACCGACTCCGCGTGCGTGGCCACCAGCGGCAGCTGGTACTCCGTCTACGACGGTGCCACCTGGACCGCCGCCTCCGACGTCGACATCGACCACCTCGTGCCGCTCGCCGAGGCCTGGGACTCCGGCGCCGGCGCCTGGACCACGGCCCAGCGCCAGGCCTTCGCCAACGACGTGACCCGCCCGCAGCTGCTCGCGGTCACGGACAACGTCAACCAGTCCAAGGGCGACAAGGACCCGGCCGAGTGGATGCCCTCGCGCACCGCGTACGCCTGCACCTACGTCCGCGCCTGGGTGCAGGTGAAGTACTACTACAACCTGAAGGTCGACTCCGCGGAGAAGGCCAAGCTGACCTCGGTCCTCAGCGGCTGCTGACCCGCACGCCCGGCACGGACCGGCGGCCACGGGTCGCCCGGGTTCCGGACACCGCTCCCCCCACGGTGTTCCCGCGGCCTCCGGAACCTCCCCAGGGGCCTCCGTCGTTCCGTACCGTACGGGGCGACGGAGGAGGGGGACCACCATGGCCGAGCTGCTCCTGGGGCCGCTGCTGAGGTACGTGGACGGCTCGTCGGCGACCTTCTGGGTCGAGGCGAGCCGCCCGTGCACCGCCGAGGTGCGCTGCGCGGACGGCACCCGCGGACAGGCCCGCACCTTCCAGATCGCGGGCCACCACTACGCGCTGGTGCCGGTGGGCGGACTGACACCGGGCACCGTCACCCCGTACGAGGTCCTGCTGGACGGCGCGGCCGTGTGGCCGTCGCCCGACTCGCCCTTTCCCCCCTCGGTCGTCCGCACCCCCGGGAGCGACGACGCGGCCGTCCGCGTCACCTTCGGTTCCTGCCGCTGGGCGTCGCCGCCCGCGGACGAGAAGGACCCGGTGGGACCCGACGCCCTGGACACCCTCGCCGCCCGGATCGCCTCGGACCCGGACGGCGAACGCCCGGACGTACTGCTGCTGCTGGGCGACCAGGTGTACGCGGACGAGGTCTCCCGGGCGACCCGCGCGTGGATCGCGGCCCGGAGGGGCCTGGAGGACCCCCCGGGCCATCAGGTCGCGGACTACGAGGAATACACCCGCCTCTACCACGAGTCCTGGCTCGACCCCGAGATCCGCTGGCTGCTGTCGACCGTGCCCAGCTGCATGATCTTCGACGACCACGACATCGTCGACGACTGGAACACCAGCGCGGCCTGGCTCGCCGAGATCCGGGCGACCCCGTGGTGGCGCGAGCGGGTGCTGAGCGGTCTGATGTCGTACTGGGTCCACCAGCACCTCGGCAACCTCTCCCCCGCCGAACTCTCCGCGGACCTGCTGTACGCGGCCGTACGCGAGACACCCGACGGCACGGACGTGCTGCGCGCCTTCGCCGCCCAGGCCGACGCCGACCCGGCCTCGGTCCGCTGGAGCTACCGCCGCGACTTCGGCCGGACCCGTGTCCTGATGCTCGACACCCGCGCGGCCCGCGTCCTGGACGAGCGGCACCGCGCGATGCTCGACCCCGGGGAGGCCGCATGGCTGCGCGAGCAGGCCCTTCAGGCGCCGGACTCCCGTGACCACCTGCTGATAGGCACGTCCCTGCCCTGGCTGCTGCCCCCGCTGATCCATCACGCGGAGACGTGGGACGCCGCCCTGTGCCGGGGTGAGCGGGGCGGGCGCTGGGCGCGGTTCGGCGAGCGGCTGCGCCGCGCGGCCGACCTGGAGCACTGGGCGGCGTTCCCGGAGTCCTTCGGGGAACTGGCGGAGCTGATCGCCGAGGCCGGCTCGGGCGAGCACGCGCCGGCGACCGTGTGCGTGCTGTCGGGGGACGTGCACCACGCCTACGCCGCCGATCCGGTCTGGGCCGACCCCGCCCGGGAGCCCTCCGCCCGGGTCCTACAGCTGACCTGCTCCCCCGTCCACAACTCCATCCCGCTCTCCGTACGGCTCGGCTTCCGCTTCGGCTGGAGCCGCCCGGCCCGGCTGCTCGGCAACCTCCTCGCCCACCACGGCCGTTGCGGGCGGTCACCGGTCGACTGGCGGAAGACCGGCGGCCCTTGGTTCGGCAATCAGCTGATGACCCTTGCCCTGCGGGGCCGTTCGGCCTCCCTGCGCCTCGAACAGGCGCGGGGCGGCGGCGTCGGCCGTACGGCGGGCGGCGCCCGGCTGACGACCGTGGCGGAGTTCCGGATCACCCCGGAATAGACCCGTTCCGTGCGGTTGCCGCCGCCGTGCGGCGTACCGGAGCGTGCGGGTCCGTGAACGTGATGTGACCGACACATGCGTCCCCGGAGGATCTTCTGCACCATCCTCGGCGTACGCTGTATGGCTGTCACGGGTTGCCACGCCACTCCCCCGCGAGTAGCGGCGCGGCCGGGCTCACGGGGTGGTTCGGGGGAGAGTGTCGGTGCTGGAGAGTCTGGGGTCGCTGACGGGCAGCCCATGGATCTACGCGGTGATCGCCGTGTCCATCCTTCTCGACGTGTTCCTGCCCGTCCTGCCGAGTGGCGTCCTGGTCATCACGGCGGCGACGGCCGCGGCGGGCTCCGCCACGGCGACCGGCGCCGTCCCCCGTTCCGTGCCCGACATCCTGGCGCTCATCCTCTGCGCGGCGACGGCCTCGGTCCTCGGCGACCTGGTGGCGTACCGGCTCGCCTGGCGCGGTGGCGACCGCCTGGATCGCGTCATCGCCCGGTCCCGCCGCCTGACCAGGGCGCAGGAACGTCTCGGCGAGGTCCTGGCGCGCGGTGGCGGCGTGCTCGTGGTCGTCGCCCGTTTCGCGCCGGCCGGCCGCTCGGTCGTCTCGCTCGGCGCGGGCGCCGCGCACCGCCGGGTCCGCGACTTCCTGCCCTGGTCGGTCCTCGCCGGCCTGGCGTGGGCCGGCTACAGCGTGGCCCTCGGCTACTTCGGCGGCCAGTGGCTGGGCGCCACCTGGCTCGCGACGGCCGTCTCGGTCGGGGCGCTGTTCGTCGCGGGGGCGGGCGCGGCCTACCTCGTGCGCCGGCCCGCGATGCGGGGGCAGGAAACCGGCGCCTGAGCCACGGCGCACGGCACCCGGCGCCCCACGGGCACACGGGTGGCACCCGCAGGCCCACGGGCGCGGCGCGACGCGCTGGACACACCGACCGTGAGCCGCGGCTGAGGCCGTGGTCCGCGTGCCGCACAGACCGGCAGACCCGACAGACCGACAGACCGGCAGACCGGCAGACCGGCAGACCACCGGGGCACGGCCCCGGTCCGCGCGGGGCCGCGGACCGCGTTCCGTGCGGCGGGCGCGCTATCCGGCGCGCCGGGCCGCCCCGCGCACCTCCAGCTCGTCCAGCAACTCGGCCGTGGCCGCCGCGACCGCCGCGACGGCGCGGTCGAAGACCTCGCGGTTGTGGGCGGCCGGGGCACGGAACCCGGAGACCTTGCGGACGTACTGCAGGGCGGCGGCGCGGATCTCCTCCTCGGTCGCTTCCTCGGGGATCGCGGGCGGGCGGAGCGTCTTGATGCTGCGGCACATGGGTCCAGTCTCGCGCGCCGGACGCCGTCACGGCCGCCGCTCGCGGAAGGAGGCCCGCCGCGGCCGGGAATACCTCCGCCGGTCCCACGGATTGAGCAGAACATGACCTCAGTGGAGATCACTTACATCGGCGGCCCCACCGCCGTCATCGCGATCGGCGGCCTGCGGCTTCTGACCGATCCGACCTTCGACGCTCCCGGTGAGTACCCCGTGGGCGCGCGGAAGCTGGTGAAGACCGCCGGACCCGCGCTCCCGGCCGAGGAGCTCGGCCCGGTCGACGCGATCCTGCTCTCCCACGACCAGCACCCCGACAACCTGGACGCGTCCGGGCGCGGCTTCCTCCAGGGCGTCCCGGTGACCCTGTCGACGGCGTCCGCGTACGAGCGGATCGGCGCGCCCGTCCGGGCCCTCGGCCCCTGGGAGTCCACGGAACTGGCGCGTCCGGACGGCGGGGTGCTGCGCGTGACGGCCGTTCCGGCGCAGCACGGACCCGACGGTTCGCTTCCCCTCGTGGGAGAGGTGACCGGTTTCGTGCTCTCCGGGGAAGGGCTGCCCAAGGTGTACGTGAGCGGTGACAACGCGTCCCTGGACGTCGTACGGGAGATCGCGGACCGCCAGGGCCCCTTCGACGTGGCCGTGCTGTTCGCGGGCGCCGCGCGCACCCCGCTGGTGCCGGACGCCCCGCTCACCCTGACCGGCGAGGACGCGGCGCGGGCGGCACAGATCCTCGGCGCGGCCCGGGTGGTCCCGCTGCACTTCGAGCACTGGGGTCACTTCACCGAGGGCGGCCCGGCCCTGACGAAGGCGTTCGCGCAGGCCGGTCTCACGGACCGGCTGCGGCTGCCGGAGCCCGGGGGGGCGGTACGGGTGCCGTAGCGGCGCCCACGCTGCCGCTCGCCGCAAGTCCCCAGTGAAACCTTGGAGTTGGGCAAGTTCTTCCGAGGATTGACTCGGGTGACCGCGACTTGTGACCATCTCCGGGGCCCGTTCGGGGCCCCGGGGAGAGAAGCGAGGAGCCATGACGAACGACAGGCTGACGGTGGCGGTGCTGGGTCCGGGAGGGGTCGGCGGACTGCTCGCGGCGCTCCTGTCCCGCGCCGGCCACCGGGTCATCTGTCTCGCCGGGGACGAGACCGCGCGGAAGCTGGCGGCGGACGGCATCGAGGTGCGCAGCGGCCACTTCGGCGATTTCACGGCGCGGGTGGAGGCGGACACCGAACTGCGCGGGCCGGCCGACGTGTGCCTGATCGCGGTCAAGGCGACGGCCCTGGACGCCGCGCTGGAGCGCCTCCCGGCGAAGGCCCTGGGCGAGGAGGGCCTGATCGTCCCGCTCCTGAACGGTGTCGAGCACCCGGCACTGCTGCGTGAGCGCTACCGTTCCGAGCAGGTGGCCCCCGCGGTGATCCGCGTGGAGTCGACGCGGACCGCTCCGGGGGTGATCGAGCACGGCAGCCCGTTCGTCGAGGTCGACCTGACCGCCGACACGGCACCACGAGCGCGGGTCGAGTCGTTCGCCGGGGCCCTGGAGTGGGCCGGGGTACGCGCCCGGCTCCAGGAGGGCGAGTCGGCGACGCTCTGGGCGAAGATGTCGTTCCTCGCCCCGTTCGCGCTGCTGACGACACGTCACGGGGTGCCGGCGGGCGACGTACGCACCTCGCACCGCGAGGAGTTGGCCGCTCTCGTCGAGGAGACGGCCGCGGTGGGCCGCGCGTGCGGCGCCGCCACCGATCCGGCGACCGCCCTCGCCCGCTACGACGCCTTCCCGGCGGCCACCAAGTCCTCCATGCAGCGGGACGCCGAGGCGGGCCGGGTGCTCGAACTCGACGCGATCGGCGGCGCGTTGCTGCGGGCGGCGGAACGGACCGGGGTGCCGGCACCGGTGGCGGGCGAACTGGTCCGGCAGCTGACGCCGCTCGCGGGCCCCGACAACTGACGCCCCTGACGCTGGAACACCGGGACATGGAGCCGTGGGCGCCCGGTGACACCGGAGGTCCACGGGACCGGGCGCCGGCCGGAGGTCCATGGGCCCCGGGGCCCGGGGCCCGGGGGCCCGGGTGGTGCCGGCCGGAGGCGTCCGGGTGCCATGGGGCCGGCGCCGGCGTCAGTCCCCCGCCACCGTCCCGGTGCCCGGGCAGTGCCGGGCCACCGTGTCGGCGAAGGCGTGCGCCGCGGGCGACAGCGCGTCCCACCGGCGTACGGCCCAGCCGACCGCGAGGGGCGGCAGCGCCGGTACGGGGAGGAAGCGGAGACCGGGGTGGCCGGGTCCGGGAAGGCCCGGCAGGGCCGGGACGACGGCGTGCCCGAGGCCGAGTTCGGCGAGCAGGATCGCGGTGTCCCAGTCGGCGACGCTGGTGTCGGAGACACTCGTCGGTATCCCCAACTCGCGGTAGGCGGAGTCGAGGTGGGCGCGGGAGGTGGAGCGCTCGGGCAGTCCCACGATCCGCAGTCCGGCCAGCTCCCGCGCCTCGATCCTCTCCCGGCCCGCGAGTTCGTCGTCGGCGTGCACGGCGAGCACCCAGGGGAGTTCGGCGACGGTCCGCTGCTCGATGCCGCGCACGGGAGGGCCGAGGGTGACCCAGGCGAGGTCGAGTCCGTGGTCGGCGAGCGCCTCGAAGCAGCTCCGGCTGGAGTTCTCGGTCTGGAACTCCAGGTTCACCTTGGGGTACCGCCCCCGGAACTCGACCACGGCCTCGGCCATGAAGTGCCGCACGGTGGTGCCGCCGGTGGCGATCCGTACCGTGCCGCCGTCCCCGCGCACCAGCTCGTCGAGCCGGCGCAGCGCGAGGTCGAGTCCGGCGATGCCGTCGGCGGCGGCCCGCTCGAGGACCCGCCCGGCGCGGGTGGGCACCACGCCCCGGGCCTGCCGTTCGACGAGTCCGATCCCGACCTCGCGCTCCAGCCGGCGTACGTGCTGGCTCACCGCCGACTGCGTACAGCCCAGCTCCCGGGCCACGGCGCTCAGGCTCCCGGCCCGGCAGACGGCGACGAACACACGAAGATCATCCAGGGTCACGGCCCCAAGGTACCTTCGGACAAGCGGAGTTGACCGCTCAGTCCCTGGTCTTGTCGAGCAGCTCGACGATCTCCTCGGTCGTGCCGGTCTCCCCGAGGCGGGGGAAGATCCGCTCGACGCTGTTGCGGTGCGTCTCGGGGTCGAGGTCGGACATGGCGTCGGTGGCGAGGGTGACGTGGTAGCCGTGCTCGTGGGCGGCGCGCGCCGAGGACTCCACGCCGATGCTGGTGGCGATGCCGGCCAGCACGATCTGGGTGATCCCGCGGCGGCGGAGCTGCAGGTCGAGGTCGGTCCCGTAGAAGGCGCCCCAGTTCCGCTTGGTCACGACGATGTCCCCGGGGTGTCCGGCCAGTTCGTCGACGATGACGTCCCAGCCCTCCGGGAAGGAGCGGGCGCGGCTCGGGCCGTCGATGCGGCCGCGGACGGCGTCGGCGCCGTCGGCGGCGGCGGTGACCCGGACGAGGACGACCGGGAGGCCGTGGCCGCGGAAGGCGTCGGAGAGCCGGACGGCGCGCTCCACGACGTCGGCGGCGGGGTGCGGGGCGAGGCCCGGATTGCCGACGATGCCGTGCTGCAGGTCGATGACGACGAGCGCGGTGCGGGGGTCGAGCGCGGTGACTGCCATGGTCAGGCCTTTCGGGGGGTGAGATCGCGAAGGGATCGGTAGATGAGGGCCGGCGCCGGGAGCGGCACGGCCCCGGCGGGCGTGAGGCGGGCCGGTTGTCGCGGGGCGCCGGTGTCGGCGCCGTGGGCGAGGAAGACGGCGGAGGCGGCCGTCGCGCCGGGGCGGGTGAAGGCGCGGCGGTCCGGCCGCGGAGCCCGTGCGGGCGGGGCCGGTGCCGGCGCGGGGCGTTCCGACCCGCCAGGCCGTCGGGATCCGTCCCCCGGGACGTCGGAGCCGGTCCCGGAGGGCGGGTCTCACGACCGGGTGAGCCGTTCCAGCAGTGCCATCGCCTCGATGACGGTCTGCCGCTCGTCCTCCGTGCAGCGCTCCTCGAAGGCCCGGGCGAGCCACTCCGAACGGGCCTGCCGGGTGCCTTCGACGCGCTCGCGCCCGGCGTCCGTGAGCGTCACCAGCTGGCGCCGGCCGTCCCCGGGGTCGGGGTCGCGCCGGATGAGTCCGTACCGGTCGAGGGCCGCGAGCGTGGTGGCCATCGACTGGGGGCGCACTCCTTCGGCCACGGCCAGCGCGCTGGCGGTGGCGGCCCCGCTCTTGCTCACCAGGGTGAGCGCGGAGATCTGGGAGGGCGTGAGGTCCTGCGTCCGGTCCTGCGTCCCGGACACCTCCCGGATCCGCCGCCGGAGCAGGCTGAACGCGACCCGCAGCTCCTGTGCGGCACGCGCCGCGGATTCCGATACGGCCGTGTCGTCCGGCCGGTCGCCGCTCTGGTCCATGCCGTCACCGTAAATCGCGCAGCCCAAACTGTCCAGTTCAAACTGTGCAGTCCAGCCTGTCGAATCCGCTCACCTCCCGCCCCGCTCTCCATCCCGTCCGGAACGTTCGACTTGGAACACCCGTTCGGAACACCCGTTCGTGTGAAGTCCCGGAAGGAACTCGCACCACAAAATCGAACAGGCGTAGCATTGCCGTGTGGCTGCGACCTACGACTTTCCGAGTGATCTCCTCGCCGGTCAGGAGGAGTTGCGTCAGGTCCGGGCCGAGCTGCTGGACCTGCTGAAACGACTCCCCTGGTCGGTGGAGCCCCTGGACGGCTTCAGCGACACCGGCGGCTGGCGCAAGGTGGAACGCCCCGCCTCCCCCGGCTGGACCGACGACGAACAGGCCGAGGTGGAAAAGCTCCGCCGACGCGAGCGCGAGCTCGCCGTGTTCGTCTCCGGCCACCGCTTCTGGTCGGAGGTCTCGCCTCCGGACAAGGTCGACGCCCGGATGCGGCTGAAGCACACCCGCGACGCACCGTCGTGAGGCGGCACGGGCCGGGCCGGAGGCCGTGGTGCCGGAAACGGGGGCGCTTTCGGCGTCGTACGTCTTCACGTCCGGGGCGAGGCCGGTGCCCGTAGGCACGCAGCACCGTTGGATGCCCGCCGTTCGGGGCGAGATGCACGGTCCGTCCGCTCCTGTCGCGAGCCGCACGCCCCGAGAACCGTCGCCTTCCGGTATCAGGTCGAGACGACCACCGGGGTGTCACCCCCCGCCCCTTCCCTCGTACACTCCGTCAGGTGAAGTGGGGAAGAGCGGCAGGTGTCATGTCTCTCGCGCTCCTGCTGAGCGCTTGCGGCGCGGAGTTCAACCCGCTGTTCGTCGAGAGCGGGGGTTCCGGTCCGGTGATCGGCTGGCGCGTGTGTCCGGGCGCCAGGCCCGACGGCATCGCCGAGGTCGGCCTGTACCGGTGGGATCGCGACGGCACCGCCGACGACCCGGGTGAACTGCTGTGGCACATCGAGGCTTCCCACGGGATCACGACGCATCGCATACGCCTCGGAAGCTCCCCCCGGGGTTTCACGACGCGGCTCCCCCTGTCCGTCGCACTGGACCCCGCATCGACGTACGCGCTGCGCACCAACATGTCCTCGGACGATCTCGTCGAAGGGTTCCTCACCTTCCGGCCCCGCCAACTCCGCGCCGGAAGCCTGGTCTTCAGCGACGGCAGAACGGAGTCGCGGAGGGCGTACGACGGCCGGGACGACGAGGATTTCGGCTGCTTCAGCGACTGAGGGTGACGTGACGCCCGCTCTCGGCCCGAGTACCTCCGGGGCGGGCGACGTTCGCGCCACATGACCGGTCGAGCAGCCGGGCCTGCCGTCCGGTTCGCCCATCGGAGTGCGGCCGGCCCTCCCGGCCCCGACAGGTGTGCCGTCCGGCGCGCTCCCGCGGTGCCCGGCGGCCCGCAGGCCCTCGCCCTCCCGCGCGGAGAGGACGAGGGCCGGCGGACGTCACGGACCGTCGGCCACGCCCGGGGCAGACCGAGCCGCGAGCGGCCTCACGGGGTCATGACGCCCTGTCACGACCAGGACGGGGCAGGTGTCGCCCGCGCCGGCGTCACTTCTTGCCGCTGTCCACGATGACCGGCGTGCCGTTCGAGTCCGTACCGCACGGCACCGCGTACACCGGGTTCGCCTTCGCGGCTTCCTTGTACGCCTCGAGGCACTGGTTGTACAGCACCTTGTCGCTCAGCGACCGCTCGATGATCTTGTTGGCGCGGGCGATGCCCTCCGCCTCGATCCGCTTGCGCTCCGCCTCCGCCTTGGCCGTACGCGACGCCTCGGTGGCCCGTTCGGTGGCCTGCTCCTGCTGGATCTTCTTGTCGATCTGGTCCTGTAGCTTCTCCGACGGCCTCACATTGCGCAGGTTGACGGAAGTGACGTCGATGCCGCGCGGTGCCAGGCGCTCCTTGACGAGGCCGGCGATCTCCGAGCTGATCTGCTCACGGGCGGACGCGTAGCCTTCCTCGCTCGTGTGCTTCGCGAAGACGTTGCGGACGATCTCACGACTGTCCGGCAGCACCAGCCGCTCCTCGACGGCCTCCTCGCTGCCCGCCAGCCGGTACAGCGCGACCGCCTTGGCCGGCACCACGGCCCACTTGATGGTGACGTCCGCATAGAGCACACCGCCCTGAGAGGAGCGGACCTCGACCACGTCCTTGCCGTTGAGGTCGAGGTCCACCGGGCGGGTGGAGAAGGACGTGACATCGGTGAACGGTGACTTGAAGTGCATGCCCGAGACCAGCGGCGTGCCGATCTTGCCGAAGGTCACCGGAACACCGACCTCGTAGGCGCTCACGACGTGGACACAGGAGAAGACGCCCGCCAGCACGCCCGCCACGGCGCTGAGCACCGCCCCGAGCTTCCAGCCACCGGCCCCGGTGCGGCCGCGGCCCACGAGAAAGAGCACTGCCGCGGCTATGAGCAGCAGGATGGACAGCACGAACACGGACATCCCCCTCCGGAAAACGTTTCCGCGCCTCCTGGGACGCGGCCCCGGCGCATCGTAGCGATCTCCGGTGCCGGGCCACCTCCCCCTTCCCGCCGAACGGTGGGGCCGAGCGGCGGGAAGGGAGAGGAAGCGGGGAAAGTCCCACCGCGCCGCGACGAGACGGCTCCGTCGCGCACGCGGCACGGCGGTGGGACGTACCGGCCACGCGTGGCGGCCCGCTGACCGCCTGCCCTCGCCCTCCCCGGCGCGCCGAGGGCAGGCGGTCAGCG
>NZ_KZ626916.1 GCF_002911015.1 Streptomyces populi
GCCGGTACATCGATGCCCGTCGCCACCGACGCCCACATCCCTGTCCGACGGCGACGGGCTGATGCACCGGCACGGCCCCGCCCCACGACGCACCGGCACCGCACCCGCGAACCGCCAGAGGCGAGCACCCTCAGTCCGTGACCTCGATCTCGTACCGGTTCGTCTCGACACCCGCCGCCGTGACCACCTGCACCTCCACCCGCCCCGGCTCCACATCCACCGGCACCGGCACCGTCAGCACCGCGTCCGTGGGATTGCCGAACCCCCCGGACACCGGCACCAACGGCACGTGCACGTGCACCGCCCCTATCCGGACGACCATCCGCGACAGCCGGTCCGCGGTCTGCGCGCCGGGCGGCACGAACCCGGCACCCCGGATCTCGATGTCGTCCCCGGTGCGGATCGGCGCGTCCAGGTCGCCCGCCTCACGGGACCGGACCACGGAGAGGATCACCGGCCGCCCGCCCTCGGCGTACTTCCCGGCGAGATAGGTCGCGGCCGACACCAGCACCAGCAGGGCCAGTCCCCACGGAAGATCGGGCAACTGCGACGGCCGCCGCGCCAGCCGCACCGCCGCGAAGACCAGGGCGACCCCGCTGATCACGACGTACTGGATGTCGGCGAAGCTCCCCCGCCCGGCGTCGTCGGTCAGCAGGTCCGCGGCGCGCGGCCGGTGCGCGCGGACCTTCTGCAGCCGCTGCCCCAGCACCCTCAGCCCGACCACCCGCCGCACCAGCACCGCGACCCCGCAGACCACGGCGACGACGGTCACGACACCGGCGGCCCGGGCGAGTTCGAACCCGGCGACGATTTCGTCCCGGCGGCCGGGCGCCGAGGCCGCCGCCAGCTGTCCCACCAGCACGAGCACCGCGTACACCGTGAGCAGCACCCAGCCGGCGGCCACCGCGCGCGAGGTGGAGAGCCGGTTGTCCTCACCGATGACCGGCGCGAGAGCCCCGCCCCGCGCCCGGTGCAGCCAGGCCGCCCCGGTCAGGAGTCCGGCCGACACGACCGCGGCGAGCAGCCCCGCCGTCCGCGCCGCCGTCCAGCCGGCCCCGATCGCGGTGAGCGCCTGCACGAGCAGGAGGACGACGACGCCGGTCCAGACGGTGTACGCGGTGTAGCGCCACAGCCGGCCCAGCCACGCCTCGCCCTCCAGACGGCCCCGTTCGGCGACGGCGTCCGCGGCCTGGGTGAGTTCGTCGGACACCCACTGCCGGGACGCGGAGGCGGAGTGCGCGACACCGGCGGGCAGTCCCTGTCCGGACGCCAGCGCGTCGCGCTTGGCGAGGAACGCGGCGACAGCCCGCCGGTGCCCCGCACGCGCCCCGTGCGGGCAGTCCCCGCACGTACAGCCGCCCTCGTGCCCGCCCGGCTCCCCGCCGACGCCTCCGCCCGGCCCGCCACCCGGACCACCGCTCCGTCCGGTGACCACCCCGGCCCCCGGCACGGCACGGTGTCCCGCACCATGTCCCGCCCCCTGCACAGCCACGCCCGCTGCCGCCTTCCCGCGCCAGAAAAACTCCGTAAAAGTGGAATGTCACGAAAATCCGGCTGCCGCGCCCCCACGCGACGGCCCTCCTGTGACGACAGCGAATTGTGCCGTACGAAGCGCCGCGCGCACGCCCCAGGTCGGTCCGGCGCGGGGAGAACGGGCGCCCCCTCGCCGGCCCGGCCGACCTGATCCGCCGGACGGACAGGCTCTAGGGCCTGTCCGACCATTCCCGTCTGCCGGGCGACGGCCCGAATGGTCGGACAGGCCCTAGTCGAGGAGATCCGGTTCGCTGCGGGTGATGTCCCGCCACAGCGGCTGGTAGTTGATCCACGCCACCAGGTCTCCGCCGAGCTGTTCGCGCGTGGCGACCGCCTGCTTGTGGCCGATGAGGACGGGCCGGCCCGCGGCCTTCGCGGTGAGCTGGACCTGGCTGGACCGTTCCATGGACAGGAACCACCAGGCCGCCGCGTCCACCGAGTCCCCGACGGTCAGCAGCCCGTGGTTGCGCAGCACCAGCGCCTTGCGGCTGCCCAGCGCGGACGCGATCCTGCGCCCCTCCTCGGCGTCGACGGCGACTCCGGTGTAGGCGTCGTAGAGCGCGTGGTCTTCGTAGAACGCGCAGCTCTCCTGGGTGATCGGATCGAGCAGGTCGCCGAGGGCGGCGAGGGCGCGGCCGTGCACGGAGTGGCAGTGGGCGACGGCGACGACGTCGGGGCGGGCCGCGTGGACCTGGGAGTGCACGGTGAACGCCGCCTGGTTCACGTGGTAGCGGCCCTCGATCACCTGGCCGTCCCGGTTGGCCATGACCAGATCGCTCACGGTGACGTGCTTGAACGGCATGCCGAAGGGATTGACCCAGAAGCAGTCGCTGTACTCCGGGTCGCGTGCCGTGATGTGCCCGGAGACGCCGTCCTCGAAGCCGAGCCGTCCGAACAGCCGCAGCGCGCCGGCCAGCCGCTCCTTGCGGTGCCGTCGTTCGTCGTCCGTCGACTCGTGCATCGGCGGCATGGCGAAGCGGAGCTGGTCGGTGGGGCGGGGCAGCGGCGGAGTGGGCCCGTGCATCTGTCCTCCAGCACTGGCGTGTTCGGTACGAGCGGAAGTTACCCGGGGTCAGCGCAGGAGAACAGGGGTGTTCGGGGGGAGAAAAAATCAGGACGGACGAGGGACACAGGGAAAACTCGACAGAAGATGTCGGGTATGGGCGCCAGACTCGGGCCATGAACTGGGCAGCCCTCTCCACGGCCGAACCGGACCTGGCCGACACCGTCGAACAGCGCTTCGGCGCCTTCACCCACCACGTCCTCGCGACCCTCCGCAAGGACGGCTCGCCCCGCACCTCCGGCATCGAGGTGCGCTTCCTGGACGGCGAGCTGTGGCTCGGCATGATGCCGGGCTCCCTCAAGGCGCTCGACCTGCGCCGGGACCCGCGCTTCGCGCTCCAGGCGAACCCGGGGGCCGGTACGGACATGGGCGGCGGCGACGTGCGGATCAGCGGGCGGGCCGTCGAGGTGGGCGACGGAGTCCCCGCCAAGGCCGCGTACGTGAAAGAGGTGGAACCGCCGGAGCCGTTCCACCTCTTCCGCACCGAGCTGACGGAGGTCACACGGACCTACGTGGAGGACGACACGTATCTGGTCGTCCAGGTCTGGAAGCCCGGCGTGCCGGTGCGCACGCTCAAGCGGACCTGAGGCGGGAGCGCCGCCCCCGCCGGCGGGAGGACTACTCCCACTCGATGGTGCCCGGGGGCTTGCTCGTCACGTCGAGCACGACGCGGTTGACGTCGGCGACCTCGTTCGTGATGCGGGTCGAGATCTTCGCCAGCGTCTCGTACGGCAGCCGCGACCAGTCGGCCGTCATGGCGTCCTCGCTGGACACCGGACGGAGCACGATCGGGTGACCGTAGGTGCGGCCGTCGCCCTGGACGCCCACGCTGCGCACGTCGGCGAGCAGGACGACCGGGCACTGCCAGATCTCACGGTCGAGACCGGCGGCGGTGAGCTCCTCACGGGCGATCGCGTCGGCCTGGCGGAGCAGGTCCAGACGCTCCTTGGTCACCTCACCGACGATGCGGATGCCGAGGCCGGGACCGGGGAACGGCTGGCGCTGGACGATCTCCTCGGGCAGGCCGAGCTCCTGGCCGACCATCCGGACCTCGTCCTTGAACAGCTTGCGCAGCGGCTCGACGAGCTCGAACTCCAGGTCCTCCGGGAGACCGCCCACGTTGTGGTGGGACTTGATGTTCGCGGTGCCGGTGCCGCCGCCGGACTCGACCACGTCCGGGTAGAGCGTGCCCTGGACCAGGAACGCGACGTCCTCGCCCTCGGCGGCCTCGGCGATGATCTCCGCCTGGGCCTGCTCGAAGACGCGGATGAACTCGCGTCCGATGATCTTCCGCTTCTCCTCGGGGTCCGAGACGCCCTTGAGCGCGGTGAGGAAGCGCTCCTCCGCGTCCACGACCTTGAGCTGCACGCCGGTCGCGGCGACGAAGTCCTTCTCGACCTGCTCGGTCTCGCCCTGGCGCATCAGACCGTGGTCGACGTACACACAGGTGAGCTGGGAGCCGATGGCCTTCTGGACGAGGGCCGCGGCGACCGCCGAGTCCACTCCGCCGGACAGGCCGCAGATCGCGCGCTTGGTGCCGACCTGCTCGCGGATCAGGGCGACCTGCTCGTCGATGACGTTGCCGGTGGTCCAGGACGGGGTGAGACCCGCGCCGCGGTACAGGAAGTGCTCCAGGACCTGCTGGCCGTGCGTGGAGTGCATGACCTCGGGGTGGTACTGGACGCCGTAGAGCTTCTTCTCGTCGTTCTCGAAGGCGGCGACCGGGACGACGTCCGTGGAGGCCGTGACGGTGAAGCCCTCGGGGGCGGCGGAGCAGGCGTCGCCGTGCGACATCCACACGGGCTGCTCGTCCGGGGTGCCCTCGAACAGGGTGGAGCCGGACTTCGAGACGTGCAGCGGGGTGCGGCCGTACTCGCGGGCGCCGGTGTTGTCGACCGTGCCGCCGAGGGCCGTGGCCATCAGCTGGAAGCCGTAGCACATGCCGAAGACGGGGACGCCCGCCTCGAAGATCTCGCGGTCCAGGCGCGGAGCGCCCTCCGCGTAGACCGACGAGGGGCCGCCGGAGAGGATGATCGCGGCGGGGTTCTTGGCGAGCATCTCCTGGACCGGCATGGTGCTCGGCACGATCTCGCTGTAGACCCGGGCCTCACGGACGCGACGGGCGATGAGCTGGGCGTACTGCGCACCGAAGTCGACGACCAGGACGGTGTCGGGGGCGGCGGGGGACGCTTCTGGCACGGTCTGCCTTCCGGCGGTGAGCAAAAGGGTGTGTACGGCCGATTCTACCGGGGGCCGCGGCGGGCCCGGCCCCCGCGGGGTTTCCGGCCCCCGGTCTCACCATCCGAACCGGCTTGGCCGGCGCCGCCGCGGGCGTGCATACTGCCGTCATGCTCACGCAGACGACCTTCCTGTTTACCTATGGCAACCGGCCCACCGGCTGCCATGGTCGTGCTGCTTGAGCAACTGACAAGCGACTTCCCAGGCGCCCCGGGCCGACAAGGCCCGGGGCGCCTGCCGTTTCCGGGCCCTGCCGCCCCGGGGCACCCCTTCCAGCGAGGAGCCCCACCATGGCCGACGTACTCGACAAGACCGGCGCCCGCACCGACGAGGCCGCCGGTGTCATCGCCGGCGCCCGTGAGCGCATCGACGCCCTCGACGACCGGATCATCGGTCTCGTGCAAGAACGGATGGCCGTCTCGGCCGTGATCCAGGAGGCGCGGATCACCTCCGGCGGCCGCCGGGTGAACCTCTCCAGGGAGATGGAGGTCCTCGGCCACTACCGGGACGCGCTCGGCAAGCCGGGCACCGCGCTGGCGATGACGCTGCTCGAACTGTGCCGCGGCCGCATCTGAGCGGCGCACCCCCGCACCCCGGGCAGCCACGCCGTCGGCACCCCGCACCCCCGGCGCACCCGACGCACGCACGTACGCATTCCCTGTCACCCGTACGGCGCGCATCCCGGGCGGCGCGGGCTTCGTTTCTTCAGGTGTCCGTGTCAGCCAGGGGCGGGCCCGAAAGAACCACGCGTGGCTTCACTGGAGCGATGAGACGCACGGATCGTGCCGTGCGTCGTGGGACCTCGCTCCAGGCCGTGCGACCGGACGGCAGGGGACAGCAGCCCGGTCGCTGCAAGAGAACGGTCGGCCCCGGGGACGCCCGGGGCCGTCCGACGGAACTCGTCCGGGCCGTCGTCGCGGGCGCGCCCTCGTGTGCCGCCGTGTGCGAACCGGCGGCCGCTCCCGTCGACCGGCGGCGCTTCCCCCGACGCCGCTTCGAGGCACCGGCGCGCCCTGACGTCGGTGCTGCCGGGCGAAGGGCCCCGCGGACACGCGTCCCGCGGGGCCCTTCGCCGTACCCGGAACGCCTGCGCCAGGGTAAGGACGCCGTCAGGTGCGGGACAGCGTGCCGCAGTCTCCCGTGGGCGAGTCCCGAA
The DNA here is from genome assembly GCF_002911015.1 of Streptomyces populi. Classification (GTDB taxonomy): domain Bacteria; phylum Actinomycetota; class Actinomycetes; order Streptomycetales; family Streptomycetaceae; genus Streptomyces; species Streptomyces populi. The sequence continues at coordinate 5,991 of NZ_KZ626916.1, forward strand.
GGTCACGGCTGCGGTCGTACGGGTCGGTGGTCGGGCCGGTCGGCGGCGCGCCGGTGGGTGCGGTCGAGTCGAACAGCGGGTGCAGGAAACCGTCGTGGACGTAGCAGGCGGAGTTGCCGATCTCCTGGTCGTAGCGACGGATCATCACCCTGCCCGGCGTGACCCGGAATTTCCTCGGGTTCAGGAAGTCGATGTCGAGAACACGGCGCACGATGGTGCGCGTCACCTCGTCCGTGTTCCCCTTCGCCGAGGAGACCGGGTAGACGAAGGTGTAGTCGGCGTGGATGGCGACGGCCCCGTCCTTGCCGGCCTCGAACGTGATCCGGCCGCGCGTCTTGACCACGTTCCCGACCAGGCGCACCTCGCGCGGGTCGAAGCGGCTGAACAGGGTGAGCGGGTCGTGCTTCTCGTCCGGCGCGCGCAGCTTGCGGTCGATGTCGTCGATCATGTGGGGCTGCTTGGGATCGAGGACGGCGATGGCCGCCGCGGGGCGCTCGCCGCGCAGGGTCGCCGGGTCGAGGTTGGCCCCGACGAGCAGGTTCTTGGTCCCGCGCAGCGCGGTGGCCACCTGTTCCTTCGTGAGGGAACCGACCGCGGTGGCCTTCGGGACGACGATCGCGTCGGTGCCGTCGCCCCAGCGCTCGGCGGGCGATCCGGCGAACGGCCGCTCCCTGGTGGGCTTCCGGGAGGCCTGGGCGGAGGGTGGCGTGGTCGGGGCGGCGGTCTCGGCAGGAAGTTCGGGACCGGCCGACGCGGGCCCGCCCGAGCCGTCGAAGAGGCCGCCGGGCAGCAGGGACGGCTTCATCGCGACGACGGCCACGGCGACGGCGAGCGGGATTCCGAGGACCGCCCACAGCTTGCGGCGCCGGGCGGCGCGCTCGTTCGCCTCACGCCGGGCGGGATTCGTCCGCCAGCCCTCGGGCTGCGCGGCCGACCGCGCCTCCTTCTTCCGGAAGCCCCGGCGGGCGGCCCGCTCGGCCTCCAACTCGTCCTGGAGGCGCAGCCGTTCCGTCACCATGCGCGCCCGGGCGGAGGGCTCCTTCGGCGCCGTGGAGCGGATGTCGCGTTCGCTGTCGCGCGCGAAGCGTTCCCACACATCGTCAGGAACCGTCGGCTCGTTGGTTTCCTCAGGCTGCTGATCAGACACGAGGACCATTTCTAAGCGTCTCGAACGGGCGTGCGCAAGCCACACCTCCGTGTGACCCAGCACACATAAGAATTATGTGAAGTACGGGACAACCATTCCCAGCCTTCGCCGGTCTCCTCTGCAGAACCAACGGCCACAACCGCGTTCACGCACGGGGGCCGCACACAAACGCCATAATCGCGCCGCGCATGCACGGCGCACTGGATATCCGAGGTCTTCATGAAGCTTCGCCGTGCCATGGCCACTGCGGCCGCGACGGCTGTCATAGCCCCGCTCGCGTTGCTGTCGGTCGCGCCGGCCGCGTTCGCGGAAGAAGAAAGCCCGTCCCCGAGTGCGAGCGTGTCCGAGTCCGCAACCGAGTCGGCCTCGCCGAGCCCGACCGAGTCGGCCCCCGAGCCGTCCGGCTCGGAGTCGGCTCCCGAGCCGAGCACCTCCGCCTCCGCCTCCACCTCCGCGTCCGCCCCGGCCCCGAGCGGCTCCGCCTCGGAGTCGGCGCCCGCGCCGAGCACCTCCGCGTCGGCGTCGGAGTCCCCCGACCCCGAGCCCTCCGAGTGCTCGGACTCCAAGGTCGACGTCTCCATCACGGGCCTGCCCGGCAAGATCGCGGCGGGCAGCGGCTGGCACAAGTTCTCCCTGAACGTCGCGAACAACTCCGAATCCACCCTGAGCGACCTCGGCTACTTCGCCGGCGCCTCCTCCGACGAGGCCGGCGAGAACCTCTTCGAGAGCAAGAAGGTCCAGCTCCAGGCGTACAACGAGGTCGACAAGGCCTGGGAGAACGTCGACGAGGACGGGGCCGCGGTCGGCTTCGTCGGCTACACCGACGAGCTCAAGCCCGGCTACGAGGTCGACATCCCGCTGCGCATCAACGTGCACTCCAACGCCCCGGTCGGCGCCGGCTTCTCCCTCGGCGCCAGCATCTACGGCGACGCCGACGCGGAGTGCTTCGGCTACGGCGAGGTCGCCTACAAGTTCCAGATCGTCAAGGCCGGCACGGACACCGACGGCACCAAGCCGCAGGAAGGCGGCAAGGTCCCGGTCTCGGACAAGCCCGCCGACAAGAGCAACACCCCGCAGGTCAACGGCAGCCTCGCCGAGACGGGCTCCAGCTCCGCCCTGCCGATGATCGGCCTCGCCGGCGGCATCGCCGTCGTCGCCGGCGCCGGTGCGCTGGTCGTCGTCCGTCGCCGCAAGTCCGGCGCGAGCGCGTAACACCGCGGCACCGCACGGCTGACGCGGACGTCGGCCCCGTACGAAGAGAAGGACCTGCGCTCGGAGGGGGGCGCAGGTCCTTCTTTTCGTCGTACCGGACTTCGCAGCACCGGACATCGCCGCAATGGGCTTCTCCGTACGGGACTTCGCCGCCCGGAGCGGATCCCGGGCTACGGCTTCGGCGGCACCGCGGGCATGCCCAGGAACGGCAGCCGCAGCGCGCCGAAGGCGTCCGCGGGGACGGCGGGGCTGTGCGGCTCCACCGCCTTCAGACGCTCGTACGAGGCTCCGGGCGCCGGACGCGGATCGGCCTCGCCCTTGTTGGGCCAGAACGACATGGCCCGTTCGGCCTGCGCGGTGATGGTGAGCGACGGGTTGACGCCGAGGTTCGCGGAGACGGCGGCGCCGTCGACGACGGAGATGCCCGGGTGGCCGTAGAGCCGGTGGTACGGGTCGATGACGCCCTCCTCGGCACCGGCGCCGATCGGACAGCCGCCGAGGAAGTGCGCGGTGAGCGGGGTGCCCATCAGCTCTCCGACGTTGCTGCCCGGGAAGCCGTTGATCTCCTCGGCGAGGGCGGAGGCGGCCCGTGAAGCGGCCTCGATCTGCTTGGGGTTGGGCGCGCCGTGCCCCTGCCGTGCCGTCAACAGCCCCTTGCCCGCGCCCTTGGGCTTGAGGTAGGTCGTCAGGGAGTTGTCGAGCGACTGCATCACCAGCCCGATGATGGTGCGTTCGGACCAGCGGCGGTTGGAGAGCGACCGGAGCACGAGCAGCGGGTGCCGGGCCGCGTTGACGAGCCACCCCGCCACCCTCGACGAGCCCTCCGCGTAGGGGACCTGGAGGATGGACATGCCGCCCATCGCGTTGGAGCCCTTGCCGTAGCGGACGGGTTCGATGTGGGTGTCCTCGTCCGGGTGGATCGAGGAGGTGATGGCCACCCCGCGGGTGAAGTCGGCCTTCGTGCCGTGCGCCTTGCGGTAGCGGCGGTCGTCGGTCTGCGCGCCCACCAGCGCCTCGGAGTTGGTGCGGGTCAGCTCGCCCAGCCGCTTCGACAGGTACGGCAGCTGACCGCCGGCCTTCATGCGGTGCAGCAGCGTCTGGGTGCCGTAGGTGCCGGCCGCGAGGACGACCCGGTGCGCGGTGAACGTCCGCCCCTCGCCCTTGCGCCGGTCGTCCGTCGGGAGGGTCTGGACGGCGTAGCCGCCGCGTGAGTCGTCGGTGACGGACACGACGGTCGTCATGGGGTGGACGACCGCGCCCGCCTTCTCGGCGAGGTGGAGGTAGTTCTCGTTGAGGGTGTTCTTGGCTCCGTGACGGCAGCCGGTCATGCACTCGCCGCACTCGGTGCAGGCCTTGCGCGAGGGCCCGACGCCCCCGAAGTACGGGTCGGCGACCTCCGCACCGGGCTTGGCGCCGGACGAGCCGTCCGCGTCCCGCCCGTCGCCGAAGAAGACGCCGACGGGCGCCATGTGGAAGGTGTCGCCCACGCCCATCCGTTCCGCGGCGGCCTTGAGGTGCACGTCCGACGGGGTCATGGTCGGGTTGAGCCGCACGCCCAGCATGCGCTTGGCCTGGTCGTAGTACGGCTTCAGCTCCTCCTCCCAGTCGGTGATGTCCTTCCACTGCGGGTCCTCGAAGAACGGCTTCGGCGGTACGTAGAGGGTGTTGGCGTAGTTGAGCGAACCGCCCCCCACGCCCGCCCCCGCGAGCACCATCACGTTGCCCAGCAGATGGATGCGCTGGATGCCGTACATGCCGAGCCGCGGCGCCCAGAGGTAGTTCTTGATGTCCCAGGAGTTCTTGGGGAGCGTGTCGCGGGTGAAGCGCCGGCCGGCTTCGAGGACGCCTACGCGGTACCCCTTCTCCGTCAGCCGCAGGGCGGTGACGGAACCGCCGAAGCCGGAGCCGACGACGACCACGTCGTAGTCGTACGTCTCCTCGTCCGGCTGTTCCTGGACAGAGCTCTCCTGTGACACGTGCCGCTCTCCTCGTCGAGACCGTTGAGAACCGTTGGTTGAGGACCGTTGTGGGATCCGTCGGGGACCGGCGGGCTACCGCAGCCGGAGCGCCTTCATGACCTTCAGGCTCCGGCTCATGAACGCCGCGTACTTCTCGTCGTCCATGCCGAGGGACGGCGCCATCGGCAGCAGCCTCTGGTGGGCGACGGTCTGCGCCTCGGTGTACTTGAGGATGCCCTCGGAGCCGTGTCGGCGGCCGAGGCCGGAGTCCTTCATGCCGCCCATCGGCGACTGGACGCTGCCGTACGCGGGCGCGTACCCCTCGTTGACGTTCACCGTGCCGGTCCGCAGCCGGGCCGCGAGCGCGCGACCGCGCCGGCCGTCCTTCGTCCAGACGGAGGAGTTGAGGCCGTACGCGGTGGAGTTGGCGCGCTCGACGACCTCGTCCTCGGTCTTGAAGCGATAGACGGAGACGACCGGCCCGAAGGTCTCCTCGGCGCAGACGGCCATCGGGGCCTCCACTCCGTCGAGGATGGTGGGCTCGTAGAAGTACGGGCCGACGTCGGGCCGGGCGACACCGCCGGCGACGACCCTGGCCCCCTTGGCGACGGCTTCCTCGACGTGCCGCGTCACGGTCTCCAGCTGGCGCTCCCCGACCAGCGAGCCCATGTCCGCCCCGTACGCGAGGGAGGTGCCGAGCCGCAGGGCCCTGGTCTTGGCGGCGAACCGCTCCGTGAAGGCGTCGGCTATCGACTCGTGGACGTACAGCCGCTCGATGGAGATGCAGAGCTGTCCGGCGGAGGAGAAGCAGGCGCGGACGGCACCGGCGGCCGCCTTCTCGAGGTCGGCGTCCTCCAGGACCACCATGGCGTTCTTGCCGCCGAGTTCGAGGGAGACGCCGACCAGACGGGCGGCCGCGCCCTGGGCGACCTCACGGCCGGTCCGGGTCGAGCCCGTGAAGGAGACGTAGTCGGCGTGCCGGACGACCTCGGGTCCGACGACCGGGCCGTCGCCGATGACGACCTGGAAGACCTCGGCGGGCAGTCCGGCCTCGATCAGCAGGTCGCGCGCCCACAGGGCGGTCAGGCAGGTCTCGGTGTCGGGCTTCATGACGACCGCGTTGCCCGCGACGAAGGCCGGCAGGGCGTCGCCGACCGACAGCTCCAGCGGGTAGTTCCAGGGCGCGATCTGCCCGACGACACCGCGCGGGTGCCGCAGTTCGGTGACCTTGGTGAGGGTGGGCATCGCACCCGCGTGGCGCTTGGGGCGCAGGTAGGAGGGGGCCTTGAGCCCGTAGTGCCGCGCGGCGACCAGGACGGCCTGGACCTCCTCGTGGGCGTGCAGCCGGGTCTTGCCGGTCTCCAGCTGGACGAGGTCCAGGACCTCGGCCTGACGGGCGAGCACGAGGTCGTGGAAGCGCAGCAGGACGGCGGCGCGGCGCCGGACCGGGGTGGCCGCCCAGGCACCCTGGGCGGCGCGGGCCCGCTCGAAGGCCTTCTCGACGTCCTCCGGGGTCGACTCGGGCACGTCGGCGAGCTTCTCGCCGGTGAACGGCGTGTGGTTGACGGTCCGCCCGGAACCGGCCACTCCCCTGGTGAGCTGCGCGACGAGCTCGGGGGTGACCACGTCGGCGGCGGTACGGGCGCCGGCCGGGGCGGGAGCGAGGGGGTTGGTGCCGAGGGCGACGGGGGTGGCGGCCGCTCCGGCGGCGGGCTCGTCCGCGTCGGCCGGATCCGCGGTGCCGGGCGTCTCGTCGACGGTGGCGGGCGTCTCTCCGGCACCCGCCGCACCGGTCGCGGTGTCCGTGGTGCCCGCGGCGTCCGTGGCGTCCGTGGCGTCCGTGGCGTCCGTGGTGGCGGACGTCGGGTCCGCGTCGGTCGCGGCGGCCACGCCGACCGCCGTGTCGGTGCCGGCCGCCTCGTCGGCGCCGGTGCTTTCCGTGGCCTGCTCCGCGGCCTGCGAGTCCGTCATGAGCCGCAGGGTATGCCTCCTCGCCCCCTTTGGGTACCCGTCGGTAATGGCCTTTCACGGAGTACTCACACACTGCCAGTGATCACTGGCAGTAAATGCGCTGATCAGGGCGTTGTCGGCGCGACGATCATCAATGAATCGTTTCTCCGGTGCCGCTCGGACCACCCGGCACGAGGGCCCGGGCCACGGGCCTCCGTCGTCTCCCGTGCGCGCGGCCCCTCCGTCACGAGACCCTGAACGTCACGAGACCCTGAACGTGTCCACCGCGACGTCGAAGTACTCCTTCGCCTCCGTCACCCGGCCCACCGGCGCGGAGACCCAGACGTCGTACATCCGGCCGCCCTCCTCCCAGCACAGGTCGTAGGTGTGCCGGGGACCCTCCGCCTTGCTGAAGCCGTTCCAGGTGAACTCCCAGAGGGCGGCGGTGTGTCCGTCGTGCACCGTCCGGGCGACCGCGCCGTCGCGGTAGCCGGGGTTGTTGGCCGGCCCGGAGGCGTCCGCGCGCCGCATCACGCCCAGCGGACCGCCCGGCGCGGGATCGGCCACCTTGATACCGATGCGGAAGGTGTCCCCCGACGACATGTAGAAGATCCGCTCCCCCTGCGGATCGCGGGTGAAGCCGTCGGGCACGGCGAGCGAGAAGCCGTTCGCGTCGGAGGCGATGCGGTAGCCCGAGGGCGCGGTGCGGGCGGACGGCGTCCGGCGGCCGGTCACCGTGACGGTGGGACCGGCCTCGGTGGGCGGGGTCGACCGCGGGCCGGACGCCGGGGATCCGGTAGAGGAGGTGGAGGAGGTGCCCGGGGTGCGGGGCGTGCCCGGCGCGCTCGACGAGGCGGGCCTGCCGTCCCCTCCGCCGCCCATCAGCAGCGCGGCCGCGGACACTCCCGCACCGGCCATCGCGGCGACCAGCGCGGCGGTCACGAGGAGGCTGCGCGTGGACTGCCGGGGCGGGGCGTCGGCCACGGCGCCGGAGCCCGGCGACGGCTCGGGCGCGGGCCTGCGCAGGGACACATGGGGGATGTCCCGCCGCGTCGGCGTGTACGGGACCAGCAGCCGCGGGGTGCGGCCGGTGTCCCGGAAGGCGCGCAGCATCCGCTCCGCCTCCGCCGCGTCGAGCCGCCGCTCCGGGTCGCGCTCCAGCAGCCCTCGTACGACGGGCAGGAGCGGTGCGGCCTGGGCCGGCGGACGGATCTCGTCGACGACGACCGCGTGCAGGATCCCGCCGAGCGAGTCGCGCCGGAAGGGCGACGCCCCGCTCAGCACCGTGCACAGCAGCGCGCCGAGCGACCACAGGTCGGACTCGGGGCCGGTCCGCGCCCCGGCCATCCGCTCGGGCGCGGTGTACTCGGGCGAGCCGACGAACGAGCCGGTCTCGGTGAGTGTCGTCGCGCCCGCGACCTGGGCGATCCCGAAGTCGGTGAGCACGATGCGGTCGGTGCCCGCCTCGACGAGGACGTTGGCGGGCTTGAGGTCGCGGTGCAGGACGCCCGCCTCGTGGGCGCGGCGCAGTGCGCCGAGCAGGTCGATGCCGATGCGGGCGGCCTCGCGCGCGTCGACCGGTCCGTTCTCGGAGATCCGTTCGGCGAGCGAGCCGCCGTCGATCAACTCCATGACGATGTAAGGGCGTTCGTCGTCCTCGACGACGTCGTGGACGACGATGATGTGCGGGTGGTGCAGTTGCGCGACGGCCCGCGCCTCACGCAGGGTGCGGTCGCGCTGGAGCCGGGACTCCTCGGCCGAGAGCGAGTCGTCGACGGCCAGCTCCTTCACCGCGACCTTGCGGCCGAGCAGTTGGTCGGTGGCACGCCAGACGACGCCCATGCCGCCCCGGCCGATTCTGGTCTCCAGCCGGTACCGGCCCGCGATCACGCGGGCGTTCTCCCCCTCGGTCCCCATGCGTCCCATCATGCCGCACCGGACGCACGCCCTCCGTGACGGTGACCGGCCAAGCACGCGGCCGCCCCGGGACGGCCGACGGCCCGCTCCGGGCGGCTCGGACCCGGATCAGTCTTCCTGGAAGCTCCGCAGGATCCGGTCGAACTGCTCCTTGGTGGCGGTCCATTCGTCGGCCGGCGAGGACTCGTAGACGGCGTACTCGGTGCCGTCGCTCTTCATGTACCCGACGTCGATCGCGTGGTAGGGACCCGGGAAGTAGTGCGGCGCGTCCTTGGCCAGGGCATCCCATGTGTACTCCCAGCGGGCACCCGGCTGGTCGCGGAAAAGCTCCTCCTTGAGGAGCAGTTGCCGGTAGTCCCGCAACCGCCCCGCGAGGTTCTCGTCCAGATCGCTCATGTGCTTGTACGAGGAGCTGAAGTCCGGATCGGTGTCGACGGCGACCCGTACGAGGTGCTTGCCCTTGTCGGGCGAGTAGTCGACCTGCCGGAGACCGTCCTTGTCGATGGAGACGGACCGCACCCACCCCTTGGGCAGGTAGATGCTGAAGCCCACCGGGTCGTCGTGCCGCTTCCAACCGGCGGGAACCGTCCCCGGGCCGCCCTTGCCGCTCGGCTTGGCGTCGCCGCTCCGGGGCGACGACGTGGAGGCGGAGCCGTCGGGGCTGCCCGTGCCGCCTGCGCCGAAGTGCTGCAACGCGATCGCGACGCCCCCGCCGATGACCGCCGCGAGGGCGACGACCAGGGCGAACATACGCAGGCGGTGCCGCTTCTGCGGCGCGGGCACGGGCTCGATCGTCATCGGCCGGTACGGCGTGGTGGCGGCCGTCTGCACACGGGTGCCGCCGGTTCCCGGTTCCGCGGTGTCGTACGCCGCCCGTACCGTCGGCGTGTACGACTGCGCCGCGCTCGACGCCCGCCCCTCCGCCGCCTCGGCGAGCATCTGCTCGGCCTGCTCCGCACCGGGCCGATCGGCCGGATCCTTGCGCAGCAGTGCGGCGAGGACGGGTCCCAGCACACCCGCGTTGACCGGTTCCGCGGGCTCCTCCTCGACGACGGCCTGCATGGTGCCGATGGGCGAGGTGCGGCGGAACGGCGACCTGCCCTCCACCGCCGTGTACAGCGTGGCGCCGAGCGCCCACAGGTCGGACGCCGGGCCCGGGTCGTGGCCGCGCACCCGCTCCGGAGCGAGGTAGTCGACCGAGCCGACGACCTCTCCGGTGCGGGTGATGGTGGTGTCGCCGTCGATCTGGGCGATGCCGAAGTCGGTGAGCAGCACCCGGCGGTCGCGGCCGAGCAGGACGTTGCCCGGCTTGATGTCGCGGTGCAGCACGCCCGCCGCGTGCGCGGCGCGCAGGGCCCGAAGCACCCACAGACCGATGCGCGCGGCCTCGCGCGGCTCGATACGGCCGTGCTCCTTCACCGCGTCGGCCAGCGACTCGCCCTCGACCAGCTCCATCACGATCCAGGGGCGGCCGTCGTGTTCGAGGACGTCGTGCACGGTGACGACGGCCGAGTGGTTGATGCGCGCGGCGGCGCGGGCCTCGGCACGGGTGCGGGCCAGCAGGACGCTCTGCTCGCTCTCGGCGACGTACAGCGCGGCGGTCAGCTCCTTGACCGCGACGGCACGGTGCAGCACCTCATCATGGGCGCGCCAAACCCGGCCCATGCCACCGCTGCCGATGGATTCGACAAGCCGGTAGCGGCCCGCGAGGAGCAGGCCCTGCATCTGATTCACATTTCCCCGCAATGGTCTTGACAGGGTCAGACTAAAGAGCGGTGCCCACCCAGGGAACAAGCGGGGTCGTACGGAGACCGCACTGTGACGGTTGTCGCTTCCTTGTACGGGAGGGAACCGTTCGATGTTCAGCAGCTCCCACCTGCCCGAACACGGCGAGTGACGGCAAGACGGTTGCTCAGCGGGTGACTTGGTACGTCGACGACGCCTGCTCGTACAGCCGCGTCACCTCGTCGCGCTCGGCGTCCGGGCCGCGCACCTGCACCACGTGGTAGTGCCCGGCGATCAGGATCGCGAGGTTGCGCACGTAGAGCGAGTGTCCGGCGGAGTCCTGCCAGGTGAACTGGCCCTCGGCCATCGCCTTGCCGCCCACGTCGATCCGCCGCATCCCGCTGGAGGTGGCCCAGGTCGAGTCCCGGAAGGGCTGGAGCTCCTTCTCGCTCTCCCGCTGGTAGGTCATCGGGTCGCCGCCGAACGTGGCGGTGCCGTCCCGGCCGGGTACGACGATGAGCTCGAAGTCGCCCTGGGAGTAGACGACCTGGCCGCTGCCGTTCCTCGGCGAGCGGGTCCAGCCGCTCGCCACCGCGACCTGGAACCCCTCGGGGTCCTTGCGCAGGGTGAACCCCTGGGCGACGCCGGAATCGGCGGTGGCGTGCGAGGAGGCCGAACCGGCCTCCGCCGAGGGGCTCTTGCCGGGATCCGGCGACGTCCGGTCGGAGGTGGGCGCGCTGCTCGCCGTCGGGTCGCCGCCGGACGGCGTGGCGGGGCCGGCCTGTCCGGCGTTGCCGGTCCGCCCCTCGTCGGTGCCGCTCCGGTCCGCCTTGGGCATGAAGACGACCGCGTACGCGACCGCCGCGGCCAGCAGGAGCAGGACCAGCAGGAGCAGGTTCCGGCCCAGCCGACGGGGCGGGGCGTCCCGTCTGGCCCGCTTGTGGCGGGCGTGCGGGCTCGTCGCGGGCAGCCCGGCGCGACGCCTGCGGACGAGTTCGCCCCGGCGCCGCACGATCGGCAGCCTGCTCGGGTCGACGGGCGGCACGGGCACGACGTGCGTCCCGGCCTCGGGCTCCGGCGCGGACCGCACCAGGGACCGCAGCCAGCCGCGCAGCTCCTCGAAGTCGATCCGCTCGGTGGGGTCCTGGCGCAGCAGCGACTCGACGACGGGCCGCAGCGGCCCGCACTCCTCGGCGAAGGCGGGCGGTTCCGCGCACACCAGCTGGACCAGCTCGGCGGTGTTCTCCTCCGGGTACGGGGCGTGCCCCTGTACGGCGCGGAAGAGCAGCGCGCCGAGCGCCCACAGGTCGGTCGCCGGGCCGATCGGTGCCGCCAGCTGCCAGTTCTCGTGCACCGGTCCGGCCTGCTCCGGCGCCCAGCGCTCGGTGACCGGCCCGACCACGGCCATCCGCGCCTGCCGGGCCCGCTCGGCCGCGAGCGCGGTGGCCGGGCCCCGGCGCGGCGGTGCCCCGGCGGCCGGCTCACCCCAACCCCCTCCGGCGCGCCCGGGACCGTGCGGGGCGGGGACGGGACTCTGCGGTGCGCCGGGCGCCCGGGTGTGGCCGGGGGCCGGGAGGACACCGGACGGGCGGGCGTGTCCGGAGTCCGTGAATCCGCCCGGAGGCACGGGCACCTGGGTGCCGCCGGACGCCTGGAACCCGCCGGTGGGCCGGCCGTCGTCCGCGGCCCGGTCGCCGCCGAGGGACCGTCCGGGGGCCGGAACGCCGGGACGGCTGCCGTGCTCCGTGCCGTAAGGGGACGCTCCGGGCACGGTCCCGGAGCGTCCGTACGCCGTGCCGCCCGGCGCGGGCCCGCCGTCCGGGCCCGGGGGGAGGGTGGGGTGCCCTTGGCCGTCGTCCCCGCCGAGGGCTCCGGCGGGCCGCGGCGGGGCTCCGTACCTGCTGGTGCCGCCGACTCCGTACGGGTCGGCTATCTGGCCCGGGGGCGCGCCGTGCGGATGCTGCTGCCCGCCCTGGCCCGGCAGTTGCGGCGGGGTGTGGGCCCGGTCCTGCGCGGAGTACGGGGAGGCGCCGTACCGGCCGTCCTGACCCGCCCGCTCGTCGGGCGCCGAGGGCCGGGGCGACGGAAGGGCGAGCGGGTCTCCCCGCCGCTCCCCCTGCACGCGGGCGGCGGCACGCGCTCCGGCGCGGTAGGCGGCGATGGCTCCGGCGCGCGCGGCGCGGATCTCGTCCCCGGCGTCCTCCGCGCGCCCGCCCGTCCCCGGCCCGCCGTCCGGACCGGGCGCTCCCGCCGGGCGGCCCGGACCCGCCGCACCGCCCGCTTCGAGCGCACGCGGTCCCCCACCCACCGCGGGTGCCCCGGGGACCGGCGTTCCCTGCCCCGCGCGGGCCTCGATCGCCGCCCGCCGGGCCGCTTCCGCGTCGGCTCCGCTCGTGGCCGCCACGGCGACACCGCGCGCGGCGCCGCCGGAACCAGGGCCGCCGGCGGGAGCCCGGCCGCCCGCGGCGCCCTGCCCGCCTCCGGCGCCCGGCGGAGCGCCCGCCCCGGCAGGACCGCCGTCACCGGGCTGTCCGGCGCGGGGGCCGAAGCCGTGACCGGTCGTGAAGTCGTCCTCGGGCGCCGGCACCGGGTCGTACCCGCACAGCGCCTCTTCGGCGGCCCCGGCCGCCAGTCCGGTGAGCAGGACGCGGCCGTCGTCGCAGACGAGCACCGTGCGCGCGGTGATGTTCCGGTGCACCCAGCCGTGCGCGTGCAGGACCCGCAGCGCGGTCAGGACGTCGGCGGCGACCTCCGCGGCGCGGTACGGGGTGAGCGGTTTCTCCGCGAGCAGTGCGGCCAGCGGCCTCGCGGGCACCGACTCGCTGACGATCCACAGCGACCCGCCCTCGGCGAACACGTCGAAGACCTGGTCGAGCCGGGGATGGTCGGGAATCCGCGCGGCGGCCTGCGCCGCGTCGATCGCGCGCAGCACCGCCGGTTCGACCGTCCGCCGGGTGGTGCGGGCCGACGCCCGCCGCACCCCGCCGTCCCGGGCCACGAACCCGTCGGGCAGTCCGTCCGCGTCGAGCACCTCGGCCTCGACGACCTCGGGCAACGGCACCTGGCGCACCAGGACTTCCTGCCCGCTGTAGGTGTCGAAGGCCCGGCTCTCGGCGAGTTCGTACTCGTCGGACGGCGGCAGGGGCAGGCGGTAGCGGTCGGCGAGTACCCGTCCCGCGTAGTCGTCCACGATGCTCCCCCAGCCGACCGGTTGGTCAATTCCGTTCGCCGTGCGTTCCGTTGTGGCTTCGTTCGGTCCGCAACCACTCACGATACGTGCCCGAGGCAACCCGCAGAGCGGGGATGCGAGATCTCGGGCATCGTTCGTCGCGGAACGTCACCTCGGCGAGCGGTACGTCACGGCTTCGGCTGGAACGTCTTGGTCAGCGTGGCCCACGTGCTCTTGCGCAGCGCGCTGTCCCACGCGGAGTCCTTGGCCGTGTACATCAGCGCGTAGCCCTGATGCGCGTTCACCACGAAACCACGGTCGATCGAGTGGAACTTCGTGCCGCCGTCCACGTAGGTGAACTCCCAGTCGGCCGTGTTCCAGCCGCGGTAGCTCACGCTCTCTATGTGGATCTTCTTGTACTGGGGGCGCACCATGCCGCGCTCCTGGTTGTTCCAGTCCGCGACCGGGTCGTCCTTGGGCGTCGACGTCCAGCCGACGAGGAGCTTCTGCCCGTCGGGGCCGGTGAACCGGGCTCCCGCGGCGTCCTGGGACTGGTACTTCCACCCCTTCGGCAGCCCGATCGAGAAGCCCTGGCTGCTCTTGTACGTCTTCACGGCCGTGGAACCCGAGTCCGAGCCCGACTCCTTGCCGTCCCCGCCCGAACCGTCGGACGCGCTCGCGTCCGTGTCCGTGTCCGACGAGGCGTCCGTGGAGTCGTCCGAACCGGAGTCGGAGCCCGACTTGCTGCCGCTGTCGGTGTGGGCGGAGTCGCTCCCGCTCTTGCCGCCGTCCTTGGTGTCGCCGCCGCTCTTGCCGCTGCCGGAGGTCGCTCCGGTGGAGGCGGTCGCCTTGGTGCCGCCGCTGCCGCCCTCGGCGCCGTTGTCGTCCCCGCCGCCGATGGTGATGGCCAGCACGGTGCCGACCACGGCCAGCGCCACGACGACCGCGAGGATCACCAGCGTCCGCAGCGGCACGACATCCGTCAGCGAGGCCTTCGGCGCCGGGCGTGCCGGGCGCTCGGGGGCCACCGGCCACCCGGACCCCGAGCCGCCGCGCTTGCCGCCCGCGCCTCCGGCGCCGGTGGCCGAGCCGGAGTTCCCGGGCTTGCCGTCGGGACCGCCCGCCTGTCCCGGGACGGACGCGTTCGCGGCGGTGGCCGGCCCGGAGGTGCCGCCGGCCCGGCCCGCGTCCGCGGCGGACCCCGGACCCGTCTGCGGGGAGGCCGTCTCGGCGGCCCCCTCGGCCCGGGAGGAGTTCGAGCCGCCGGCCGCCTTGGCACGGGACGCCGCCGCCGAGGTGGCGGCCCCGGCCACGGTCGCGGCCTTGCGCACCGAACGCAGGGCTCCGCGCAGCCGCTCCGAGGGCTCCTCGCCCTTCGGCAGCGGCGGCATGGCCACGACCTTCGTCGCGTCCTGCGGCTCCGGCGCGCTCCGCTCGGACTCCGTCTTGCGCAGCACCTCGTTGAGCATCGCCCGTGCGCCCGCGTCGTCGAGCCGCTGCTCGGGGTCCTTGACGAGCAGGCCGTAGATCACGTTCTCCAGCGGGCCCGCGTTCTTGGGCTGTTCGACCGGCTCGGTCATCACCGCGGTGAGCGTCGCGATCGCGGAGCCCTTGTCGTACGGCGGCACGCCTTCCACCGACGCGTACAGCAGACCGCCCAGCGACCACAGGTCGGCGGCGGGGCCGGGCTTGTGGCCGCGCGCCCGCTCCGGCGAGATGTAGGAGGGCGCGCCGACGAGCATGCCGGTCGAGGTGATGGACGGGTCGCCCTCCACCTGGGCGATGCCGAAGTCGGTGAGCACGACCCGGCCGTCGTCGCCGGAGATCAGCACGTTCGACGGCTTCACGTCACGGTGCAGGATGCCCTCGCGGTGCGCCGCCTGTAGCACGTCGAGGATGGCCAGGCCCACCTCGGCTGCGCGCCTCGGCGTGAGCACTCCGTCCTCGCGGATGGCCTCGGCGAGGGACTTGCCCTCGATGAGCTCCATCACGATCCACGGACGGTTGTCCTCGTCGACCACGTCGAAGACCGTCACGGCGCCGTTGTTGCGGATCCGCGCGATGGCCTTGGCCTCCCGCAGCGTGCGCGTGATCAGCCGGCGCTTCTCCTCCTCGTCGATGGCCGACGGGAACCGCAGCTCCTTCACGGCGACCGTACGGCCCAGGGTCTCGTCCTCGGCGCGCCACACCGTGCCCATGCCGCCGCGGCCGAGAACATCCCCCAGCCGGTACCGCCCGGCGAGGAGACGTTCGCTCTTGTCCTGACGGGATGCTCCCGCCCGCTCCGCCTCCGACATGCGTCCCCTCATGCAACCCGCCCTGACAGAGCCTCCATTGTCCCTCACCCGACAAGTGCCCAGTGCCCTGGGGGCCCCTGGAACCGCAACAACTCGGCCGGCGGGACGTCCGGAACCCGTCGGCGGACCGCCCGCGACCGCACCCCGCACGCGTCGGCCACCCCGCGACCAGGCCCCGGCAGGCTCGCCGCACCCGGTCCGAGGTCCGGCCTCCGCCATGGTCCCGGGCACAGAAACATGTCTCATGATGGGCCGCGACAAGGAAGGACCCGCGATGCCACGGCCCCGGACACCTCGGGCACTTCTGGCCATACCCATGCTCCTGACGCTGCTCGCCATGGTCCAGGGCGGCCTGCCGGGGCAGGTCCCGGTGGCCGCGCGGACACCCGTCGCCCGGGCCTCGAAGGCCGCGCTCACCCGCCTCGTGACCCGTGGCGGCGCCCCCGCCGCCGCCCTGCTGGCCGACGACGGGTCCGGATCACATTTCGCGAGCACCGGAATCGGAATGGCTCGTTCCGACCATTTCCGCGCCGGGAGCATCACCAAGTCGTTCATCGCGACGGTCGTCCTGCAACTCGCCGCCGAACACCGGCTGTCCCTGTCCGACTCCGTCGACGCTCATCTGCCCGGCCTGGTGCGCGGCGCGGGCAACGACGGCCGCCGCATCACGCTGCGCTCCCTGCTCCACCACACCAGCGGTCTCTACGACTTCACCCGGACGACCCGGGGCACCGTCCCCGTGACCCCTCCTCAGGCCCTGCGCATCGCACTCACCCATCCCCCCGTCGCCCGTGGCCGCTACGCCTACTCGAACACCAATTACGTAGTGCTCGGCATGATCGTCGAACAGGTCACCGGCCACTCGTACGCCACCGAGGCCGAGCGGCGCATCATCACCCCCCTCGGTCTGACCGGCACTTCGTTCCCGGGCAACCGCACGTCGCTGCCCGCACCGCACGGCCGCGCGTACGCCGCCGACGGCTCCGACGTCACCGAGCTCGACCCGCGCGTGGCCGGCGCAGCGGGTGAGCTGGTGAGCACGCTGGCCGATCTGAACCGCTTCTACGCGGTCCTGCTCGGCGGCGGACTGCTGCCCTCGCACCGGTTGCGCGAGATGCTCGACACCCGCGCCGCACACGGCTCGTACGGCATGGGGCTGTACCCGGTGAAGCTGCCGTGCGGGACCACGGTGTGGGGACACAACGGCCGCATCTCCGGCAGCTACGTGCGCAGCGCAGCCACCGTCGACGGCCGTCATGTCCTCACCTTCCGGGTGAACACGGACGGGATCACGGACCCGGCGCTCGAACCCGCCCTGCTCGCCGCCGAATTCTGTCCCCGCACCCCGTAGAACGGCCGGGCCCCGGGCCAGGATCCCGGCTCACCACACCCGTTCGGGTGATACGGGCGGGGAGCGGCGGTCAGAACTGCACGATGTCCGGCGCCCCCAGCCGGGCCGCGTCCGCCGTCAGGTCGTCCGGCTGGCGCTGGGACTCCCGCTCGGCCTCGACCCGCTTCTCGTAGTGCTCCACCTCGCGCTCGATCTGGTCCTTGTCCCAGCCGAGGACCGGCGCCACCAGTTCGGCGGCCTCGCGGGCACTGCGGGTGCCCCGGTCGAAGGTCTCGATGGAGATCCGGGTGCGCCGGGTCAGGATGTCGTCCAGGTGCCGGGCGCCCTCGTGCGAGGCGGCGTAGACGATCTCGGCGCGGAGGTAGTCCTCGGCGGCCGGCAGGGGCCGGCCGAGGGAGGGGTCCGCCGCGATGAGGTCGAGGAGCTCCTCGGCGAGCGCCCCGTACCGGTTCAGCAGGTGCTCCACCCGTGCCACGTGGATGCCGGTGCGCGCCGCGATCCGCGCCCGCGCGTTCCACAGCGCGCGGTACCCCTCGGCGCCCAGCAGCGGGACGTCCTCGGTGACGCATTCGGCGACGCGCTGGTCCAGGCCGTGCACCGCCTCGTCCACCGCGTCCTTGGCCATCACCCGGTAGGTCGTGTACTTGCCGCCGGCCACGACCACGAGGCCGGGCACCGGATGCGCCACGGTGTGCTCGCGCGACAGCTTGCTGGTGGCGTCCGACTCCCCGGCCAGCAGCGGGCGCAGCCCCGCGTACACCCCCTCGACGTCGTCGCGGGAGAGCGGTACGGAGAGCACCGAGTTCACGTGCTCCAGGAGGTAGTCGATGTCCGCGCTGGACGCCGCCGGGTGGGCCTTGTCGAGGTCCCAGTCGGTGTCGGTGGTGCCGATGATCCAGTGGCGGCCCCACGGGATCACGAACAGCACGGACTTCTCGGTGCGCAGGATCAGCCCCGTCGAGGAGTTGATCCGGTCCTTCGGCACGACCAGGTGGATGCCCTTGGACGCGCGGACGTGGAACTGGCCCCGCTCCCCGACCATGGCCTGGGTGTCGTCGGTCCACACGCCCGTGGCGTTGACGATCTGCCGGGCGCGGACCGCGTACTCGGCGCCGCCCTCGACGTCGCGCACCTTGGCCCCGACCACCCGCTCGCCCTCGCGCAAGAACCCGGTGACCCGGGCGCGGTTGGCGACCTTCGCCCCGTACGAGGCGGCCGTGCGCACCAGGGTCGCCACGTAACGGGCGTCGTCCATCTGGGCGTCGTAGTACTGAAGGGCGCCGATCAGCGCGTCCTTCTTCAAGGCCGGTGCCACGCGCAGGGCGTGGCGGCGGCTCAGATGGCGGTGGGTGGGCAGGCCCCGGCCGTGGCCGCGGGCCATCGACATGGCGTCGTACAGCGCGACACCGGATCCCGCGTACAGCCGCTCCCAGCCCTTGCGCTGGAGGGGGTAGAGGAACGGGACGGGCTTCACCAGGTGCGGCGCGAGCCGCTCCAGGAGCAGGCCGCGTTCCTTCAGCGCCTCGCGGACGAGCGCGAAGTCGAGCATCTCCAGATAGCGCAGGCCGCCGTGGATCAGCTTGCTGGATCTGCTCGACGTGCCCGACGCCCAGTCACGCGCCTCGACCAGGCCGGTGGACAGACCTCGCGTCACGGCGTCCAGCGCGGTGCCCGCGCCGACCACTCCCGCGCCCACGACCAGCACGTCCAGCTCACGCTCGGCCATTCCCGCCAGTGACTCGGCACGCTCGGCCGGCCCCAGTGTCGCTGTCCTCACCGCTGCCTCCCGCTGTAGGTCGCTCCGGCCGCACCTGTCCGGCGGCGCCCGGCTCGCATCCTCCTGCCCCAAAGTCTGACCGTCTCTCCTCTCATCGGCCACTGTCCGTCCGCAGCCTGTGGACAACTCTCGGCGACGCGCGAGGAATCTTGATCAATCAATCCCATAAATCGGTCATATTTACTCCTAGTCTGACATTGCTCTCGCCCATCCTGTCCACAGGGCTTGCGCATCTGTCCCGCATCGGTTACTGGGAAGGACGGCCCACTCCATGCCCGCAGACCTCGCCGTCATCGGACTCGGTCACCTCGGCCTGCCCCTGGCCCAGGCCGCCGTCGCCGCCGGCATCTCCACCCTCGGCTACAGAACAGGACCTGAGGGCGGCTCCCTCAGCCCCGCGGAACTGCGCCGGATGCTCTCGAGGGGCTTCCGGCCCGCCACGAACCCGGCCGAGCTGGGCCGCGTACGCACCGCCGTCATCTGCGCGCCGACCCCACGGGGCGCGGACGGCGCCCTGGACCTCGGCCAGGTGGAGTCGGCGGCCCGCATCCTGGCCGCCCGGCTGCGCCCGCACACCACGGTGATCCTGGAGTCGCCCGTGCACCCCGGCACCACCGAGGGCTTCCTGCGCCCGCTCCTCGAAAGCGGTTCCGGACTGCGCGCGGGGCGCGATTTCCACCTCGCCTACTCGCCCAGCCGGGTCGACCCCGGCAACCGCGACTTCACCCCCGCCGGAACACCGAAGGTCATCGGCGGCCTCACCCCCGCGTGCACCGAGTCGGCCGCCGCCTTCTACGGACGGCTCACCGACAAGGTCGTACGCGCGCGCGGCCCCCGCGAGGCGGAGACCGTGCAGGTCCTGGAGACCAATTTCCGGCACGTCAACATCGCGCTCGTCAACGAGATGTCCGTGCTCTGCCACGATCTGGGCGTCGACCTGTGGGACGTCATCCGCTGCGCGGAGACCAAGCCGTTCGGGTTCCAGGCGTTCCGGCCCGGCCCGGGAGTCGGCGGGCACGGGATCGCCCAGGACCTCGGCGGCCCCTCCGGGCGTCCCCTGCGGATGGTCGAACTCGCCCGGCAGGTCAACGACCACATGCCCCGGTACGTCATCCAGCGCGCCGCCGCGCTGCTCAACGAGCACGGGAAGTCCGCCCGTGCCGCACGGGTGCTCCTCCTCGGCGTCACCTACAAGGCGGACATCGCCGACCAGCAGGGCGCCCCCGCCCACGAGATCGCCGTACGGCTCATGGAACTCGGCGCCTCCGTCAGCTATCACGACCCGTACGTGCCCGCCTGGAGCGTCCTCGGCCGGCCCGTGCCGCGCGCGGACTCCCTCTACGAGGCCGCGGCCGAGGCCGACCTGACGATCCTGCTCCAGCAGCACCGCACCTACGACCTGCAAGGGCTGTCCGTGAAGGCCCAGCTCCTCCTGGACACCCGGGGAGCGACACCGACGGGGGCGGCACACCGGCTCTGAGCCTTCTTCGCGAGGCACCCCGCACATGACCCACAAGACCGAAACGGTCCACCGGTTGAACCGGTGAACCGTTTCGTCGGGCAAGTGAACTACCTGGCCGAGTGCTCGTAGCGGTAGCCGACCGCCTTGAGGGCGGTTCCCTTGCCCACGCTCCGGCCAGTGATCTTGCTGTACACGTTGAAGGAGTACTTCTTGTAGAGCGGGTACGCGTTCAAGGTCCCGAACTTGCCCCTGGGGACGTTCCAGCTGCCCGCCATGCTCTTCGTGCGCGATTTCGTGACGTCGAAGCCGACGGCCCCGGACACGGCGCCGGCGGCCACCGTGATCGTCGCGCTCTCCGAGTTGCTCACGGTTTCTATGGCCGTCAGCGTGAGCGTCATCGGGCCCCGTCCCTGCACCACGGCAATGGAGTGCTTGCCCCGCACCAGCCCGTGGTACTTGACGTGGTCGATGCCGCAGAAGGCCGGGTTGAAGTCCAGCCTCACGCTCCGGCACGGCGTCCGCGAGGCGGCACTGGCCTCACCGCTCATACCCAGGCTGCCGGCGAGCACGGCAAGGGCGGCGACTGCGGCTCGCGCGCCTCGGGACATGGAAAGGCCGGTTGATCGCAACGGAGTTCCCCTCGTTCTGCTGTCGGTCGAACAGCAGAACGAGACTATCGATGTCGGGAACACGCCATACAACCCAATCGAGTTATCTGATCAACATTTGAGCCTTGTCGACGCGAGATCCCAGATCCGACGAGACTCGGACATCAGGAACCGAACTCACGAGGAGGGCCCCACCGAGACGGTGGGGCCCTCCTCACGTACGGATGTGGGTGCCGGTGAAGCCGCGGGGGCTACCTCTTGTGCTGGGAGTCCGCGACCGTCACCTCGACGCGCTGGAACTCCTTGAGCTCGCTGTAGCCGGTGGTGGCCATGGCGCGGCGGAGGGCGCCGAAGATGTTCATCGAGCCGTCCGGGATGTGCGACGGGCCGGTGAGGATCTCCTCGAGGGTGCCGACGGTGCCGAGGTCGACCTTCTTGCCGCGCGGCAGCTCCTCGTTCACCGCCTCCATGCCCCAGTGGTGGCCGCGGCCGGGCGCGTCGGTGGCGCGCGCGAGCGGGGAGCCCATCATCACGGAGTCGGCGCCGCAGGCGATGGCCTTGGGGAGGTCGCCGGACCAGCCCACGCCGCCGTCGGCGATGACGTGCACGTACCGGCCGCCGGACTCGTCCATGTAGTCACGGCGGGCCGCGGCGACGTCCGCGACGGCGGTGGCCATCGGGACCTGGATGCCCAGCACGTTGCGCGTGGTGTGCGCGGCGCCGCCGCCGAAGCCGACCAGGACACCGGCCGCGCCGGTGCGCATCAGGTGCAGGGCCGCGGTGTAGGTGGCGCAGCCGCCGACGATCACCGGGACGTCGAGCTCGTAGATGAACTGCTTCAGGTTCAGCGGTTCGGCGGCACCGGAGACGTGCTCGGCCGACACCGTCGTACCGCGGATGACGAAGATGTCCACGCCCGCGTCGACGACGGCCTTGGAGAACTGCGCCGTGCGCTGCGGGGAGAGGGCGGCGGCGGTGACGACCCCGGAGTCGCGCACCTCCTTGATGCGCTGCCCGATCAGCTCCTCCTTGATGGGAGCCGCGTAGATCTCCTGGAGGCGGCGGGTCGCGGTCTCCGCGTCCAGTCCGACGATCTCGTCGAGCAGCGGCTGCGGGTCGTCGTACCGCGTCCAGAGGCCTTCCAGGTTCAGGACGCCCAGGCCGCCCAGCTCACCGATGCGGATCGCGGTGGCCGGGGAGACGACCGAGTCCATGGGGGCGGCCAGGAAGGGCAGCTCGAAGCGGTACGCGTCGATCTGCCAGGCGATCGAGACCTCCTTCGGGTCCCGCGTACGGCGGCTCGGGACGACGGCGATGTCGTCGAAGGCGTACGCCCGGCGGCCGCGCTTGCCGCGCCCGATCTCGATCTCAGTCACGTTGTGGCCTTTCCCTCTTCGCTTCTGCGTCTCCCAGTATCCCCGACGCCCACGACGAGGGCGGCCCCGGAACCTCCGGGACCGCCCTCGTGGCGGGCTTCCACGCGTGCGTGCAAGCCCGTTCAGGTGTACGGGTGACTACTTCAGGCGGCTGTAGTTCGGCGCCTCGACCGTCATCTGGATGTCGTGCGGGTGGCTCTCCTTGAGGCCCGCCGAGGTGATGCGCACGAACCGGCCGTTCTCCTGGAGCTCGGGCACGGTGCGGCCGCCGACGTAGAACATCGACTGGCGCAGACCGCCGACCAGCTGGTGGACGACCGCGGCGAGCGGGCCGCGGTAGGGCACCTGGCCCTCGATGCCCTCGGGGACGAGCTTCTCGTCGGAGGCGACGCCCTCCTGGAAGTAGCGGTCCTTGGAGAAGGAGCGCTGCTCTCCGCGGGACTGCATGGCGCCCAGGGAGCCCATGCCGCGGTACGACTTGAACTGCTTGCCGTTGATGAAGAGCAGCTCGCCCGGGGACTCCTCGCAGCCCGCGAGCAGCGAGCCGAGCATCACCGTGTCGGCGCCCGCGACCAGGGCCTTGGCGATGTCTCCGGAGTACTGGAGGCCACCGTCGCCGATGACCGGCACACCGGCCGCCTTGGCGGCGAGCGACGCCTCGTAGATGGCGGTGACCTGCGGGACGCCGATGCCGGCGACGACGCGGGTGGTGCAGATGGAGCCGGGGCCTACGCCGACCTTGATGCCGTCGACGCCCGCGTCGATCAGCGCCTGCGCGCCGTCACGGGTGGCGATGTTGCCGCCGATGACGTCGACGCCCGAGGAGTTCGACTTGATCTTGGCGACCATGTCGCCGACCAGCCGGGAGTGGCCGTGCGCGGTGTCGACGACGATGAAGTCGACGCCCGCCTCGATCAGCGCCTGGGCCCGCTCGAAGGCGTCACCCGCGACACCGACGGCCGCGCCGACCAGCAGGCGGCCCTCGGCGTCCTTGGCGGCGTTCGGGTACTTCTCGGCCTTGACGAAGTCCTTGACCGTGATGAGGCCCTTGAGGACGCCCGCGTCGTCGACCAGCGGAAGCTTCTCGATCTTGTGACGGCGCAGGAGCTGCATCGCGTCGTGGCCGGAGATGCCGACCTTGCCCGTGACCAGCGGCATCGGCGTCATGACGTCGCGCACCTGCTGCGAGCGGTCGGTCTCGAAGGCCATGTCGCGGTTGGTGACGATGCCGAGCAGCTTGCCGCCGCCGTCGGTGACCGGCACACCGGAGATGCGGAACTTGGCGCAGATCGCGTCGGCCTCGACGAGCGTGGCGTCCGGGCGCACGGTGATCGGGTCGGTGACCATGCCGGACTCGGAGCGCTTCACCAGGTCGACCTGGTTGGCCTGGTCCTCGATGGACAGGTTGCGGTGCAGAACGCCGACGCCGCCCTGACGGGCCATCGCGATCGCCATGCGCGATTCGGTGACCTTGTCCATGGCGGCGGAGAGCAGCGGGATGTTGACCCGGACGTTCTTCGAGATGTACGAGGCGGTGTCGATCTGGTCGGGCGCCATGTCCGACGCGCCCGGCAGCAGCAGCACGTCGTCGTAGGTCAGCCCGAGTGTCGCGAATTTGGCGGGCACTCCGTCGACGTTGGCAGTCATGACACCTTCCCCAAATGGCCTTGATCGGTGCGGATGTCCATGCTAACGGGAAGCATGGCTCTCTCATTCCACGGTTGAGGGTGGGCTTCGGCTTCGTATGTTCGTACGGGATGACGGTCGTTCCCGTTCAGACCCACGCCCGGAGGAAGGTCCGGAGCCCGGCCGGACCGCCCTGACGGGCCTTCGCCGACGGGCACCCGCCGCCATGACAAGGGGCGGCACCCCCTCACCACGGACCGGTCCGGCACCGTCGGGGCCCGCCACCTTTTGCCCGCAATTTGCGGAAGAGAAGGACTCCGGCGCCCCGGCATCCGACAGGACAGCCTTTGCCAGGTGTGACCGAAACCACCGGAACGTGTCATTCCATCCAGGGTGCGACCGGCTCGGCACGACCGGACCGCCCCGGTCACGTCACCGCGACCGGACCCGGACTCCTACTGTTCCGCCAGCGCCCGCAGCCGGCTGAGCGCCCGGTGCTGGGCCACCCGGACGGCACCCGGCGACATTCCCAGCATCTGGCCCGTCTCCTCGGCCGTGAGGCCCACCGCGATCCGCAGCAGGAGCAGCTCGCGCTGGTTCTCCGGCAGGTTGGCCATGAGCTTCTTGGCCCATTCGGCATCGCTGCTGAGCAGCGCCCGCTCCTCGGGGCCGAGGGAGTCGTCGGGCCGCTCCGGCATCTCGTCGGACGGGACGACCGTGGACCCCGGGTGACGCATGGCGGCACGCTGGAGGTCGGCGACCTTGTGCGCGGCGATCGCGAAGACAAACGCCTCGAAGGGGCGCCCGGTGTCCTTGTAGCGCGGCAGCGCGAGGAGCACCGCGACACAGACCTCCTGCGCGAGGTCCTCCACGAAGTGCCGCGCGTCCCCCGGAAGCCGGGACAGACGGGCACGGCAGTAACGCAGCGCGAGCGGATGTACGTGGGCGAGCAGGTCGTGCGTGGCCTGTTCGTCACCGTCGACCGCGCGAAGGACGAGCGCACCGATCGCCGTCGTCTCGTCTTCACGCATCGGTCCATGGTGCCTTGGCGTCGTCCTGTCCGTGGCACCGCGTCCATAGTTGTGCACCGAAGCGTTATGAGCAGGTGCGCCGGAACTCATCTCCTGCGCCCTCCCCTTCCGCTCGACCGACTTGTCCCCAAGGAACTCCACACCTCAAGGATGCGGCATCCGCCGGGAAACGGGGATCGGACACCGAAGCGGCTCTCCCCGAGGGCCCGGCCCCGCCCGCCGTCCGGCGGGCGGGTGCTCCTACCGTCATACCCGCGAGGCGGCCCACCTAGCGGACCAGGCCCCACCGGAATCCGAGCGCGACCGCGTGCGCCCGGTCCGAGGCACCGAGCTTCTTGAAGAGCCGCCGGGCATGGGTCTTGACCGTGTCCTCGGAGAGGAACAGCTCACGGCCGATCTCCGCGTTCGAGCGCCCGTGGCTCATTCCCTCGAGGACCTGGATCTCACGCGCGGTGAGCGTGGGCGCGGCGCCCATCTCGGCCGAACGCAGTCTGCGCGGGGCGAGCCGCCAGGTCGGGTCGGCGAGCGCCTGGGTCACGGTGGCGCGCAGTTCCGCCCGCGAGGCGTCCTTGTGCAGATAGCCGCGGGCGCCGGCGGCGACGGCGAGCGCCACCCCGTCCAGGTCCTCGGCGACGGTGAGCATGATGATGCGCGCACCGGGGTCGGCGGACAGCAGCCGCCTGACCGTCTCCACGCCGCCCAGTCCGGGCATACGTACGTCCATCAGAATCAAATCCGAACGGTCGGCCCCCCAGCGGCGGAGGACTTCCTCGCCGTTGGCCGCCGTCGTCACGCGCTCGACACCGGGCACGGTCGCGACCGCGCGGCGGAGCGCCTCTCGGGCAAGCGGGGAGTCGTCGCAGACGAGGACGGATGTCATGACCGTCCTCCGCAGCTGATGCGCGTCACCTTGAGCCTCCAGGCTGTTACGAATCGTCACCTGTGCGGTCGACACTCGCAGGCGGATATGACCGCCTACCCGAGCGCTTGTTCCTTCAACCGCCTCAGCCATCTCAACGATGGTCACTCGAAAGAGTTACGGGGCAGTCGGCCGTCATCGGCACTGTACGTGAGGGCACGGACACGGTGCAGACATGCGCGCCGACCCTCAACTTTTCATCACAACCCGTGCCCCATTTAGCCTGTTTTCTTCCCATTCGCCGGTGTCTGAGGCTAGATTCGCAATGAGTCATATTTTCATCTCCTTAGATCGTAGATGTACGGTCGGTGGGCACAGAGCAGCCCAGAACGGCAACAAGGGGACACGCAATGGCAGATTTCTCCCGCCTTCCCGGTCCGAACGCGGACCTCTGGGACTGGCAGCTCCTCGCGGCCTGCCGAGGGGTCGACAGCTCGCTCTTCTTCCACCCGGAGGGCGAGCGTGGTGCGGCACGGAGCGCTCGTGAGAACTCGGCCAAAGAGGTCTGCATGAGATGCCCGGTCCGCGCGGAGTGCGCGGCACACGCGCTGGCGGTGCGCGAACCGTACGGCGTGTGGGGCGGACTGACCGAGGACGAGCGCGAAGAGCTCATGGGACGGGCACGCAACCGACTGGTCTCGGCGGCGGCCCCTGGAAACACTTCCGCCTCGAACAGCTGAAGGAACGTTTCTGTTCTGAAAGTACGTACTGATTCACCCGACTGCCCGGCCCCCTCGCGGGCAGGGCGCTAGCGGGCCGCCGCCCGTGCCAGCCGGTCCAGCGTCGCGGCCACCGCCGGCACCCCGGCGAGATCCGGGAGGGTGAGGGCGACGATCTCGCGGCGCACCGCGGGTTCCACCGTCACGGTCCGCGCCCCCTTCGGACGTACGGACTCGATCGCCAGCTCCGGCAGGACGGCGACGCCGAGTCCCGCGCCCACGAGCCCGATCACCGCCGGATAGTCGTCGGTGGCGAAGTCGATGCGGGGCTCGAAACCGGCACCGCGGCAGACCTCGACGAGCTGGCCCCGGCAGCGCGGACAGCCCGCGATCCACGACTCGCCCGCGAACTCGCCGATCGCGACGGACTCCGCGCGCGCGAGCGGATGCCCCTCGGGCACCAGGCCGACCAGACGGTCCGTCAGCAGGGGCCGTACGACGAGGTCGTCCCACTCCTCGACACCCGGAGCGCTCTCGTAGCGGAAGGCGAGCGCGATGTCGCAGTCGCCGTCCCGGAGCTTCTCGACGGACTCGGGCGGCTCGGCCTCCTCCAGGGAGACGCGCGTGCCGGGGTGGGCCGCGCGCAGCGAGGCCAGGGCCATGGGCACGAGGGTGGAGCTGCCGCTGGGGAAGGAGACCAGGCGGACGCGGCCCGCGCGCAGACCGGCGATCGCGGCGACCTCCTCCTCCGCGGCGGTGAGGCCGGACAGGATGCTCGCCGCGTGCTTGACCAGGGCCTCGCCCGCCTGTGTCAGACGCATCTCGCGCCCCGTCCTGACCAGCAGCGGGGTGCCCACGGACGACTCCAGGGCCTTCATCTGCTGGCTCACGGCGGGCTGGGTGCAGCCCAGTTCGCGTCCCGCCGCCGAGAAGGACCCGGTGGTGGCGACGGCGCGCAGGACGCGGAGATGACGAGCCTCGATCACCTTCCGAGCATAAGCGTGTCTTGGGTTCGGCGCCCGATATCGCGTCGACGCTTTGGCCCGTATCGCCTAGCTTGATGCCATGAGGCTTCTGTCACTGAACCTGGGCCGGGCACAGGCCGTCGAGTACACGGACCAGCCGGAGGGCCTGACCGGCATCGACAAGCGGCCGGTCGACGGGCCGGTCCGCGTGACGGCGCCGGGCCCCAAGGGGACCGGGGGGAGCGGGCTCGCCGGGGACGCGGTCTGCGACCTGCGGCATCACGGCGGTGACGACCAGGCGGTGTACGCGGTCGCGCGCGAGGACCTCGACGACTGGGAGCGCGAGCTCGGCCGGGCGCTGCCGAACGGCGTGTTCGGCGAGAACCTCACGACGCTGGGGCTCGACGTGTCCGGCGCGCTGATCGGTGAACGCTGGCGGGTGGGTTCCGACCTCGTCCTGGAGGTCACCTGCGGACGCATCCCGTGCCGCACCTTCCAGGAGCACCTCGGCGAGAAGCGCTGGGTGAAGCGGTTCACGCACCAGGGTGCGCCGGGCGCGTACCTGCGGGTGATCGAGCCCGGCGAGATCCGCGCCGGGGACCCGGTCGAGATCGTGCACCGGCCCGGCCACGACGTCACCGTCGCCCTCGCCTTCCGTGCCTCGACGACCGAACGCAAACTGCTGCCGCGGCTGTTGGCGGCGGGCGGGGCACTGCACCCGGAGGCGCTGGCGGAGGCACGGGAGTACGTGGCGAAGTACGGCACATAGGGGCGGCCCGAGCGCCGCGTCCGGGAACCTCCGCGGTGGTCGGAGGTGCGCCCGTGGAGTGCCCGTGCCCATGACGCCTCCGGGGAGTACGTGCCCTCGGGGCGGAGGCGAAGGGCGTGCGGAGCACGGCCGGGGGGCCGGGCGCCCTGGCGAAGAGGCGTGCAGCACGGCCGGGCGCCCCGGCGAGGAGGCGTGACGCACGGCCGGACGGCAGGGCGCGAGACACCTGGAACACGGCCGGACGGCGAGGCACGAGAGCACCTGGAGCACAGCGGAAGAGAGGGGCGCGCCGGGCGGTGGAGCGCGCCGGTTCCGGGGTGCGAGGGTGTGCGGAGCGAGGTCGGGCGCCGGGCGGCGGGGGATCCTGCCGGTCACTACCCTTGCGCCATGACAACGGCTCTGATTACGGGATCGACCGCGGGGATCGGTGCCGCCTTCGCACGGCGGCTGGCGGCGGACGGGCACGACCTCGTGCTGGTGGCGCGGGACACGAAGCGGCTGCGGGAGCAGGCGACCGAGCTGCACGACCGGCACGGCGTCGAGGCGGAGGTGCTCACGGCGGACCTGGCGACGGACGAGGGCATCGAGGCGGTCGCCGCCCGTCTGTCCGACCGCAAGAACCCGGTCGACCTGCTGGTCAACAACGCCGGCTTC
The DNA here is from genome assembly GCF_002911015.1 of Streptomyces populi. GTDB lineage: Bacteria > Actinomycetota > Actinomycetes > Streptomycetales > Streptomycetaceae > Streptomyces > Streptomyces populi. Next base: position 34,563 of record NZ_KZ626916.1, read on the forward strand.
GGCAACAAGGGCCGCTATCTGGACGTGTCGATGGCGGACGAGCTGAAGATGCTCAAGGTGCACTGCGAGGCGGTGCTCCGGCTGACGTCGGCGGCGACCGAGGCGATGCGGGAGCGGGGCCGGGGCGGTGTCGTCAACGTGGCCTCGGTGGCCGCGTTCGTGCCGCGGGGTACGTACGGGGCCTCGAAGGCGTGGGTCGTGCAGTTCACGCAGGGCGCGGCGAAGGACCTCGCGGGCAGCGGGGTGCGGCTGATGGCGCTGGCTCCCGGCTTCGTGCGCACCGAGTTCCACGAGCGGGCCGGCATGGGTACGGACAACATCCCGAACTGGATGTGGCTGGACGCCGACAAGCTGGTCGCGTCGGCGCTCGCCGACCTGGCGCGCGGGAAGACCCTGTCCATCCCGGATCCGCGCTACAAGGCGCTGATGGGCGTGGTGAAGGTGACGCCGAACGCGCTGCTGGGCGGGATCTCGTCGAGGACCGGGCGGAAGTACGGGCCGCAGTGAACCGGGCCTTCCCCCGGAGCGGGCGCTCGCGATGATCGTGCGGTGGGTGGTGCCGGTCCTCCGGTGGGAGGATTGAAGGGGATTCGACCGGACCAGGGGCCGGAGGCGACGCCATGACTTTCGTACAGCTGATCGACTGCAAGACGAGTCGGTTCGACGAGATGAACCAGCTGATGGACACATGGGTCGAGAAGACCCAGGGGCGACGGACCGCGACGCACAGCGTCATCGGCAAGGACCGCTCCGACGCCAACCACTTCGTGGAGATCGTGGAGTTCCCGTCGTACGAGGAGGCGATGAAGAACTCGAACATGCCGGAGACCGAGAAGATCTTCCAGGAGATGGTGGCGCTCTGCGACGAGATGCCGACGTTCACGGATCTGGAAGTGGTGCGCGACGACCAGCTCAACGCGGAGAACGTCCGCAGGCTCTTCGCGGCGATGGGCGCCCCGGGTGAGCTGGCGCCGCTCGACGGACTCATGGCGGAGAGCTATCACGACCACGATCCCGCCAACGAGCAGGACACCATCGGACGCGACGCGATCCGGCGCGAGATGGAGATGTGGCGCGGCGGCTTCGACTTCACGTTCACCATCGACGACCAGATCACCGAGGGCGACCGCGTCTGCACGCGGTGGACCTGGAACGGTACGCACACGGGCGACTTCAGGGGTATCCCGGCGTCCGGGAAGCAGATCTCCATGACCGGCACGACCATCTTCCGGTGCGGGGAGGACGGAAAGATCGTCGAGGGCTGGTGGGAGTACGACCGGCTGGGCCTGATGGCGGATCTCGGCGCGCTGGACGCGATGGGCGGCTGAGCCATCGGCTTCCGTGGACCCGCGAGGGGCGGAGCCTCCGGTCCCGGACACCGGGACCGGAGGCTTTTCCAGGCGTCCGGCTCGCGTCCGTGACCATGGCGACCGCAACGCGCCTCACCCCGGCACCGCGAGCGGGTGATTCGGGTACGGGCACGAGAGGGGCGGCCGGTCGCCTCGCGCGTTCACCTGCCACCGGGCTCTCGGCATCACCGCCGGCCTGACCACCGGAAGCAACGTGTGCCCGGCCGGGCCGCCGAGCCGTGCGTCGGCCGACAGGTCGGGCACGCCCGCCGGACAGCACTTCGCCCCGCCGTGGGAACGGCGGGGCGAAGCTACGCGGGCCGGTTCGGTGCCGGGTCCCCGGACGGGGACCCGGCACCGGCTCCGGTGTGCGTCAGTGGGAGTGGCCGTGACCGCCGTGGCCGGCGTCGGCCTCTTCCTCGGCCGGCTTCTCGACGACCAGGGTCTCGGTCGTGAGGAGCAGGGAGGCGATGGAGGCGGCGTTCTCCAGGGCGGAGCGGGTGACCTTCACCGGGTCGATGACGCCGGCCTTGACCAGGTCGCCGTACTCGCCGGTGGCGGCGTTGAAGCCCTGGCCCTTGTCGAGGTCGGCGACCTTGGAGGTGATGACGTAGCCCTCCAGGCCGGCGTTCTCGGCGATCCAGCGCAGCGGCTCGACGGCGGCGCGGCGGACGACCGCGACACCCGTGGCCTCGTCGCCGGTCTTGTCGAGGTTGCCCTCGAGGACCTTGACGGCGTGGACGAGCGCGGAGCCACCACCGGAGACGATGCCCTCCTCGACCGCGGCGCGGGTCGCGGAGATGGCGTCCTCCAGACGGTGCTTCTTCTCCTTCAGCTCCACCTCGGTGGCGGCGCCGACCTTGATCACGCACACGCCGCCGGCCAGCTTCGCGAGGCGCTCCTGGAGCTTCTCGCGGTCCCAGTCGGAGTCCGTGTTCTCGATCTCGGCCTTGATCTGGTTGACGCGGCCGACGACCTCGTCCGCGCTGCCGGCACCGTCGACGATGGTGGTGTCGTCCTTGGTGATGGTCACGCGGCGGGCGCTGCCGAGCACGTCCAGGCCGACCTGGTCGAGCTTGAGGCCGACCTCCTCGGCGATGACCTGACCACCGGTGAGGGTGGCGATGTCGCCGAGCATGGCCTTGCGGCGGTCACCGAAGCCGGGGGCCTTCACGGCGACGGCGTTGAACGTGCCGCGGATCTTGTTCACGACCAGGGTCGACAGGGCCTCGCCCTCGACGTCCTCGGCGATGATCAGCAGCGGCTTGGAGGCGTTCGACTGGATGACCTTCTCCAGCAGCGGCAGCAGGTCCTGGATGGAGCTGATCTTGCCCTGGTGGATGAGGATGTACGGGTCGTCGAGGACGGCCTCCATACGCTCCTGGTCGGACACCATGTACGGGGACAGGTAGCCCTTGTCGAAGGCCATGCCCTCGGTGAAGTCGAGCTCCAGGCCGAAGGTGTTGGACTCCTCGACGGTGATGACACCGTCCTTGCCGACCTTGTCCATCGCCTCGGCGATGAGCTCGCCGACCTGCGGGTCCTGGGCGGACAGACCGGCGACGGCGGCGATGTCGGACTTCTCGTCGATCGGGCGCGCGGTGGCGAGGAGCTCGTCGGAGACCGCCTTGACGGCCGCGTCGATGCCCTTCTTCAGCAGCGCCGGGGAGGCACCCGCGGCGACGTTGCGCAGGCCCTCGCGCACGAGCGCCTGGGCGAGCACGGTGGCGGTGGTCGTACCGTCACCCGCGATGTCGTTGGTCTTGGTCGCCACCTCCTTCACCAGCTGGGCACCGAGGTTCTCGAACGGGTCCTCGACCTCGACCTCACGGGCGATGGTCACACCGTCGTTGGTGATGGTGGGAGCGCCGAACTTCTTGTCGATGACGACGTTGCGGCCCTTGGGGCCGATCGTCACCTTCACCGTGTCGGCAAGCTTGTTGACGCCGCGCTCAAGGGCGCGACGGGCGTCCTCGTCGAACTTCAGGATCTTCGCCATGGGAGCGGTTCAGCCCTCTCGGAAAATGATGGAGAAACGAACTGCGCCCCCGGCGCCCGGCTGTTGATGGTCGCGGGGGCCAGGGGCGCAGTTCACTGCAATGCTTGGTGCGGGGTCGTCCGGGGGAAGGCCCCGAACTCCCTTACCAGGTGAATTACTTCTCGATGATCGCGAGCACGTCGCGAGCCGAGAGGACGAGGTACTCCTCGCCGTTGTACTTCACCTCGGTGCCGCCGTACTTGCTGTAGAGAACGATGTCGCCGACGGCGACGTCGAGCTCGACACGCTTGCCGTCCTCGATGCGGCCCGGACCAACGGCCAGGACGACGCCCTCCTGGGGCTTCTCCTTCGCCGTGTCGGGAATGACCAGGCCGGAGGCCGTGGTCTGCTCGGCGTCGAGCGGCTGGACCACGATGCGGTCCTCGAGCGGCTTGATGGCAACCTTGGAGCTGGCGGTCGTCACGATCCGACCTCCCCCTTCGGAGATCTCACGGGGTTAACTGTCTGAGGTGGCGACCAGGTCGATCCGTCGTCGCGGGTGCCGGACCTGCCCGTCGCTGTTGGCACTCTCCAGGGGGGAGTGCCAGACCTGAGACTATGACTGCGATTAGCACTCGGTCAAGCGGAGTGCCAAAGGCGTCCGGCGTGGCGTGGGCCGGAAGGCCCGGAACCGCACCGAACGGGCGCATCCAGAAGACCGTTCCCCGCCCGGCGTCCCTAGAGGTAGTCCTCCAGCCGCGCCACGGTGAAGCCCTCGCGCTGGATCCTCCGGAGCAGCCGGAGCGTCGCCTCCGTCGGACCGGGTCCGCCCGGGCCGGAGAGGACGTCACCCGGACGGAGCCGGTGCGCGTCGGCCGCCCTGCCGAGGACGAGCGCGGCGACTCCGCAGTCGGCGGCGGCGCGCAGGGTGGTCTCGTCGTACCTGCCGTACGGGGGCCGCAGCAGCCGGGGCCGGACGCCGAAGCGCCGGGCGAGCTTGTCCTGTTGTCCGCAGATCTCGGCGCGCTGGCCGGCGTAGGGCAGACCGCGCAGGACGGCGTGGTCGAGGGTGTGGTTCTGGACGCTCGCGCCGACCGCGCGCAGCCGGGCGAGGTGCCCGTACCCGGGACCGGCGACCCGGTCCGTGAGGAACACGCTGACCGGCAGGCGCAGTTCACGGACCATGTCGGCGAACCGCGGATCGCGCTCCGCCCCGTCGTCGTACGTCAGGAAGACCACCTTGTCGCGGGTGCGCACCTGGTCGACGACGGGCGGCAGTTCCGTGTCGGCGGTGCGCGCGCCGGCCCGGGCGGGGGCTTCCGGCGCCGACGCGAGCGGGCTGGCGAGACCCCAGCGGCGGTACGCCGACTCCGTCGGGTGCACCCGCTGGGCCGCCTTCTTGCCGAGGCGTTCGATGGGGTCGACGGACTGCGCGCAGCCGCTGAGCAGGACCGCCACGAGCAGCCCGGCGGCCGGCACCCTCGCCCTCGCCCTCGCCCGCGCCCGCGCCCTCGCCCGCGCGGAGAACCCTCCGGGCGCCCTCACAGGTAGTCCTCCAGGCGTGCGACCGCGTACCCCTCGGCGGTGACCGTCCTCAGGAAGCGGCGGACCACGTCGGGCATGGTTCCCTTCCACTGGCCGCGGCCCTGGAAGTGGGTGAGGACGATGTCGCCGGGGTGCAGCTCCCGGTCCTCCTCGCGGTACTCCCAGTGGTCGGGGAAGACCTCCTCGTTCCAGAGGGGCGCGTACCTGATGCCGCAGGACTTGGCGGCGCGCAGGGTGTCCTGGTCGTAGTTGCCGTACGGCGGGCGGAAGACGGCCGGACGTCTGCCGAACTGCTTCTCCATCACGTCCTGCATGCCGCAGATCTCGCGCTTCTGCCGCGCGTAGGACAGCGCGGGCAGGTAGGGGTGGTGCAGCGTGTGGTTGTCGAGGGTGACGCCGCGGTCGCGCATCCTCCGGAAGTACCCGTAGTCGTCCTCGACGAGGAAGTCACTGAGGAAGGCGGTGTACGGGATCTTCAGGTCGCTCATCATCCGCAGGAACGCGGGGTCCTTCTCGGCGCCGTCGTCGACGGTGAGGAAGACGACCTTGTCCTCGGTGGGGACGGTCGTGAAGACCGGCGGCAGCCCCAGTTCCTTCTGGCCGTCGACCTCGAACCCCTCGCGGGCCTGGACGACCGGCTTCCTGGCGGGCGGCGCCGGGGGCGTCAGCGGCACCTCGGCCAGTCCCCAGTGCCGTGCGACGGCGGCGCGCCGGGCCTGCGCCAGACGGAGCCGGGAGGCGTACGCGGCGAGGGCGCGGGCGGGGGCCGCCTGCGGTCCGGCCCGCAGGACGGGGGCCGCTCCGGTGCCGTCGGCTCCGGGGGCGGGGGCCGCGCCGGTCCCGGCGCAGCCGGAGGCGAGGAGGACGAGGGCGAGCACGCCGACCCCCCGACGCACACCAGCCCCGTTTGCGCCGGTTTTATCATTTTGTCGTACGGGTCGCATGGAGCCGGATCCTCCCAGCTCACCGGCCTCGCGAGGGCCCCGACACCGCAGCCGGAAGCACACCGTCCACCGACTGGCCCACA
>NZ_KZ626917.1 GCF_002911015.1 Streptomyces populi
ACCGCGTGGCCGGACCCCACGCGGTCCCGGCCGACGTGACGGACCGGATGCCGGGCGCTCCGCCCTCCGGGACGGCCGTGGTGAGCACCGGCGGGACGGCCCGGCGGACAGGAGCCCGGACCACTCGGCCGGGCTCACCGCGGCGCACAACGCCCGACCGTACCGAGCGCCACGCCGAGACGGCGTGGCGCTCAGGCGTGTCCACGTTCCGGCCGGGCGGCCCATGGACCTGCCGCCGGTGCTCCCACGGGGTGACAGCACGCCTGTCCCTGCACAGCGGTGGCCCGCGCCCGGCCCGGCCCGGCAGGAGGCGCGCACGTCCACCTCCTTCGGTACGGCCTCGGCCGGACCGTGCCCCCGGGTACCGGTGGTCGCCGGCACGCACGATCGCCCGGGCCGTCCCGGCACCGCAGCACCCGGGTGCCTGGACGAACACGCGCCCGGGCCACCACGGTGCGTCCGTCCCCGCCCGCACGGTGCCTCGGACGGTCCGGATCCCCGGAACCGGTCGGCGCCCGCGGAAATCCGGGGAGAGCCGCTCGGCCACGACCGGAGGTCGCCCCGGTCCGCGCACGAGCGCCGGCCGTCCACGCGTCCGGGGCCTTCGGTCACGGCCGGTCCGTTCCGGGTCCCCGAGGCCGGGTGCCCGGGACCGGACGCGAAGGCCCCGTGCCGCCCCCCGGTACGGGGGACGGCACGGGGCGGGGGGGAGGTGTCAGGCCGAGGCCCGGAACGCGAGCACCACGTTGTGCCCGCCGAAGCCGAAGGAGTCGTCCAGCGCCGCGGCCGGTCCGGGCGGCAGGGGGCGGGGTTCCTCACGGACGACGTCCAGGACGCCCTCGATCTCCGCGTCGAGGTTCTCGACGGTGCGGGTGGGCGGGGCGAGGCGGTCGCGCAGGGCCAGCACCGTGAAGACCGCCTCCACGGCACCGGCGCCGCCGAGCAGGTGCCCGGTGGCCGCCTTGGTGCCGGAGACCGGTACGTGCGCCGCCCTGGCGCCGAGCGCACTGCGCAGGGCGGCCGCCTCCGCGAGGTCCCCGTGCGGGGTGGAGGTGGCGTGCGCGTTGACGTGGACGATGTCGTCGGGGGTCAGTCCGGCGTCCGCCAGGGCCAGTCGGATCGCCCGTGCCACGTCCCGGCCGTCCGGCTCGGGCTGGGCGATGTGGTGAGCGTCGGCGGTGGTGCCCACACCGTCCAGGTAGGCGTGCACGCGCGCGCCCCGGCGCTCCGCGTGCTCGGCGGACTCCAGCACGACGATGCCGGCGCCCTCGCCGAGCACGAACCCGTCCCGGTCCCGGTCGAAGGGCCGGGACGCGGCGGCCGGGTCGTCCTCACGCCCGGACAGCGCGGTCATCGACGCGAAGGCGGCGAGGAACAGCGGGTGGACGGCCGCCTCGCAGCCTCCGGCGATCACCATGTCGGCCTCCCCGGCCCGGATCATCCGGGCCGCCTGTCCGATCGCCTCCGCGCCCGAGGCGCAGGCGCTCGCCGGCGCGTGCGCGCCCGCCCGGGCACCGTAGGTCATCGCCAGGTGGGCGGCGGCTCCGTTGAGCATCAGCATCGGCACGGTGACGGGCGAGACACGGCGGGGCCCCTTGGCGCGCAGCGTGTCGTGGGCACCCAGCAGGCTGGTGACACCGCCGAGCGCGGAGGAGACGACCACCCCGAGCCGTACCGGATCGACGTCGGGGGCACCGGCGTCGGCCCAGGCCTCCCGGGCGGCGACGGCCGCCAGCCGGGTCGCCCGGTCCAGGCGCCGCGCCTCGGCCCGGTCCAGGACGTCGCCGGGATCGACGGCGACGGGCGCGGCGATCCGCACCGGCAGCTCCAGCGCCCACTCCTCCTCCAGCAGGCGCACGCCGGACTTCCCCGCGAGCAGCGCGGACCAGCTCGACTCGGCGTCGCCGCCCAGCGGGGTGGTCGCGCCGAGCCCGGTGACGGCGACGCGGTGCCCGCTCATGCCGCGGCGCCCGTCTGCGCGGCGCCGATCCACTCCACCGCGTCGCCGACGGTGACCAGGTTCTTGGCCTCGGAGTCGGGGATGGCGACGCCCAGGCGCTCCTCGAGGGCCAGGGTGATCTCGACCATGGCGAGGGAGTCGACGTCGAGGTCGTCGGCGAACGACTTGTCCGGCCGGACCTCGTGGACGTCCGGCCCGGCGATCTCGTGCACGGCCTCGGCGACGGCGGCGAGGATCTCGTCGGTGGTGTGCATGGCTGGTTCCCTTCATGGGGTTCTGGGCTCGGGAGGCGGGGCGGTTCAGGGCAGGGTGACGACCTGGGCGGCGTACGAGAGGCCTGCGCCGAAGCCGATGAGCAGGGCCAGGCCGCCGGAGGTGACCCGGCCGTCGCCGAGGAGGCGTTCCATGGCGAGCGGGATCGAGGCGGCGGAGGTGTTGCCGGTGTCGACGACGTCACGGGCGACGGCGACGGTGTCGGGCAGTTTCAGGGTCCTGACCAGGGCGTCGGTGATGCGCAGGTTGGCCTGGTGCGGGATGAGCGCGGTGAGGTCGCCGGCCGTGAGGCCGCTGCGTTCGAGGGTCTCGGCAGCGACCTCGGCCATGGTGCCGGAGGCCCAGCGGAAGACGGTGGGGCCCTGCATGGTGAGGGCGGGGAAGCGGTGGCCCGGGTCGTGGCGCAGCCGCCGCCAGTCGGCGCTCTGGGTGATGACGTCGGCCCGGGAGCCGTCGGCGCCCCAGACGACCGGTCCGATGCCGGGCGTGTCGGAGGGGCCCACGACGACGGCTCCGGCGCCGTCCCCGAAGAGGAAGGCGGTGCTGCGGTCGTCGTGGTCGAGCAGGTCGGACATCCGCTCGGCACCGATGACCAGGACATGGTCGACGGTCCCCGCACGGACCATGTCGGAGGCGAGGGCGAGGGCGTGGGTGAAGCCGGCGCAGGCGGCCGAGACGTCGAGGGCGGCCGCGCCCCGGATGCCGATCCGGTCGGCGATCTCGGTGGCGCCGGCGGGCAGTTGGCGAAAGTGGGTGGAGGTGGCGAGCAGGACGCAGCCGATCCCGTCGGGTGCCACGCCGGCCTCGGCGAGGGCCTTGCCGCCGGCGATGGCGGACATGTCGGCGAGGGTCTCGTCGGGGCCCGCCCAGTGGCGGGTGCGGATGCCCGAGCGGGAGACGATCCACTCGTCCGACGAGCCGATGCGGGGGGCGATCTCGTCGTTGGTGACCACTCGTACGGGCCGGTAGGCGCCGACTCCGAGTATGCGGGTGTGCCGGGGGCCGGGAGCCGAGCGCAGCCGTCCGGTACCGGTGCTGGAGCTCATGGTGCTTCCCTTCCGGGAGAGGAGACGGGGGACGCCCCGGGGCGGGGCGGCGGGGGATGAAGCCCCTGCCCCGGGACGGTCTGTGTCGAGGGAGAGAACCGGAATCAGTTCATGGGACCTCCCTTCTGTTCGCGCGGGTGCGCGGCACCGGAGCCGCGGAGGGCCGTGCTCAGGCGGGAACGCCCGGCAGGATCTCCGTGGTGCACTCGCCGAACTGGTTGCCGAGGGCGTTCAGCAGGCGCGCGGCCGCGTAGCTCTGCGAGTTGTAGATGCTGCGGTCGGTGTCCTCCACGGCACGGCGGCCGTGCATCACCCGGGTGTTGTCGACCAGGACGACGTCGCCGTCGACCCAGTTGATCTCCTGGGTGACCGACTCGGTGACGTCGCGGACCTCGTCCCACAGCCACTCCGGCAGGTCGCTGCCGTCCGCGAACGTGATCTTCGGGGGCTCGTAGTTGTACGACGGCCCGAGAATGCTGTTGGCGAAGGACTGGCGCCGGCCGAACAGCGTGGGGTGCACGGCACGGGTGCGGTAGGCGTAGGTGAGGTAGCCGTCCTCGTCGAGGCGGAAGGTGGTGTGCCCGGGGCCGGTGGCGAGGGACTGGACGTCGCCCGGGGTGATGTCGTCGACGTCCTTGGTCTCGGCCAGCTGGTACTGGGTGAACGCCTTCCACATCGGCTCGCTGACCCGCCGGGTGAAGACCACGTCCTGTTCCTTGAACGCGTTCTTGGCCTGCTGGCTGAACTTCTCCCAGACGGCGTAGCCGTCGCAGATGGTGGTCTGCGAGCCGGAGCGGGCCGCCTTCTCGCACAGGAACCAGGTCAGCGTCGGCACGAACGGGCTGTTGCCGTTCTCGATGTGCAGTCCGAGCGCCTCGACGCCGGCGTCGACCTTCTGGGCGACGTTGCCGCCGAAGAAGGTGCGGGCCGGGTCGAGGGTGACCTTGTCGGAGTGGGCCCGCACGAATGCGGAGTACTCCTCCAGGCTGGGCTCGAAGCCGCGGAAGAGCAGGAACCCGGTCTCGGCAAGGACGTTCATCACGTGCTTGGGCTGAAGCTCGGCGAGGGTGCCGCCCGGACGCGCCATGACGATCTTTCCGAGCCCGTTTCCGTAACGTATGAGGTCAACGCCTGCTATCACTGTGTCGGTCTCCTCAATGTGCTTGTGCACGCGGGTGGTTGGGTGCTGTGGTGCGGATGTGGTCTGGAGCCGCTCATGCGGCCGCCGCCTCGGCGAGGAGGCCGGCGATCACCGGCCGCCGGGGCCGGCCGGTCACCGTGAAGAACCGTGCGTACAGTTCCTCGTCGACGGTGAACAGCCGCGGGTCGTGGACCCGTTCGACGGCCGACAGGTGCCGCTCGCCGTGCGCGTCGATCTCCTTGGCGGCCTGGACGGGGTCGGTGCCCGGTTCCACCAGGAACAGGCCGCGCAGCGCGGTGAGTCCGTCCCCGCAGACGGCGACCGCGCGGACGAAGGGCAGGGTGGTGTACGAGGCCTCGACCCACTCCGGTGCGACGTTGCGGCCGGAGGCGGTGATGATGACGTTCTTCTTGCGGCCGACGATGCGTACGTATCCGTCGTCGTCGACGGTCGCGAGGTCGCCGGTGTGCAGCCAGCCGTCGTCGTCCAGGGCGCAGCTGGAGGGGTCGGTGCGGGTGTAGCCGGCGAACAGGGAGGCGCTGCGCACCAGCAGTTCGCCGTCGTCGTCGAGGCGCACCGTGACGTGCGGCAGCGGGCGGCCCACGGTGCCGACGCGGCGCGCCGAGGGGGTGTTCCAGCAGACCACCGAGCTGTTCTCGCTGAGCCCGTACCCCTCGTACACGGTGATGCCGTGGGCCTCCAGGCGGTGCAGGACCTCGGGGGTGATGGGTGCTCCGCCGCAGCAGACCAGCGGGGCCGGGGAACGGCCGAAGAGGGCCTCGGCGGTCGCCGCCCGGTCCGCTCCCCCGCCGGGGGCGACGCGTTCCGCCTCGGTGGCGACCACGTCGGCCAGGGCGGGGGTGACGACCAGGGCGCTGGGGGTGGCCGCCGCGAGATACGGCAGTACCCGTGCGGGGGCGTTCGCGGAGGTGCCCACCAGCGGGACGGACTGCGGCAGCAGGACGGTCGTGCCGCGGTCGGCGAGGACCAGGTAGACGGCGGTGACCTGCTCGATCAGCAGGCTGAAGGGGACCAGCGAGAGATAGCGGGTGTAGGCGCCCGCGGGCATCTCGCGGTGCAGGGAGTCCACCAGGGACCGGACGCCGGCCGAGCGGATGCGCACGCCCTTGGGGTGCGAGGTGGTGCCGGAGGTGTGGATGACCTTGCAGATCCAGTCCGTCCCCGGCGGCGCGGCCGGCGCGGGGCGCAGGAAGTGCGCGGGCGCGGGTGTCTCCAGCAGCTCCTCGACGTCGACGAGGAGGTGTCCGCAACCGCTGGAGACCACGGGGTCCTGCGCGGACCACTCCTGCAGCCGCTCGTAGCCGGCCTGGTCGGTCAGCAGGATGTCGATGCCGTCCAGCAGTCCGGCGGCCTGCTCGGCGGAGAAGGCCAGCGGGACCGGGACCTCGACGGCGTGGTGCTGGATCAGGGCCAGGTCCGCGACGAGGAACTCCGGGGTGTTGGCCATGGCCACGCCCACCTTGAGCTGTTCGCCGCGGGCCGGCCACCTGTCCAGCAGGGAGCGCAGCGCGGCCACGGCGAGCGCGGTCTGCCGGTAGGTGTAGCGGACGGCGACGTTCCCGTCGGCGCCGAGGACCTCGACGAGCGGGAGCTCCTGCGCGGCGGGGTCGGCCAGGGCGGCAGCGACGTGCTCTTCCATGAGGGGTCCGGGCGTGGTGATGTCCTCAGGCTGCGGCATCGAGCAGCACCTTCTCCCGGCGACCGCTGGTGAGTTCGATGTCCAGGTCGGCGAACCGGTAGCGGCCGGTGGTCGACGAGAGCAGCGCGCCGATCGCGTGCAGCGGGATGACGCCGGTGCGCGGGGTCTGCTGGTAGTACGTCCCCCAGCGCTGCCGCTCGAACTCCTCCATCGTGCCGGAGTCGGCGGAGGCGATCGGCTTGAAGGGGATGCCGAGCCGGTCCAGGGTGCGGCTGAGCTGACCGGTGGCGGTGCACAGGATGTACTTGAGGCCCTGGCACCAGGCGACGATCGGGGTGAGCCGGATCAGCTCCAGGCCCGACTGGTTGCCGCCGCCGGCGAGCGAGCCGATCTCCACGATGGAGTCACGGCTGCAGGACGTGCCGGTGACTCGCGCGACGGCCTCCTCGACGGGCTCGCCGCCGAGGTAGCGCTCGGAGAAGAAGCCGCGCTCCGAGTCGAAGGTCATGCCCACGCAGGCCAGCAGAGGGGCCGCCTGGTCTTCCGACGCGGGGTCGTCGACCGCGACGATGAAATAGTCCGGGGCCGGTATCACATCGGCGCCGAACGCCTTGGAATACCTTTCCCGGGCGAAATCGCTGGCCTCGCTCCAGGCCGGCGTCAAACGGTTCGCGATGCTTATTCGCACGCTTCTCTCCTCATTCCGGTTCTCGCGGAATCACCGGAGGACGGAACGGATTCCACTTGGGATTCCGCTTTCCGTTCTTCCGGTGAGGGACCTCGACGAGAACCATCATGCGGGCGGCGCGAGAAGCAGAAAAAGTCACCTGAATCGGCGTCTTGACCATTACCGGAACGACTGCTAAAGCTCCAGTCGAATTTCCGCGTTCCCCCTGGTCAACGACCTGGCGGCGAAGAGGCGGCGGACGCGTGGCGGCCACCGGACGCGAGATGACGGCACTCCCCGGATTCCGTCGGCCGACGGGTTCCGGCGGGTTCGGGGCCCACGGGGTGGAGTGTGTCCACATCACCGGAGAAACATGCCCGGGACATCGGGAACGAGCGGCTCACGGCCCGATCCGGATCGACCCATCGGAATGTCCGAACGGGCCGGCCACGACAGCGAGGCGGCACCCGATGGCAGTGTGCCTCGGGTGCCGCCTCGCTCGTGCGCGGGTGGCCTCGTCGGTTCTTCGTCGGTTCTTCGTCAGTTCTCGGAGTCGATGAAGAAAACCTTGCGCAGGGACTCGGTGACCTCCCAGACCGTGCGGTCGCCGGCCCGGAACGCGGCCATGTCACCGGGGGACAAGGTCAGTTCCGGACCGCCCTCGACCTGGACGCGGGCGCTGCCGCGCACCACGACCAGGGTCTCGTTGCGCGGGAACTCCCAGGTGAACCTGCCCGGTTCGCAGTTCCAGACGCCGCGGACCACCTTGCGGTCCGGTGAGGCCCACAGCACGGCCGTGCTCATCACGGGGTCGCCCGCGAGGACCTCGCCGGGGAACCGGGTGTCCCGGACCAGTTCGACGTGTTCGGCACGGACGGAGAAGGGAACGGCAGCGGTCGTCATGATGTACGGGCCTCCTGGGGGGCTCGGTCCTTGGCCGCGGCCGTCACCGACTCGGCGACGATCTCCAGGCCCTCGTCGAGTTCGGCGTCGGACACGGTCAGCGGTGGCAGCAGTTTGAGCACCTCGTCACGGGCGCCGGAGGTCTCCACCAGCAGCCCGCGGGTGAAGGCGGCCCGGCCCACGCGGCGGGCCAGTTCCGGATCCCTGAACTCCAGCCCCCACACCAGGCCCCGCCCGCGTACCCGCGCGCCGAGACCCTCGTGACGGAGGGCCACCTCGCGCAGCCGCTCCTCGACGTGTCCGGCCCGGTGCGCCGTCCAGTTCTCCAGGGCGTTGTCCCGCCAGTACGAGCGCAGGGCGGCGGCCGCGGTGACGAAGGCGAGGTTGTGGCCGCGGAACGTGCCGTTGTGCTCGCCCGGTTCCCACACGTCGAGTTCGGACCTGAACAGCGTCAGCGACATGGGCAGGCCGTACCCGCTCAGCGCCTTGGACAGGCAGACGATGTCGGGCACTATGCCCGCCGTCTCGAAGCTGAAGAAGGGGCCGGTGCGTCCGCATCCCATCTGGACGTCGTCGACGATCAGCAGCATGTCGTGGCGCCGGCACACGTCCGACAGCTCGGCGAGCCATTCGGGCGAGGCGACGTTGACGCCGCCCTCGCCCTGGACCGTCTCGACGATGACGGCGGCGGGCCGGTCCAGGCCACTGTTGCCGCTGCGCAGCATCGCGTCGAGGAGGGCGGGGCCGTTGACGGTGCCGCCCGCGAACCCGTCGTAGGGCATGCGGTGGACCCCGGCGAGCGGGACGCCCGCCCCGGCCCGCTTGGACTCGCTGCCGGTCACCGAGAGGGAGCCGAGCGACATCCCGTGGAAGGCGCCGGTGAAGGCCACCACCGAGGAACGGCCGGTGACCTTGCGGGCGAGTTTGAGCGCGGCCTCCACGCTGTTGGTGCCGGTGGGGCCCGGGAACATGACGCGGTAGTCCAGGCCGCGCGGGGTCAGTACGTGCTGTTGCAGGGCGGTGAGCAGCTCCGTGCGGGCGGCCGTGAAGAGGTCGAGGCTGTGGGTGATGCCGTCGCCCGCCACGTACGACAGCAGCGCCTCTTTGAGGGCGGGCGGATTGTGGCCGTAGTTGAGGGTTCCGGCACCCGCGAAGAAGTCCAGATAGCTGCGCCCCTGGACGTCCTGGACCCGGGCGCCACGGGCGTGCGCGAACTGTACGGGCCACTCGCGGCTGTAGCTGCGGACCTCGGATTCCCTCGCAGCCTCGGGGAGCTGGTCGGTCCTGTCGATCACGGACGGGGCGAGGATGGCTGACACGGAGGTTCTCCTTCGTCGGTCGGGCGGACGGCCGGGCGGCGGTCGGTCGGCTGGCCGGGTCAGCGGGCCAGCTTGCGCAGGCTGTCGCCGATGGTCCCGGCGCGCAGCGAGAGCAGGCTGAAGGAACCCGCGTCGCCGATGCCGTGCGAGGACTCGCACAGGCCGTTGAGGAACAGCGGCGGCGTCCCGGCGAGCGCCGGCTCGGCCAGGTACTCGGCGGAGACGCGCGGGTAGCCCTCGGCGTCGTGGGCGAAACGGTCGGCGACACCGCTCACGACGCGCGGGAAGTGCTCCTGGTCCGGCCCGGGGCCGAGGTCGCGGAAGCCGGTGGCGAGGACCACCAGGTCGGCCCGCCGGGTCTCGCGCTCCCCCGTGATCGTCTCGGTCGCCGAGATGTCGACGCCGTCGGGGCCGCAGGTCACCCGGGTGATGCTCCGGTTGCCCAGGACGCGGATGCGTTCCTCGCCGTCGAGCCGGTGCTCGTACATGAGCAGGTACAGCTCGCGCAGGACGTCCCCGTCGGCGGCGGAGTAGTTCGTGGGCCTCATGTAGGCGTCCAGGGCCCGCTTTCCCGCGCGGTCCGCCCGGTAGTAGTAGTCCGTGAAGCCGGGGAAGTAGCCCTCCTCGCTGAAGGGGCTGGTGTCCTTCTCGCGCAGGGAGTGCGAGCGCGCGTACACGGTGACCTGCGCGTCGGGGAAGCGGCGGTTGAGGTCGAGCGTCAGCTCCACGGCGCTCTGGCTGGCGCCGACGACGGCGATGCTGCGGGGCGGGTCCGCCAGGGCCGCGAGTGTGGGCAGATAGCGGGTGAGGTGGCAGACGCGCGGGTCCTCGGGGAGCGCGTCGAAGGGCGGCGGCACGTAGGGCGGGCGGCCCGTCCCGACCACGAGCGCACGCGCGTACCGGGTACGCCCGGCGGAGTCCGTCACCCGGTACACGGGGCCGTCCTCCCCCTGCTCGACGCCGACCTCGGTGACCCGGGTCCCGTACTCCACGTACCGGCTGAAATGCCCGGCCACCCAGGTGATGTACCGGGCGTATTCCTTGCGCAGCGGGAATTCGGCCGGGAGATTGAGGTGTTCGAGCAGCCGGCCGTTCTCGAAAAGGTAATTGATGAAGCTGTAGCGGCTGCGCGGATTGCGCAGGGACACCAGATCCCGCACCGGGTGGTTCTGGATGTCGGATCCGGGCAGCATCATTCCGCTCTGCCACGGCGTGTCCGGCGCGGAGGACTCCAGGAACAGCATGTCGAGTCCGGCGGAATCCTCCTCCAGCGCGATGGCGAGGGAAAGATTGGCCGGGCCGAAACCGATGCCGATGATGTCGTGGCAGTGGGTCATGCGTTCGTCTCCGTCTTCGACTTCAGCGGGGAGGCGGTGGCGGGGTTCGTGCCCGAGGGCAGGAAGGTCCAGGCGGACTCGCGGACGGGGGTGCCGGACAGGCCCAGCCAGTCGTGCACGCGCTGCGCGAGGTCGGGCAGGACCGGCCAGGCCAGGGCGGCGAACGCCTTGGCGGCCAGGTACTCGAGGGCCAGGCTGGTGCGTGTCTCCTCGCCCTGCGAGGCGATCGCGCGCAGCGGCTCCTGGGTGACGCGGAACTCCTCGGCGCGCTCGACGAAGGTGTCGAGGAGCCGTACGTAACCACGGGCCGAGAACGCTTCCGGCAGCAGCGTCCCGTCCAGCTCGGCGGTCATCGAACCCAGTTGGCGGTAGAACTCGCGCTGGGCGACCGTCCAGGCACCGGTGCCCGGGACCGTGTCCCCGTGCCGCTCGCGCACGTCGGCGAAGCCGTGCAGCCAGGCGCGGGCCGCGCGGTACAGCGGGTCGTCGCCGCTGTTCGAGGCCACCTCCCGGGACATGTCGGTCTCCCGGCCCTCGGGGGCCGCGCGCAGCAGGCTCGCCCGTACCGCGTCGCGCTCGCCGCGGGCCAGTGCCTCGTCGGCCCAGACGGCGTGGCCGCGGCTGGTGGAGAACTTGCGCCCGCTCAGCTGTAGGAACCTGTTGGTGACGTACATCGCCGGAAGGTGTTCCTCGGCACCGGCGGCCAGGGCGAGCGCGGGAAGCAGGACGGCGTAGTAGTAGCCGTTGTCGAGGCCGAGGAAGAGCGCGTTGTCGGCGGGGCCGTACCGCTCGGTCTCGGCGCGGGACGCCTCCAGGAAGGTGAACGCCAGGTCGGCCCAGGGGTCCAGGCGCTGGCCGGGGTCGTCGCCGACGACGCTCCCCCAGGTGCCGGTGCGGGTCAGGCGGTACGGGGCGAGCCCTCCCGGCGCGTCCAGCAGTCGCTCCACCACGGCCCTCAGGTCGGCGGAGAGCTCGATCCGCTTCAGGCGGGCGCGCAGCGCCTCACCGAAGTGCTCCAGGTCCAGCCACAGCGCCGTCTCCTCGCGGGTGGTCGCGGGGGTGTGGCAGATGCGGCAGCGCACCGCCTTCAGGTCGCGGGCCTGGTTGGGGCGGGCGCACGCCTCGCAGATCTCGCCGTCGCTGTCGGCCGCGCAGTCGGCGCACGTCCCCCGGGCGAACGCCTGGAACAGCGAGAGGTCGCAGGTGGCGCAGTACGCGGTCGGTTCGGTGCGGCTGGTCACCGCAGGCGAGGCGAGCAGCCGGTCGAACCAGGCGCTCATGGTGCGCGTGTGGTCCGGGTCGGCGAGCGGCCGGGTGAGCCGGTCGGTGTGGACTCCGGCGCCGTGCAGCGTACGGACGATGCCGTCGCCCTGCTCCTTGGCCACGCAGGACGGCGAGCGGTCGGTGAGACGGCCCGCCGTGGCCACGTAGGACTGGTGGTCGTCGGTGCCGGTGACGTAGCGGGCGTGCCGGCCCATGGAGCGCAGGGCGCGGACGAACAGGTCGGCGCGGACGTAGGGACCGGCCAGATGGCCCAGGTGCAGGCCGCCGTTGGGCGTGGGCGGCGGGCAGAACACGCGGACGCGCTCGGGCAGTTGGCTCCGGGCCGGCAGCTCGTCCAGGGCGCGGGCGGCGGCGCCCGCGTCGTCCCAGTAGACCGAGACCAGGTCGAAGGGTTCGTCCGACTCGTTGCGGATCTCGTGGAAGGAGAAGGGCGTGAGGTGGACCGACTCCCCCTTGCGCAGGGTGCGTTCCTCGTCACCGAGCACGACCACGGCCTCGCCGTCGAGCACGAAGAATATCTCGCCGTCCTGGTGCGCGTGCCTTTTCGATGTGGTTCTCGCCGGAACACTTCCGAATACCGAGCCGAAAGGGAGCCCGGGAATGTCCTGGGCGCTCAGCAACGGCTGCAAGTGCATTTCGTAGGACCAGGTCATCTGGTCACGGTCGAACGTTCGCGTCTTCACACATCGAGCATGGACGGCGAACTCCTGCCGCTGCCAGGGGAATACGGCGTCCCATTGCTGCCGTGACCCCTCGTGGCCATTCGCCGATGCGGTGCGCGGGGCGGCTGGGCTGGCAGGGTCGTCGGCGGCGGAGCGTCGACCGGAGGAATGAGATGAACAGCGGGATACGGCGGCTGGAGCCGTCGGACGTACCGGCCTGCCTCGCGTTGGCCGTCGACCGGGGCTGGCCCGAGGAGGAGGCCAGATGGCGGTTGTTGCTGGAGGTGGGAGAGGGGTACGGGTGGGTCGCTCCGGACACCGGTGAGCTCGTCGGCGCGGTCGTCCTGACCCGGTTCGGGGCACGGGCCGGTGTCGTCGGGCTCATGCTGGTCCGCTCGGACCACGGCGGGCGCGGCATCGGCCGTGCGCTGATGGAGCGTCTCCTGGACGAGGCGGCCGGGTCGGACACCGTCTTCCTCTACGCCACCGACGAGGGGCGCCCCCTGTACGAGAAGCTGGGTTTCCGGGCGAGCCACGAAGTCGCCACCCATCTGGGGACGTTCGTGCCCCCGGCCCGCCCGGGAGCGCTTCGCGTGCAGACGCTCGCCCCCGGCGACATCCGCGAACTGCACGTCCCCGACGCCGCTCTGCTGGGGTTCGACCGCGGTCACCTCCTGGACCGGCTGGCGAAGTTCGCGCGGGAGATCCGGGTGGTCCGGGCACCGGACGGTCGTGTCACCGGCTACGCGGCGGCCTGGGACAACGCGGGCCGCACGGCCGTCGGCCCGGTCGTCGCACCCACGCCCGACGTCCTGTGCGCGCTGGTGGAGGACATCGCCGTACGGGACCGGGGCCGCGCCGTGCGCCTGGAGTGCCCCGTCGTGCCGGACGGCACGGTGCGCGCCTGGGCGGTACGCCACGGCCTGCGGGAGACCGGCCGTTGCACGTTCATGGTGCGGGGCCGTCCCCTGCCGGACGGCCGGCTCCCGAGCTACGCGCCCTTCATGCAATCGATCGGCTGACAACGACACGAGGTCGCCAACACCCATGCTCAACAGTTCACTTGAAGTTCCGATCACTCCTGACGGCGATCGCCGCCCGCACGTCATCGCGGTCGTCGGGACCGGCCCACGGGGGCTGGCCGCGCTGGAGCGCCTGGCCTGCCGCCTGGCCGGCCGGACGCTGCCCCGGCCGGTCGAGGTCTACGCCGTCGACGACCACACCCCCGGGTCGGGCCGCATCTGGCGCACCGACCAGTCGCCCCTCCTGCTGATGAACACCCCGGCGGGGGACGTGACCATGTTCTCCGGCCCCCCCGACGGCACGGCGCCGCCGGGACCGGGTGCCGGGCCGTCCCTGGCCGAGTGGTGGGCCGCCGCCGAACCGGGGGTCGGCGGTGCCCACGCGTACGCCGGACGGGCCCTGTACGGGCGGTACCTGGAGTTCGTGTTCGCCGCGGTGCGGCGAGGCATGCCGCCCGGCACGGCGCTGCACCCGGTCCGCGCCCGGGTCGAGCGGATGCGGCGGCGGGCCGGCGGCTGGAACCTGACACTGGACGACGGCCGGGTCCTCGCCGCGGACCAGGTGGTCCTGAGCACGGGCCACGGCAAGCCGCTGCCCCGCGGCGACACGCGCCGGCTCGCCGCGTTCGCACGGGAGAAGGGCCTGGTGCACATCGCCGGGGACAGTGCGGCCGATCTGCCGCTCGACACCGTGCCCGCGGGCTCCACCGTCGGCGTCATCGGCCTCGGCATGGCCTTCTACGACGTCGTCAGCCTGCTCACCGAGGGGCGCGGCGGCCGCTTCGAACGCGACGGGGCCGGGCTGCGCTACCTGCCGGGCGGAGCCGAGCCGCTGCTCGTGGCCGGATCACGCAGCGGTGTGCCGATCCCGGCCCGCGGCGTGAACCAGAAGCCGCCCGAGTACACGTACACGCCCCGGCTGTTCACCCTGGAGCGGATCGCCGCGCTGCGGGCCGCGGGCCGGATCGACTTCGCGCGCCAGGTGCTGCCGTGGCTGCGCGCGGAGATGGGGCTCGTGCACCACGCGACGGCGCTGCGCGCGCTGCGGGGTGCGGGAGCCTCGTGGGCCTACACCGAGGCCGCGGTCCGGGCCGCGCTGCACGAGACGGACGCGACGCCCGGTGCCGCGCCGGACGAGGTGGTGACGCGGGTGGCGGCCGCCCACGGTCTGGCCGACGCGGCCCCCGTGGACCTGGCCGCCTGGGCCCGCCCCTTCCGGGCGGCGTCCTTCCCGGACCGGGACTCCTTCGAGCGTGCCCTCACCGGGCATCTGGAGGACGATCTGGAACGCGCCGTGCGGGGCAACGTCACCGATCCGCACAAGGCCGCCGTGGAGATGCTGCGGGTGCTGCGGCACGTGCTGCGGGCCGCCGTCGACCGGTGCGGGCTCACCCCGCGCTCCCACAGGGACGACTTCCTCGGCGACTTCGCCCCGCTGTGCGCCCAACTGTCCAGCGGCCCACCGGTGTTCAGGGTGCAGCAGGTGCTCGCGCTGATACGGGCGGGCGTGCTGCGGATCGTGGGGCCGAAGGCCCGTTTCACGGCCGACCCGGACAGCGGGCGGTTCGTGGCGTCCTCACCGCTGGTCGCCGGGGAGCCGGTGCTCCTCGACGCGCTGGTCGACGCGCGGATCCCGGTCCCGGACGTGCGCGCCGACTCCTCGCCGCTCGTCCGGGACCTGCTCGGACAGGGGACGGTCACCAGCTACCGCAACACCTGGGACGGCGACGTCTTCGACACCGGAGGCCTGGCCGTCACCGACGCCCCGTACCGGCCGGTCGACGCACGGGGCCGGGCCGCCGAGGACGTGTGCGTGACCGGGATCCCGCTGGAGAACGTCCGCTGGTTCACCCAGGTCGGCAGCGGACGCCCCGGCGTCCGGACGGATTTCACCCGTGAGGCCGACGTGGTGGCCAGGGCCCTCGCCGACGCGGCGGCCTGGCCCGGCCACGGCCGACAGCGGCCAGCGCACGGCGTGGACGCGGCGGCACCGGGCCCCGCAGGATCGCAGACGCGACACCCGGCACCCCGGGCGTCGGTGACCTCGCAGGGGAGAGAACACGTTGAGCAGCATTGAGTTCAGCCGGCACGTCGCCCAGGCGCCGTCCGTCGTCGAGGAGCTCGTCGGCGGCGGCGACGTCCCCGCCCTCGACCCGGACCGGCCGCTGGTGCTGGCCGGCATCGGCACCTCGCTGCACGCCTGCCGCGTCGCGGCCACCTGGATCCGGCGGCTGAGCGGCGGACGGCTGCGCCCCGCCGCGCTCGACGCGCACGACCTCGCGCTCACCGAGTCCCTGACCGCGCGCGACCAGGTCGTGGTGGTCAGCCACCGCGGCTCCAAGACGTACCCCAACGAGGTGCTGCGCAAGGCGAACGCCGTCGGCGCCACCACCGTGTGCGTCACCGGACGCGGACCGGTGCGGCCCGAGGCGACGACGGTGCTGCGCACCTGTGACCAGGAGCGCGCCAGCACCCACAGCGTGTCCTACCTCGCGTCCCTGGCCGTGCTCGCCCGGCTCGCCGCCGGGCTGGTCGGACCGGAGCGTGGCGAGGAGCTGCGGGCCGCGCTGGGCGCCGCGCCCGAGGCGATGCGCCGCACCCTGGACCTGGAGCTCGCCCCGCGCGCCGTGGACGCCCTGGTGGGCTCGGTGCCGCACCCGGTCCTCGTGGCGGGCGGCGGCCTCGACGCCATCACCGCCGACGAGGCCGCCCTGAAGATCAAGGAGGGCACGTACCGCTGGACGGAGGGCCTGCACACCGAGTTCGCCCTGCACGGCACCCCGGCCGTGTTCTCGTCCTCGACCGTCGGCTACCTGATCCGGCCCACCGCGCCCGACGGCGGTCGCACCGACGCGCTCGCCGGCTACCTCGACGCCCTGGGGGCACCGGTCCTGTTCAGCGGGAGCGACCCCACGGCCGAGCTGCCGTTCGCCGAAGTCCCGGAGCTGGCGCGGCCGTTCGTGACGGTGCTGCCCTTCCTGCGGCTCGTCGCCGCCGCCGCGGCCGAGCTCGGCGCCAGCCCCGACCTGACGCACCTGGAGGCCGAGCCGTGGGCCACGGCCGCCAAGGCGGTGCGGCTGTGACCGCGCCGACGCCCGTGCTCGCGCGTCCGGCCGACGCCCGTCGGCCGGATCCGGTCACCGACCGTTTCGTACGGGACTGCCTGGTTCCCGGCAGCGCGCTGCGCACGGCCGTGCGGGACGCCTCCTACCCGCCGGCGTTCGCCGACTGCTGGGGCGGGCGGATGCTGCAACGGCCCCTGTTCGCACCGGAGTCGCAGGTAATGGGGTTCGCCGCCGACCTCGACGCCTTCGTCACGCTCCTGGAGTCGGTCCCGGACCGGCTCTTCGACGGCGACCTGGCCCGCTATTGCGATCACCTCGGCATCGAAGCCGAACGCGCCTCCGTGCTGCGGCGGTTCGCCGTGGGCCCCCTGACGCGCTACGGGCGCGCCGACGTCTACCACGACGGCACGGGCTTCCGGTTGCTGGAGATCAACATGGCCAGCAATCTCGGCGGGACCGACCGCTCCGAGATGCAGCGGGCCCTGGAGGACGTGCCGGCCTTCCGCGCCTTCGCGCGGGAGAACGGGCTCGGCCACGTCCACACCGGCGAGCGGCTGCGCGCGGCGCTCGCCGCGGTGCGCCCGGCCCACCTCGGCGGCGACACCCCCCGCGGTGCCGTGATCTGCGGTCGCGGCGGTCTGGAGAAGTACGGGCATCTGCTGCGCGGCTTCACCGAGATGATGGAGCGGCTCGGTCTGCGCTTCGAGCTCGGCGAGCTCGACGACGTCCACGAGCGGGGCGGCCGCGTCCTGCTGCGCGGCGCCCCCGTCGACGTGGCCCTGCGCTTCTTCAACGTCGACGACGTGTTCTGGGACCGGCGCAGCCGGGCCCGGGCGGAGCTGCTCTTCCGCG
Source organism: Streptomyces populi (assembly GCF_002911015.1). Lineage (GTDB taxonomy): Bacteria > Actinomycetota > Actinomycetes > Streptomycetales > Streptomycetaceae > Streptomyces > Streptomyces populi. The sequence continues at coordinate 17,192 of NZ_KZ626917.1, forward strand.
CCCACGAGGAGGAACGGCTGCTGCTGTGGTCCCCCATCAACGGGTCCCTCTTCTCCAACAAGGGCGCCCTCGCCCTGCTGTCCGACCCGGACCTGCGGAGCACCCTCACCGCGTCCGAGGCGGCCGTCGTCGACCGGGTGCTGCCGGAGACCTTCCTGCTGACGCCCGGGTCCGTGCCGTACTGCCGCGAGCACCGCGCCGGACTCATCCTCAAGCCGCTGAGGGACTTCGGCGGCCGGGGCATCGTGGCCGGCTGGAGACTGGACGACCGGGAGTGGCGCGCGGTCCTGGAGGAGAGCCCCGAGCGGCACTACGTGGTGCAGCGCCGGGTCGTGCCCGCCGCCGAGCAGGTGGTGTGCCCCGACAGCGGACGGGCCGAGGACTGGCACGCGGTGTGGGGCATGTTCTTCACCCCCGACGGCTACGCGGGCACCGACGTACGGGCCGCCCCCGCCGCACACAGCGCGGTCATCAACTACGGGGCCAATCCCCATGTGCGTACGGGCTGCGTCTTCACGTACGCCTGAGCCCCGCCCGCCCCCCCCGGCTCCATGGCCTGGCCCGGTCGTGTCCCCATCCGGCCAGTGGATCCGTCTGTACCCCGCTCCCCACGCCCGGAAGGATCACCGCCATGAGCACCGATCGGACCACCGTGCGCGCGTTCTCCCGGGCCGCGGACGTTCCCCGCGCCCCGTGGGCGGCGCTGCTGAGGCCCGAGGACCTGTACCTCGGCGAGCGCTGGCTCGCGGTCGCGGAACGCACCGCGGGCTGCCCGATGCGCTATCTGACGCTCGACGACGGGGAGGGCCGGTCCGTCGCCGGGCTCGCCACCGCGCTGGCCGGCGACGACGCCCCCTGGGTGCTCGGCCGCCCGGACACGCTCCTGGAGTTCAGCGCCAAGGACGGCCGTGAGGGCGCCGCGGAGATCCTCGCGGGGCTGCCCGCGGGCCCCGCGGAGAGCCTGCTGCCGGCACTGGTGTGCGGCGGGCGGCACATGGGGCGCAGCCGGGTGCCGCGGCTGCCGGGGACGGGGCGGGCCGAGGTGGAGGCGCTGGTCGCCGAGGCCGAACGGCACGCCGCCGAACAGGGCGCGGCGTCGGTGGCGTACCCCTTCGTGGAGGAGGGCGACACCTTGCTGCGGCAGGTCCTGGCCGACCGCGGCTACCTGTGCCACGAGTCGGGCCGCTACAGCTCGCTGCGCGTCGGCGAGGGCGGCTTCGAGGACTATCTGGGGCTGGTGTCCGCGCGGCGCCGTCGCCGCATCCTCACCGAACGGCGCCGGATCCAGGAGGCCGGCATCGAGCTGCGGATCGAGCCGCTGAGCGCCGGAATCGTCCCGCGCCTGGGCGAGCTGGAGGCCCAGCTGATGGCCAAGTACGGCGTCGCGTGGACGGCCGGACAGACCGAACAGGTCCTGCACGAGATGCTCGCGGCGTTCGGCACCGACGCGCAGGTGGTGCTGGCCGTCGGCGACGGGGACGTGCGCGGCTTCGCGACGCTGCTGCAGTTCGGGAACCACTGGTACGCGCGCCAGGGCGGCTTCGACTACGCCTACCAGGACCGGCTCCCGCTGTACTTCGAGACCGTCTACTACTTCCCCGTCGAGGCCGCGGCCCGGCGCGGGATCGAAGCCATCCACTACGGCCTGGGCAGCGAGGAGGCCAAGCTCTCACGCGGCTGCACGGCCGAGTCCCAGTACTCCTACCTGCTGCCCCTGGCACGACCTTCGAGGAACACCCATGGCTGACACCCCCACCGACGGGCCCGTGATCGCGATCGTCGAGACCGGACGGGGCGAGTACGGACTCCAACCGCTGCTGAAGGCACGCGCGTCGGGGCTGCGTCCGGTGCTCGTCACCGACGACCTCTCCCGCTACGCGACGTCGGACGCCGCGCGCGGCCTCATCGAGCGGACCGTCCACGCGATCGTGCCCGCCGACACCCGTGACAGCGCGTCCGTGACCGAGGCGCTGCGCCCGTACGCCGAACAGGGCGTGCTCGGCGGGGTCCTCGCGGTCATCGACTACTACGTGCCCGTGGTCGCCGAGACCGCGCGGGCCCTCGGTCTGCCCGGCCTCGACCCGGGGGCCGCGCACATCGCCCGCAACAAGCTGCGCACCCGCGAGGTGTGCGCCGGACGCGGCGTGCCCACGCCGAGGTTCCACCGCGCCGTGTCCCGCGAGGACGCGGTGGCCGCCGCGCGCTCCATCGGGTTCCCCTGCGTCGTCAAGCCGCTCACCGAGGCCGCGAGCATCGGGGTGCGGCTGTGCCGCGACGCCGACGAGGTGGCCGCGCACCACGACGAGCTGACGGCCTCCCCCTTCGACATGCGCGGCATGGCCAAGCCCGGCGGTGTCCTGGTGGAGGAGTACCTGACCGGCTACGAGCTGAGCGTGGAGGTGCTCACCACACGGAAGGGCCCCCAGGTCATCGGGGTCACGGACAAGGGCCTGACCGCGCACCCCTACTTCGTGGAGACCGGTGAGACCTTTCCGACCCAGCTCCCCGACCCGGTGCGGGACCTGGCCGCCCGGGCGGCACTCGACGCGCTCGAGGCGACCGGCCACGACTTCGGCGCCGCGCACGTGGAGATCAAGGTGACCGCGGACGGGCCGCGCCTGGTGGAGATAAACGCCCGGATGGGCGGCGCCCAGATCGGCCGGATCATCGAGGAGGCCACCGGGCTCGACCTGCTGCGGGAGATCATCCGGCTGCACGTCGGACAGGAGCCCGAACTGACCCGCACCCGCGCCGGCGCCGCCGCGTCGCGCTATCTGACGGCCGCGGACAGCGGTGTCCTGCGCGGCTTCGAGGGCGAGGACCTGGTACGGCGGCTGCCGGGCGTGCGCGCCGTCGACCTGTACGCGGCCGAGGGGGCCGAGGTGCGCCGGGCACGCAGCAATGCCGACGTCCTCGGTCATCTCGTGGTCCGTGCCGACACCCCCGCCGAGGCGGCCCGCTGGGCGGAGACCGCCGCGCTCATGCTGACGCCCTCGACCGCGGCCGTGCCGTGCTGAAGTCGTTCCGGCAGGCGCTGCCGACGGGTCGCGGGGTGCCCGCCTTCGCGGGCGCCACCTTCGCCAACTCGGTGGGGATGGGGATCTACTACCCCTTCTCGCTGCTGTTCTTCCAGTCGGTCCTGGACACCTCGCTCACCCGGATCGGCGCCGCCCTCACGGTGTCCGCGCTGCTCGCGCTGCCGCTGCTGCCGTACGTGGGGCGGCTGATCGACCGTTTCGGACCCCGTCGGGTGCTGCTCGTCAGCACGACGGTGCGGGCCGCCGCGTTCGCCGGGTACCTGCTGGTGGACTCGCTCGCGCCGTTCCTGGCGCTGAGCGTGCTGGTCGCGCTGACGATGCGCACCGAACAGGCGGCCACTCCGGCCCTCGCCAAGACGCTCGCGGAACACGGCGGGGAACCCGCGGGACGCTGGATGGCCCTGTCGCGTGCGCTGTTCAACGCCGGTTTCGGTCTCGGCGCCCTGACCGCGGGCCTGGTCGCGTCGGCGTCGCCCGAGGTGCTGCACGGCGTCGGGGCGGGCAACGCCGTGTGCATCGCGGCCGCCGCGCTGCTGTACCTCGCCCTGCCGGCGTCCCGCCCGGCCGTACGCGCGGCCGGGGCCGAGGAGGCGGGGCGGGCCCGGCCCTGGCGCAGCGGTCCGTTCCGCGGCGTGGTCGCCGCCGGCGCCGGGCTGTGGATCATCGCGGTGAGCATCGAGACGGCGCTGCCGGTGCACCTGGTGCGCGGGGTCGGCGCTCCCGCGTGGACGACGAGCGTGCTGTTCACCGTGAACACCGTGCTCCTCGCGGTGTTCCAGGTACCGGTGGCGCACCGGGTGGAACGGGTGCGGCCCGCCGTCCTGGTCGCGGCGGGGGCGCTGCTGCACATCGCGCTGCCTGCGGCGCTCGCCGTCGCGGGACGGCTCGCGCCGACACCGCGCACCGCCGTGCTGGTGGCCGCGATGGCCCTCTACACCCTCGGCGAACTCATCGCCTCGCAGGCCGTCACGACGCTGCTCACCGCGCTGGCCCCGGACGAGCGGCGCGGTTCCTACCTGGCGTTCAACCAGTTGTTCATCGGTCTGGCGAACGCGCTGACACCGCTCCTCGTGACCAGCGCCCTCGACCGCGGCGCGGGCACCCTGTGGTGGCTGCTCACGGGCTGCGCCCTGGCCGTGGCGCTCCTCATGGCGGGCGGCCTGCGCGGGGTCGCGGCGGAGCGGACACCGTCCGACGAGCCGCAGCCGGCACGGGCCGAACCCGTCACCCCCTGACCACCGCCGGGGCCCGACGTCCCGGCCCCGGCCCCGGCCCCGGCCCCGGCCCCGAAGGAGAACGCGCCATGGACCGCGAGGTCAGCCGGCAGTTCGCGCACGCCCACCAGAGGCGGCTCGCCGACGCCGCCCTGCTGCGAGCGCGCGAACTGGGCGTGCAGAGCGCCGAGTTCCGCGCCGAGCACGTGCGTGACGCGTCCTGGCGGCTGCGGGACGCCCGGTCGGCCGGCGCCTCCGACACGGTGACGGCGGGATTCTCCGTACGGGTCCTGCACGACGGCGTCCGGGGCTTCGCGGCGCGCACCGCGGCCGGCGTCGACGCGGCCGTCGCCGCGGTCGAGGAGGCCGTGCGGGTCGCCCGGGCCGCCCGGCCGCTCGCCCGCCGCCGCGTGGAGGCCGTGCCCGAGCCGGTGCACGGGGAACGGACCTGGCTGTCCGCGTACGAGAGGGATCCGTTCGAGGTGCCCGAGGAGGAGAGGACGGCGCTGCTCGCAGAGTACAGCGCACGGCTGCTCGCGGCCCCCGGGGTCCGGCACACGGACGCCTGTGTGCAGGCGGTCAGGGAGTGCACGTTCCTCGCGGACCTGGAGGGCAACCGCATCCTCCAGCAACGGGTACGCGTCCTGCCGGAGTTCACCGCCCACACCACCGACCCGGAAACCGCCGCCCCGGTGAGCCTGCGCACCACGGCACCGTCGGCGGGCCGGGGCTGGGAGTTCCTGACCGGCACGGGCTGGGACTGGGACGGCGAACTGGCCGAGCTGCCGGGCCTGTTGGCCGAGAAGGCGGCGGCGCCGACGGTCGAGCCGGGCACCTACGACCTGGTGGTCGACCCCACGAACCTGTGGCTCACGCTGCACGAGACCGTCGGGCACGCCACCGAACTGGACCGCGCCCTCGGCCACGAGGCGTCCTTCGCGGGCACCTCGTTCGCCACCCCTGACCAGCTGGGCACCCTGCGCTACGGGTCGCCCGTCATGAACGTCACCGCCGACCGGACGGCCCCGCACGCCCTGGCCACCATCGGCTACGACGCCGAAGGAGTGGCCGCGCAGCGCTGGGACCTGGTGCGCGAGGGCGTCCTGACCGGTTTCCAGGTGGACCGCGCGGGCGCGGCCCGTGCCGGGTATCCGCGGTCCAACGGGTGTTCCTTCGCGGACGGTTTCGACCGGCACCCGCTCCAGCGCATGCCGAACGTCTCGCTGCGGCCCGCCGCGGGCGGCCCGGACACCGACGAACTGATCTCCCGGGTGCACGACGGCCTGTACGTGGTGGGCGACGGGTCCTGGTCCATCGACACCCGGCGGCAGAACTTCCAGTTCACCGGGCAGCGGTTCCACCGGATCCGCGCGGGCCGGATCACCGGCCAGGTCAGGGACGCCGCCTACCAGTCGACCACGACGGAGTTCTGGCGCTCCCTGGAGGCGGTGGGCGGGCCGCGGACGTACCTGCTGTGCGGGGCGTTCCACTGCGGGAAGGGCCGCCCGGTCCAGGTGGCCCCCGCGGGCCACGGCAGCCCCTCGGCGCTCTTCCGTGCCGTGGGCGTCCTCAGCACACGGGAGGAGCGGTGATGTCGAGCACACCACGGGACGTCGTCGAGCGCGCGCTCGCCCTGTCGCGGGCGGCGCACTGCGCCGTGATCGTCGACGAGACCGACACGGCGTGGCTGCGCTGGGCGGGCGACGACGTGACCGCGGCCGGGACGAGCGGCACCCGGCGGGTCACGGTGGTGTCCACCGGCCGCGGGGGCGACGCGGCGGCCTCCGCGACGCTCGAGGACGTGCACGACCCGCGGGATCTCGCGGACCTGGTGCACGCGTCGCGGTCCCTGGCCGACCGGGCCGGGGGCACGCCCCCACCACTGGAGCCGGTCTCCGGGAGCGGCGTGGACCCCGATGCCGACGAGCCGACCGGCGCGGTCCCCGCACAGGATCAACTCAATTCCGTGATACCCGAGTTGACACGACTACAGGCGGACGGGCGTATCGCGTCGCACGGATTCGCGCAGCACCGCACGGTCACGTCCTGGCTGGGCACGTCGGCCGGGGTGCGCCGGCGGCACCGCCGCCCGACGAGCACGCTCGACCTCAACGCCCTTTCCCCGGACGGGACCCGTACGGCCTGGGCCGGCGCGGTCGCCGACGGCTTCCGGGACGTCGATCTGGCCGCGATGCGCGCCGCCACCACCGGAAGGCTTCGACAGCCGCTGCCCTACCGCGAGTTGCCCCCGGGCCGCTACGAGACGATCCTCGCTCCGGCGGCCGTGGCCGATCTGATGACCGTCGCGTACCGGGCCGCCGGGGCCGCCGACGCCGCCGGGGGCCGGACCGTCTTCGCACGGACCTCGGGAGGCACCCGGATCGGCGAGCGCCTCGCCGCCCTGCCGCTGAACCTGCGCGGCGACCCCCTGGAGACCGGGCTCGCGTGCTGTCCGTTCGTGCTCTCGCGCGGCGACGTCTCGGACGTGTTCGGTGAGGCCGTGCAGTCCGGTTCGGACCCCTCCGACAACGGACTCGCGCTGTCGTCGACGCACTGGATGAAGGACGGCACCCTCACCGCCCTGCCGGCCTCGCGCGCCGACGCGCACCGCCTCGGCCTGCCCGCCCGCCCGGCGATCGGCAACCTGATCCTCGACGGGGGCACGGAGCGCTCCCTGTCCGAGATGATCCGCTCCACCCGGCGCGGTCTGCTGATCACGTGCCTGTGGTACATGAGGCCCACGGAAGCCGCCACGCTGTCCCTCACCGGGCTGACCCGCGACGGTGTCCACCTGGTGGAGGACGGCCGGGTCAGCGCGTACGTGAACGACTTCCGCTTCGCCGAATCGCCCGTCTCGCTCCTGGCCCGGGCCACCGAGGCGGGCCGCACCGAACGGGCGCCGGGCCGTGAGTTCGGCATGCACTTCCCGCGCACGGCCATGCCGCCGCTGCGGATCCCGGACTTCCGGCTCACGGCGCGCGCCCCGTCCGCCCACGGGTGACCCGGGCGCGGGGGCTTCAGAGCCAGCCGCGCCGGCTCGCCAGCACCCCCATCTGGAAGCGGCTGCCCGCGCCGAGCTGGTCGGTGAGGTCGGAGATCCGGCGCCGGACGGTGCGCTGCGACACCCCCAGCTGCCGTCCGACCGCCTCGTCGGTCAGTCCCTTGGCCAGCAGTCGCAGCACCTCCCGGTCACCCGCGGTCAGTTCGCCGTCGGGCGATTCCGGACGGTCCTCGCCGAACGGGGTGGCCTCCTCCCAGTACCTCTCGAAGAGGGCGAGCAGGGCGCAGAGCATGCCGCTGCCGGTGACCACCAGGGCGCCCACACCGCGGTCGGCGGGGTTCACCGGGATCAGCGCGGTCTCCCGGTCGAAGATGAGCAGGGGCAGGGGAAGCACGGGGTTGGTCCGCACCTCGGCGCCGCTCTCGGTGAGCCAGCGCGCGTGCTCCCGCGTCGGCGGGTGGTTGCGGACGCTCTCCAGGTACAGGCCGCGCAGCACGACCCCGCGCTCCAGGGCGGACCGGTCGGTGGAACGGCCGGCCTCCAGGGCCTGCGCCTCGTACGTGCCCGGGTTGAACGAGACGATCTCCTCCGTGCTGCGGCAGACGAGCTCCTCGATCCTGGTGCGCACCGCGTCGATGCCCTCCAGGCGCTGCACGCCGTTGTCCCCGGGCACGAAACCGACCGTGGTGTACTCGGACACCAGCTGGGCCAGGGTGGCCCGCCGCCGCTCCAGTTCCTGGCGCTCGCGCAGCAGCCGTTCTTCCTGGTCGGCCAGGAGCGCCCCCACCGCGACCTCGGGACTGATGGGCAGGACCAGGTCCTCGTCCTGCCAGGAGCGGCGGATCAGGGCCATGTCCGCGAGCCGCCCGATCGCCTCGCGGACCGTGGACTCCTCTGCGTCCAGCGCGGCGGTCAGTTCGTGGACGCGCTGCCCCGAAGTTCTGAGGATCTGCCGGTAGACAGATTCCTCCAGACCGTCCAACCCCAGCACGAGACCCCCAAGATCATCAGTGATGTCGGGATGACTCTATGTCAACTTTCACATACCCATGCAAGACCTGTCTCACGCAATGGTCCGGACAGGCGCCTCGCCTGCCCGGACCGCGCGCATCCCTGCGGCCGGGTTCTAGACCACCGGTTCGAGCGCCGGGGCCGGCGCCGCGGAACCGGTCACCGGACGGTGCCCGCGCTCGCCCAGGCCACGGACGACCTGCCGGATGGCGGAGTCCTGGCCCTGCGGACCCTTGGTGAACAGACCGCCCGCCCGGGCGTCCCAGCTCGCGTACTCCGCGTCCCGCAGACGCAGCTCGTGCACCTTGCGCATGTTCCAGTACGGGGTGCGCACGTCCAGATGGTGGTCCAGGTGGAAGTTCTCCCGGTGCATCGCGGTCAGGAACCGCTCCAGGCCGCGGCTCTTGCGGTTGCGCGTCATGTAGAGGTTCACATCGTGGTCACGGACCAGCGGCGTGTGCTCCGCCAGCTCGATGTACCAGCTGATGATCTGGAACGTGGTGAGGAAGGGCACGATCCAGAACAGCGCGAAGGCGCCCAGGAGTCCGTTCAGGCCGAGCAGCCCGAGCGCCGCCGCCCAGAAGACGACGAAGGCGATCCTGTCCCGGCGGGCCTTGACCCGGTGGTCGGGGCGGACCTCCGCCTCGTCCGTGTCCTTGGCCCCGCCCAGCCGGTTCATCAGCAGGTACTTCACGACGGCCAGGGTGCGGGCACCGAGCGCCGGCAGCACCACGAGCTTCATCCAGCGCTGTCGCTCGCTCAGCCCTTCCTCGTAGACGCCCTGTTCGATGAAGAAGACGAGGTCCGGATCGACGTCGGGGCGGCCCAGCTTCGGGTGGTGGGTCGCCACATGGGTCTTCTTGTAGGCGTAGTGCGTCTGGAAGATCGGGTACGCGGAGAGCGCCGTGCCGAGCACGAGGTTCAGCACGCGGTTGCGGGCGAGGGTGCCGTGCGCGCTCTCGTGCAGCAGGGTGGCCAGCGCACGCATCCGCGAGCCCACCACGATCAGGGTGACGGGGTAGAACCAGTACGAGACACCGAGGCTGAGCCAGATCGCGGCCGTGATCCAGAAGGCGTCGGACGCGAAGGCCATGATCCCGTGCCAGTTGTCGAGACGGTTCAACTCACGTATGTGCTCCTGGATCTCCTTGTCGAAGCGGTACGGCTTGTAACGGCCCTTGTGCACGGCCCATTGGGTGGACATGGTCATCCTTCGATCGGTTCGAGGTTGCTGCGCGCACGGCGCCGTGCGGGGCGCCCACGCAGAACCGGCATGCCGACCGCGTCGGTCGGCATGCCGGTGTGCTTCGGATCCGGTCGGGCAGAGCCCGTCTCACCACTCGGTGACGTCCGGGGAAACGGTCGCCGTGGTGCCCGCGGCGGCCGCGTCGGCGGCGCCGACACCGGCGCCCAGGGTCACGACGGCGAGAGCGGTCGTCAGCGAAAGGGCGGCCCGACGGATGAAGCGCATGGAAGTTCCTTTTCTTGATGGCTCTTGATGAGTGGGAACAACTGGATCGGCGGAATTCACGGGCATCGACGAACCGTTCCTGCCGCCAGAAGAGATCTTTGCCGACCCCGGCCTGACGGCGAAAGGGATCGAGGCGTCCGCAAATGTCATTGGCCCTCTTAGGACACCCCGGGGAAGAACGGGTTCCGGATTCCGGATTTCGGAATGTCTCAGCCGGAGGGAGGGGAGACGGGAACGACGAAGTACGCGAGAAGGCCGGTCCGCAGCGGGGCGTCCGGGACGAAGAGCCGGTGGCCGGCGGCGGTCGGCGGCCAGTGGGCGTCGCGCGGCATGCCGAGGTGCTCGGCGACCAGGCCGGACCAGCCCGGCATGACCGGTCGGATCACCACGGCGAGCGTGGCCAGGAGTTCCAGGTGGGCGAGGAGCTGGGTCCTCCGGGCCGAGTGCGCCAGCAGGCGCGCGGAGGTGATCCGCCGCAGGTCGCGCCGCGCCTCGACCACCGTGCGCACGAACACGGCCGCCGCCCGGTCGGGCGCGAAGGAGTGGGGCGAGAGCCACTCGCGCACCTCGTACGGGGCCGTGGCCAGCAGCCGGACCGCCGCCCCGGCCGGAAGCCCGGCGTCCGGGCGCGGACCCGGCGACCGGACGCCGACGACGTCGAGCAACTGGTGCAGCAGCCCGTCGGACCACCGTTCCAACTCGTCGATCAGGAACAGCTGGACGGTCTCGTCCAGCTCGCGCGGATGAATGACGGGCGGCGAACCGTTCTCCGAAAGAAGGCAGGCGTGAAAACGAAGTGCGTCACTGTGCGCGCTATTCACTGTCAACCGGATCGCATTTCCGTGTCGCGGGCGAAAGATCTCCGGGTTCCATCCGCTGCCGTGTGCACATTCTGTGGCCGGAAGGGCCTGGGATGAATGACTTTGTGGCGGCCGGAAGAGGATTCGTCCGCATCCGGCCACGGCATTGCACCGTGATGCTCCGTGGCCGGTTCCGGACACGGGGACGCCCGATCGACTTCGACGACGGCTCCGACGACCGAGGCCGGGACCACGGCCCGGAACGACGTGGGGACCGGAACGGCGCCGGCCGGAACGGCGCCGGCCGGAACGGCGCGGGGGCGGAACGGCGCGGGGGCGGAACGGCGCGGGGGCGGAACGAGCGCACCAGGACGCGCACCGCGCTTCGCGTCGGCTCCCGCGGCAGGACGCTCGGCCTCCGGGCCGGTGATCCGCACCTCGCGGTTCGCACCTCGCGATCCGCGAAGCGCGAACCACGGCCGGGGATCTCCTTCCCCGCTCCGCCGTAGTGGCGCCGCCGCGCCGACCGGGCCCTGCGCCACGGTCGTCATGGAGGACCGCGTCCACGGCGTGTCCGCGCGGCCGGCCGACGGCCCGGTCGAGGCCGTCCGCCCCCGCCGCTGTCCGCCCGGGGGGAGCCCGGACCGGCCCTATCCCGCCGAGCGCCCCGGAAGCACCCCCGTGCCCCCCGGCGCCGTCGGTACGGCCGGCGGATGACCGGCCGCCGGTCCGACGCCCCCGGAGGACGGACTCACAGGGCTTCCAGCTCGTAGGCGTACTCGGCGGCGGTGCGCGTGACGGCCTGTTCGACGGCTCGGGGCGAGGGGCCCCGGTAGCGGAAGCGGCCGAGGATCTCCTCGTAGCCGCCGTCCCCGGTGAAGGCCCGGCCGGGGTCGGGGAGTTGCTCGGCGTACAGGTGGGGAATGCCGTCGGTCATGGACGAACGCGCGACCAGCCGGTGGCCGACGGGCTCCGGGAACATCAGGAAGCCCGCGTAGACGCCCGGGGCGGCCGGGACGGCGGAGGGACGCTCGCCGAGGGCGATGCGGACCCATTCGGCGAAGAGGTCCACCCCGTACACGTCACGGACGGTGAAGGGGATCTCGCCACCGCCCACCCTGGCACCCACCTCGAGGAAGACGAACCCGTCCCGGTGCTCGATGAGTTCCAGGTGGTACGGGCCGTCGGTGAGCCGCAGCGCGTCGAGGGCCTCCGCCGCGAGCGCCTTCGCCCGCTCGGCGGCGGGTCCGTCCTGCACCACGGACCCCAACCACTGTCCCTGGGTGAAACCCAGGCAGGTGTTCAGGTAACGGGAGGGAAGGGTGAAGACGTCCTCGCCCTCGTACCGGAGCCCGTCGACGTGCCAGATCGGCCCCTCGACGTACTCCTCGACCTCGTGGTCGGTGAGGTCCAGGCCGCCCAGCACCTCGGTCGCGTCGTCGTCCTCGGCGAGGACGACGCAGCCCGCCGAGGCGGCTCCCGAGCGGGGTTTGACCACCACGGGCCCCGACAGGGCGGCGGCGAACGCGGTGACCTCCGGAACGGATTCCACCGTGGCGAAGCGCGGCGATCTGACACCGGACTCGGCCAGGGCCGCCTTCATCCGCGCCTTGTCCCGGAACAGCAGGGTCGCCGCGGTGTCCATGCCGGCACAGCCGAACTTCTCGCGGACCTGGGCGGCGGTCAGCAGGTCGAACTCCGACAGGGCGAGAACCGCGTCGAAGCGGCCGGCGGCCCGGTGGCACAGGCCGGCCGCCACCAGTACGGAGTCGGCGTCGGAGACGTCGGCGACGGTCTCGACGTGTCCCGCGCCCTCCGGAATCATCGGCACGTGTCCGGCCACGGTCACGTAACTCACCGTGTGGCGAAGATGGTCGAGGTACTTGCCGTAGTCCGCGAAGTCGTCGCTGTACCGGTTGATGATCAAGATATGCACAGGGGTCGCTCCACCTTCACTGCGGTTGTGATGAGTTCGTCCACCTCGGCGAACGCCCTGTCCAGGCTCTGCCGGTCGGGGGCCGCGAAAACGGCGTGCCCGAACCGGCCCCGGAAGTCGGTGGCGGGGACGAGCAGCGCGTCGCTTCCGACGGTCACCTTCGCCTCCAGGCAGCCGTCGAGCGCGCCGGTCAGCTCTTCGAGCCGACGGGGTTCGCCCAGGGTCGCCGGATCCGGGACGGTGAAGAAGCGGACACCGGCGACACGCCCGGACTCCCCGGCGGCCGGCGGCGGCACCGGGCGACCGCTCAGCACCCGGAGCATCGCGGCCGGCAGGTCGACCCCGTGGGCCAGCGCCACGAGCCGCTGGATGTGATCACCGCCCAGGCGCGCCGCCACCTCGATGACCACCGGGCCTTCGGACGTGAGCCGGGCTTCGAGGTGGAAGGCGCCGACGTCCATCCCGAGCGCGCGGACGGCCGCCACGGCCACGTCCTCGAGCTCGGTCCGCACCCGGCGCGCGAGACCGGGATCGACGACGTGCCCGGTCTCGACGAAATGCGGTTCGGGCCCCAGCTGCTTCTGCGTGACGGCCACGACGTGGGGGACGCCGTCGCACGCGTAGCCTTCGACGCTGAACTCGGGCCCTCGCACGTACGATTCGAGCAGGAGGGACTCCCCCAGCCAGAGCCCCATGTCGTCCATGGGGGCGAGGCGGGAGCCCTGGACGTGGTCGAGGAGCTCCGTGTGGTCGTCGACGCGGCGGACACCGAGGCTGCCCGAACCGTTCACCGGCTTGAGCACCGCCGGGAATCCGACGAGGTCGGCCGCCCGTCGGCAGGCGGCCTCCCCTCCATGGTGTGCGGAGATCGGCACGCCACGTGCCACGGGAACTCCCGCCGCCGCCAGGGCGTGCTTCATCTTCCGCTTGTCGCGCAGCACTTCGGCGGTCGTCGGATCGATACCGGGCAGCCCCAGACGGGCCGCCGCCGCGGCGACGACCGGAACCGCGTACTCGAAACCGGGCACGACCGCGGCCACGGTCTCCCGCCCGGCCAGCGCGGCGGCCAGGTCCGCCACCGCGTCGGCCGACCGGGTGTCCACCCGGTCGTGCACGGCGGTCCCCGCCTCGACCGCCTTCCGCACGGGCGCCGGGAGGAGGTGGAGGGGCCTGCGGTCGACCACCCGGACGCTGAGACCGAGCCCGATCGCGGAGGGTATGAGCTCGGTGCCGGACGATTCCGGCTCGACTATCAGGGCGGTCGGGGCGCGCATGTTCCTCCTCGGACGAGGGCCGGTCCGTCGAATCGGGCCGGGAGCCCGACAGGACCCGAAGGACCGGCCCGGAAATGAACCGTCACCAAGTGATGTCCGGCAGGCAGCGCCTGGGACGTCGTCTCACAGGGCCTGAGCGGCCACCGTCGATTCGTGGAGCTCGGTGAAGTACAGGGCGATCAGGTCGACGAAGTTGACGAGATGGCGCTCGGCGTCGGAGAACTCGCCCCAGCCGGCGACGGCACGCTCCACGGTGGACCACATCAACTCGTCGTGGTCATGGGCCTCGTCGTAGTCGATGTGGGCCTGTGAGCCCTTGACCATGTCGAGGCCGAACACCTCGGCGGCGTTCTTCGTGATGGTCGGGTTGTACTTGTCCGAGTACCACTCGACGAACCAGTTCCAGACCGCGGTGGGCAGCGGCCCGTCCTGGTTGATGGAGAAGTACAGGTAGCCGATCAGGTACTCGGTCGAGGCGAACGGCCGCGTGGCGTCGACGTCCTCCTTGGACAACCCGAACTTCTTCAGGTCCCGCAGGAACATGCCCTCGTGGTTGTTCTCCTCCGAGAGGTAGCGGGCCAGAGTGGCCGCGAGCCGGTGGTCCTTGTAGCCGACCTTGTAGAGACCGTAGGCGTCGACCTCGTTGTTCAGGCGGATGCGCAGCACGGTCTCGACCAGGTGCCTGCGGTAGTAGTCCTGATCGGTCCACTCCCCCGCGTGGAACTCCCGCGCTTTCGGGACCTTCGTGAAGAGCTTCTCCATGTGTTCTTCGGCAAGCTTCTCGAGACGGTCACGGGACATGGTGACTCCATTTCTTCATAAGATGTCGGCTTATGTGAATGCGGGGCTCACGGCACTTCCGCGCCGACCGCCGGGCGTTCGGCGGTCTCCTCGGGCGCGGGCGCCTCCTCCTGCCGCGGGCTCCGGCTTCCCCGGCGCACGGCGCCCAGGCTCGCCGCCATGACGCAGGCGATCCCGGCGTACTGGACGGCGTCACCGGACTGCGAGAGCAGCAGAAGGCCGATCATGGCCGCGATGCCCGGCTCGAAGCTCATGAGCGTGCCGAACGCGCCGGTGGAAAGACGGCGCAGGGCCACGAGTTCCAGGACGTACGGCAGCACGGGCAGCAGCAGGGCCGCCGCCGCCGAACCGGACAGGATCCGCCAGTCGAGCAGATGCCCTGACGCCTGCGGAAGGCCGAAGGGCGCCGCGCAGAGCGCTGCCACGGAAATCGAGATGGCGAGTCCCTCGACGCCGGGGAACCGGTCGCCGACCTTCTGGGTGAAGACGACGTATCCCCCCAGGCAGGCGCCGGCGAGGAACCCGAAGAAGAGACCCAGGAGTTCCGCGTCCCCCTCCCAGGGGCGCGTCAGGGCCGTGACCCCGATCGCGGCCAGTGCCGGCCACACCAGGTCGACGCGCCTGCCGCGCAACCCCACGATCGCGACGACGAGCGGTCCCAGGAATTCGAGGGCGCTGGCGACGCCCAGAGGAATTCGGTCGATCGCCAGGAAGTAGCAGATGGTCATGGCCGCGCTCATCACACCGAGCGCACCCACGACCAGCAGGTCGGAGCGGGAGCGGCCGCGCAGGCTGGGCCTGGCCCACAGGAGAAGCATCAGCGCGGCCCACGCCAGCCTGAGGAAGGCGGTTCCGAGTGGCCCCGTCTCCTCGAACATCCAGGTGGAAACGGCCGCACCCAGCTGCACACTCGTCATCGCCGCCACGGCGATGGCGGCGGGCCCGGCTGTTCCTGACCGGAATTTCGTTCGACGCATGCCGCTCCCTCTCGTCATCCCGCATTCGTCGTGCTCGGGATCGATCGCTCAGGCGAGTCTTGTCGAAGCCGGACGCCGTGTCAGCGTTCGCCCGCGGCAGCAAGTGCCCATGGCCGCGATGGGTCACCGATGACGCCCGCCGGGGACGCGGCCCACTCGACGCCCTCGGCTCCCATGGCGAAGGCCGCGGTGGCGACCGCGTCCGCCTCGGTCAGGGTGGCGGCCACGACCGTCATGCCGAGCAGTCCCGTCGCCGGGCGCCCGGTGCGGCCGTCGACGATGTGGTCGCCGCGCTCGTAGCGGGCGGAAGTGGCGACCGCACCGTCGGTCGACTCCAGGGTGGCGCACAGCTTGTCGGCGTGTTCGGGGCGGCGCACCCCCACCCGCCAGGCCCGCCGGAGACGACCGCGTCGCCCCCCGCGTCGAGGCAGAACCGCCGTGCGCCGGCCGCCCGCAGCGGCCGCGCTCCCCGCTGCACCGACCAGCCCTTGACCACCGCGCACGGGTCGAGGCCGCGCCCCGGCAGCCGTACGTCGAACGCGCCGCCGGTGGCGAGGCGGTAGTGCTCGCACGGGTCGAGCACCTCCACGAGGTCCTCGCTCAGCTCGTGCCGTGCCGGCTCACCGCGGCCGTGGCGCGACACCCCGCTGCCGGGCCTGAAGGGGCTGAACCGCTCGTCGACCTCGCGCAGCCAGGCGAAGACCGCGTCCGCGGCCCGCTCCGGTACGTCCTCGTCGTCGATCCGCAGCGAGACGGGGAACCCCATGACGTGCTCGACGCGCCGCGTGTCAGGCGCCCCTCGCGTCGATCGCGGCCTGAAGGGACTCCTTGTAGGCGTCGCTGGTGATCGTGGCGCCGGTGACCGTGTCGACGTCCGCGCTCTGCACCTTCAGCGTCTGCGCGACCAGTCGCGGCACCGCCGCCCGCGTCTGCGGATGGTTCGGCTGCCGCAGCATCGTCACGGCGGTGATCCTGCCGCCCTCGAAGGCCACTTGGACCTGCACCGGACCCTTGTCCGTCGTGACGGTCGACCCCTTGACCACCGTGGCGGAGGAGGAGCCCGTGGAACCGGCAGAGGCGGATGTGGATGCGGATGCGGATGCGGAGGGGGCCGGATCCGGCCCGGCGGTGGTTTCCGTGGAGCCCTGGGACGGTTCGTGGCGCCAGACGGCGATCAGCCCCACGATGCTGAGGGCGACGACGGGTACGGCTCGCTTCACGATGTCTTCCTCGTCTGTCTCAGCCGGCCAGGCCGAAGCGCTCGAAGTGGATCTGCCGCTCGGGCACGCCGAGTTCGTCCAGCGTGCCGAGCACGGCGTTCATCATCGGCGGCGGCCCGCACAGGAAGACGTCCCGGTCGGCGATGTCCGGCACCATCCGCTTCAGCTCGAGCGGCGCGAGCTTGTCCGGGACGGGCCCGCCGGTCACCAGATGCAGGTCCGCACCCTTGGCGAGCGCGAGGTCGCGCAGCTCGTCGTGGAGGACGGCGTCGCGCTCGGAGGCCACTCGGTAGACGACGACCGCGTGCCCGTCGAGGTCCTCGAGGAGCGCGCGGATCGGGGTGACGCCCACGCCGCCCGCGATGAGCAGCGACTCGGTGCGCGTGCGGTGCAGGGTGGTGAAGGCGCCGTAGGGCCCCTCGGCGAACACCCGCGTGCCGACCTTCAGGTGACGCAGGGCCGCGCTGCCCTCGCCGACCGCCTTGACGGTCAGGCGCAGGCCGCGGCCGTCGGGGGCGGCGGACAGGGAGAAGGGGTTGGCCTGCCACCAGCGGTCCTTGGTCAGGAACCGCCACAGGAAGAACTGACCGGCCCGCGCGGGCAGTTCGTCGAGGTCGCGGCCGGTGATGTGGATCGAGACGACGGTGTCGGACTCGGGGACGACCGCCGAGACCCGGAACCGGTGGCGCCGGTTGCGCCACAGGGGCAGGGCGACACAACCGAGGAGGACCGAGCCGAGCGCCACGGCCCACACCCCGTACCAGTACGCCGTCGCGGCGGGCGACGAGGTGAAGGTCGTCCCGACGGCGACCTGGTGGGTGAAGGCGAGCACCACGGCCACGTAGGCGTAGAGGTGGATGAAGTGCCAGGTCTCGTAGGCGAGTCGGCGCCGGGCACAGCGGGCGGAGACCGCGCCGACGACGAGGACGAGCCCGAACGCGACGACCGCGCGCAGGACGCCCTCGGTCGTCTCGGCGAGGTCGACGAGCTCGGTGACGGGGCCGACCCCGGCGCCGTCGGCGTACCCGAAGGTGATGAGGACGACGTGCGCGAGCAGCGTCCACAGCAGGGCGAAGCCGGTCCAGCGGTGCCGGCTCGTCAGCCGGTCCATGCCGATCCGGCGGTCGAGCCAGGGCAGCCGGGCCACGAGGACGAGCTGGAAGGCCATGACCAGCGCGCCGTACAGCCCGGTGAGGCGGCCGAGGACGATCAGGGCGTTGGCGGCGAACCCCGCCCGGACGAAGAAGAAGGCGACCACGGCCGCGTTGACGGCGAGCACCGCGCAGAGGCCCGTGCGGGCCACCACCCTGGGGCGTACGGCCGTGGGGCGCGCGGGGGGCGATGGGACGGTCGTCACGGGACGGCAGCTCCTGGGTCGGTCCGGTCCGGTCCGGTCGGGTCGGTCCGGTCGGGTCGGGTCGGGTCGGGTCGGGTCGGGTCGGGTCGGGGAACTCCGAGCCTCGTCGGCGGTGGCTGTCGAGAACCTGTCGGACTGCTGACAAGTCCTTATCAATGGACCCGCTGTGTGAGCCCGGGCACAGGGCCCGGCATGCCTCGTGACGCAGTATGGGCGGGTGGAAAAAGTGCGCCTCCTGGTCGTCGACGACGACCCGCCGATAGCCGACCTCGTCGCGACCGTCGCCCGCTACGAGGGCTGGGACGCCGTCACCGCGAACACCGGTGAGGAGGCGCTCCGTCTGGCCGGCGAGTTCCACCCGGACATCGTGGTGCTCGACCTGATGCTGCCGGGTGTGGACGGCTTCGGCGTCCTGGACCGGCTGCGCCGCTCGGGCACGATGGTGCCCGTCGTCTTCCTGACCGCGCGGGACGGCGTCGCCGACCGGGTGGCGGGGCTGACCCGGGGCGGTGACGACTACCTGGTCAAGCCGTTCGCGGTCGAGGAGTTGATGGCGCGCCTGCGCACCGTGCTGCGGCGCAGCGCGGGACCGAACTTCCAGCGCTCCGTGCTGCGGGTGGGCGACCTGTCGATGGACGAGGACACCCACGAGGTCCGCCACGGCGAGAAGCTGCTCACGCTCACCCCCACCGAGTACGAGGTGCTGCGTTTCCTGCTGCGCAAGTCGCCGACCGTGATGACCAAGGCGCAGATCCTCGACCATGTGTGGGAGTACGGCTTCGGGGGCCGTTCGAACGTCGTGGAACTGGTCGTCAGCCGGCTGCGCCGCAAACTCGACGACGCGGGTGACACGGGCGCGCCGCTGATCCAGACGGTGCGGGGCTTCGGCTACGTCATCCGGCAGGCGGGCGGGTGAGGCGTGTGACCGGCGAGCTGCGCCGGGCGCTGCGGCGGCTGCGGCTCGGCACCCGCCTCGCGCTGGGCCTCGGGGCGCTGTCCCTGGTGGTGTTCGCCGTCGTCGGCGCGGCCCTGACCACGTACATGCGGGACTATCTGACGAACCAGCTCGACGACCAGCTCGGGCTCGCCCAGGTCGCGCAGTCCAGGAGCATCGCCGACACGGGCACGCTCGAGGGCAAGAAGTACTACCGCTGGTACTACGCCGTCTACGACGTCTCGGGCCGCGCCCCCGAGCTGCGCTCGCCCGAGGAGGCCGACGACCTGCCCCAGGACATCGCGCCGCTCACCGCCCTGGCCGCGAAGCAGGTGTCCGACGGCACGGAGGTGCTGCGCACCGCGCGCCTCACGGGGAGGGGCGAGTACCGGCTGCGCGCGTGCGCGGTGAAGCCCGGTGTGGTCCTGGTCAGCGCGGCGCCGACGGACGACATCGACCACACGATGCGGCGGCTGATCGGGTTCCAGGTCGTCGCCTTCGCCGTCGCGCTCGCGGCGCTCGTGGAGTTCGGCCGGCGGATGCTGCGCCGGGGTCTGAACCCGCTCAGCGACATGGCGCGCACCGCGCACGGCATCGCCTCGCACGACCTGACCGAATCGGCGGCCCGGCTGCCGGTCCGCGCCGACAGGCGTGGCGGGGGCCCGGAGGTCGAGGAACTGCGCACGGCCTTCAACACGATGCTGGAGCACATCGACGCCTCGCTCGCGGTCCGCGCGGAGGCCGAGCAGCGCCTGCGGCGCTTCGTCGCCGACGCCTCGCACGAACTGCGCACCCCGCTGATGTCCGTACGGGGCTATGCGGACCTCTTCCAGTACGCCGCCGCCAACGCCCCCGAGGAGCGCGACAAGCACCTGACACGGCTGCGCGCCGAGGCCGCCCGGATGGGGGTGCTCCTGGACGACCTGCTGCTGCTCGCCCGCCTGGACGCGGCCGAGGTGGACGCGCCGCTCAGGCTGCGGGAGGCCGATCTCGTGGCGCTGGCCGGGGAAGCGGCCGCCGCCTTCCGGGCCGGCCACCCGGACCGCCCCCTCACCACCGCCTCGCGGCCGGACGCCCTCGTGCTGCGGATGGACCCGCACCGCATCCGGCAGGTCCTGGACAACCTGCTCACCAACGCGGCCGTGCACACACCGGCCGGCACAGCGGTGTCGGTGGAGGTCGCACGGCAGCGGGACACCGCCGTGGTACGGATCGAGGACGCCGGGCCCGGCGTCCCGCCCGCCGACCGCGAAAAGGTCTTCGACCGTTTCTACCGCGTGGACAAGGCCCGCACCCGCGACCGGGGCGGCAGCGGCCTGGGCCTGTCGGTCGCCCGCTCCCTGGTCCACGCCCACGGCGGCACGATCACCCTCGAGAGCCGGCCGGGCTCGACGCTGTTCACCGTGACGCTGCCGCTGCCGCCGCACGGAGAGCCTCACGCGGCGGTGAACGGCGGATCCCGCGGACCGGTGCTGTGACGTTCCGGAACCGAAGCGTGCGTCCAAGGGCTACGGCCCGCCCCCCTCTCGGCCCGGCGGCCCTGATCCCCGTCCCGGCCGTGCCCGCCACCGCGGTCGGGGCCGCGGTCGTCAGCACACCCGGCGGGACGGCCGTCGACGCCACCCTGCGGCGGGTCTTCGTCGGCGACCGGTGGAACGGGAGGATCGTGACCGCCGGCCACTCCGGTGCCCTCGTCGGCTCCGTGGGCGGACTCGGGACAGTCGTCGACCTGGTCCTCGCCGCCGACGGCGAGACCCTGGACGCGGCGCTGTCCGACAGCCACCAGGTCCTGGCCCTGGACGCCGCCACGCCCGGCGCGCGTGCCTCGATCAACGGCTCCGCGCCGCGGCGCCGGAGCACGGAAGGATTCGACGATGCCCGGAGACTTCGACCGCGGTGGCTCCCTCGAGGAACTGGAAGGCCTTCGCTGGCCGGCTCCCCCCGCGGACTCGACCCCCATGGTCCGGAACGTGTACGAGCTGCGGCGCCGACCGGTCGCGACCCTGGAGCCGCACGAACTGGCCCGGCTGATCGGGCAGGACGTGGGGCTGCCCTGGCTCCTGCCCCTGGCCGTGGAGATCCTGCGGGACACCGCGCCGCGGCAGGGCGAGGGCGGCCGGCTCGACGACGACCTGCTGTACGCGGTCGTCACCAGGAAGCCGGAGGTCTGGGCCACCGCTCCTGAGCCGGCTCGCGAACTCGGGGAAACCGTCGCCCTCCTGACCGACGTCTCGCGCTACGTCCGCCGGGCGATCGACGCGTTCCTCTCGGCACTGCCCGGGGACGACGCCTGACGGCGAGGCGTCCCGGGCCGGATGACGAATGAGCAGCCCCCGCTCCACAGAGGGCCGTTCTCCGGTGGCCAACGGCCGGTGGTCAAACGGTCAGACGGTCAGTGGTCAGACGGTTTTGACGACGGTGCCGGCGCTTTCGAACGCGGCCACCTCGTCGGGGGGCGCGGTGGTGTCGGTGACGAGGGTGTGCAGGAGTGCGGAGGGGCCGACGTGGGCGAAGGCGGTGTGGCCGAGTTTGCTGCCGTCCGTCGCGAGGACGACGCGGCGCGCCGAGGCGATGCCCGCCCTTTTCACCGCGGCGTCGTCGAGGTCGTAGGCGGTCAGTCCGTCGGCCGCGCTCAGTCCGCAGCAGCCGATGACGGCGGTGTCGAAGCGCAGGGCCGCCAGGGAGGCGAGGGTGAGGGGGCCGGTGAGGGCTCCCTCGGCCGCGCGGGGCTGTCCGCCGGGCACCACCAGGGTGGCCTGGCCGGGTGTCTCACCGAGCAGGTGGATGGCCTGTAGGGACAGCGGCACGACGGTGACGGGCCGCTCGCGCAGCAGGCGGGCGACCTCCAGGCAGGTGGTGCCGCTGTCCAGCAGGACGCTCTCCCCGTCGGCGATGAGCGCGCAGACCTCGGCGGCGATCCGGCGTTTGGCGTCGACCGACTCGTTGGTGCGCAGCGCGAACGGGGGTTCCTCCCCCCTGAGCAGCAGGGTGCGCGCGCCGCCCCGGACCCGTTCGAGGACGCCCTGGGAGGCCAGGGTGTCGAGGTCGCGCCGGATGGTCATCTCCGAGGCGCCGGTCAGTTCCGCGAGCTCTTGGACCGTGGCGGCGCCGGAATCCCTGACGGCCTTCGCGATCAGCCCGTGCCGGTCTGCGTTGCTCATACCGGGATTGAACACCACCACACAATGAACATTCAAGGTGTTCAATATCAAGGCTTCCGAACATTAAGTATGTTCGTTACGGTGGATGGCATGGAACGATCGCTTCGAGCCGCCCGCGTGGCGACCTATGTCTACTTCGTGCTGTGCGGCACCCTGATGGGCGCCTGGGTGGTGCACATCCCCGCCGCCGAGGAGCGCGTGGGCGTCAGCCACGCGACGCTGGGCGGCCTGCTGGTCCTGCTCGGGCTCGGAGCCTTCGCCGGGATGCAGGTGGCCGGCCCCCTGACCGACCGCTTCGGCGCGCGCGTCGTGGTCCCCGTCGGCGGCGTGCTGTGCGGCGCGGCCCTGATCCTGCCCGCTCTCGCCCGGGA
>NZ_KZ626918.1 GCF_002911015.1 Streptomyces populi
GCACCCTTCACCGCGACCCTCGGCGTGTACGTATTCACGTCCGTCCCCACCACGGCCGTCCGCTTCGCCGCGGCTCCCACCGACACCTCGACCCGGTCGCCCGCCACGGCCCGCGTGACACGGGCCCAAGCAGTCCCGCACGTCTCGCTGTACCGCACCTCCACCAGCGTGGTCCCCACCGTCACGCTGGTCACCGTCTCGGCGAATCGACCGCTACAGCCCATGTCCTCGGGGTCCTTCCCCACGCACGAGGCCCCGGCGCACTTCACCCCGGGCGGCAGATCGGGCCGAGCGCTCGGGGAGGCCGCGGGCGTCTTCGGCGTACCGCCCACGTCCTTCTGCTCCCCGTCCCGGGTGAGCCAGACCGCGGCCGCGACGACGACCAGGACCCCCACGACACCGGCGAGCGACATCGTCAGCCGCCGCCTCCGCCGCGCGGAGCCCTGCCCCGGGGGCGGCCCGAACTCCCCCGGAGCGGCCCGCGCCCGGGACACCCGTATCGCTTCCATCGTCGTGTCGTGGCGCGTCTCCGACCGGCTCCACGCGCGCTCGGCCAGCTCCCACATCGTCGCCAGCTGCACGGGACTGGTCCCGGTCACCTCGGCCAGCGCGACGGCCGCCCCCTTGGGCGCGAGCAGCAGACCGTTCAGGTAGCGCTCCCAGGACGCCCTGCCGTATCCCGTGCGGTCGGCCACGTCCGCGACGCTCAACCCGCTCCGGTCGACGAGCAGTCGCAGCTGACTGACGAACTCCTTTACCTTCGGGTCGAGTTCATCCGGCAAAGCCTTCCGACGAGGCATTCTTTCCCCACTTCTCCGAACCACGGTCCAGTGTTCCACCGGCACGGAGGGGAGGAAGAGGGGGTGGCAACGACCGCCCCACGGGCCCGAGTTGAACGGTTCCTGTCACACAGCGCGCACACCGTGCCGGAATGGTCACTTCCGTGCCACAGCGGACCGCGGGCTGTTGAACAGCGCGTTCCCGTGCACAAGGGTTGACCCCGGGCGGAACACTCGCCCGATCGCGGCCCGTCCTTGACTCGGGGGAGAGGACGGGCCGCCGTCGTTCGCGAACCCGCCCCGAACCCGAACCCGAACCCGGGCACGAGGCACCAAGCACCAAGCACCAAGCACCAAGGGGAGAACGACAAGACCCGCCCTCCCCGAAGGAGAGGACGGGCCGTCGACACGCACGGACGAGCCGGCACGCACACGGGCGCGCCACCCGCGGTTCAGCGGACCGTGAAGTGCAGGGTGTCGTCGAGGAAAGGAATCTCCAGCAACGGACCGGGCTGGGCCATCAGCGCGAGCACCACGATGGCGAGGCCCAGGACGCTGTAGGTGAGCACGTCCGTGAAGCGGGAGCGGACCGCGAGCATGCCGACACTGGGCAGCATCCATCGCATCACGGCACCCGCCAGCAGCGCGGCGCCGATCAGGATCGTGCCGACACGGAACGCGTCGAGCGCGGTGAGCAGCAGACCGAGCGCGACGGCGGACAGCACGGCGAGGATGGGCCACTGACGCGCGGGCGCCGGGGCGTCCCCGGGCGCGGCCCGGCCACCGCCCTCGGGCCGTGCCGTGTCCCGTGTGAACAGCGGGAAGCGCCGCGTGATGCGCCGCGGCTTCCCCCGGGCGTCGGGCGCGCTGATCGCGTCCCGGACGGTCACCCCGTCCGACCGATCCTCTTCGGCCCCGGCCCCGGAACCAGCCTCGGTCTCGGTCTCCTCCTCGGACTCGGTCCGCACAGCGGCCCCGGCACGCGCCACGGAACCACCCTCCGAACCCGAACCAGAACCAGAACCCAAACCAGAACCCGAACCAGAACTCGCCCTCGACCTCGCCCCCGCCCGAGCCCCCGACGCCGCGGAAGCGGAGGCTCCCGCGGACTCGGAGGCCGAGGCGCGCACCCCGGTGACGGCGTCGCGCAGAGCGCTCTCCGCCTCCCGCACGGCCGACTCGGCGCCGTGCGCCGCGCCGACCCCGGACTCGCCGGTACCGCCGTCAGCCGACACTGCGCTCCGCCGCTTCCACCACGTTGACGAGCAGCTGGGCACGGGTCATCGGGCCGACGCCCCCCGGGTTCGGGGAGATCCAGGCGGCGACCTCGGCGACATCGGGGTGAACGTCGCCGACGATCTTGCCCTCGGCGCTGCGCGAGACACCGACGTCGAGGACGGCGGCGCCCGGCTTCACGTCCTCGGCCCGGATGAGGTGCGCGGAACCGGCGGCGGCGATGATGATGTCGGCGCGCTTGAGGTGCGCGGAGAGGTCACGGGTACCGGTGTGGCACTGGGTGACCGTGGCGTTCTCGCTGCGCCGGGTGAGCAGCAGCGGCATCGGACGCCCGATGGTCACACCGCGGCCGACGACCACGACCTCGGCCCCCTTGATCTCCACGCCGTAGCGGCGCAGGAGCGTGAGGACGCCGTTGGGGGTGCAGGGCAGCGGGGCGGGCTCGTTGAGGACGAGACGCCCGAGGTTCATCGGGTGCAGGCCGTCCGCGTCCTTGTCCGGGTCCATCAGTTCCAGGATGCGGTTCTCGTCGATGCCCTTGGGGAGCGGGAGCTGGACGATGTAGCCGGTGCAGGCGGGGTCCTCGTTCAGCTCGCGGACCACCGCCTCGATCTCTTCCTGTGTGGCGGTCGCGGGCAGTTCGCGCTGGATGGAGGCGATGCCGACCTGGGCGCAGTCGCGGTGCTTGCCCGCGACGTACTTCTGGCTTCCGGGGTCGTCCCCGACGAGGACCGTCCCGAGGCCGGGCGTGACGCCCTTCTCCTTCAGGGCCGCCACGCGGACGGTCAGGTCGGACTTGATCGCGGCTGCGGTGGCCTTGCCATCGAGAATCTGGGCGGTCATGCCCCCCATCCTCCCGGATGACGCGGTCCAGGTTCCAATCCGGGGCCCCGGCGGCCCCGGAACGGCCTTTCAGCCACCCTCCGGAAGCCGCCGAACGCCCGATCCGCCCGTATCCGGCCATGATCACTCATGTTGCACTTGGGCAACACATACGGAATGGCGCTGGACAAGTAAGAGTGTGCTAAAGAACGATGAGCGCATACAGTGCCGCGGGCAGTACCGGGGGGACGGACCGCTCTGTAGAAATTCCTCCGAACCGTGCCGCGCGTAGTCCCCGCACAAGGCAACGGAGGAAACCCGCCATGAGTTTCGGCGACCCGAACAACCCCTACGGTCCCCCGCCGCAACAGCCTCCCGCCGCACCGCCGGCCGCTCCCGGCTACGGGTACCCGCAGGCCCCGCCCGGCGTGCCCCCGCAGGGCTACGGCTACCCGCAGCAGCCCGCGTACCCCGGCTACCCGGGCGGCAACATGATGCCGCAGACCATGCCGGGCCTGCTGATGACGGCCCGTGTCTTCCTCTTCATCATCTCCGCGGTACAGATCCTGGGAGCGCTCGCCTGGTTCTACGTCGCCGCCTTCGTCAGCGACGTCGGGGACGCGGCGGACCGCTACAGCACGTCGTCCGACGACCCGTTCAACACGTTCAGTGACGGTGCCGGCACCGCGTCCGGCCTCATCGTGCTGTTCGCCCTGATCGCGGCGGGCCTGGCGGCCCTGTCGATCACCCTGGGCGTGAAGTTCGGCAAGGGCGGCCAGGGCGTCCGCATCACCACCGTCATCTACGGTGCGCTGGGCGGGATCATCGGCCTGCTCATGCTCTTCGCCGGCCTGGACTCCGGCCTGGCCTCCGCGATCCTCTTCCCCCTGCTCTGGGTGGTGTTCGCGGCCATCATCACGGCGGCTCCGGTCGTGCCGAGCGGCACCGCCTGGTTCGCCCGCCCGCGCTACTGAACGAGCGGTTCGATCCGCGCCGAGGGCCGTGTCCCCACCCCGTTTCGGGGGGACACGGCCCTCACGTTTCCTGCCGGACCGGCTTCCCGCCGGATCAGTGGAAGAAGTGCCGCGTACCGGTGAAGTACATGGTGATGCCGGCCTTCTTCGCGGCCTCCACGACCAGCTCGTCGCGGACCGAACCGCCCGGCTGGACCACGGCCTTGACGCCCGCGTCGGCGAGGATCTCCAGGCCGTCGGGGAACGGGAAGAACGCGTCCGAGGCGGCGTAGGAGCCACGGGCGCGCTCGGCGCCGGCCCGCTCGACCGCGAGCTTCGCGGAGTCGACGCGGTTGACCTGGCCCATGCCGACGCCGACCGAGGCGCCGTCCTTGGCGAGCAGGATCGCGTTGGACTTCACCGCACGGCAGGCGCGCCAGGCGAAGGCCAGCTCGTCGAGCTCGCCCTCGCTCAGGGCGTCACCGGTCGCCAGCGTCCAGCTCGCCGGGTTGTCGCCGGCGGCCTGGAGGCGGTCGGTGACCTGGAGCAGGGCTCCGCCGTCGACGGGCTTGATCTCGACCGGGTCGGCCGGGGCCCGGTGGGCCCGCAGCACGCGGATGTTCTTCTTCTTGGTGAGGGCCTCGAGGGCGCCGTCCTCGTACTCGGGCGCGACGATGACCTCGGTGAAGATCTCCGCGACCTGCTCGGCCATCTCCTTGGTGACCGGGCGGTTGACCGCGATCACACCGCCGAACGCGGACAGCGGGTCACAGGCGTGCGCCTTGCGGTGCGCCTCGGCGACGTTCGAGGCGACCGCGATCCCGCACGGGTTGGCGTGCTTGATGATCGCGACGCAGGGGTCCTCGTGGTCGTACGCGGCACGGCGCGCGGCGTCCGTGTCCGTGTAGTTGTTGTACGACATCTCCTTGCCGTGCAGCTGCTCGGCCTCGGCGAGACCGCCCGTGCCGGAGGTGTAGAGGGCGGCGGGCTGGTGCGGGTTCTCGCCGTAGCGCAGGGTGTGCGCGCGCTCCCAGGTGGCGCCGAGGAAGTCGGGGAACTGCGAGTCGTCGACGGGTGCGTAGGAGGAGGCGAACCAGGAGGCGACGGCGACGTCGTACGCGGCCGTGTGCTGGAAGGCCTCGGCGGCGAGCCGCTTGCGGGTGCGCAGGTCGAAACCGCCGCCCTGGACGGCGGCGAGGACGTCGTCGTAGCGGCGGGGGCTGGTGACGACGGCGACGGAGGGGTGGTTCTTGGCGGCCGCGCGGACCATCGAGGGACCGCCGATGTCGATCTGCTCGACGCACTCGTCGGGGGTGGCGCCGGACGCGACCGTCTCCCGGAACGGGTAGAGGTTGACGACGACCAGGTCGAACGGCTCGACGCCGAGCTCGGCGAGCTGCTGCCGGTGGCTCTCGAGACGCAGGTCGGCGAGGATGCCGGCGTGGACCTTGGGGTGCAGGGTCTTGACGCGGCCGTCCAGGCACTCGGGGAAGCCGGTCAGCTCCTCCACCTTGGTGACGGGCACACCGGCCGCGGCGATCTTCGCGGCGGTGGACCCGGTGGAGACGAGCTCGACGCCGGCGGCGTGCAGCCCGCGGGCCAGCTCCTCGAGGCCGGTCTTGTCGTACACGCTGACGAGCGCGCGCCGGATGACCCGCTTGGTGCCCTCGGTGCTCTCGGCCGTGACTGTGCTGTCGGCGGTCACTGAATAACTACCTTTCGTCCCTCAATGCGATAGCCGTTGCGGGCGAGCCGCCCCACGACATCGACGAGCAGCCTTCGCTCGACTTCCTTGATGCGCTCGTGCAGAGCGCTCTCGTCGTCCTCGTCCCGGACCTCCACCACGCCCTGGGCGATGATCGGTCCGGTGTCGACGCCGTCGTCGACGAAGTGGACGGTGCAGCCGGTGACCCGGGCTCCGTACGCGAGCGCGTCACGGACGCCGTGGGCGCCGGGAAAACTGGGCAGCAGCGCGGGATGGGTGTTGACGAACCGTCCGCCGAACCGGGCGAGGAACTCCTTGCCCACGATCTTCATGAACCCGGCGGACACGACGAGGTCGGGCTCGTACGCGGCGGTCGCCTCGGCGAGCGCCCGGTCCCAGTCGTCCCGGCTGCCGTGGTCCTTGACCTTGCACACGAAGGTCGGGAGTCCGGCACGCTCGGCCCGCGCGAGCCCCTCGATGCCGTCCCGGTCGGCGCCGACGGCCACGATCTCGGCACCGTAGGCCGCCGGGCCCGCCTCCGCGACGGCGTCGAGCAGTGCCTGCAGATTCGTACCTGATCCGGAGACCAGCACGACGAGGCGCTTGGTCTTGGCCACGAGGGGGCCCTTTCTCGGGGGAGCGTTTGTACGGTCGTACGAATGCTTCGCGCCCCGGGATACGGGGAAGTCTACGAAGCGGCCGACCGTCAGCAACGATACCGGCACACCGGGCGGCCCCCACGGGACGGGGGCGAGGCCGGAAGGTAGCGTCTGGGGAGGATCCACCCGGGAACGCCCCCGGCGCGGGGAACGCCCTGTGCGCGCGGGACGTTGACCTGGGACGAGAACGAATGTCCGGGGCGTGACCCCGGCACCACCTGCGGCACGGGCCCCGGAGCCATCCGGAGCGCGTGCCCGGGGACACGAAGCTCGGGGCGCGAGTCCGGAGTGCGAGGCTCGGGGCGCCAGTCCGGGGCGGGTCGGCCCGAGGCGTCAGCCCGGGAGGACCGGCCCGGGACACGCGTCGTGAGCGCGAAACCGTGTGGACACGCCGCCTGCCAGAACCACCAAGGGGAAGACACTCACCTGATGCCGGACCGCAGTCTCCGACTCCCTCCGCTCCTGCTGCGCGAGCGGCGCTCTTCGTCCACCCCGCCGAGGCCGGGCGGGGACGGCTCCACCGGCGGTCCCGGCTCCGCGGGCGGGAACGACGGCGGCTCGGCGGGCGGGGACGGCGGCCCCTCGGGCGAGCACGGCCCCGACGCGCCCGGCACTCCCCCCTCCGGCCAGGACGACAACCCGTTCGCGCCGCCGCCGGAGGGAACACCCGACCGGCCCTGGCAGCCGCGCCGGCCCGGACAGGGCTCCGGCGAGGACGGCGGGGAGGGACAGCAGGGCCCCGGGTACTCCCCGTGGGGCAGCCAGTGGAGCGACCGGCAGCCCGGCCCCTCCAGCGGCGGCGGCTTCGGCGACCGGCCGGGCACGCCGCAGGGGCAGGGGCAGGGCGGACCCGAGGGCCCCGGCGGAACGCCCGGCGGGGGCATGCGCTGGGACCCCACGGACCCCGCCCAGCGCCGCGCCCGTTACGCACTGCTCTCCGGCATGTGGGCGTTCTTCTTCGTCCTCTTCGGCTGGCCGTACGTGGCCCTGCTGCTCGGCGCGCTCGCCCTGTACTGGGGCGGCAGCGCGCTCCGCTCCAGGGCGCGCACGCCGGACCCGGACGCCCCGGCGCCCGATCAGGGCGCCCGCCCGCAGATGACCGCCGCGGTGAGCGGCATCGTCACCGCGTCGCTGGCCATCGTGCTGGTCGCCGGGGTCTTCACCGCCCACCTCGTCTACAGCGACTACTACTCCTGCACGGACGACGCCCTGACGAACGCCGCGAAGCAGTCCTGCAACGAACTCCTCCCGAAGGACCTGCGCAAACTGCTGGGCAACCACAACTGACGCCCCGTCCCCGCCCGGGTGACCCCGGGCGGGCTCCCTGCCCATCACCCTGGGGTCCTGCCGGAACCCCGGGGAACCGACCGGGACCTGGGGGTCCTCGCCCGGACCCGCGGGCCGGTACCGGTCACGGGTCACGGGCAGGAGGCCCTTCCGGCGCAGACCCCGGGACTCCGCCGGAACCCGCCCGGGCAAGGGCGGGGGCCGGTGCGGGTCAGCGGGGCGAGCCGCTTCCCGGGGTGTCCGGGCCCGGGCCCGCCGCCCCGTCCTCCGTCCGCGGCCCCCGCCCGTCGGGGTCCCCGGGCACCTCCCCGCGCTCCGGACCGTTCCGGTGTTCCGGGTCGTCGGCATCCCCCTCCTCCCCCGGGTCTCCCCGGTCCTCCGGGTCCTCGGACCCGGGAACGCCCGCCTTCCTCAGGGCCTCCCGGCGGATCTCCATCGGCAGGTCCCCGTACCAGGCGCCCGCCGAGGTCTCCCCGGGCAGCAGGTCGTACGGCTCGAAGGGGTCGTAGGAGTCGTCGGGGTCGTAGGCCTCGTACGGGTCGAAGCTGTCGACGACCGACTCCAGCACCTCGGGACCGGTCCGGCCGGCACCGGGCCGCGCCCCCTGGAGCGGAACCGGCGTCGGCACCGGCGGCGAGGAGACGCCCCCGCGCCACGGCGTCCGGGCGCGCGTCCGCAGCCGCGGAGCCCACCCGGTTCCGCGCGCGCCCCGGCGGGCACCCGTGCCCCCGGCCGCCGCGTGCCCCCGGTCCCTCCACCCGGCCACGGCCACCGCGACGGGAATCCCGACGACCGCCGTCCACACCGCCGCCGCGGGCCCCACCTGCCACCACACCGGCCCGAAATGGACCAGGGCGTGGACCCCCAGCGGCCCCCCGGCCAGCCCGGCGAGCACGCCGAGCGCGACGCCGCACCATCCGGCGGCGACCGAGACGACGAGCACGGTCCGCCCGAGCGGCCAGGACTCCTCCCGGCCCGCGGTCGCCCGCGCGGTCCCCGCCTTCACCGCGAACCACGCCACCGTCACCCCCGCGGCCAGCGGCACCAGCCCGCTCAACCAGGCCGACGGCGCCCCGGACCCCGTCCGCGGCAGCGCCGCGAGCAGCGGAAACGCGGGAAACAGATCGGCCGGCGCGCGCGTCCCCGCGGTCAGCGGACCGACGACATGACCCGCGCTCAGGACGACACCGGGCCCGAGCCCGTACGCCGCCCCCCACACCGCCGCGTTCGGCACCAGCACCAGACACAGCAGCAGTACGGCGAGCCGGCCCGACCACGCCCCGGTGAGCTGGACGAACGAGGCCCGGGCCGTGTCCCCGTGCCACACGAGCGACGCCGCCACGAGCAGGGCCCCGCCCCCGACGAGGACCACGGCCCCGGCCGCGGCGGCCCGCGCGGCACCGCCGAGCACCCGGTCGTCGGCGGCGACGAGACGGCGTACGGCGGAGACCGGACCTCCTCCCGCGGGCGGGAGCGCCTTCACGGCCCGCCTCCCCCACGGCGGCCTCGGCCCCCACGGATGCCCGTACGCCGTCCAGACCCCCGCTCCCGCGGCGACCACCGCGAGGAGCGGAAGGCAGACCGCGGCCCAGGCCCAGGAGGGGCGCAGCGTCCCGCCCGAGGCGTACAGCGCGGCGGCCCAGCCGGCGAGGAGATAGCCGGCCACGACACCGGCCCACGCGGTACGCGGCGACGCCTCCGACGTGACATCGGCCGCCTCCCGCGCGGCCCGGTGCAGCAGCCACACCGGAAGCGCGAGCAGGAGGAGCGGTGTCACCCCCACCGGCATCGGCAGGCCGGACAGGGTGTCGGTGCGGATCAGCTCCACGCCGTGGGCGAGCAGCCAGAGCGCGGCGGCGACGTGCAGCGCTCCCTCCGGCCCCGTGTCCGGGTACGGCGAACTGATCCACAGCGCCATGACGAGGACGGCGAACGAGGCGAGCCCGAGCCCCGCGGCGAGGGCGCCGCCCAGGAGGCTCGTGGCCAGTCCGGGGGATCGGTCGCGCATCCGGGTGAGCAGGTGCGACAACGAGAGCCTGCGGTCGGTGATTTGGGTCACGGCCCTCATGCTCCCAACGACACGCGCTTTCCCGTCGTAACAGGCGAACCCCGGATGTGTCGCTCAATATGCAGTTATGCACTTCTTCGTACGAAGGGGCTTTCTGTGGAACCCGACCTGACACAGAGCCCCGCCGCCCCGTTGCCGGCGCCCAAGGAGCGCCGCCGTCTGCGTGAGGACCGGTCGCTGACCCAGACCGACGTGGCCACCCGGCTCGGCGTCAGCCGGGCGGCGGTGCGCTCGTGGGAGAGCGGCCGTTCGGCCCCGCGCGGCCGTGTGCGGGAGGCGTACACGAGGCTGCTCATGTCCGATCCGGTCAGCACCGGGACGGAGATGAGCACCCTTCAGGAGTACATCACCCCTGAGCTGGTGGGGGCGGGAACGGGAGCGGGAAAGAAACGTCCCTCTCCGGCCGGGGAACGACCCGGGCGGAACCGGACCGCGACGCGTCCCGCCGAGGAGCGGCTCGCCCGGGACGAGGACTCCGGGATCCCGGAGTCGCCACTGACACCCGCTCAGGCCTTCGACGCGCTCTACGCGTTCTGCGCCCCCGCCCTCGTACGGCAGGCCTATCTGCTGACCGGGCGGCGCGAACTGGCCCGCGAGTCCGTGGAACGGGCGTTCCAGCAGGCCTGGTACCGCTGGCCCGAGGTGGCCGTGGACCCCGACCCGGCCGGATGGGTGCGCGCGACGGCCTACGAGTACGCGCTCTCCCCCTGGCACCGGCTGCGCCCGCGCCACCGCCACCCGGAGGCGCCGCCCTCCGGAGCGGCCGACCGCGCCCTGCTCGACGCGCTCCTCGAACTTCCGCCCGTGTACCGGCGCACCCTGCTGCTGTACGACGGTGTGGGGCTCGGGCTGCCGGAGACCGCGGCGGAGACGGAGGCGAGCACGCCCGCGGCGGCCAACCGGGTGCTGCACGCGCGCGAGGCCCTCGTCGCGCGGCTGCCGGAACTCGCCTCGCCGGAGGACCTGCACCGGCGGCTCGCCGAACTCGCGAGCGTGGAACGGCTGCGCGCGGCGAAGCCCCGCACGGTCCGCTGGTACGGCGAACGCCGGGCCCAGCAGTGGACCCGGGCGGCGATCGCCTTCACGGCCCTGCTGATCGGTGTGACCGTCCTGACCATGGGCACGGCCCCGGACCACTACGAGGAGCCCCTCGCGCCGGCGGAGACCGTCCACGGTCTGCCGCCCCGGGCCGCTCCCGGGCCGCTCTCCGCGGCGGAGCTGAAGCTGCGCGCCCGGCTGAGGTCCCAGGAGATGAAGGGCCCGGAACGGCTGATCCCGGAGAGCCGCTGACGTCGGAGAGCCGTCGGCGTCCGGGCCCTGCGACCCGGAACGCCGGAGACACGGAACGCCGGAGACACGGAACGCCGGAGACACGGAACGCCGGAGACACGGAACGCCGGTGGGCCCGCACCCCCGAAAGGGTGCGGGCCCACCGGCGTTCGGTCGAGCGACAGCTCAGCCGGCGAGGATCTCGCGGGCCAGCTTGGCCGTCTCGGTCGGCGTCTTGCCGACCTTGACGCCCGCGGCCTCGAGGGCCTCCTTCTTCGCGGCGGCCGTGCCGGAGGAGCCGGAGACGATGGCGCCGGCGTGGCCCATGGTCTTGCCCTCGGGCGCGGTGAAGCCGGCGACGTAGCCGACGACCGGCTTCGTCACGTTGGCCTTGATGAAGTCGGCCGCGCGCTCCTCGGCGTCGCCGCCGATCTCACCGATCATGACGATCAGGTCGGTGTCGGGGTCGGCCTCGAACGCGGCGAGCGCGTCGATGTGCGTCGTGCCGATGACCGGGTCGCCACCGATGCCGACGGCGGACGAGAAGCCGATGTCACGGAGCTCGTACATCATCTGGTACGTCAGCGTGCCGGACTTCGAGACCAGGCCGATGCGGCCCGGCTTCGTGATGTCGCCCGGGATGATGCCGGCGTTGGACTGGCCCGGGGTGATGAGACCGGGGCAGTTCGGGCCGATGATGCGGGTCTTGTTGCCCTGCGCCACGGCGTACGCGTAGAACGCGGCCGAGTCGTGGACGGCGATGCCCTCGGTGATGACGACCGCGAGGGGGATCTCCGCGTCGATCGCCTCGACGACGGCGGCCTTGGCGAAGGCCGGCGGCACGAAGAGGACGGACACGTTGGCGCCGGTCTTCTCCATGGCCTCGGCGACCGTGCCGAAGACGGGGATCTCGGTGCCGTCGATGTCGACGGACGTGCCCGCCTTGCGCGGGTTCACGCCACCGACGATGTTCGTGCCGTCGGCCAGCATGAGCTTGGTGTGCTTCATGCCCGTGGCACCGGTCATGCCCTGGACGATGACCTTGCTGTCCTTGTTGAGGAAGATAGCCATGGCTGTTTAGTCCCTCGTCCCTTACTTCGCAGCCGCGAGCTCGGCGGCCTTGTCGGCCGCGCCGTCCATGGTGTCCACGCGCTGGACCAGCGGGTGGTTGGCGTCCGACAGGATCTGACGACCCAGCTCGGCGTTGTTGCCGTCCAGACGCACGACCAGCGGCTTGGTGACTTCCTCGCCCTTGTCGGCGAGCAGCTGCAGCGCCTGGACGATGCCGTTGGCGACCTCGTCACAGGCGGTGATGCCACCGAAGACGTTGACGAAGACGGACTTGACGTCCGGGTCGCCGAGGATGATCTCCAGGCCGTTCGCCATGACCGCGGCGGAGGCGCCGCCGCCGATGTCGAGGAAGTTGGCGGGCTTGACGCCACCGTGGTTCTCACCGGCGTACGCGACGACGTCGAGGGTGCTCATGACGAGACCCGCGCCGTTGCCGATGATGCCGACCTCGCCGTCGAGCTTGACGTAGTTGAGGTTCTTGGCCTTGGCGGCGGCCTCGAGGGGGTTGGCGGCCGCGTGGTCGACGAGCTCCTCGTGGCCGGGCTGACGGAACTCGGCGTTCTCGTCCAGCGACACCTTGCCGTCGAGGGCGATGACGTCGCCGGAGGCGACCTTCGCCAGCGGGTTGACCTCGACCAGGAGGGCGTCCTCCTTGATGAAGGTGTCCCACAGCGTCACCAGGATGCCGGCGATCTGGTCGGCGACCTCGGCCGGGAACTTCGCGGCCTCGACGATCTCGCGGGCCTTCTCCGGGGTGACACCCTCGTTGGCGTCGATCGGCGTCTTGGCGACGGCCTCGGGGCGGGTGGCCGCCACCTCCTCGATCTCCATGCCGCCCTCGACGGACGCGATGGAGAGGAAGGTGCGGTTGGTGCGGTCCAGGAGGAAGGAGACGTAGTACTCCTCCAGGATCTCCGGAGCGGTCTCGGCGATCATCACCTTGTGGACCGTGTGGCCCTTGATGTCCATGCCGAGGATGTCCGTCGCGCGGGCGACGGCCTCGTCCGGGGTGGCGGCGAGCTTGACGCCGCCGGCCTTGCCGCGGCCACCGACCTTCACCTGGGCCTTGACGACGGACTTGCCGCCAAGACGCTCGGTCGCCTCGCGGGCTGCCTCAGGCGTGTCGATGACTTCACCGGCCAGCACCGGTACACCGTGCTTGGCGAAGAGGTCCCTCGCCTGGTACTCGAACAGGTCCACGCGCGTCCGTCCCTATCAGTGATCTCGCGGTTCGTTGGATGCGTGGGCGTGCCGCGAAGGGCAACGTGACGTCCGCTTGTCACAAGGGTGGCGCACACGGTGTCCGAGCGCGCGGCATGTCCGTCTCGCAGGTTATCGCCGTGGGGCACGGGACCCTAAATCGCAGCTCACACGACAGCGGTGATACCTGTCACAGAACCGGCCCCGGACCGGCCCTCACCAGGCCGGGGAGCCCCCTGTGAGGCCCCCTGAGCAGCCGCTGAGGGCCCCGCGCGGCCCGCCGGGCCCCCGGGGCGGTCCGGCCGGCAGGGGCGCAGGAGCCCGCCCTGGCGGATCCATCGACTTTCGGCCGTCCGTGTTCTCGAATCGCCCCGAAACGGTCATCTTCGGTCAGGAAGGAAACTCTCACCTCGTGTCCGGGACCGGAAGCGGCCGCTTCTCGATCGCCGCCGCCATCACCTCGGGAAACAGGTCGGGGGTGCAGGCGAACGCCGGCGCGCCGAGCGCCGCGAGCGCCGCCGCGTGCTCACGGTCGTACGCGGGCGCCCCCTCGTCGGACAGCGCGAGCAGCGCCACGAACTGCACCCCCGACGCCTTCATCGCCGCGACCCGCTTCAGCATCTCGTCCCGGATCCCCCCTTCGTAGAGGTCGCTGATGAGGACGACGACCGTGTCGGCGGGTCTGGTGATCTGCGACTGGCAGTAGGCGAGCGCCCGGTTGATGTCCGTGCCGCCGCCGAGCTGGGTGCCGAAGAGGACGTCGACCGGGTCGTCGAGCTGGTCGGTGAGGTCGACGACGGCCGTGTCGAAGACGACGAGCCGGGTGGCGATGGACCGCATCGACGCCAGCACGGCACCGAACACGGAGGCGTAGACGACGGACGCCGCCATCGACCCCGACTGGTCGATGCAGAGGACGACCTCCTTCTTCACGGACTGCGAGGCACGCCCGTATCCGATCAGCCGCTCGGGCACGACCGTGCGGTACTCGGGCAGGTAGTGCTTCAGGTTGGCCGCGATCGTGCGGTTCCAGTCGATGTCGTGGTGGCGGGGCCTGCTGATCCGGGCGCTGCGGTCGAGGGCGCCGGTGAGCGTGGCCCGGGTGCGCGTGGCGAGCTTCTTCTCCAGGTCCTCCACGACCTTGCGCACCACGGCCCGCGCGGTCTCCTTCGTCGTCTCCGGCATGGCCTTGTTGAGGGAGAGGAGGGTGCCCACCAGGTGCACGTCGGCCTCCACCGCCTCCAGCATCTCGGGCTCCAGGAGCAGGGCGGAGAGCCCGAGCCGGTCGATGGCGTCCCGTTGCATCACCTGGACGACGGAGGAGGGGAAGTAGGTCCGGATGTCGCCGAGCCAGCGCGCGACCGACGGCGCCGACGCCCCGAGCCCCGCCGAACGGTCCCGTCCCGGCCGCCCTCCTCCGCTCCCCTTCCCGTAGAGGGCGCCCAGCGCCCCGTCCATGGCGGCGTCCCGGCCGGAGAGAACGCATCCGGTGCCGTCCGCCTCGTCGCCGCCGAGCACCAGCCGCCATCGCCGCAGCCGCTCGTCCCCGGCGCCCACCGCCGTCTCGGTCATGGAGCCACCCTCGCAAGATCGTTTCTGGTGTCGGTGCCGGCGGCGGCGCCCGTGCCGCCGCCGGGGTCGTCCTCCGTCCCGGCGGGATCGCCCAGCCCCAGGAGCAGGCTCAGCAACGGCAGGACGGCGTCGGCGCGCCCGGTGTCGAGGTCGGGGGCGAACCCGGGCATGCCCGAGCCGGAACCGGTGACCTCGGCGTGGGTGCGCGGCGCCGGGCCGCGCCGGACGAGTTCGCCCAGGGTCCTGCGCACCCCCGTCTCGTACGCCGAGAACGTCCGGCGCAGCAGCGGCAGCACATCGGTGAACGCCTCCGCCGGCACCCCGGTCAGCCACGCGTCCACCAGAGCGAGCAGCCGCTCGTCGTGCACGAGCAGCATGCCGCCGCCGGAGCCGCCCCCGACGAACCCCTCGATCCACGCGGCCGCGTCCGCGGGCTCCGTCCCCGGTGACAGCACGAGACCCATGAGCCGCGCGGCCTCCTCCTGCGCCAGCTCCCCCTCGTCCAGGAGCAGGCGGACCGCCCGGCCCCTGACCACACCCGGCACGGTGTCCCGCACGGCGAGCACCCCCAGCACCGAGTGCCAGCGGCCGCGGACACCACCGGACCCGGCGTCCCCCACGGTCGCCTCCCCCAGCAGCCCCACCGCCCCGTGCACGGCGTCGACGTGGCCGCGCATCTCCTCGGCGGCGTCGCCGTCGAGAGCCGCGCAGGCCGGGGGGAGGCCGACGAAGACGCGCTCGGCCAGGCCCGCCGCGACACCGGCGAGGGCACGGGTGTCCGTGCCGCGCACGTCGCCGTAGCGCAGGGAGCGGACCAGCGCGGGCAGTGCCTGCGCGAGGTGGCCCACGTCCGCGTCGAGGGCGGCGCGGTCGGCGAGCACCCGCATCACCACGGGCAGCGCGTCCGGCAGCCCGGCGAGCAGGCAGCGCTCGGCGAGGGCCGTGACCTCCGCGAGTGCGGGCGCGCCGACGGCGTCCGACTCGGCCTTGGCCGTCGCGGCGGCCAGGACCGTCGTGCCCCACACCCCGGCCTCGGCGACCCGCACCGACAGCTCCGGCTCCCAGCGGAGCCGCCAGGTCTCGCGGAAGGTTCCCGTGCTGCCGCGGGACGCCGCGGGCTCGCCCCACGCGATGCCCAGGAGCCGCAGCCGGTGCAGCAGCGTGCTGCGCGCCGCGTCGGTCTCCTTGCGCAGGTCGAGCTCGATCTCCCGCTCCAGCGCCTCGGGCTTGAGCCTGAGCCGCCGCTGCGACTGCGCGAGGTCCCGCTGCAACGGCACCGCCGGAGCGGATTCCGGCACCTCCCCGAGCACCTCCCCGACCACGAGCCGGTCGTGCACCAGCTCCAGCGGGACGTCCGAGCCCTCGCACATGACGGCCCGGACGGCGTCGGTGGTCTCGCCCAGTCCCGGCAGCGGCCGGCCGCGCATCGCGGCGAGCGTGCCGGCCAGTCGCACGGCCTCGATGACGTGGGCCGAGGACACGCCCCGGTCCTCGTCGCGCAGCAGCCGGGCCACCTTGGTCATCCACCGCTCGACCGGACGGTCCGGGGCGCTGAACAGGTGCCCGTACCAGCCCGGCGAGTCGACGCCCGCCCCGTACCCGCTGACCCGGGACAGCCTGCGGTGCGTCCAGGGCACCCACGTCAGCTGGACCTTGGCCCTGGGCAGTCCCTTGAGGAGTGCCCGGTCGGCGCCGACAGTGGCCCGCCGCCGCAGCGCGGGCACGTGCCAGGCCCCGCACACCACGGCCACGTCGTCCCCGAACTCCCGCTGCGCGGCCCGGATCTGGAGCCGCATGTACGCCTCGCGCACCAGGTCCCGGTCGTGCCCCCCGACCCCGTACGCCTCGCGCAGCGACCCCATGGCCTCCTCCAGCACGGCGAACGGCGCGAACGGGTCACGCGCCGCACCGGCCCGGTGCTCGACCACGTCCTCCCACCAGCGCTCCGGATCGTCGTGGCCGGCCGTCTCGGCGAGCACCGCGAGGGGGTCGATCCGTACGGCGGCCGCGTCCGGCCGTCCGGCACCACCGGGATCTCCTGCCGGTCCGGGGTCCTCGCCCGGTCCGGGGTCCGTCTCCTCCGTCCCCCGGGCCAGGGTGTGGGCCGCCGGAAGGTCGATGAACCGGGCCGTCACCCCGTGCTCCAGGGCCCACTGGATCGCCACCCACTCCGGTGAGAACTCGGCCAGCGGCCAGAAGGCCGAGTGACCGGGCTCGTCCGTGACATGGGCGAGCAGCGCCACGGGGGGCCGCATGTCCTTGTCCGCGGCCAGCGGGACGAGCGCGTCCGCCTCGGGCGGTCCCTCGATCAGCACGACCCGGGGAGCCGCCGCCTCCAGCGCCGCCCGCACGGCCCGCGCCGACCCGGGCCCGTGGTGCCGCACGCCGAGCAGCAGCGGCCCCGGACCCCGGACCCCCGCCCCGCCCTCCGGCGCGGGTGGTCCGGCGCTCATGCGCTCACCTCGCGGCAGGCGCGGTAGAAGTCCTTCCAGCCGTCCCGCTCGCGGACGACCGCTTCCAGGTACTCCTGCCAGATGACGCGGTCGGCCGCCGGATCGCGCACGACGGCGCCGAGGATGCCCGCGGCGACGTCGCTCGCCCGCAGGACGCCGTCGCCGAAGTGGGCGGCCAGGGCGAGGCCGTTGGTGACGACGGAGATCGCCTCGGCCGTGGACAGCGTGCCACTGGGCGACTTCAGCTTCGTCCGGCCGTCGGAGGTGATCCCGTCACGCAACTCCCGGAAGACGGTGACGACACGGCGGATCTCGTCGACGCCGTCGGGCACGGAGGGCAGGTCGAGGGAGCGGCCGATCTGGTCGACCCGGCGCGAGACGATGTCGACCTCGGCGTCGGCACTCTCCGGCAACGGCAGCACCACCGTGTTGAAACGGCGGCGCAGGGCGCTGGAGAGTTCGTTGACCCCGCGGTCGCGGTCGTTGGCCGTGGCGATCAGGTTGAACCCGCGCACGGCCTGCACCTCCTGGCCCAGTTCCGGTATCGGCAGGGTCTTCTCGGAGAGGATCGTGATCAGGCTGTCCTGCACGTCCGCGGGCACGCGCGTGAGTTCCTCGACGCGGGCCGTCATGCCCTCGGCCATGGCCCGCATGACCGGGCTCGGCACGAGCGCGTCCCGGCTGGGCCCGTGCGCGAGCAGCTGCGCGTAGTTCCAGCCGTACCGGATGGCCTCCTCCGGGGTGCCGGCCGTGCCCTGCACGAGCAGCGTCGAGTCGCCGCTGACCGCGGCCGCCAGGTGCTCGGACACCCAGGTCTTCGCGGTGCCGGGCACACCGAGCAGGAGCAGGGCCCGGTCGGTGGCGAGGGTGGTGACGGCGACCTCGACGATACGGCGCGGCCCCACGTACTTGGGGGTGATCACGGTGCCGTCCGGCAGGGTGCCGCCCAGCAGATAGGTGGCCACGGCCCAGGGCGACAGCAGCCAGCGTTCCGGACGGGGCCGGTCGTCCTGCGCGGCGAGCGCGGCGAGTTCGGCGGCGAAGGCGTGCTCGGCGTGCGGTCGCAGCGCCTCGCCCGGCCGGCTCTCTCCCCTCTCTCCCGCGGGTGTGTCAACGGACGTCGGTTCAACGGACACGGACATGCCTCGGTCCCCCTCCAGCTCGGCCGGTTCGGATCTGTCCCCACCGTGCACCACACCACTGACAATCCACTCTGACCTGCGAAAACATGCTCGCGAAGGTCGATTGTCAGTGGCGCGTCCTACCTTCGACCGCATGACACAGCAGGCGGTGCGCTGGACGGCGGATCAGGTGCTGGCACTGGCGCCTGACGCCGCGTCACGCAAGGCGGGGAGCAAGCTCGGCGCGGCCGGACCGTGGTCGGAGGCGGGCAGTACCGAGGAGGGGACGGTATGGGGTCTGTGCAGGGGAAGCGGCAGCAAGCCGTATCAGACGGTCGTCGACATCGCGGACTCGGCGGGTCCCGCCTACAAGTGCAGTTGCCCGAGCCGGAAGTTCCCGTGCAAGCACGCGCTGGGACTGCTGCTGCTCTGGGCGGGCACGGACGGAGCGGTGCCGTCCGGGCAGGCGCCGGACTGGGCCGCCCAGTGGCTGGAGGCGAGGCGCAGGCGCGCGGAGGGCAGGAGTGCGGCGGGCGGGGGATCTGGAGCCGCCTCTCCGGGTGACCCCGAGGCCGCGCGGCGCAGGGCCGAGCGGCGGGCCGAGCGGATCACCGCGGGGGCGGCCGAGCTGGAGCAGCGGCTCACGGACCTGCTGCGCGGCGGCCTCGCCTCCGCCGAGCGGGCGGGCTACGGACTCTGGGAGGAGACGGCGGCCCGGATGGTCGACGCGCAGGCGCCCGGTCTGGCGGCGCGCGTGCGGGAACTGGGGGCGATCCCGTCGTCGGGGCCGGGCTGGCCCGTGCGGCTGCTGGAGGAGTGCGCGCTGCTGCACCTTCTCGACCAGGGCTGGCTGCGGCGCGAGCGGCTGCCGGACGACCTGGCCGCGACGGTCCGTTCCCGCGTCGGGCTGCCCGGCTCCGCGGACGGCCCGCCGGTGCGTGACCACTGGCTGGTCCTCGCCCAGTACGACACGGCGGACGCCAGGCTCACGACCCGCAGGATCTGGCTGTACGGCGCCGAATCCGGGCGCACGGCCCTGCTCCTCTCCTACGGAGCGGCGGGCCGGGCCCCCGAACTGGCGCTTCCGGTGGGACTGGCCTTCGAGGCGGAGCTGTCCGCCTACCCGGGCGCCGGCCAACCGCGGGCGGCGCTGGGCGAGCGGTTCACTCCCGCGGCTCCGGCGGCGATACGTCCGAAGGGGCTGACCACGCACCAGGCCACCGCCCGTTACGGAGAGGCCCTGCTGGCCGACCCCTGGCTGGACTCCTGCCCGGTCACCCTGGAGCGGGTCGTCCCGACCCCGGACGGCGATTCATGGCAACTCGCGGACGCCGACGGCGAGTCGGCCCTTCCCCTCACCCCCTCGGCCCGGTCCCGCCCCGAGCTGTGGCGTCTGATCGCCCTGTCCGGCGGGGCCCCGGTCACGGTCTTCGGCGAGTGCGGCCACCGCGGCTTCACTCCCCTGACGGCATGGCCGCAGGGCGAGGGCGAGGCGGTGCCGCTGTGCTGACCTCCGCCGCCGCCCTCGTCGCCCCCGCCGCCCCGGGCGGCGGCCCGGCGGCCGGCCGCCGCTGACGCTCTCCGTACGGAAAGGACGCTCATGAACACGACCCCGGCTTCGGCGGGTGCTCCCGCCGGCGGTTCCTGGGAGGAACTCGTCACCGTGGCGCTGCTCGGTACGGAGCGGCGCACGCTCCAGGGACAGCGCCCCGGGCGCGGGGCTCCCGCGGCCCTGCTGGACGCGGCGGCCGTGGAGACCGTACGGCGGCGGGCCGGAGTGCGGCCGGCGCGGGCGGCTGCCCGCCCGGAGCCCGCGGCGCCGGATCCGCGGCCCGCGCTTCCGCCCGCCGCGGCCCGACGGCTGGCCACGCTGCTGGCGGACCGCCCCGGCACGGGCGGCGGAGGCCGCAGGGGCACGGCGCCCGACCTCATGGAGCTGCTGCCCCAGTGGCTGGCCCTGGCGAACACGCACGGATTCGCCGCGCCCCCGGGGACCCTTCCGGCGCTCCTCGACGCGGCCCGGGCCCGCACGGACCTGCGGCCCGCGGCACTCGCCTTCGCCGGGCCGCGGGCCCTGTGGCTGGCCCGGCTGAACCCGGAGTGGCGGTTCGCGCTGCGCTCCTCGTCGGGCGGAGCCCCCGCGCTGCCGGAGGAGCCCGGCCGGATACAACAGCTTTGGCAGGAAGGTCTGTTCGCGGAGCGGGTCGCGCTCCTGTCGGCGGTGCGGGCCAAGGACCCGTCCGCCGGGCGCGAGCTGCTCGTCGCGACCTGGGCGACGGAGCGGGCCGAGGACCGGCTGATGTTCCTCGACTCGCTGCGGTCCGGACTGTGCGCCGAGGACGAGGCGTTCCTCGAGCGGGCCCTGGCCGACCGCAGCCGCAACGTACGGGCGACGGCGGCCGAGCTGCTGTCCGCCCTGCCGGGGTCCGCGCTCGCCGCGAGGATGGCGGCCAGGGCGGTCTCGTGCGTGGCCGTCGACCACACCCGGGGGACACCGCTGGTCACGGTCGAGGCGCCGCACGAGTGCGACGCGGCGATGGAGCGGGACGGGGTGGTGCCCAAGCCCCCGGCCGGCCGGGGTGAACGGTCCTGGTGGCTGGGCCAGTTGGTCGAGGCGGCGCCGCTCGCGGCCTGGCGGGAGCGGTTCGGCGGGCGGTCGCCGGAGGAGGTGGTGGCCCTGCCCGTGGCGGACGGCTGGCAGGCGGAGCTGCACGCGGCGTGGTGCCGGGCGGCGGTGCGGCAGCGCGATCCCGGGTGGTCGAGGGCGCTCCTCGGGGTGCCCTCCGCTCCGGAGGCCGGGGGGCCGGGGGCGGTGTCCCTCGCCGAGCGGGCCAAGCTGCTCGCCACCCTGGGTGCCGGGGAGCGGGCCGAGTGGGTGGCCGGATTCATCGGTACGCACGGGCTGTCCGAGGCGTTCCAACTGCTCGGGGTGTGCGCGGTGCCCTGGGCGGGTGGCCTGGGGCGAGCGGTGGTCGACGCGCTCGACATCGCGCGGGACGCGGGGAGCTATCCGTGGAGCTTCAGCGGGGTGATGGGGCTGGCCGAGCGCTGCCTCGACCCCGCGGAGGCGGGGCGGCTCGAAGGCCTCACCTCGGTCCCCGACGAGTCGGAGCGCACGGCGCCCGGCACCGGCGACTACTGGGCCGAGGCCTTCCAGCGACTCGTGACGACCCTGCGGCTGAGGGCGACCATGTCCGCCGAGCTCACGGCGCCCTGACCGGTCCTCCGTCGCCGTGGCCCGGGCGGACGGCGTCCGGACCGGACCGGTTCCGCCCCGTCCTCCCCCTCACCCTGCCCCCGGCCCGCCGACGAACGCGAAGACCCCGGGCGGGCCCGGAGAGCTGGAGGACGCGGACAGGCCCGGAGAGCCGGGAAACCAGAAAAACCGGGCGGACCCGGGGAACCCAGGCGGGCCCAGGGAACCAGAGAGCCAGGCAGGCCCGGGGAACCCGAAAACCCGGGAACCCGGGCGGGCCCAGAGAGCCAGGCAGGCCCGGGGAACCGGAGAACCAGGCGGGCCCGGGGAAACCGGAGAGCCGGAGGGCCCGTGCGCACGGAGGCCCCGGTGAGGCCCGAGGTCTTCAGCGCCGGACCGCTCCGGCGCTGAAGATGTCGAGGGTCCCCGGTGTCCGGACAGGGGCGAGGAAGCCGCGCCGCCCCGCGGGGCGGCGCAAGCGGACGGCTGTCGCGGGGCGGTGCCGGCGGGCGGCGCTCACAGGGGAGCCCTGGTGCCCGGCCGGCGGCCGGGCCCCG
This sequence comes from Streptomyces populi, assembly GCF_002911015.1. GTDB lineage: Bacteria > Actinomycetota > Actinomycetes > Streptomycetales > Streptomycetaceae > Streptomyces > Streptomyces populi. The sequence continues at coordinate 21,949 of NZ_KZ626918.1, forward strand.
GCGCCCAGCCGGTCGTCACGCGCCGGCCGGCTGCCTGACGTTCGCCCGTACCCACTCCACGATGGACACCGTCGTCGCGCCCGGAGTGAAGATCTCCGCGACGCCCTTCTCCTTGAGGGGGGCGATGTCCGCCTCGGGGATGATGCCGCCGCCGAAGACCTTGATGTCCTCGGCCTCGCGCTCCTCGAGGAGCGCGATGACGGCCGCGAAGAGCGTGTTGTGGGCACCGGACAGGATGGACAGGCCGATCGCGTCGGCGTCCTCCTGGATCGCGGTGTCGACGATCTGCTCCGGGGTCTGATGAAGCCCGGTGTAGATGACCTCCATACCGGCGTCGCGCAGCGCCCGCGCGATCACCTTGGCCCCACGATCGTGGCCGTCGAGCCCCGGCTTGGCCACCACCACGCGGATCGGACCGGCTGCCACACCCATCACTGCCTCCATGAACGAACTACTTCAACCTGCAACCGACGAAAACTGCCGCCACACGACCCCGACGGCCACCGCGGACGACGACCGACGGCCGATCGGTCGTTCACCGACCGGTCGGCACCGACCACCCGCTGTCACCGGCAAGTGCCTGTCGACCGCGCCCACTACTGACCATCGACACATATCGCTCAGTTTTCCGCTCGCCACACCGGATCACCGATCGCACCAAGCGGCACAGGCGTCCCGGGCCCTTTCGGCCCGGGAAGTGAACGAACGTTATCGCCAGCATCCCGCAACCGGCAGTTTCGCGGTGGAGACCGAGGGGGAAATCACACACTGGGACAAGTTCGCCGCGCACGGTTCCGTATCGCGGCACTGGCGCCGCAGGGAGCTGCGGCGTACGGGCCACGGCCGGAGCGGGCGCAAGAAGAGCCGCGACCAGGTGGCCGCACCACCGCGTCGTCAGCGGGACGGCGTGGCGCTGGGGCACATCGGCGACGGCACGACAGCGGGGAGCGAGGCCGGGCAAGAGGACCACGGGAAGACGAGGACGACTCCACGCCACGACACGACGCCGGCGCAGCCAGCGCGGCGGACCGTCGGGGAGCCGGGGTCGGCGTCGTGTTCCGCGCCCTTCGGCCGAGCACTCCACAGCGTCACCGGTGTCGCACGCCGTGGACGCGCCGTCGGCCGCCGCCGTCGCCGACCTCACGGCTTTCCACTAGGGCACACGGGGGACGGAGTGGTCCTCCCGCGTGCCGACTGGAGGTCGGCCATGAAGGTCACCGAGGCTGCGTCGCCCTTTCTGCCCCTGTGCCAGCGCCTGTTTCCGACGAGACTGGCGGGGCTCTCGATGGCCCTGCTGAAGGCGACGGCCCTGGAACTGGCGATCCTCGCCGGGCACCTCCTCCTCTATCCCTCCGGCATCACCCAGGAACGCCGCACCGGACACCCGCTCCCCCCGCCCGACGTCGCCGCCAAGCTGCCCACCGAGGCCAAGCCCCCGGTCGTCCTGCTGCACGGCTTCATCGACAACCGCTCCGTCTTCCTCCTGCTGCGCCGCAACCTCGCCCAGCACGGCAGGCAGCACATCGAGTCCCTCAACTACTCGCCGCTGACGTGCGACATCCGTACGGCGGCGGAGCTGCTGGGCCGGCACGTCGAGGAGATCTGCGAGCGCACGGGCCACGAGCGGGTGGACATCGTCGGACACAGCCTCGGCGGGCTGATCGCGCGCTACTACGTGCAGTGCCTCGGCGGAGACATCCACGTCCGTACGCTCGTCACGCTCGGCACCCCGCACTCGGGCACCCGCGTCGCGCCCTTGATGAACGCCCACCCGATCGTGCGTCAGATGCGCCCCGGTTCCCCGGTGATCGAGGAACTGACCGGCCCCGCTCCGGGCTGCCGTACACAGTTCGTCAGCTTCTGGAGCGATCTCGACCACCTGATGGACCCGCTGGAGACGGCCTGTGTCGAGCATCCCGACCTGCTCGCCCAGAACGTCCGCGTGAGCGGCGTCGGCCATCTCGCGCTGCCCGTGCACCCGGCCGTCGCGACCGGGATCCGGCAGGCGCTCGACATCGAGGTGCCGGGGTCCCGCGCCGCGGCCCGGAACGGCGGCGGCCTCACCGTGGCATGAGGACGGCGCGGAGCGGTCCGGGGGAGGTCCGACGCCTGTCCGAGGACCCTCCCGCACCTCCAGGATTTCGAACACTTATCGAACGCCAGGCCAAACCCTTCCCCGTCCTCCCCCGAAACACGGCCGAATGCCCGTTTCCTGTGAGGGGGAAACCTGCCGAAGATTGTCGCGCCCGCATACCGCCGGGTACAGTCGCCGCACTGCTCTGCCAGCCCCTGTTGTCGAGGCGAAAGAGAAGTTGGTGAATGACCGTCACCCGTCGGGAATCGTGACTCCCCCGGCTCCGGCTTCCGACGCCGCCTCGGCGCTCTACGGCGCGCAAGAAGCCCAGTACGGCGACTTCACCGCGTACGGCGACTACTCCGCCACGGCTTTCGACCCGGGCGCGAACGCCGCCGCCACAGGCACCTGGTCCGGCACCGACTTCACCGGCGACCCGCTCTTCGGCACCACGCCGGGCGGAATCGGCGCCGGCGCGTACGACGCCATGCAGTGGAACGCCGGGGGCCAGCAGCTGGGCTACGACCCGTACGCGGGGCAGCACACCGGCTACGACACCGGCGCCCACGACGCGACGGCCTGGACGAACGGCTATCAGCAGCTCGCCGACATCCCCGCGCAGTACCCGGGTCCCGACGCCTCGGGCCAGTGGGACGCGAACGCCTGGGTCCAGCCCGAGCAGCCGCTCGACGGAACCCAGCAGTGGACCGTGCCGACCCAGGGGACGGGCGCCTACGACGCCACGCAGTGGAACAGCCCCTCGGGCCAGGACCCGTACCAGGCGTACGAGCACCCGGCGACCGAGGTGTACGAGCAGCCGCAGACGGAGTCCGAACCGTACGCCCACGAGCTCACGCAGCTCGACATGACGTACGAGGGACCGTCCGACCGGACGGACCCGGTCCCCTTCGACCAGCAGGCGACCGCGACCTTCGACCAGGCGGTCCACGATCGGCCCGCCCCGGACGAGGACGAGTTCGACGCGGCCGGGGACCTCGCGGACGCGGACGGCTCCGACGACGCCTACGACCCGTACGCCGAGGGGCACGAGAGGCCGCTGCTCGACGGCGTGGAAGAGGTCACGCCGGTCCGGCGTCCCGCGACGCGGAGCGCTTCCCGGTCCCGGCGCCGCAGCCCCGCGAAACGTTCCGCTCTGCTGACCGTCGCGGTGCCCTCGGCCTGTGTGATGGGGGTCGCGGGGATCGCCGCCGCCTCCGTGGGCGGTGTCGGCGGACTCGGCGGGAACGACTCGAAGGACACGACGGCCAGCGCCTCCGAGGCGACCGCGGTGAAGCCGTCGGCCGCCAACCTCAAGCTGGACAGCCAGCTCCAGAGCCTCTCCGCGGGCGCGGACGACTTCGCCGACCGGGCGAGCCGGACGCAGGAACGCATCGACCTCAAGGCCCAGCAGGCGACGGAGAAGAAGAAGGCGGCGGAGGCGGCGGCCCGCAAGGAGCGGCTGCGCCCGAAGTTCCTCCTTCCCGTGTCGCAGCAGGGTCTCAGCGCCTACTTCGGCCAGGCCGGCGTCAACTGGATGTCCGTGCACACGGGCATCGACTTCCCCGTCTCCTACGGGACGCCGGTGATGGCCGCGACCGACGGGACCGTCCGGACGCAGTGGAACAGCGCGTACGGCAACATGATGATCGTGACCGCGATGGACGGTACCGAGACGTGGTACTGCCACCTCTCCACGTACAAGGTCCCCTCCGGCACCACCGTCAGGGCCGGTGACCAGATCGCCTTCTCCGGGAACTCCGGCAACTCGACCGGCCCCCACCTGCACTTCGAGGTCCGCCCGGCCGGCGGTTCGGCGATCGACCCCCTGCCGTGGCTGCGCAGCCACGGTCTGGATCCCACGTAGAACGGCTCAGGGGCGCGACCGGCCGCCGGAACGACGCCTGACCGCGAGATCCCGGCCGGTCGAGGGTCCTTCGCGGCGCCGCCACGATCCACCGCCGCGGTCCGTCGGCGCGGCCCGTCACCGCGGGACCGTTCGCGCGAGCGGATCACGCGAACGGTCCCGCGGGACTACAGCTTCTCCACCGGCGCGTACCGCAGCAGCAGCCGCTTCGGCTTGGGCTCCCCGAAGTCGACCGTCGCCTCCGCGTTCGCGCCCGTCCCCTTCACACCGACGACGGTGCCGAGGCCGAACTGGTCGTGCGTGACCCGGTCCCCGACGGCCAGCGAGACCACGGGCTTCTCGCCGGCAGCGCGGCGGGTGGCGAACCCCGAGGCACCCGAGGCCGCGGACCGCGAGCGCGAGGAGGAGAGGGAGGCGGCGACACCGGAGACCGGACCGGCGGGCCTGGGCGCCGTCGCCCCCGTGCGCTTCCAGTCCAGATGGGTCGCCGGGATCTCCTCCAGGAAGCGGGAGGGCGGGTTGTACGAGGGCTGCCCCCAGGCGCTGCGCATCGAGGACCGGGTGAGGTAGAGCCGCTCACGCGCGCGCGTGATGCCGACGTACGCGAGGCGTCGCTCCTCCTCCAGCTCCTTGACCTGTCCGAGCGCGCGCATGTGCGGGAAGACGCCGTCCTCCATGCCGGTCAGGAAGACCACGGGGAACTCGAGGCCCTTGGCGGTGTGCAGGGTCATCAGGGTGATGACGCCGTTGCCGTCCTCCTCGTCCGGGATCTGGTCGGAGTCGGCGACGAGCGCGACCCGCTCCAGGAACGCGGCGAGCCCGGGCGGGGTCTCGCCCTCACCGGTCTCCTGCTCGAACTCCAGGGCGACGGCGGCGAGTTCCTGGAGGTTCTCGATCCGGGTCTCGTCCTGCGGGTCGGTCGACGCCTGCAACTCGGCGAGATAGCCGGTGCGTTCGAGGACGGCCTCCAGGATGGTCGCCGGGCCCGCACCGGACTCGACGATCGTGCGGAGGTCCTCCATGAGCGTGTTGAACCGCTTGACCGCGTTGGTGGAGCGCGCGGCCATGCCGTAGGCCTCGTCGACGCGGCGCAGCGCCTGCGGGAAGCTGATCCTCTCGCGCTGCGCCAGGGCGTCGATCATCGCCTCGGCGCGTTCGCCGATGCCGCGCTTGGGCACGTTCAGGATGCGGCGCATCGGGACCGAGTCCTCGGGGTTGGACAGCACCCTGAGGTACGCCAGGACGTCCCGGACCTCCTTGCGCTCGTAGAAGCGGACACCGCCGACGACCTTGTACGGCAGGCCGACGCGGATGAAGACCTCTTCGAAGACACGGGACTGCGCGTTCGTGCGGTAGAAGACCGCGACGTCGCCCGCCCTGGCCTCGCCCGCGTCCGTGAGGCGGTCTATCTCGTCGGCGACGAACTGGGCCTCGTCGTGCTCGGTGTCCGCGACGTAGCCCGTGATGTTCGAGCCCGCGCCCGCGTTGGTCCACAGGTTCTTGGGGCGGCGGGACTCGTTGCGCTCGATGACCGCGTTGGCGGCGGACAGGATCGTCTGGGTGGAGCGGTAGTTCTGCTCCAGGAGGATCGTCGTCGCGTTCGGGTAGTCCTCCTCGAACTGGAGGATGTTGCGGATGGTCGCGCCGCGGAAGGCGTAGATCGACTGGTCCGCGTCACCCACGACGCACAGCTCCGCCGGGTCCGGGCCGTACGCGCCGGACGAGCCGCCCGCCGGGGGCTCGGAGGTCCCCACGAGCTCCCGGACGAGCGCGTACTGCGCGTGGTTGGTGTCCTGGTACTCGTCGACCAGGACGTGCCGGAAGCGGCGGCGGTAGTGCTCGGCGACGTCCGGGAAGGCACGCAGCAGATTGACCGTGGTCATGATCAGGTCGTCGAAGTCGAGCGCGTTGGCCTCGCGCAGCCGCGACTGGTACATCGCGTACGCCTGGGCGAGGGTCTTCTCGAACCCGTCGGCGGCCCGGGCGGCGAAGTCCTCCTCGTCGATCAGCTCGTTCTTCAGGTTCGAGATCTTGGCGCTGAACGACTTCGGCGGGAACCGCTTGGGGTCGAGGTCGAGGTCACGGCAGACGAGCGCCATCAGACGCTTGGAGTCGGCGGCGTCGTAGATCGAGAACGACGAGGTGAAGCCGAGCGTCTTGCTCTCGCGGCGCAGGATGCGGACGCAGGCGCTATGGAAGGTCATCACCCACATCGCGTTGGCGCGCGGGCCCACGAGCGCCTCGACGCGCTCCTTCATCTCGCCGGCGGCCTTGTTGGTGAAGGTGATCGCCAGGATCTGGCCGGGGTGGACGCCGCGCTCACCGAGCAGGTGCGCGATGCGGTGGGTGAGCACGCGCGTCTTGCCGGAGCCGGCACCGGCCACGATGAGCAGCGGGGAGCCGGAGTGCACCACGGCCGCGCGCTGGTTCTCGTTCAGCCCGTCCAGCAGGGCCGCCGGGTCCACGGCGGGCCTGGGCGCACCGTCGCGGTAGTACGCGTCCCGGTCCGGCGGCACGTCGAACTTCCCGCCGAACAGATCGTCCGGAACCGGCTCCGGTACGTGATCGTCCTCGGGCGGCGGCGGGGGTTCGTCCTCATGGGCCGCGGAGGGCTGGAGGGCCGCCAGGAAGCTGTCGTCAAAGAGGCTGCTCATCGCTCTCCGAGTCTAGGCCGCCCCACCGACAGCCCGCCGCCGCCTCGAGAACTCGACCGGAAGTGTGACAAGGGTCCCGGCGGACGGCCCCGGGACGGCGACCCTCCGGTCACGGCGCCTCACACCCGGTGACCGTACGGTCCCGGAAGGTCACCCGGGGCAAGGACGGGTCGGCGGGGCGCCGAGAGCGGGGTCCGGCCGCCCGGCCACCCGGAGCGGGAGCCGGGCCGACGGAACGGGCCGCCCGGAGAGCGGACCGGACCGGCGGACCGGACCGGCGGGGCGAGACCGTCCGGCGTCGGGCCCGAGAGTCCGGGGCCCGACCGTCCGGCGCCGGGGCCCGGGGCCGGGGGTTCACGGCCGGCTCGCGCCGCCACACACGTGCCACGACAGGGTCGGGAACGGAGCGCGCGGCAAAGGTCACGAAAATGTATCGGACATATCGTGCATCAACCTTCACACGGGCCACACCAGTTGGCTAGCGTGCCGGAAGGCCGCTCGACCGCGACCGGCGAACCTCGCCGGGCCGGGCGGCCTCCGCCGAGTCCGGCACGCCCGCGGGGCCGCCGGAACCGGGGACCCACCGACCTCGGGGTGAATCGGTCCCACTGCCTCGCGGGGCGGTGAGACCGTAGGGCAACCTTCCGGAACCGTCCGCCCGAACCCTCCCCCACAGCCTGAACGGCGTGGGGGTACCCCCACCGCCAACTCGGTAGGCGGACGACGGAAGGAGTCGCCTCTCTTGGCGTCACACCGCAAGGCGCGCCCCTCGGGTGCGCGCATCGCAGGCATACGGACCCCGGCCCTCGCCACGGCGGCCCTCACCTCCGTGGCCCTGCTCTCCCAGACGGCCAACGCCGCCCCCTCGGCCGAGCCCAGGCCCAGCATCGAAGAGGTCTCCAAGAAGGTCGACGCCCTCTACCACCAGGCCGAGACCGCCACCGAGAAGTACAACGCGACCCGGGAGAAGACCGCCGAGCAGCGCAAGCGCGTCGACACCCTGCTCGACGACGTCGCCCGGCGCACCGACAAGCTCAACTCCGCGCGCGAGGAACTGGGTTCGTTCGCCGCGGCGCAGTACCGCACCGGGGCCGCCGCGCCCGACACCGCGACCCTGCTGCTCGCGGACAACCCGCAGGACTACTTCGACCAGACCCAGCTCATGAGCCGGCTGACGACCCGCCAGAAGGCGGCCGTCGACGACTACGTCACGGAGCAGGCCGCCACCACCAAGAAGCGGACGGAGGCCACCCGGAGCCTGGAGTCGCTGACCGCCACGCAGAAGGAGCTCAAGACCTCCAAGGCCACGGTGCAGCGGAAGCTCGCCGAGGCCCGCGACCTGCTCTCGAAGCTGAACGCCGAGGAAAAGGCGCGACTGGCGGCGATCGAGAAGAAGAAGCAGGAGCAGGCCGCGGCCAAGGCGGCGGAGCTGGCACGGCAGCAGGCCGCGGCCGAGAAGGCCGCCGAGGAGCAGTCGTCGTCCGGCACCGCGACCGGATCGGCCTCCGGGTCGTCGTCGGGGTCGACGGCCACGGACTCCCCGTCCACGCCCTCGTCCTCGTCGAAGGCAGCCGAGGCGCTCGCGTTCGCCCGCGCGCAGATCGGCAAGCCGTACGTCTGGGGCGCCACGGGCCCGGACTCCTACGACTGCTCGGGCCTGACCCAGGCCGCCTGGAAGGCCGCCGGCGTCAGCCTCCCGCGCGTCACCTACGACCAGGTGAACGCCGGCACGACGGTCCCCCTCTCCGACGCCCGGCCCGGCGACCTGGTCTTCTTCTACGGCGACATCAGCCACGTCGGCCTCTACATCGGCGGCGGCATGATGATCCACGCACCGAAGCCGGGAGCGTACGTCCGCGAGGAATCGATCTACTACGACGGCACCTCGGCGATCCACAGCGTGGTGCGCCCCGCGTTCTCACCCCCGCCGCGCGCGCCCCGCCCGCAACCGCTCCGGAGATCCCTAGCATCGGGCGCATGCCAGACACACCGGACATGCCGGACGCCATTCCGCTCCGCGCCTGGTGGACGGGGTGGGCGCCCGCCGCCGGGGCCGCCGTCATGGCCACCGGCATCCTCTCGACCGGGCTGCACCTGACCGGCCACGAGCCCCTCTCCCGGATCGCGTTGTTCCTAGCGTCGCTCGCCTGGATCGGGCTCGCCTCGGACTTCCTCGCCCGGCTGGTGGGCGACCGGGAGCAATGGGCGCGGCGGGCCGGCACGCCCGCCGGGCTCGACGCGGTCGCGGCGACCACCGTGCTCGGCACCCGGTTCTCCCTCCTGGGGTGGCGGGGGCTCGCCGAGGTCCTGCTCGCGCTGTCGGCCGCGCTCTGGCCGGTCCTGCTCCTGGCCGTCCTGCGGCGCTGGCGGCGCCGCATGACGGGAGAGGTGTTCCTCGTCTGCGTGGCCACGCAGGGGCTCTCGGTCCTCGGGGCGACGATCGCCACCGAGGCGGCCTCGGACTGGCTCGCGCACGCCGCGATGGCGCTGTACTGGGTGGGGATCGCGCTCTACGTGCTCTCGCTCGCGTACTTCGACCCGTGGGAGGTGAGGAAGGGCGCCGGGGACCACTGGGTGGCGGCGGGCGCGCTGGGCATCTCGGCGCTGGCCGGGGCGGGACTCGTCGTGGCGCGCGACGCGGATCCGTACCTGTGGAACAACGACGACCAGGGCGTCCTGCGCGCCACGACCGGCGCGCTGCTCGTGCTCGCCCTCGTCTGCTACGTCCTGCTGGCCGTGGCGGAGGTGGTGTGGCCGCGCCCCCGGTACGACGTGCGGCGCTGGTCGTCCGTGTTCCCGATGGGGATGACGGCGGTGGCGACGCTCGCGGTCGCGGCCGCCCTGGACGTCTTCCGGCTCAAGGGGCCGGGACAGGTGCTGCTGTGGATCGCGGTGGCCGCGTGGCTCGCGACGGCCGCGGGCACCGCCCTCGCCTTCAGGTCCGCCGTGCGGGACCGGGGGCGCTGATCAGGTCCACAGAGCCGATCAGGTCCACAGGACGGCGATGAAGACGTTCGTGACGGTCAGCAGCCCGACCAGGCCGAAGAGGCGCTTGTCCACCGTCTCGTCGTCCCGCTTCACGTAGACGAGCCCGAGGATCACGATCAGCAGGGCCAGCTTCACACCGATCTTGACGGTGTTGACCGTGCCGCCCTCGGCCTGGTTGAGCCCGACCAGGGCGACCCCGGTCACCAGCATGGTCAGCGCGCCGTGCAGCATCGCCGGGACGAAACGGACGGTGCCCTCTCCCATCGCCTTCATCTGGGTGAAGAAGCCGCCGAGGAGCGCGGCGATGCCGATGATGTGCAGGCCGACGAAGAGATGAATGAGTACGTCCATGGGGCCGGAGCCTAACCACACCCCCAGCCGGCCCTCCCGGCCGGGGCCGCCCCTCCGGCCGGGCCGGTTCCCCGAACACCTCCGCCCGCCGGACCACCCCACCCCTACCCTCCGCCCGCCCGGCGCCCCTTTCCCACCGGACCCCCCTTGCGCCGCGGCCCCCGCCGCCACTCCCCCGTCACCCGACCATCGCGCGTCACCCATAGCACCGGCACCGCGCGAACCGTCCGGGATTCGCCGCATCGGTCATCACCCCGCGGGAAGCCGGTGGTGTGCGGCCAGGAAATTGACCACATACGGTCTCTCGGCGATCCAATGGCGATAGTTCCGTACATAGCGTTACCAACAGCGCGCTCGCAGGTTTAGCGTCCTCCACCAGGTGACCGGCTCCCCACCACCGTCCGGGCCAGGGACGGCAGTCGGGCACCACCGCCGAGAAGGTCCGGCGGCGGCACGCTCCCCCTGTGAGCCGCCGCCGGACGTGTCACCGCTTGACCGCACCTCAAGGGCGGTCGCACGGAAGGATGTGGGCCCTCGTGGCAGCGCACCGCAAGGCCAGACAGCGCTCGATCGGCGGAAACACGGCCCGCACGGCAATCACCATCGCCCTCGCGGGCGCGGCGACGGCCACCGGCTTCGACGGGGTCGGGCACGCCGACCCCCAGCTGTCCCCGGCACAGGTGAAGGCCCGGGTCGACAAGCTGTACCAGGAGGCGGAGGCGGCCACCGAGAAGTACAACGGCGCCAAGGAGAAGGCCGACCAGGCGGAGACGAACCTGAGCAAGCTCCGCGACGAGGCGGCCCGCCGGGAGGACCGGCTCAACTCCGCGCGGGACGCGCTGGGTTCGATGGCGGCGGCGCAGTACCGCAGCGGTGGACTCGACCCCGTGGTGCAACTCGCGCTCTCCGACCGCCCCGAACGGTACCTGGAGGGGGCCGCGTTCGCCGAGCGGGTCGGCACCCGGCAGTCGGCGGAGATCGACGGGGTACGCGAACAGCTCCGCGAGCTGGAGCAGTTGCGCGAGGAGGCCCACACCGAACTGTCGACGCTCAAGGCACGGCAGACCGAGCTGAAGCGGCAGAAGAAGACGGTCAACGAGAAGCTCACCGCGGCACGCCGGCTGCTCGACCGCCTCACTCCGGAGCAGCGCACGCAGTACGTGGAGCGGGGCGGCGCGGACGACCGGCAGCACGTCTCGCGCGACGCCCGCGACCCCGCACCGGTCCCGTCGTCCGGGACGTCCGCCGCCGGAACCGGCTCCGGCGTCGCGGCGCCCGACTCCCGTGCGGCGGCCGCCATCGCCTACGCCCGCTCGAAGCTCGGCAGCCCCTACGTCTGGGGCGCCACCGGCCCCGACGCCTTCGACTGTTCCGGTCTCGTCCAGGCCGCGTACCGCTCCGCGGGCGTCTCCCTGCCCCGCACGACCTACTCCCAGATCAACACCGGGCAGCGGGTCTCCCTCTCCGAACTCCAGCCCGGCGACCTGGTGTTCTTCTACCCGGGCGTCACGCACGTGGGCATCTACATCGGCAACGGCCAGATGATCCACGCCCCGAATCCGTCGGCGCCCGTACGGGTGGCCCCGATCACCGAGATGCCCCTCGTGGGGGCCGCCCGGGTCGCCTGAACGCCGGGGTCAGACCAGCCGTCGCGCCGTGGCCCAGCGGGTCAGCTCGTGACGGTTCGAGAGCTGGAGCTTGCGCAGGACCGCCGAGACGTGCGACTCGACCGTCTTGACGGAGATGAACAGCTGCTTGGCGATCTCCTTGTACGCGTACCCCCGGGCGATGAGGCGCAGGACCTCGCGCTCGCGCTGGGTGAGGCGGTCCATGTCCTCGTCGACGGGCGGGGCGTCGGTGGAGGCGAAGGCGTCGAGGACGAACCCGGCGAGGCGGGGGGAGAAGACCGCGTCGCCGTCCTGGACGCGGAAGATCGAGTCCACGAGGTCCGTGCCGGTGATCGTCTTGGTGACGTACCCCCGGGCGCCGCCGCGGATCACGCCGATCACGTCCTCCGCGGCGTCCGACACGGACAGCGCGAGGAAACGGACCGGCTGCTCGGCGTCGGCCATCAACGGAGCGCAGCGGCGCAGCACTTCGACGCCGCCGCCACCGGGAAGGTGGACGTCGAGGAGGACGACCTCGGGCCGGGTGGCCGTGATGACCGTGACCGCCTGGTCGACGTCCGCGGCCTCGCCGACCACTTCGACGCCGGTCCGCCCGGTCTCCCCGATCTCGGCCTGGACGCCCGTACGGAACATACGGTGGTCGTCGACGAGCACCACGCGCACCCGGCGCCCGCCCTCGGTGCCGGCCGCGGGGGCCTCCCCGGTCGAACCGCCGGACTCCACAGGCTCGTTCGTGTCGCTCATGACGTTTTCTCCGCCCTCTCCATCTCCAGTTCGACCTCCGTGCCGCCGTCGGGCACCGCGCGCAGCCGCGCCGTGCCGCCGTTGCGCTCCATGCGGCCGATGATCGATTCTCTGACGCCCATGCGGTCGGCGGGTATCGCGTCGAGGTCGAAGCCGGGACCTCTGTCGCGGACGGACACGAAGACCGTCCTGCCCTCGACCTCGGCGTAGACCTGCACGGCGCCGCCCTCGCCACCGTACTTGGCCGCGTTCACCATCGCTTCCCTCGCCGCCTGCATCTGCGCGGTCAGGCGGTCGTCGAGCGGGCAGTCGCCCACCACGACGACCTCGATGGGAACGCCGTGCTTGTCCTCGACCTCGGCGGCATAGCCGCGGACCGCCTCGGCGACGGTGTCGGGCTCCTCGTCCTCGTCCTTGCCGCTGCCGTCCGGCTTGTAGAGCCAGGCCCGCAGATCGCGTTCCTGGGCGCGGGCGAGGCGCCGCACCTCGTTCGCGTTCTCCGCGTTGCGCTGGATCAGGGTCAGGGTGTGCAGCACCGAGTCGTGGACGTGGGCGGCGACTTCGGCCCGCTCCTGCGCGCGGATGCGCATCAGGCGCTCCTCGGAGAGGTCCTGGGTCATCCGGATCAGGTAGGGGCCCGCGAGCAGCGCGATACCGACGAGGACCGCGAGCGCGGCCTGGAGCACCGAGCCGAGGTGGGCCGCGGAGCCCTGGAGGACGAAGATCCCGGAGACACCGGCGGTGACGAGCAGCACGCCCGCCGCGGACCGCAGCAGCGTGAGCGTACGGCGACGGCGGCCGACCTCCGCCCAGCGGGCCCGTCGCGCGTTGTCCGCCTGGCGCCAGACCAGGGCGACGCCCGCGCCGACGAGGACCGTGGGCCACAGGTACGCCTTCGTGCCGCCGCCGAGGTTCACGTTGCCGACGAAGACCATGGCCACGACGACCATGAGGAGCAGGGCGACGATCTGGCCCTTGTCCGGCTTGCGGGCCACGAGTCTGCGGCGGCCGTCGGGCGAGGTCTCGGTGGTGAACGCGGGCGTACGGCCGGATCCGACGCCGCCGACCCCGAGCGGCACGAAGAACCAGAACGCGGCGTACAGCAGCGCGCCCAGCCCGTCCGCCATGAACAGTCCGACGAACACCAGCCGCACCCAGACCACGGGCAGCCCGAGATGCCCGGCGAGCCCTCGCGCCACGCCCCCGAGCCAGCGTCCGTCGCTGCTTCGGTAGAGCTTGCGCGGGGGCCGCGGGTCGTCGGTGGTCATGGCTACGGCTTCCGGCATGCCATCGATGTTCACACGCCCGGCGTACCGGAGCATCAGGGTCGGCCCCGGATACTCCCCTGATCTTCAGGAACCGGCGTTCGAACGGCCCCCGCCCTCCCCTCAGGGCGGATATCAGGGTTCGGCCAGGGTCATCCCGACTGCCGCCGCGCCGTCCCGCCCGTCACCATGGACGCATGACAGATCAGCAGCACGCGGCGACGGAGCCGGACCCCGGCACCGCTCCGGGTGACGAACCGCGCGCTCACGGGGAAGCGTCCGCCGCGCGGCCGGCGGACGCCACCGCCGACGCCTCCTCCGAGGTGCCGCGCAGGTTCCGGCGCGACCGTCGGCAGAAGATGCTCGGCGGGGTGTGCGCCGGGCTCGGCCGGCAGTGCGACATGGACCCGGTGATCTTCCGCATCGTGCTTGCGGTGCTCGCCGCGACCGGCGGCATCGGCCTCATCTTCTACGGCTTCGCGTGGCTCTTCGTCCCGTACGACGACGAGGAGGAGAACGAGGTCCGCAAGCTGCTCACCGGCCGCGTCGACGGTCCCGCGCTGACCGCCGTGCTCTTCGCCCTGGTCGGCTGCGGAGTGTTCCTGTCCATGCTCAAGAACGGCGGCGTCCTGACGTTCGCCGTCGTCCTGTCCCTGCTGCTGGCGGGCGCGGGCTACTGGTCGCAGAACCGCGGCGCCGCCGACCCGGACCCGCTGGCCGCGCAGGCCGCAGCCGACGCCCCGCCGGAGGCGAAGGCCCCGCCCGTCCCCGCCTCCTATCCCTCCTGGTGGCGTGACCCGATCGTCAAGGACGGTTCGCACGTCGGCGGCACCGGTTACATGTGGGGCCCGACGGAGACCCTCGACCGCGACGTGGCGGCCGCGACGAGCACCGCCCGCGGCACGTCCCGCACCGGCCCGCGGACGCAACGGGAACCCGGACAGCGCGGCCCCCGCCCCGTAGGAGGCCGGATCTTCCTGCTCGCCCTCCTCGCGGGCGGCCTCACCACCGGTCTGAACTGGCACGACCGGGCGCTCGGCACCAGCCTCCAGGCCGGACTGTCCGTCGCGCTCATCGTGTTCGGCCTGGGCATCGCCGTGAGCTCCTTCCGCGGCCGCACGGGCGCGGGAACGGTCTTCCTGGCGGTGATCACCGCAGGCCTCCTCGCGGCCTCCGCGGCCCTGCCGAAGGACATCGGCACGCACTGGGTGCGGACGACCTGGGCTCCGGCGACCGCGGCCGACGTGAGGACGAGTTACGACCTGGGCACGGGAGTGGGCACCCTCGACCTCAGCCGTGTCGACCTCGCCCGGGGACAGACGGTGAAGACGAACGCCGAGGTGGGGGCGGGCCGACTGAAGGTGATCGTCCCCAAGGACGTGACCGTGCGGCTGACCGTCGAGGTGGGCGTCGGAGACATCCAGCTCCCGGGTGACGACAAGAAGGACGTGGACGTGGAACCGGGCAAGCACAAGCAGGTGACCCTGCCGCCGACGGCGGGCGGCAAGGACGGGGGCACCCTGGATCTCGACCTCCAGGTCGGTGTCGGCCAGGCGGAGGTGGCCCGTGCCGCGTCATGAGTTCCAGCCCGGAAAGCTCGTGGTGGGGCTCTTCCTCACCGCCGGGGGCATCGCCTACGCCGGGGACGCGGCCGGCTGGTGGGAGACCGAGTGGTTCGCCGTCATCCCGGTCGTCTTCGTCGGCCTCTGCCTGGCGGGCGCCGTGGCAACCGTGAACCACGCCGTCCGCAGACGCCGTGCGGCCCGGAGGCCGTCCGGCCTGAACTCCTAGGGCGTGGCGGCGACTTCGGGACCGCCCCAGGCACCTGTCGGTAGGGTTCCCCTTTGCCGGGAGGTCGGGAGGTCGGGAGGACGCGGATGGCCGCACAGGAGCACGTAGACAGGTCGCGCGGCCAGGTCTTCGGCGAGGTGGCCGAGCTGTACGACGCCACCCGCCCGGGATATCCGGACGAACTGGTCACGGAGGTGCTGGCGTACGCGGCCCTGGGCGACCGCACGGCGCTGGAGGTCGGCGCGGGCACCGGGAAGGCCACGGTGGCGTTCGCCGCGTCGGGAACCGGGTTGGTGTGCGTCGAACCCGACCGGCGCATGGCCGAGGTCCTGCGCCGCAACACCGCCTCCTGGCCGGGGGTCGAGGTGCTGGTCCGTCCCTTCGAGCAGTGGCGGCCGGACGGCCGCCGCTTCGGCCTCGTCCTCGCCGCCACGTCCTGGCACTGGCTCGACCCCGGGCGGCGCTGGGACCTGGTCCACGAGGCCCTCGCCCCCGGCGGCGCGGTGGCGCTGTTCTGGAACCTCCAGGGTGTCCGCGACGCGGGGCTGCACGCCGCCCTGAGCGAGGTCGACCGCCGGCACGGGATGGTGAACACGCCGCACGGCGAGCCGGCGTCCTCGTTCGGCGAGGTGCCGGGCGACTGGGGCGCGATACCCGGCTCCTGGCCGGAGGACGAGTGCCGGCGCGACGGCCGCTTCACCGACCTGCGCGCGTCCCGTTTCCGCCGGAACCGGCACTACGACACCGATCGGTACGTGGGGTACCTGGCGTCACTCTCCGGCTTCCGCGTCCTGCCCGCCGACCGGCGCGAACGGGTCCTGGCCGAGACGGCCCGGGTCCTGGACGCGCACGGCGGCGGCATCGACATGGACCACCTGAGCGACCTGTTCCTCGCCCGCTCGGGGCGTCAGTAGGCGCTCCGGCGCCGTCGCCTGATCACGGCGTCCAGCGACCAGTAGGACGCCCCGGCCAGCACGAGGGGGGTCCAGCAGAACAGGTACGGGAGATCGTTGCCGTAGTAGTACGGGTCCGAGGCCCAGCTGACGGTCAGCCACAGGCTGAGCGAGATGAGCGCCCCGCCGAGCGCGGCGAGACGGGCCCACAGACCGATCAGGGTGCCGATCCCGACGGCGAGCTCACCGAGCGCGATGGCGTAGCCGAAGCCGACGGGGTTCTTCAGGGACAGGTCGACGAGGGCCGGTATGGCGGCGGAATCACGCACCCCGCGCATCATGTCGCCGATCGAGCCCGAACCGGAGGCCTTCATGAAGGCGCTGTCCGTGAGTTTGTCGAGGCCGGCGTAGACGAAGGTGACGCCCAGGAAGATCCGCAATGGCAGCAGGGAGTAGCGGGTCGCGGTCTCCCGCCAGTCCCGTCGCTCCCCCAGATGCTGGGTGTGAGTCTCCGTCCGCATACCGTGAGTCATCGCTCTCCGCCACCTCTCACCCGTGTGCCGTTGGCCACTCACCAGACCATACGTACGAATCGGGTCCCCTACTCACCCCCCGGAACCCTTTTCGCCCCGACCTTCCGGCCCCCCTGGCCCCTGGCTCCGGCACAAGCCTTCTTCGCCCCCTCCGCCCCTCCCCTTCCCGTACCGGGGGCTCCG
>NZ_KZ626919.1 GCF_002911015.1 Streptomyces populi
CTCGGCGCTCGCCGTCCAACGCTGCCGCCGGATCCCGGGGTCAGGGTTACGGTCCCCGGACTCCAGGGCGTTGACCGCCCGGTGGTAGGGACCGCGCCACGCCTCGCCCGCGTAGTCGGCCCGACGGCGCAGCTCGGACGCCTCCACCAGCAGGGCGTCGGTCTCCTTGTGGACGTCGATTCCCGTGCGGCCGCCCTGGATCAGGGTGAGGGCAGCGAACGAGAGGGTGTCGGCCAGCAGAGGCCCCAGGCCGTAGCCGCGGCAGACCTGCTCGGCAAGCACCAGGTACCGGACGCACCCGTCCCAGTCCTGGCGGAAGAAGGCGTCCTGGTGCCGGAGGTGGCAGAGCTTGACCAGCTGGACGTGGGCGGTGAGGTCGGGCGGTGCCTGCCCGATGAGGTGCTCCGCCGCCGCGAACCGCTGCTCGATCTCAGCCGGGGACGACACGGGGGCACCCCGTTGCGCGGCGACGGCCGCGGCCCATGCCGCCGCCGCCAGACACTGGGCTTCCTCCAGGGGCATGCCCTGTCCGTGCGCCGTGTCCGCGCCCCGCAGCAGGACGGACACCGCAGCCACGGGGTCGGAGTCCGTCAGGTGGGTACCCAGGAGCAGGTCCGCGTCCGCGGCCAGTGGGGACGGCTCGTCCGTCGGCGCGTCGTCGAGCTCGTGCAAGGTCGCCACGGCGTCCTGGGTCAGGCCCATCAGCGAGAGCGCCGCACTGCGCTGCACCGCCCGGCTGACGGGCTCCTGCACCCAGCCTGAGTGCCCGGTGTGGAGTTCCACCTGGCCGAGGTCGCCGCGCCGGGTCAGATCCTCCAGGGCCGCCGCCGCGTGGACGCTCTCGCCCACCCACGTCCCCGACCACCCGGCCAGGTTCCGGGCACGGACACGGTGCCGCTCGGCCCGGGCCGCGTCCCCGCGGACCAGGTACCAGCGCAGCATTGCGTGACGGATCGCCAGTTCGATGCCGACATCGCCGCCGTCACGGAATCCGCGGAGGGCGGCCCGGGCCAGATCCTCGCCCGCCGGAACGCCGTACTTCAGCAGTAGGTCCGCTGCCGTCCACCGCGCCCGGGCCGGGGCCATGAGGCCGCCACCCGCCCGGATGCGCTGCGCCACCGCTTGCAGCGCACGCACCTGCGCGGCCCAGGACTCCGGCGGCGGAGACACGCTGTCGAATTCGGCCGCCGCGAGGGCTTCTTCCAGGTCGACCTCGGCCTGGAGGAAGTCGCTCTCGGCCACGGACCACACGTCACCCCGAGCCCGGGCGGCCTCCCTCGCCGACCGAAGCCAGTCCGCCGCGGCCATCGGATCGGCCGGCGCCTGGCGCAGCAACCGGAATGCGGCGCGCCACACCCGTTCGGCACGCCGTGGCCGCCCCGCCCGCCAGCACAGCTGTACGGCGGTTCCTGCGTCGCGCAGTGCCTCCTCGCGACGCGCCGTCCGCCCTCCTTCGAGGGGGAACAGCACCGCACTGACCCGGAAGGCGAATTCGGCCGCCGCGGCCCGGTCGGCCAGGGGGGTCGAAAGGCCGTCCGCCGTCTGCCGTGCCTCGGCGAGCAACTCGGCCGCGAGCCCCGGCACGGCTACGGGGTCCTGGGTGAAGAACGCCGGAAAGCGCGCCCAAAGGCCGGCTGTGTCCGAGGGGGCGAAACGCCCCTCGGCCCGCCGGGCCATGGCAGCCGCCGCTCCGACCAGCCCCCGTTCCAGCAGTGAGCGCAGGACGACCGTCCAGGCCCCTGCATCGCGCAGCAACGACTCCTCGCCACGCTCCTCGAGGATCCGCTCCAGCGCGCGGTACCGCCGTTGGTCCAGCAGGACCTCAAGGTCCGCTGCGTCTGCCGTTCCCACTCGCACCGACGCGTCCTCCACCTTCCAGGGGTCCGAACAGCGCCCGACCGCACGGGCCGCCGGCTGTGCTTACGCCGCCTCGGTCGGGCTGCCCCTCCGAACGCGTCCACGGGGCAGGTCGATCTGCCCGTCCTCCGGTCTCGCAGCGACGTCGGTCATGCGGCTCGGTCCCCCTGATCGGTCCGGACTCGCGTTTCCCGGATGACCCGTCCGGACTCGGCGGGCGGTTTCCCGTCAACTCCGCAGGCTCGCAGCAACCAGCTCGCCGGCGCGGTCCCGTCGATCCCGAAATCCTTCGCGCCCCGTGCGGTCGGCTTGGTCTCGGTGATGATCCGCACGCTCCCTCCCTCACGGAACCCCGCGTCGAACGTCCGCCTCCTGTCCGCCATGGTCCCCAGCCTCCCCCGCGATCAAGGTCTCTACGCCGAACCGGCCGCATGGAACTCATCGACGGTGGCCACCCCAAAGCCCTTCTCCTTGAGCACCTTGGCGTCCACACCCTCGTCGGACTGCCCGAACCCCCGCCCGGCCGGCCGGGAAACCGGCGACCTCACCTGATCCCTCAAGCCCTGAACAAGTTCTATGGCCAGGCCGAGCGCCTCGAACGCGGTGCCCCCGAACCGGGCGAAACGATGGAGACCGCGCCCCAGGCCCCGTACGAGCTCTGGCCGGCGGAGATCGATCCGGCCGGGCCGGCCTCCGCGGAGCAGCGTGCGTGCCCGCTGCTCGAGAGGCTCGTCCAGGGGCACCGACACCCTGGCGAGCCGCCCACCGCGGAGCCCCGCTCAAGAGGAAGGACGGATGGTGACCTTGACGTGTTTCATGATCGGCTGGTCGCTCTGGGTGCTGTAGTCACCGAGCGCGCAGAGCACGTTCATCTCCGGCATATAGCCGGCAGCGCAACCACGCGGGATGTCGTACGGAACTGCGAGGTAGCCGTCGAGATGCCGCCGGCTGCCGTCTTTCGCGACGCTCATGATGTCGACCGGGCTCATGTCGGCGATACCGCGCTCGCGCATGTCGGCTCGGTTCATGAAGACCAGCGTGCGCAGGTTCTTGATGCCGCGGTAGCGGTCGTTGCCGGAGTAGATCGTGGTGTTCCACTGGTCGTGCGACCGCATCGTCCCCAGCGCCAGGGTGTCGGAGGCCGGAATGACGTCGGGCAGCGCGGCAGCGGAGAACTCGGCACGCCCGGACGGGGTCAGAAAGACGAGTTCCCGGGCCGGCTGCTTGATGCGGAAGCCGAGCGGCAGCCGCACACGGCGGTTGAAGTCCTCGAAGCCGTCCAGGGCCTTGGCCATGGTGTCGCGGATCCGGTCGTAGTCCTCGATGTACCACTCCCACGGCGTCTTGCTGTCCGGCAGCGCCGCGCGAGCCATGCCGGCGATGATGGCCGGCTCGGAGAGCAGGTGCGGCGAAGCCGGCCGCTTCATGCCGATCGACAGGTGGACCATGCTCATCGAGTCCTCGACCGAGGTGCTCTGGATGCCCTTGCGCTGATGGTCCTTCTCGGTGCGTCCGAGGCACGGCAGGATCAGCGCCCGGCGGCCGTGGACGACGTGGCTGCGGTTCAGCTTCGTACTCACCTGCACGGTGAGTTCGCACCTCTCCAGCGCCGCGTACGTGTACGGCGTGTCCGGCGCCGCGAGCGCGAAATTGCCGCCCATGCCGACGAACACCTTCACGTCACCGCTGTGCATCGCCTTGATGGTGTGGACCGTGTCCAGGCCGTGCGCGCGCGGCGGATCGATGCCGCACGCCTCGGCGAGACGGTCCAGGAACTCCTCGGTCGGGCGGTGGTCGATGCCGCAGGTGCGGTTGCCCTGCACGTTGCTGTGGCCGCGCACGGGAGAGGGCCCCGCCCCCTCGCGTCCCAGGTTCCCGCGGAGCAGCAGCAGGTTGACGATCTCCCGGACCGTGTCGACGCCGTGCTCGTGCTGGGTGAGCCCCAGGCACCAGCTGACGATCGAGCGGTCGGCCTCCTCGTACACGCGCGTCGCCTTGAGCACGTCGTCCCGGCTCAGCCCCGACTGGCGCTCGATCACCTCCCAGGGCGTCGCCTCGCACAGCGCCCTGTACTCCTCGAAACCCGTGGCATGGCGATCGATGAATTCCTGGTCCAGCGCCTTGGGGTCGGTCACGGACCGCTCCAGGACCGCCTTGGCCATGCCGCGGAGCAGGGCCATGTCGCCGCCGATCCGGGGCTGGAGGTTGAGCGTGGACGTCTTCGTGGCGTGGAAGGTCGCCATGTCCTTGAAGTCGTGCGGGATGATCGTCCGTGTGGCGGCAGCCTCCACGAGCGGATTGACGTGCACGATCTGAGCGCCGCGCTTGTGGGCCTCGGCCAGCGCGGTGAGCATCCGTGGCGCGTTCGACGCGGCGTTCACGCCGAAGATGAACAGCGCGTCGGCGGTTTCCCAGTCCTTCAGGTCCACCGTTCCCTTGCCGGTGCCCAGGGACGCCTGGAGGGCCCTGCCGCTGGCCTCGTGGCACATGTTGGAGCAGTCGGGCAGGTTGTTCGTGCCGAGTTCGCGGGCCATCAGCTGGTAGAGGAACGTGGCCTCGTTGCCCAGTCGGCCGGAGGTGTAGAAGGACGCCCGGTTCGGGTCGTCCAGCTCGCGCAGGGTCCGGCCGACGAGGTCGAAGGCGTCCTTCCAGCTGATGGGCACGTAGTGGTCCGTGTCGGGGTCGTAGGTCATCGGCTCGGTCAGCCGACCCTGGTCCTCGAGGTCGTAGTCGGTCCATCCGGCCAGCTCGGTCACCGAGTGCGTGGAGAAGAACTCGCGCCCCACCCGCTTGCGGGTCATCTCCCACGTGACGTGCTTGATGCCGTTCTCACAGATGTCGAGGTGCAGGCCTTTGGTGTCGTCGGGCCAGGCACAGCCCGGACAGTCGAACCCGGTCCGCTCGTGGTTCATCTTCATGATCGCCCGGGGCCCGTCCACAGGAAGGGCGCCCTCGCGCGCCATGAAGCGGCTCACGCTCTTCGCCGCCCCCCAGCCGGCTGCCGGGTGGTGGTACGGACGGAACTCGGCCTTCCCTTGCAGGTCGGGCCCCACACGAGGCTCCATCGCGGGCTCGTGCTCGTCCTTGCTGGTGGTCACGACGCTCACCCCTTCCCGGGGGGTGCGAGGGACGGACAATACCCTTCGGGCAGGCTAAGTCCGCCGTTCCGGGCCTGCCATTCGGACTGCCGCACTCCCGGTAAACGGATCCGAACTCACAGTAAACCGATCCGACAAAAAGAAATATTCTGTTCCTTTTTCGCCTTTTCGGTTTGATTTTTGCCTTTTGGTCCGGCGGAATGCGGGAGCCTCGCGACCGCACCCCGATCCGTCCTTGCACCACCTGCCGAGGTGGCCGTCATCCTGGTCGCCGCCGCCCCGGGCGGCGAGGCCACCGTGGAGGAACTCCGGTCCGCGTCGAGCAGGTCCGGCACGTCTCCCGCTCAGCCGCGGCTGTCCGCCGAAGCGGGCGCCGGGGCGTTCCACGCCGTGCCGGTGCCGCCCGGGTCGTCGGACGGCAGCGGCACGGCGGTCGGGGCCGGGGCGGGTGTCAGATCTTGCAGAGCCCCCGCTCGTAGTCGACGGTCGCGGAAGACCGGGAGTAGTTCCACTGCGGCTGGAGCAGGGCGCTGTCGAGCTGCCGGGCGGCGTCCGGACTCTCCACGATGTACCCGAAGTCCTGCAACCAGGCCGGGTAGAGGTTCTTCGAGCCGATGTAGAACGCCGAGCCGTCGACCGAGATCAGCTTGTGGTGCTGGGCGTAGGGGTGCCCGTCGGCCCACGTCTCGCTCGCGGAGCCGCGGAACGGGGCGAGCTGGAGGTTGTCGCACAGGGCCGCCCGGGCCCTCTGCTCGTCCCCGGTGGCTTGTACCAGCCTGCTGCGCAGCGCGTCGCTGATCTCGGAGAGGGATTTGATCTGCGAGTACCCCCCGCTGCCGACGGCTCCCCGGTTGGCGGGGTCGCTGACGACGATGCGCACCTTGACGCCGTCGGCGAGTTTGGCGGCCAGGGCGTCGTACACGCGCGTGTCGTACCGGGGCAGCGGCGGGCACGTGGCGTTGAGGTCCTGCTGCGAGATCTCGATGTGCTCGCCGGCACTGGAGATCAGCGAACGCAGGGCGCTCTCCTCGGGGTTGACCGTGTCGTAGTCGCGGTCGCCGTTGGTGTTGTCGTGCAGACCGGCCACGCACCGGGTGCCGGCGGTGTCCGGCAGCGAGGGGTGCCAGGTGGAGGCGGGGTCGGAGTCCTCCACGCCCACCCCGAGCCCGCCGACGGCGACGACCGGCACGTCACCGGTGGCGGGAACCGTTCGCGGGTTGGTGTCCTGCTCCATGCGGGCCTGGCAGCCCGCCGCGCCCGAGGCGGCGTACCAGACACTCGCCACGTTGGTGCGGTTGCTACAGGTCCAGCTCCAGAGCCGGTCCAGGTAGCGGCCCGCCGTGCCGGCCGCAGGGCCGGACAGGGCCAGGTCGACGTCCGTCACAGGGTGCGGGGTGTCGAGGTAGTCGCCCTTCCAGTCGTTGATGCCGCCGGTGATCGCGGTCTCTCCGTCGACGACGAGGAGTTTGGAGTGGTTCCACGACAGGGCGGTCTTCGACGTCGTCATGGAGGCGACGTCGATGCTGAGGGCGTCCGCCGCGGGGCCGAGCCCCTTCCGCAGGTCGGCGAGGTACTGCGAGGGGCGGACGTTGAGATGGTAGAGGGGTGCGGCGCCGACGAGGACCCGGACCTTCAGGTGGTGTCCGGCGGCCACGGAGGACTTCAGGCCGGCGACGATGGCGTCCTGGAAGGCGCCGTCCGGAAAGGGGGCGAGGCTGGAGATGTCGACGGTGCGGGTGGCCCGGGCGATGTTCTCGGTCATCCTGGCCAGCAGTTTCCTGGTTCCGTCGCGGTCTCGGCATTCCGCGTCGCCCCAGCAGCCGGGGGTCTGTAGCAGCCAGCTCACGGGGTCGCCGGGCGCGGCATCGAGCCGGTTGCCCGCCGTCCGTTCCCATACGTCGCCCTCGAGGCCGGGTGAGATCTCGCGGAGCGTGCGTTCCACGGCGTCGAGATGCGGGGTCGCCGAAGAGGGTGCGGCGGCGGCGGGCGCCGCGGGCAGGGCGGCGAGGGCCAGAGCGGATATCAGCGCGGCACGCGCTGTGCGCTGTAAGCGGAGCGAAATGATCACCCACAGAAGTTACCAGCGAGTATGACGGTGTGGCGAACACGGCACAGCCGCAGGACGGCCACGGCACACGGGCATCGACAGGGTGATTCCCCCTGCGAGCGGCCCGGTTGCGCATGGATCGCCCCGCCCGTGCCGGGACCCGCTCGTCGCCCCCGACCCGCTTCCGCCCGCGCGAGCGGGGTCATGACGAAACGGCGTAGCCGTGCCCGAGGGGCAGGCCACCTCGGCAGAGACCGGCGCACCCCTCGGACCACGCCCGGCGCGGGAACACGTCCTCGCCTCGGCGCTGTGCGCGGGCGTCCGGGCATGAGGTGGACGCCCGAACGCGCTCAGTGCGTTCACCGCGCCCCGGGAGCGAGGCCCAGCGCGGCAAGTGCCGCCGTCCCGGCGGCGGCATGGCCGTTTCCGGCGAGCAGCAGCGTGCGTGCCGCCTGGTAGTGGCAGCCGGACGCGTCGAATGCCGCGGCGGTGGCGAGCTGCCGCGGTACGTCGCCCTCCAGCAGTGCCCGCGCGCGCTGCAGTTGGACGCCGGCGACCGGGTTGTCGGCGACCAGACGGAGCCCGGCCTCCACGCGCTCCCCGGCAGCCGGATGCCCGGCGAGTACCGAGGCCTCGGCCCGGAGCGCCATGTACCAGTGCAGCCATATCCAGGAGATCCACTTCCATACCCGCTCCGGCTCCGGCGCGAGCCGCTCCAGGGCCGCTTCCGCGTCACCGTGGTGCAGCAGCACCATGGCGTCGAACACCGCGCCGTAGCCGTGGTGATGCTCCGACGCGGTACCGGCCTGCCCGACGATCGCGAGCCAGGCCGCCCGGGCTTCGTGGTCGCCGCGCAGGCCGTGGATCATCGCGACCGACGCGGCGGCGGGACCGAGCGAGAACGACCGCTGCCGACCGCTGCGCTGCCACGCGTCGAGGAACTTCTCGCCACCGGTGAGCACGGCGTCGGCGTCGCCCGCGAAGGCGTCCGTGACCAGGAGCCAGGACGTGGCGTGGTGGCGTACCTCGGCGAACAGCGGCTGGTCGGCCAGTTGAACGCTCCACTCGCGGGCCTGGGCCAGATTCCCGACGCCCAGGGCGGTACCGGCGGCCATGGCGAGGGCGTCCATCAGCTCGTGCGTCGCGGCCGGCCCGTGCGACACCGACGCCAGGAGGCCGATCCGGCGGCGGGCGGCATCCGCGGCGCCGAAGGAGTCACCGGACCAGGTCCGGGCACCGGAGAGTGCGTCGAGGGCCGCGGACTCGCCCACCGGGTCACCGGCCGCGCGCGCGAGTGCGACCGCCCGCTCCGCGTACCGGACCGTGCGCTCCGCGGTGTTGTCGGCAGCCCCCTGCACGGCGCCGAACGCGTCCGCGAGCACGGCCGCCTCGGCCAGCGCGACGGCCGCCTCGCCCGCCGGGTCACCGTCGCCGGACAGCTCCCGCGCCGCCGTGAGCACGCCGGTCACCTCGTCCACGGTCGGCACCAGCGCGAACTCGCTGGAGAAGCGATACGCCACGGTGGCGGCGGCCGCCAGATCACGGCCCGCCGCGACGGTGTCACCGGCGCCGCGGGCGACCTCGGCGGCGGCGAGGTGCAGCCGGAACATGTCGTCGCCGAGCCTGCGGCAACCGGCCACCCCCGCCGCCTCCCGCAACGCGGCGGCCCCCGCCGCGGCACCGGCGAGCGCGGCCGCCTGCTCGAACCGCTGCTGGGCTTCACCGAGCAGGTTGCCGGTGAAGGCCAGCCCGGCCAGGGACAGCGCGAGACGGTGGGCGTCCGCCCGGTGCTCGGGCCGGTCCACGGCCCAGGCCAGGGCCGACCGCAGGTCCTCCGCCACCGCGTCGAACCGCTCGCGCCGATCCGTGCCGTCACCGTCCGCCAGGGCCGTCGCACCGGCCAGGCACCAGTCCAGGTGGCGGGACCGCACGTCCGCCAGCTCACCGGCGTCGGCGAGCCGTTCCGTCCCGTACTGACGGATCGTCTCCAGAGCGTGGTACCGGGTACCGGTCGCCGACGGTGTCGCGGTGAGCAGGCTCTGTTCGGCGAGCCTGCCGAGCCCGTCGGTGACCGCGACCGGATCCAGCGGGGCGAAGGCCGCCACCGAGGCGGCCGCCCCGGCGGTGAACGGCAGGACGAACACCGAGACCCGGCGCAACAGCGCCCGGTCCCGCGGCTCCAGCAGGTCGTGACTCCAGTCCAGGGCCGCCCGCACCGACCGGTGCCGGTCCTCCGCGCGCGGCCCCCCGGCCAGGATCCCCAACTGGTCGCCGAGCCCGGCGGCCAGGCCGTCCGGTCCGAGCGTCGGCCACCGCGCCGCCGCCAGCTCGATCGCCAGCGCCATCCCGCCCAGCCGCTCGCAGACGGCCGAGATCTCGTCGAACACGGACGGATCCGGCACCGGCCCGACCGCCGCCGCCCGTTCCACGAACAACGCCACGGCCTCCGACTCGCCCCCGCCGTCCCACGACAACGGCGGAACCGGGAAGACCCACTCGAACGGCACCATCATCCGGGCCCGGCTCGTCGCCAGCACCCGCACGCCGGGGCAGGCCACCAGCAGCCGCTCCACGAACGGCGCCACCCCGTCGCGTATCTGCTCGCAGTTGTCCAGCACCAGCAGCGCCCCGCGATCCGCCAGCGCGGCCAGGACCGCCTCGTCGACACCGAGACCCGGCTGCTCGCCCACACCCACCGCCGCCGCGACCGCCGCCCCCACCCGCTGCGCATCGACGACCGGGGCCAGATCGACGAACCACACCCCGTCGGCGAAGTCACCGGCCTCGGCAGCCTGACGTGCCACCGCCAACGCCAGCCGGGTCTTCCCCACTCCACCGGGACCGACCGCCGTCACCAGCCGACGCGACCCCAGCGCCGCCGCCAACTCCGCGCGCTCCCGCACCCGCCCGACGAACGCAGTGAGCGATTCCGGCAGCACCGGCGCCGGGCACGAGCGCTCCGCACGGGCGGACTCCGCCGCCCGCCGGGACAGCGCCCGCCGGTCCGGCAGCGCCAGCTTGCGCAGCAGCGCGGAGACATGCGACTCCACGGTGCGGACGGAGATGAACAGACGCTCGGAGATCTCCGCGTTACTGAGGTGCTCCCCGAGCAGCGCGAGCACTTCGGATTCCCGAGCCGAGATCACGTCAGTGGACACGGGGTCATTATCCGTGGTGCTCTCCGTGGTCGGCACGGAGGCGCCCCCCACCCCACCCGCGAGAGGCTGTGAGCACGCCGATCAACCCCGGTGCGACACACAGGGGTTGGCTCTGACCCACACCACAGGAGCAAGCATGACCAGCTCGTTCGCCCGCCACGGCGCAGCCGTGCCGCACACCGCCGCCCGGCACGCCCGGTGAACGCCGGACCTCGCTCCCGAGCGGTGAGACGCCGCGACACCGAGCACCGCCTCACCCACGACGTCGACGTCTGGGTGGCCAGCGCCTCGGCCGACGGGACACCGTACCTGGTGCCGCTGTCTTTCTACTGGGACGGCGAAACGCTGCTGATGGCCACCTTGGCCGCCAGCCCGACCGGCCGCAACCTGGCCGCCTGCCGGACCACCCGGCTGGCACTCGGCCCCACCCGCGACGTCACCGTGATCGACGGCGACGTCGAAGTCCTCGAATCCGACGGGCCGCCGCGACAGCAGGTGGAACGCTTCGCCGCACGCACCGGCTTCGACCCCCGCGCGCAGACCACGCCGTACAGCTGGTTCCGCGTCACCCCGCGCCGCGTACAGGCCTGGCGCGAGGCCGACGAACTGGCCGGACGCGACCTCATGCGCGACGGCCGTTGGCTCGGCTGACCCCGCCGCGACACCCCCGATCACCCTGAACACACCCGGTACACCGAGGAGAGCCACGATGACGAACACACAGAAGCCCGCCCGCGGCGGAGCGACGGCCGGCACGGCGTACGACGGCTTCAGCGCCGAGGAACGCGACGCGATGAAGGACCACGCCCGGGAACTGAAGACCGCCGCACGCCGCAGTCCGAGCACGGCCAAGGCGGACGGGGAGAAGGACGTCCTCGCGAAGATCGCCGAGATGACGGACACCGACCGCGCCCTCGCCGGACGCCTCCACGAGATCATCCGGTCCGCCGCCCCGGACCTCACCCCCAAGCTCTGGTACGGCATGCCCGCGTACGCCAGGGACGGCAAGGTCGTCTGCTTCTTCCAGAGCGCGGCGAAGTTCAAGTCCCGTTACGCCACACTCGGCTTCAGCGACCAGGCGCACCTCGACGACGGCGCCATGTGGCCCACCACCTACGCCCTGACCGAACTGACGCCCGCCGTGGAGGCCCGCATCGGCGAACTCCTCGGCACAGCGGTGGCCTGACCCGGCACGCACACCGGAGGGAGCGGCAAGAAGGGGCGGGTCAGTCGGGGGCGGGTCGGGCCAGGTCAGGTCGGGCCCGGCCCGGCCGAAGGGACCTTGAGTTTCTCCGTGCCGTGTACCTGGTCGTCCCAGCCTTCCCGCGACGGTCCCCGTCATGAGACCGCTCCCTCCAGCACCGTGCTGTCGGCGATCGGCGGCCGACCGTACAGGGCGAGGATCTCGTTGGCGAGGGCGATGGTCTGCAACGGGTTGTCCTGCTGCCGGTGGGCCGTGATGTCTGCGGCGAGAAGTTCGGTGGGCACAGCCCCCGCATCGAGGAGGACGCGCCACTCCGCGGGCGGGAGCTCCAGATACTCGAGATGGGTGAGCCGGGCGATCTCACAGGGATCGGCGAGAGTACCGGGATAGGCGGAGAGGGTCCGCAGACGCGGCAGGCCGAAGACGGGGGCGAGACTGAGAGGCGCCTTCTCCAAGACCCCGAGACTGAGGACCTCCAGGCCAGGGTGGGCGGCAGCCTCAACGCTGGGGACGGAGGCGTGATTGACGTAGGCGACGAGTGGCGGCCGTTCGGTTCTTCTGACCGGCCGACCGTCGAAGTGACGGTGGACGACCATGTCGGTGAGGGAGTCGGCGACCAGTCCGGCACCGATGTTCTCCTCGTGACTGATGATGATCACCTGCCCGACGTGCCCGTCCGGACCCGGTGTGAGGTCGATGGCGATGCGGTCTCCGCCGCCGTTGTCACCGAAGACGATCCAGCCCGGCGAGCCGACGAGCCCCTGCACGACGTCCTCCGGCCCCGTCTCGACCGCTTCCATGGCACCGAACTGCCACAGCACGTGCCGGGAAGCCGCGTCGGCGACGTACACCTCGTCGAGAGGAAGGAGTTCGCAGCCGACGGTGTCGTACGGCTCCCGGTAGTCGTCCCAGTCCTCGTACCGGCTCGGGACGACCTGGTACAGAGCTCTCAACTCGGCAGGCAGCGGCACGCCCAGACGCGCCTCGACCGCTGCGATCTCCTCGTCGGAGGCACCCACCGTGTGCGGGAGCCGTTCGCGAAGAGTGCGCTGCAGCAGTTCCACGTCCGCGGACGGAGCCGGCACCGCGCCCGGCACCGGCTCGGGCAGGCGGCGTGCCGGCTCGGGCAGTGCCCCGTCCGCGAGAAGAAGCGTGCCCGGGTGCGCGGTCGCGACACCCGGCTCCACGGAAGAGCCCATGCTGATCAGATGCAGCCGGACATCGCCGGGAACGGAAGATGCCTCCAGGACGAAGGAGACGCCGTCGCTCCCGTTCTCCTTGAGCGCTTCGACGATCTGGCCCACGGCGTCGAACTGCTCCTGGTTGTCGGAGACCTGTGAGGCACGCCCCGGCTGCGGCGGCCGGAACGGCAGCGGAACACTCCATGCTCCGGGACTGATCTGCCCCGCCACATGCCCACCGGGTGCAGCGAGCGTTTCCGCGTGAGCGGCGTGCAACAGGCGCAGCAAGGGTCGCCAGGTGGTGAAGTCATGAAGTGTGGGCACGAGCAGACCTCCTGAATACGTGTTCGGTGATTCAGATTATGGGTGGGGGCTCTGACATCACGAGGCGCGGACCGGGGCGGCAGCGGTCGCCGGGAAGTCCGCTCGCCGAGAACCTCACCCGCACTGCTCAGGCGGCACGTTGATACTCGTGGAGGATGCCGCCAAGTTGTTGGCGTCGTCGTACGCAGAGGTGGGTGATCCTCTCCGGACGGCTGATCAGCGTCAACAAGGGGTGCAGCGGGTGAGCGCAGCGGTCAGCCGATTCCAGGTCTCACGGTCCAGGCTCCCTTCGGTCGGCGGGATCATGCTCAGCGGCCAGCTGCCCTCCTTCTTGGCCGAGGGGAAGCAGCGGTAGGAGGGCATCAGCCCGTCGGGCACCACCGGGTCGCCGGTCCGCCGGGCAAGGTCGGTCCAGCGCAGCCGCCGCCGGCCAGGGCCGGGGTGCCGGGCACGACCCAGACCTCCCCCCGTGGCGATGCTCACGGCGTCGAGGTCGATGCCTCCGGCAATGTGGGGCTGGGTGCTCCCGTCGGCAAGTCGCGCCTGGTGGTACTCGTCGTACGACACTTCGGCCGGCTCCTGCTCGTGCTCGTGCTCGTACATGGCGTTGAGCACCCACACCGCGTCAGGCATCGCCGGAGGCATGAACCCGGTCAGACCGTCGCCACACCGCTCCAGCAGCCAGTCGGTGGCCCCGGACGGCACGAGCGGCCACAGGCTGAGCATCGGGTTCGGTTCCTCGGGCATCCGCTCATGGTCCCAGGTGCGAATCCACCCTTCTGCAAGGGGCCCGCCGGAGAACAACGTGCAGACGGACGGCTCGCTGACCTGCAGGTTCAGGGCGCAGCGCCCCACCCTCCAGTACCCGAACCGGGTGATGTGCGTTTGTCGATCATGAAGTGCTAGGTTCTGCCTGCTCATGCCAGCAAGGTGCGCAAGTAGCGCGCGATCAACGGGGGTTCTCCATGAAGTCGGTCAACAGGCGCTTCAGACTGGGCGCGGCCACGGTCGGGGCGTTGACCGCCGCCGTCCTCTCCATGGGTACCACCCCCGCCGCGGCGGCCGGTGACTACAGCGGCCTCCCCTACGTCAGCGGAGGCGGCGCCTACTCGGACGACTGGGGCGACGAGGGCATCCTGTCGATGAGCCAGCACGCGCAGTCCAACGCCACCTGCCTGTGGCAGAAGATCCTCTGGGCGGACGGCTACATCCAGGAGGAAGGTGCCGACGGGTACTTCGGTGACATCACCAAGGGCTATACCCAGCACTGGCAGGCGGACCGCAAGGGGCTGACGCCCGACGGGGCGGTCGGCAAGGCGACCTTCGGCTGGGCCGACGACCAGAAGATCGAGTACGTCTCCGGCAGCACGGCCGACGGCCAGACGCTGAACCTGCGGTACCACGGGACCTACTGGAGCTTCCCCATGGTTCGTGACAGCTACGGTCACTACCAGTTCCAGGACTACGCGGGGAACTGGCGGGCGGCCGGGTACGACTACCGGACCTGCGTCAACATCTGAGCTTGGCGTTTGACCTTGCACGTCACTCGACCTGCTGAGTTCTCCAGGATCCGAGGGCACGCGACACGGCCGTTCTCCGTGCTTCGAGATGTCGAGTAACGAAGCACGAGAGAACGGCCGTTGCCCATGCGTCTCCCCGCCACGGTGCCCGCAGGCGAGGCATTGGGGCTCTTGTCCCGCTTTCGGGTAGAGCTCTACGAGAGTCTTCACGCCTGCGCGGACACGCTCTTCGAGCTCACCGGGGTGATGCTGTACACGGATGGCCCGGTGAAGACCCTGGTCGAGCCGTTCTCGGCGGCGGCCGAGCACCGGCGCGGACACGGCACCCCGTACGCCGCGACTGGATCGCGCCGGCGCTCGGCCGACGGTCGGAGACATCCGTGAGGCGTTCCTCGAACCCGCCTGCTGTCTGATCGCCCACCGACAACTCAGCTCATGGTGTCAGCCGTTGTAAACCGACGAGCGCCCGAGGGGCGGGACCTGAAAGGGTGCGGTTCGATCTGGAACAGGGGGAAATATGGGGCTGGTCCACGGCTAGGACATCTACCTGCGTCCTCGGAATGTCGCCAGGGCGTTGGCCGATCTGGCCGAGCTGGCGCCACCGGCCCGTGCGGTGCCACCGCTTCAGATCACCCTGCCCGGCGGAGACCGGCTCCTCGGGAGCCGGACCGCTGCCCGCTTCGATGCGGGAGAGCCAGGACCCGTCGCGGAACTGCTCGTTGACGGGCAGGACGCGGTTGGCGGGCACCCGCCACAGCAGATCGGCGCCGGTGGCGGTGAACGCCCGCCGCAACGGGACCCCGAGGAACTCACGATCGGCCAGGACGAGCTGACCTGGGCCGGCCTCAGCACGAAACACACCACCAGCCGTGCCGGAAGCAGCCGTTGCCTTTGTTCGGCCCGCCCGCACGCCGCCACCGCCCGGTCCACCAAGCCTGGCGGATACACCCAGGTCAACAGACCAAGACCCGATCGGCCCGCCGATCAACGCGCCATAGGCCCGGGGTGGGAGCGGTCCACGCTTTCCACCTCGCCTCAGCGCGACGGCTCAGTCCCGGGTGTCCCGGACGATCCGCTCGACGACCCGCGCGGCCCGTTCCGGGTTCTCCTCGAACCAGCCGCCGAGATGTTCCCGGACGGCCTCGCTGACGCAGGCACGCACCTCGGCGTTGCCCAGCAATCCGCGCGTGGCGCCGAGGAACTCGGGACGGTCGAGCTTCACCGACACGATCGCCGTCAGGCCCTCGCCGATCCGGTCGGCCACAGGGTCGGGATCCCTTGCCGACAGCAGTTCCCGCTTCCGCGCGTACGCGGTGACCGCGGCCGCCATCCCGTCGCGGAAGCCGTCCACGTGCATACCGCCCTGGTCAGTGGCCCGGCTGTTGGCGAAGCCGCGCACCCGCTCCTCCCGGGAGCCGGTCCAGCAGAGGGCCACCTCCATCGTTCCCGCCATCCGTGGGTCCTCCCGCCCGAAGCTGACGATGTCCGGATGGAGGCGCGCCCCCGCCTCCGCGTCGAGGGCCGCCGCGAAGTCCCGTACTCCGCCCGGGAACCGGAAGCGCACCGTCCGGGCTCCTCCCGTCGGGCGTTCGTCCGTCAGTGAGATCCCCAGCCCCCGGTTGAGGAAGGCCACCTGCCGGAAACGCTCCGCCAGCACGGCGAACGAGCAGCACGTCGTCTCGAAGATCTCGGCATCGGGCCAGAAGGCGATCGTCGTCCCGCTGCCGGGCGCGGGCCCCACCGCGCAGGGCGGGGCGAGAGCGACACCGCGCGCGTACTCCTGGGTGCGGCGGACCCCTTCGTGCCGCACCTCGGCCGTCAGCCGGCTCGACAGAGCGTTGGCGACGAAGAGCCCCATACCGAGATCGCCGACGACCACGGTGTGCCGACCACTGGGTTCGGACCCGGCGGCCAGGCTGGTCAGCAGGGCTTCGAGGCCTGGGCCGCCGGTGTCCCCGGTGGCCGGGGCCTCGAAGCCGGCCCCGGGTCCGTCGTCGGCGACCCGCACACCGCCGTCGGACGTGAGCGTGACGTCGACGGACCCGGTACCCGTGGCCAGGACCTCGTTCACCGCCTGGCCCATGACCATGAACACCAGCTGATGCAGGCCACGTTCCTTGGTCGAGCCGACCCACATCCCTGGCCGTTCGCGAACAGCTTCCGGCCCCTCCAGCACCTCGATCCGGGCAGCGTCGTACCCCATGCCGTCCCCACTCACGAAGACCCCTCCCCTGGCGTCCGGCAGATCTCCCCAGCCTATAGAGAATCTGATGAAGCACCAGGTCAGAGCCATTTCATCAAAGCTCTGGGCGGGCCGGGGAGAGCCTGCCGAAAGACGGCCGGTCCAGTGAGCGCACGCCACGGCCGAAGCGTGTCCGGCGGCCCGCCGAAGCCGTACACGCCCCCAGTCCGGACACCCCTGAGGCAACTGATTTCGCCATGCGGCAGGCCGTTCCGGGGACGGCGGAGCCGCCCGCCGAGGAGATGCCGTTCGTCCCTCCGGACGGCCCCCGGGACGTCCCCGGGCGCTCGAGGCGGCTGGCGGCCCGCACCACCGAGCGGTACGCAACCGTGCGGCAACTGCTCTCCGAGGGAGAATCTCTGGCCGCGATCCCCCGTCAAGGGCAACGGAGGGCAGTTCTTCGCCCGGTGGATACCACGGGGCGTTCATGGGAATGCAATGGCTCTCGGTCAGGTATCAGCTGAGCACGTCGGGGACCACGCGGATGCCAGGGGGAATCATGGACGCCAGTGCAATCGCGGCTCGCCTCGCCTCCGGTGTCATCACCCCGTTGGTCAAGAAGCTGTTCGTCAGCGAGGGGCCGGGCGCGGGCCTTGTCGATCATCCGGTACGGGTCTCGTCCCTGGTGTCCTTCACCGGTGAGAAGCGCCAACTGACCGACGCCGACCTGCACAAGCTCACCCGAGGGCTCCTGCGCAGTGCGATGGGGTCACCCGACAACGGTGAACGGCCCGTCCCACCGGGCGAGGAAGAGGCGGTCGCCCTCGCGCTGGCCCGCACCCTGACCCATCTCGGCGACCTGGAGATGGACGACGTACAGGCTGTCCGAATGGGTCCGCAGGCCTTGGCCCAAGCGCTGAAAGCCGCGGGTCCCGACTGTACGCGCGACCTGTCCGCGGACGGGGCGTACCTCCACGACGCCCTCTTGACGAGCGCCTGCCTGCACATCCTTCACTTCTTCACCCAGCGCTCGACGTTCGTGGCCCGCACGCTCGTCGAACACAGCGGTCAACTCGCGCAAGTGATCGCCAAGACGGACCTCCTGCTGGCGCGCAACCCCTCGCCCGTCACCAAGGACACCCTGTTCGAGGAGCGGTACGCCGCGCACATCATCCAGAAGCACGGGATGCTCACCATCTACGGGATCGACCTTTCGCGGTCCCCCGAACAATGGCCGCTCGGTACGGCGTACCTGAGTCTTGAGGCCGATCTCGACCGGGACACCCGCCATGCGATGATCCGGGCGGAACATGCTTTCAACGGGCGTGATCGCGTACTGCTCCGCGGCGTTGCGGGCTCCGGCAAAACGACGCTCGTCCAGTGGCTGGCGGTCACCACGGCCCAGCAGGACCTCACCGTCCTCGACAGCGGCGCTCCGCTGGCATCGCTCATCGGGCGGGTGCCGTTCGTGCTCCCGATGCGCACGCTGACCCGTCAGCATGACGACCTGCCGACTCCGGACGAGTTCCTGCACCGCACCCGGTGTCCCCTGGCCGGAGCGCAGCCGGCCGGCTGGGTGGACCGGGTGCTGGCCTCGGGACGGGGGCTCCTGCTCCTCGACGGCATCGACGAGGTGCCGAAGCGGACGCGTGAACGTACTCGGCGCTGGCTTCAGGACCTGCTCGCCACCTACCGGAAGAACGTCTGGCTCGTCACCTCCCGCCCGTCGGCCGTGCGCGACAGGTGGCTCGCGACGGAGAAGTTCACCGAACTATCGCTCGCGCCCATGAGCCGGGAGGACGTCACCTCGTTCATCCACCGCTGGCACAACGCCGCCCGCAGTGTCAGCGAGCAGGAGGAGCGCAACCAGCTCGACACCTACGAGGCCTCACTGGTCACAGCGATCCGCACCAAACAAGATCTCGCCCGGCTCGCCACCAATCCGCTGATGTGCGGCCTCATCTGTGCGCTGCACTGCGACCGGCGTGGTTATCTGCCCAGCGGCCGCAAGGAGTTGTACGACGCCGCACTGTCGATGCTGCTCGCCCGGCGTGACCGGGAGCGTGACATGGAAGCGCCGGACGGAATCGAACTCACCGAGGAGCCCAAGGTCCGGCTCCTGCAACGCCTGGCCTACAAGTTCATCCTCAACGGAAAATCCGAACTCGACCGCAGTCACGCCGAACGCGTCATCGCCGACACCCTGCCCAGCGTGCCGGTCGCGGCAGCCCAGGGAGACGCGACGGCGATCTTCCAGCATCTCCTACTGCGCAGCGGTCTGCTGCGCGAACCGGCCATCGGCACCATCGACTTCATCCACCGCACCTTCCAGGACTACCTGGGCGCGAAGGCTGCCGTCGAGGAGGGCGACATGGCCCTGCTCGTTCTGCGCGCGGTCGAGTCCCAATGGGAGGACGTCATCCGCATGGCGGTGGCACACGCCCGGCCGAAGGAGGGCGCGGAGTTCCTGATGGATCTGATCAGACGCGGAGACGGCTCGACGTCCGGCTACCGCAGAAGCCAGTTGCACCTGCTGGCCACCGCGGCCGTCGAGCACGCCACCGAACTCGAGCCCCGTGTCAGGGCCGCGATCAGCGAACGCGCCGGCGCCCTCATCCCGCCCCGCAGCCCCCGTGAGGCGCACGACCTCGCCGCCATCGGACCCGTCGTGCTGGAACTCCTTCCAGGACCCGAGCGGTTGTCGGACGAGGAAGCACTCCTGACCGCACACACGGCCGTTCTCATCGGAGGGGACGCCGCCATCCCGCTGCTCCGCCGTTACCAAGACCATCCGGACCCTCAAGTGCGGCAGCTCCTGTGCAACGCATGGCATCGTTTCGACACCGTCTCCTACGCAGAGGGAGTGCTCGCCGACCTGCCGGAGGAGGATGTCCATTTCGAGATCGCCACGCCGGAAGAACTGTCGACCTTCGGCAAGTTGGGCGGCCGTTCGCGGATTCGGGTGTCGAAGGGCTTCGACACGATCCGCTTGGTCCAGGGGCTGCGTCCTGACCGGGTCACCCATCTGTGGCTCCCGGCCGAACAGTCCGCCACCTGGTACTGGCTGGCGGCCTTCTCACGCCTGGACACCCTCACCCTGGACCCGAGCACCGAGCCCGTGGACGTCTCCTCGCTGGCGGCCCACCCCTTCCTGCGTGTTCTGCGCATTCCGTCGAACCAGCCGGTCGTGGGAAGGGAGGCACTCATCGACAAGGTGATGGTTACTCCCTATCAACCGGACCCGGGAATCGACCCCGCTGTGTAAACCCCCACGAAGGAGATCAGCACGGTGACCGCACTACGAAGTCGTCTCGTTCGGAGCCGGAGGATGCCTCTGCGACGAGCGGGGCGAGGTGGCGCAAGCGCCGGTAGTACCGGATTCCGTCGGGCGTACCGTACACGTCGTCCGCGCGCGCTTTGCGGTCTCACTGGGAGAACAGCAACGGGTGCTGTTCTCCCAGTCGGGCAGTGGCTGAAGGCCGACCGTGTCATCAGGGTGCACCAGCACTGTGTGTCGGCTGCCGGCCGAGATGCGGAAATCGGGCATGCCCAGGTGGACGGCGCTGAAACAGTGCGGGCTCAGCCCGGTGAACGGTGCTGTCCAAGACGACCCGGACGCCGTGACCACTCCAGCCGCACGGAGATCATCACACCCGGCGATCCCTATGAGGACGCTGAGACAGCCGCGCGGACACGCTCCAGCCGCAGCCGGTTCTCCTCCAGCCACCCCGGGGCGACGTCGATCGGTACACGCACAGCGATCTGCGTCGACGGCGAGTCGTGCACCGTCACCTCCACCGGATCATCGGGAACCACATCCAACCAGGCACTACGGCCGCCGGCCGGCCATTCGGCCCCCTCTTCGGCCTCAAGGGCGTCGAGGCAACGCTCCCACTCGTCCAGGTCCTCGAGCGACACCTGCAGACCGACCCGCCCATTGACGAAGCCGCTCTGCAGAACGACCTCGGCGGGGTAGTACCGCTCTTCGCCCCGCACCAGAGGGGCACCGCAGCTCACCTCGACGGCGACGCTCTGGACCGCGTCCGCGAA
Organism: Streptomyces populi; assembly: GCF_002911015.1. Classification (GTDB taxonomy): domain Bacteria; phylum Actinomycetota; class Actinomycetes; order Streptomycetales; family Streptomycetaceae; genus Streptomyces; species Streptomyces populi. The sequence continues at coordinate 20,622 of NZ_KZ626919.1, forward strand.
CCGGAAGAGCTCCAGCGTCTGCGCTCCGTCAACCACACTCGCCTCTTGAACACTCGATGGACCGGGTTGCCCTTGATCCTCTCCCACGCACCGACCAGGACGACAGCCACGGTCCGGCTACGGGACAGGCCTTGGCGGAAGGTCTTCGGCCTGTCGATCGCCCGCTCGAACGTGTTGCGCTTCTCGCGAAGGTCCCGGCCGGAGCCAGGCGGCCGACCGTCGGCGCCTTCCCGTTCGTGACGGGCTGCCGAGTGGGCGCCCACTCGGCAGCCGGTCGCAGCAGGCCGCTTCGAAACGATCCTCAGCGGACGGTCCAGACCTGGTTCGCCCCGTAGTTGTACTTCCACTGGATCATCTGCGTGCCGTTGGCGCCGCTGGCCCCCGGATCGTCGATGACCATCCAGCTGTTCCGGTTCCTGACCGTGACCTGGTTGTTGGCGTCCTTGCCCGAAACCACCCAGTGCTGGTTGGCACCGTTGGTGCACTCCCACTGCCGTACGGGAGCACCCTGGTCCGTACGCCAGTCGGCGACCTCGAGGCATTTCCCGGTCTGCACGTTCACGATCTCAGCAGCGATGGGTCAGGACCGCTATGTCCGCGCCGAAACCGACCACCAGCCGCCCGTCGGGCGCCACCGTCAGTCCCCTGATACGGGAAGGGAAGGCGTATGTACCGATCCGCTGCCCTGTGCTCGCGTCCCACATCCACACGGTTCGGTCGCCGCCGGCGACGACGACAGGGCGACCGTCCAGCATGCCGGTCGCCCCCGCACGCACCTCACCGGTGTGTCCCGTCAGCGGCGGTGCCAGCAGTTCGCCCGTGGTCAGGTCCCAGAGATGGACTCCTTCTTCCCTGAGGCCGGTGAGGATGACGCTGCGGCCTTCGAGCGTCTCCAGGGCCAGGGCACCTCGTTGCCGGGGTTGCACTCCGATCCACCGGCTCGCGGTCAGGTCCCAGACGCGGCCTTCCCCGGTCACACCGACGAAGCGGTCGTCGACTGCCGCGAAGAAGTCGATGGAGGAGCTGGTGTACTCGCCGGTCGACCGTCCGTGCAGCTCTTCCCGCGTGCTCAGGTCCCATATCCGCACCGTCTTGTGCCGGCCGCCGCGCGTGAGGAGGGTGGGCCGTCCGTCCACCGTCCCCGTCATCAGCAGATCCACGGCAGCGGTGTGGCCGGTCAGGGGCTCGACGAGCCGTTCCTCGCCGTCGAGGTCCCAGATCCGCACTCCCGTGTCCGAGCCGCCGGTGACGATGACGCAACTGCCGTCCACGACGGCCGTGGTGACCCCCGTCACGGAGCCGGCATGACCGGCCGGCCGACTGCCCGTCTTCCTTTCACCGTCGAGGTCCCAGACCCGGACCGATCTGTCGTCGCCACCGGTGACCGCGAGGTGACGCCTGTTCACCACCGCCGTCGCCGCTCCCCGCACAGCCGCCTCGTGGCCCGTCAGCGGCGGCCGCAGCTGCCGGAGGGTGGACAGATCCCACACTTCGACCTGCCCATGGGTGTAGGCGACGACGGCGGCGGGGCGGTCGTGGAGCACGCTCACGGCCGCCGTTTCCACGAACATGGCCGCGACGGGCTCACCGACCTGCTCGCGCGTGGCCAGGTTCCATACGTGCACCTCGTAGACGTTGGCGCTGACGGCCAGCGGGCACTCGGACGCCGGATCCGTCACCAGGACGTGCGCCCTGGCGTTGATGTCCAGACTGGCGCAGCGCCCTGGCCCCCCGTCGCTGCCACCGTCCCCCGTCCGGTCGTACGCCTGGTCCGCGAACACGGTGGACTCGTCGGGACGGTCGCCCAGGGCGCCGGACTCCCGTCCCGTGATCAGGTCCCACACCCGGACGGTCTCCTCCCCCGTGATCGGGTCCGTCGCCCCGAGTTCCGGGGAGTGGCTGGTGACGGCGACGGGACGGCCGTCCAGCACCGTCGTCGTCAGGGCGGACACAAAGCCGGTGCGCACGGTCAACGGCTCACTGTGCTGGGAGAGGGTGGCCAGATCCCACACTCTCACCACGTCGTCGACGCAGGCGCCGACCACGACCGGCCGGTCCTCGACCAGTCCCGTGGCCAGTGATTTCACCCAGGAGTCGTCGTCGGCGGAGCACGTGCCGACCAGTTCTCCCAGCGCCAGGTCCCATACCCGAACGGCTTTGTCGTAGGCGGCGGTGACAGCGACGGGACGGCCGTCCAGCACCGCCGTCGTCAGCGCGCGTACGGCGCCGGTGTGAGCGGACACGGCCTTGCCGTATCGGCTGCCCGTGGCCAGATCCCACGCGTGCAGCGTGCCGTCCTCGCAACCGGCGACAGCGAGACCACGGCCCTCCACCACCACGGTCGCCAACACGCCCACCTCGGCCGGCACCGGCAACGCGTACCGCAGCCGGGAGTCCAGGTCGCTGCCGGTCGCCCACTGCACGATCCAGGGGTCGTCCGTCTCCTGGCGGACCGCAACCTGGGCGATGTCCCTCGCCAGCTCTCGGTTCCCGTACCGGGCGGCGTCCAGCGCCAGTACCTGCCGCCGCACCCCCGCACCGGCGTCACGGTGCACATGCCCCGACGTCCGGTACACGGCGGCCGCCAGCATCTCCTCCGGCCCGGCAGCGTCGTCCAGGCCCGCGAGGATCACCTCCGGGTCCCCGTGCACCAGCCGACCAGGATCGGTCAACCGGCCACCTGTCGCCGCAACTTCACGGTCCGGACCGCTGCTTCGGGATTCATGAGACATGACCGGCATGGTAACCACGCCGGTGCACGACGAGATTCGAAGACTGCCGAGCGGGCCACCGGACACCAAGCGCCTCCTGATTGTCGGTGCCGCCTGCGAGACTCGTTCCATGATCCGGCGCGGTGCGGCACATCGCCCTGGACGTGTCGCTCACCTGCCTGGCCACCGCGGGCGCGGACCTGATCGTCGGACATGACCGCGGAGTGCTCGGCCTCCCGCTCACCGGGCAGTGAGCGCGTGCGGCCACGCCCGACCCGGTTCGGCCCCACCCGTTCGTCCGGTCCGTCCGGCCTCGTCATGGCATTCCTCCGCCCGGTGCGGGCGAGCCCATGAGCGGGACACGGTCGCAGGGCGGGTCCGCAGCAGGCGCCCTCAACCGCTCCGGTGCGGCCCTGTCGGTCGGTCGCAGGCGGTACGGCTCGCACCCTCCGATCGATGGGATCGGCCCCAACAGCGCCTCGTGTCAGACCCGTTGACACCAGCTGACCGGGGCCACCACCATGACCGGGTGGTCACATGACCGCCCGGTCACAGGGAAGGTCACCCATGTCCACGCCCACCCGGCATCGCTGTCCGGGTGTCCGAACCCCTCTGATCCACCGCTTGGGTCCGGGTGTACCCGAGCACCGCGCCTGCCCGGCCCCGTAGCCGGAGAACACCCGGACAACACGGAGACGTACCACCAGGAATCACTGTTTCATCCCCACAGAAAAGGTGATCTCGTGTTCCGTACACTCCTGCGGTCCATGACCGCGATACTGCTGACCGCGGCAGCCGCCTTCGCCCTGGCGCCGACCGCCGACGCGTCCCCGCCGACCCTCTCGGCGGAGGCCGTGGACCTCTCTGTTCCAGGGCCGTTTTCCGTGGCCTACACCGATCTCACCGTGTCGGCAGCGGGGCGGACGTACAGTGCGCGGGTCTGGTACCCCGGCACCACGGCCGGCACCACGGCCGGCGCCGACGCCCCGGTCGCCACTGGCGCCCACCCCGGCCTCGCCTTCGGTCACGGCTTCTTCCAGGCCATCACCCAGTACGAGGGCCTGCTCAAGCACTACGCCTCCTGGGGTGTCATCACCGTCGTCCCCAAGTCCCAGGGCGGCCTGTTCCCCAGCCATTCGGCGTTCGCCGACGACCTGAACGCGGGGCTGACCTGGCTCACCGCGCAGAACACCGCCTCCGGCTCTCGTTTCGCAAGCCGGGTCGACACCTCCCGGTACGCCGTCTCAGGACACTCGATGGGCGGCGGCGCCGCACTGCTCGCGGCAAGCCGCAACCCGGCCGTCAAGTCCGTCACGACCCTCGCGGCGGCGGAGACCAACCCCTCGGCAATCACCGCGTCCACCGCCCTCGGCATGCCCGTCCAGTACGTCGGCGGCAGCGCCGACTCCATCGCCGGTGTCGCCGGCAACCAGCAGAAGATGTACGACGCCAAGTCCTCGGGAACCCAACTGCGCGTCATCACGGGCGGCTTCCATTGCGGCTTCGAGGACAGCTCCGGCTTCGGCTGCGACTCCGGAACCATCAGCCGCGCCGCGCAGCAGAAGCTGACCTACGCCATCACCACCTCGTGGCTCCTGTACACGCTCGGCGTCGACACCTCCCTGTACGACCAGGTGTGGGGTTCCGCCGCCCAGAACTTGGCCGGCGTGGTGTACTCCGCCAAGCCCTGAGCCCGGATTCCGTACATGCCGTCCGGCGGCGGCCGGTGATCGTGCCGGTCGTGGAGGAAGAGCACCGGCCGCCCGGTCAGTGCGTTGTCGTCGTGCGGGTGGCCGGAGACTCCCTTCCGGCCACCCGCACGGTCGGCGCGCCGGGCCACGGCGGCCGGGCGCGGGCCTGACCCCTTGCGGAGTCGTCCGCGAGCTGCGGAACCGATCGCTCTCCTGGCTGCCTGCTCCACCTGCCCGCTCGACTTGCCGGAATCCACATCGATTCGACCAGGCACCACCAGGGAACTCCGCGTCACGGGATCCTCTGCCGGAGTACGGCTGCCCGCGCCAGCACCGCAGCCGTCCGTGCCCTGCCGAAGCGGAAGAGCATGGTGAGCAGCAGCCGGTACCGGGAGGTCGGATGCCAGGAGACGGGCTCGTGTCCCTGCTCGGTGTCGGACGGCTTCAGGCTGACATCATCCTCCGGACGTGCGGAGCCCAACAACGCTCCCGCCAGCGCCTCCGGGGACAGCGGCAGCAGAGCGCATCCGACGTGCTCCCAGGCATCGGCGGCTTGCCCGGCCGTCGCCTGTGCGTACAGCCTCTCTGCCGGGACCGGGATCCGGCAGTGCACCACGGCCGCGACACTCATCGCCCCGGTATCGCCCAACAGCCCCAGCACCGTGAGGTCATCGGTGCCGACGTCCAGACCGAACTCCTCGGCGATCCCCCTGGCGGCGGCCCGTTCGAAGGTGTGGGAGCCGGCCTCGTCGACGTCGGCCGGCTCCATCCCCTCCTCGAACGAGCAACTCCAGGTGAGGGGGTGGTACTTCACGAGGTGGCTGCGCCGGTTCAGCAGGATCATGCCGTCCTCGGTCTCGATGACTCCATGGACGGCGACGATGTTGGGGACGGGAGCACCAGCGCCGTCGAGCAGCGCCGACAGGAACGAGGCCCGTCCATGGGCGTCGCCGTGAAGGGCGAGGAATCCGGCCTGCACCGCTTGCACCTGACCCCAGTCGGTACGCGCCACCTCGATCTCGGCCTGCCCCGGGCCTCCGGTTCGTAGCCGGTGTACCGCGACCTTCGGGCCGCTCCACTCGCCGGCATCCCGCCCGCGCCACTCGGCATGCCGGCGCGCCGTGAGCGTCTCCGCAGCCCAGCGGACCCTTCCGCCCTGGCGCACGATGACCGTCGGTGGTCGGCCCAGGTCACAGGTGAGCAGGGAGTCGCACAGGTCGACCGCGCCGTCGATGACCGCCTTCGTGCTCCGGCTGCCGGTCCGATCTCCCGCTGGAACGTGTGTGAAGGGCGTGCTCAGGAGGACCGGGGGAAGGAAGTCCGCCTCGTCGTGGGTGTTCATGCTGTCCGCCCCTCTGGCACGGTCATGTGCCTCCACGCTGTGTCCAGGTGCCTCGTCTGCCCGCCGTCATCAGTGTGTTGACGATGTGCGACCGCTTGCGGCTGCCTCTGAGGAGTCGCTCGGCCGCCAGGCCGAACGCCAGGGCGGGTGCGGCGAACCCGAAGGTGTCCGCCGCGCCGATGGCCAGCCCGGCACCGGCCAGTCCTGCTTCGACGGCCGCCCAGCCGAGATGCCCGGATCCGTGCCCGGCGGCCGGCAGCTTCTTCTTGACAGCCCGCAGCAACGCGGCGAGGGCGTCCGCGGCCGCCGAGGTGTCCGCGGCCCGCAGCGCCGTCTGGTACTCGTCGCGTCGCCGGGTGACGGTGTCGTCCCGCAGGATCTTCCCCACGTCCTGCCAGCTCAGTGCTCCGACCGCCGCCAGCTGACTCGAGGCCAGCCCGTGCCCGGCGGGCGACGTGGAAGCGGGGCTCGAAGGCTCGAACAGGGCGTCTGTGGGACTTCCGAGGTACAGCCCCACGTCGGCGGCTTCGGGCAGGGATCGTGGAGAGGCTCCGTCGGTACCGAGCGTGCGCTGGACCGCCGCGTTCCATGCCTGGGTCGCGGTGTTGCCTATCGCAGTCCTGTGCGGCGGGTCCGTCGCGTCGAGCTGGGCGGCAAGCAGGGCTCTGCGGTGACGGTCCGACTGTCCCAGGTGGGTGTACAGGTAGGTGAGCGTGCGTTCCACCGGGGCGTAGTCGTGGCCGGGGAGGCCCGGTAACTCTGCCACTTCTTCGAGCACGTCGCAGTACGAGCTGGGGCGGGTCACCGACGTGGTGCCGAGCGGTACCCCGGCTTCACGGGAAAAGTGGTGCAGCGTCCATGCCACGGCCTGGAGCCTCTGCCGTACGGCGCTGCCTTCCTCGTACAGCGCTCCCAGCGCGGTTCCCCGTGCGAACAGCGGTCCCGGATTGGCGTCCCCACGCTCCAGGACCGCTTCCGACAACCGCACCAGAGGTTCCGCGGTGTCGAACGACGAGGACAGCCAGCCGGGTTCCAAAGTGCGCCGCAACCCGGTGGTGACCAGGGCGAACGAGTCGCTTCCGGATGGAGCGGCGGTGGTGCAGCGCAGGAACTCCGGGCAGCTGCGCACGAAAGCCCTGAAGTCGTCGGACTCGAAAAGCGTCTGCACCACGGGACTGTCGATGAGCTGGATGTCGCTCAGCACGACCGCGTGCCCCAGCAGGGCCTGGATCTTCAGCATGACGGCCAACGAAGGATCCTGCGGGACCCACTCGGACAACCGCAGGTGCTCGCCATCGAGCCAGTAGGCGTAGATCTCCACGACTTCCTTCCCAGCTGCGCATCGGGCCGTTCACGGAATGGATGACCTGTCACGACCCGGTTCTGATCAAGGCGCCGCGGTTCCCGCTCCCTGATCCGCCGACGACAGGACGTTCACCGGAAACGAGAGCGAATACCGTTTGCCGGTAGTGCAGTTGGCATCGGTCATGGAGTGATCATGCCAGTTACGGTCGTCCTTCGACGGTAGGCGAAACCTTGGCCCGGCGGCGGCGTTACGCTCCGGCCGACAGGCCCCGCCGGGTCCCGCCGCTCCCGGAGACTCCGTCTTGTGGGGGCCTGTGCCCGGCGCGGCGTCACGTCGTCGGGCCTCCGTGTTCACGAGGTCGGCGGTTGCTTCCCACAGTCGGCGGGCCATGGCCTCGTCGAGGCCTGCCTTGCCCTGCCGACGGACGGCCGGGTAGCCCCGGAGGCCGCCGAGGCCGTCCGGGCCGACGTAGGCGTTGCCGGGGACGTCCTGGACGGCGGCGTAGAGCACCGACAGCGCTCCGCGCTCGGGGTCGTTGGTGAGGAAAGCGAATCGGTTGATGACGTTCGCACGGGAGTGGGACGCCAGAGCGGTGCGGGCGATGCCCGGGCTGGCGAGCACCGAGCGGACCGGGCTGCCGGTGGCGGTGAGCCGGCGCTGTAGTTCCAGGGAGAACAGGACGACGGCGAGCTTGGACGCCCCGTAGGCGCCCATCCCGTTGTACCTGCGCGTGCGCCAGTCCAGGTCGGCCAGGTCGATCTTGCCCTGTCGGTGCAGCTGGCTGGTGACGTGGACCACGCGGGCGGTGACGTGCTCGAGGAGCAGGTTGGTCAGCAGGAAGGGGCCGGTGTAGTTGGTGGCCGTCTGCACATCGAGGCCGTCGGCGGTGCGCCTGGCGGGGATGTCCATCACGCCGGCGTTGTTGATCAGGATGTCGAGGCGGCCGGACCAGGAGCCGGCGAAGGCGCGTACCGAGGACAGATCCGACACGTCGAGGGTCCGGACGTCGAAGGTGCCGGGCAAGCCGGCGACGGCGCCGCGGGTCTTGCCGGCATCCCGCACACCCAGCACGACACGGGCACCGGCGCGGGCGAGCTCGCGGGCGGTGATCAGTCCGAGGCCACGGCCGGCACCGGTGATCAGTGCCGTCCGGCCGGTGAGGTCGGGCAGGTCGCTCGCAGTCCATCTGGTCATGGCTCTGGCTCCAAGGGTCGACGTCGCGGTGTTCGGGATGACCGCTGATCGCCACGCCAGTGAACCGACCGCGCGACGGCGGAGGAAGGACACGCTCAACCACTGCATGACAGGTCGTGGCTGAGCCCTGCGGAATGCCCAACCATGAAGGACATGGACCGCATATTCGACCGCGCTTCCCTGGGGGCCTTCCTGCGCGCCCGGCGAACAGCGCTGCAGCCGGAAGACGTCGGGCTGCGCCGCGGATCACGCCGACGCGCCCCGGGACTGCGCCGCGAGGAGGTGGCGGAGCTGTGCACGATGTCCGCCGACTATTTCGCCCGACTGGAACGCGGTGACGGGCCGCAGCCCTCGGAGCCCATGGTCGCGGCGATCGCCCGCGGCCTGCGGCTGACCCCGGACGAACGCGACCACCTGTTCCTGCTCGCCGGCTACCGCACCGCACCCCGTGACCTGCGGTCCGGGCATGTGAGCCCCGGGCTGATGCGGGTCATGGACGGTCTGACCGGCCACGCCGCGCAGGTCATGGGCCCACTCGGCGAAACGCTGCTGCAGACGCCGCCCGCGGTGGCCCTGCTCGGCGACCAGACCCGGTACACCGGCAACGCCCGCAGCGCGACGTACCGCTGGTTCACCGACCCGGCCGCCCGCGAGCGCTACCACCCCGATGAGCACGACAAAAACAGCCGCACCAACGTCGCACTGCTGCGCGAGGCCGTCGCCCGAGGCGGAACCGGGTCCGCCGCGGCGGACCTGGCCGACGTCCTGCGGCGCACCAGCGAGGAGTTCGCCGGGCTGTGGGAGCGCCACGAGGTGGGTCTGCGCTGGAGCGACATCAAACGTCTCGTCCACCCCCAGGTCGGAGAGCTGGACCTCTTCTGCCAACTCCTCCTGGAACCCGACCAGGGCCAGTCACTCCTCGTCTTCACCGCGACCCCGGGCACGGAAAGCCACGAGAAGCTCGCCCTGCTCACCGTGTTGGGCACCGACCGATTCGCCGCCGAGCCGGAGTGACGCCGTCGCGTTTCCCGGGTGCTCGACCCGCCGATCGCAGAAATGCGACCGCTTCTCTCGTTGGATTGCCGGTCCGGTCGTACCGTCGGCCGACGCGCAGTGGGCACGGACAGAGCCGTCGCTGCCGTGACGACCGGGCGGCCGCCCCCTTACGCCGTTACTCGATCGAAGGCGGCCGGTGGTCCTTCTGGTCAGCGGGCCCGATCGGCCGGGAGCACCGAACGGCCGTCCGGCCCGAACGGCGTTCCGAGCTCGTCCACCGAACTGTCGGAGATGGAGCATTCACACGGGAGACTGCAACGCCCATCGGAACCTGGCTCTAGCCGGCGGAGGCGGCGGTCTCGGCGTGCCGGGCCTCCATCGCGGCGATCACCCGCTGCCGAGCCACCCGCCGGGCCAGCCTGAGCTTTCCGTCGGCCAGCAGGAGGGGCACGTACCAGATCCAGCCCCACACGCTGTACGAGACGGTCCCACTCAGTACCAGCGCTTTGTTGGTGACGAGGGCGAGCACGAACGTGGTGACGTAGGCGGCCACCCGATGACGGACCATGAGCCGGAGCGGGGCCCGCCAAGGACCGGCCAGCAGCTCCAGCGCGGCCGCCACCTCCGCGGCCCGCAGGTCCTCGGGATGCGCCGGCGCCTGGCCGCCCCGCTCCAACGCTTCTGCCACCTCGGCGCTGTGGGACGCCAGAGCCGCCCGCTCGGCCCGCACGGTGGCCGTCCTCTCCCGTACGTCCTGCCAATAGCCCCGTCCTGCCCAGCCGAGCGCGTCCTCCACCCGCGCCGCCTCGGGCGAACCCGCCGGAGCCAGGACGGCGATCCGCTCCTTGAGCACGACGGCTCGACCGCTACGCCCCGGGTACGTCCAGCTGTCGGCCCTCAGGCACAACTCCAGGTACGAGACGAGCAGTCCCAGGTCGTCGGGCCACTGTGCGAGCCCGGCCTCGTAGGCCTTCTCCGCCTCGGCATCGTGGTCGTCCTCGTCCTCCGCCGCGTGTGCCAGACCGAGCCACCGGTAGAGCACCGGATCGGGCCCGAGCTCCTCCAGACCGGCTTCACACAGCTTCCGGACCTGTGTGAACCCGCCCACCGCGAAGAGCTCCTCGCAGCGGTCCGCGTACTCGTCATGCGTCATGCTTCCCACCCCAGTCGATCAGTACGGCCACTCTCAGCCACCCAAATCCACTGGTCAAGGCAATAGCGAATGTCAGGGGTTCCCACCTGCTGACCAGGGCCACCGTCCACGAAGGAATGGTGGTTTCGGCGGTCGCAGGAGGTCAGTGCGCGCACGACCGGCCGGCCGCGAACGAACCTGGCTCCGCTCACCGGGCCCTTTGGCACCGATCATCCGGGCCGTCGCGCGCCGTGAGCGGGTCACCGGCGCGGTGGATCCGTGTGAGGACCGGCCGGGCGCGCCGGCCGCCGCAGACTTGGTCATGGAACCCTGGCAGCGCCCCTCGGACGCTCACCTGGTCCAGTTGGGCCTGGACGCCCTGACGACCGGTGTCGAGGCTCCCTCGCTTCCCCTGCCGGCCGGTCTCGCGCGTGGTGAGGATTCCCGGGCCCGCGAGCTGTTCGACCTTGTGCTGGAAGAGTCGGGGCTGCTGCCGCCGTCCTCGGAAGGTCTTGCCGAGGCCCGATGGACCGCGGCCCGGTGGTGGGCCGGCCAGATCGTGGCGCGCCGGCTCGATCCCGTGCACGGAGCGAAGCTGATCCATGAGGAGGCCGCAGCCGAACTCGGCCACCCCGACGCGCTGCAGCCCATCGTCGATCTGGCTGGAGCGCTCGACCCGCCGAACGACCGACCTCCGGACCAGCAGCACATTCGCGACCAGGTCACCTCCGCTGCACGAGACTTTCTCGCCACGGAAGCGCACCAGAAGCACAGCCTTTGAGCTACGCCGCATGCCCCACCGTGACCGGTTCACGGAAGTCGGACCAGAGCCGGAGAAGGCCGACAGCCAGGCCGCCCGTCCGCGCGAAGGCTCACGCGGCGGGCGACCACCGGGCACCGTAGAGGAGGTCCGGGCCCGCCAGATGCCGCCCACCCTGGTCTTCATCCCGGTGCCCGAGGGCAAGAGCGTGAAGAACCGGCTCCACCTGGACGTCAGCCCGATCGACGGCAGTACCGACGACGAGGTGGCCAGGCTGCTCGGCCTCGGCGCCGCCAAGGTGGACGTGGGCCAGGGCCCTGGCCGGAGCTGGGTGGTCATGACCGACCCCGAGGGCAACGAGTTCGACGTCCTGCGCACCCTGGCACCGGCCGAACCCACGTGACTTTCACGTTCGTGGGACAGCGTCGTCGGGGAGGCCCGCGAGAACGGCTGCAACGGCTTCTGCCGCACTGTCCGACTCCTGTTGTCGGCCGTCGGCGAACCGCACCCGACAACGGCCGTTCCCGATCGGCATGGCCCCCGGCAGGTCATTGCAGACGGGTGGCGCGGCCCGTCGGCTGAAGGTGAGCCAATACGTGCTCCGCCCCGGCGACAGGGCCCGGAGCCGCTCCTGCTGGAAAGCGGCCTCCACGAGATCGTGCAGCGCCGTGTCCGGCATGCGCGCGGCAGCCTCGCGCAGTTGGCGCCACCTCACCGCCACGGCCTCAGCCTCCCCACGCTCATGGGCCTCGGCCAGCTCCCAGGTCTTCAGAAAGGGGAACTGCGCGACGAGTTCCCGGACCCGGGGGCCCGCAGCCAGGAGTGCAACGTCTCGACCACCGCGGTCAGGTCCGGGGTGCTGCCGGAAGCCATGCGGACATCACCGATCCCGCAGTCGACGATGAAGCAGCGCTCGCTGAGGGCCATATGGGCATTCGCCCGGTGGCCGTCGGATTCCACCCGGGCAGCCACATAGCGCCACCCCGGTGAGGACGTCAGCCCGACCACGAGCCCGTGGCCCGCGCGATCGGCCGCCGCCCGCAGGACGTTCCGCAGCGAACCCGCCCGGACGACCTCGGGATAGAGCGTCACGTACGCGTACATCGGATCGTTGGGCGCTGCGGCGCCGCCAAGCCGTTCGGACATGGGATCGAGTCTGACAGGCTGGCACACCGCCTTCACCGCTTCCTCCGTATGCCCCCAGGACGGGTTCGGCCTCGTCGACGTCCGTCCGTCCGTCCGGGAACGGGCAGACCGCTGCCTCGGTGCCGTGACCCGGGAGAACACCGCCGGGGCGGTGCGGCCCGAGCACTGCCTGCACGGCACCGAAGGACCCCACTTCACCCCGGGCGAGAAGCCGGTGGTGTTCGGGATGGACGGCTGACGGCTGGGGCCCGCCGTGTGCCGGGACGCCGCGGTGTCGGAGCACGCGGCACGGACCGCAGCGCTGGGCATCGACGCGTACGTCGCCGGCACGCTCTACCGAGAGGACCCGAACACGGCAGTGATGTCGTCGGGGATGTCGACGGCCCGGGAAGCGCCGCGGTTCGAGAACCGGTACGCCCCGGCCACCAGCACCGCTCCACCCACGATGTCGCCCGAGACAGGGTGCCGCCTTCGCGTGCTGCCCGGCCGCAGGACCGAGAGCGCCCTCGGTGTGACGGCCATGGCCCGACCGGCTCCGTCGGCCGATCCGCTCGACCTCGACGGTCATCTCGAGCTGTTGGACGACCCGTTCTCCGGTGTCGTGATCGACCGGGGGAGGATCGTACCGCCGGACGACCCTGGACCGGGCGCGCGCTCGCGCCCCGACAGCGAGAACACCTGGGAGAACTGACATGCAATTCCGCTGCGCCGTACTCGACGACTTCCAGAACGTGGCGAGCAGGTACGCCGACTGGTCGACGCTGCGCGACCGGGTGGAGGTCGTCTCCTTCACCGAGCACTTCGCCACCGAGGACGAACTGGCCGCGGCGCTGGCCGACTTCGACTTCGTGGTCACCCTGCGCGAGCGCGTGCCCTTCCCGGCCTCGCTGCTGAACCGGCTGCCCCGCCTGAAGCTGCTGATCGCCTCCGGCATGCGCAACTCGGTGATCGACCACGCGGCCGCGAAGGCGGGCGGCGTCACCGTGTGCGGGACCCAGAGCTCCTCGACACCGCCGCTCGAACTCACCTGGGCCCTGCTGCTCGGCCTCGCCCGCGGCATCGTCCAGGAGAGCAGCGCCCTGAGGAACGGCGGCCCCTGGCAGTCCACCGTCGGCGCAGACCTGGACGGCCGCACGCTCGGCCTGCTCGGGCTGGGCAGGATCGGCAGCCGGGTGGCCCAGGTCGGACTGGCCTTCGGCATGAAGGTCACCGCCTGGAGCCAGAACCTCACCAGGGAACGCGCGAACGAGTTCGGCGTCGAACTCGCCTCCTCCAAGGAGGAGTTGCTCAGCAGCAGTGACTTCGTCTCCGTCCACCTCGCACTGGGTGACCGCACCCGGGGCCTGCTCGGCGCCGCCGAACTCGCCCTGCTCAAGCCCACCGCCTTCCTGATCAACACCTCGCGGGCCGCGATCGTCGACCAGGACGCCCTGCTCGCCGCGCTGCACGAGGGCCGCATCGCCGGCGCCGGCATCGACGTCTTCGACGTCGAGCCGCTGCCTGCCGACCACCCGATGCGCACCGCGCCGCGACTGCTCGCCACCCCGCATCTCGGCTACGTGTCCCGCGCCAACTACGAGCGCTACTACGGCCAGGCCGTGGAGAACATCCAGGCCTACCTCGACGGCGCCCCGGTCCGCGTCCTCGGCTGACCTGCCGCCGTGGGCCCCGGCGGCCGTGCGGCCGCCGGGCCCTTTCCCGCCCCGACGTTCCCGCACGATCGGGGACCACCACCGTGAGCGTGTCCCGCCGCATGACGTAACCCGGCGGATGTGAACGCGTCCCGGGCCGGTGCCCGGGCCGCGACCGGTCCCCCGTTCCGGCCACGGCCCGGCAGGTGTGGAGGTGGGCCGTCCGGCGGTCGGCAGCAGCCGCCGGTGGTGGGCCCGCTCGTCCGCCCCGGCAACGGTGACCCGGCGGGGACAGCAGAGGCCGGCTGCTCGGCCGGGGCGTCGGCGTCGGCCTTGACGACATGCACCTCCCAGGGTTCCTTGCCGGGGCCGTGGACCCAGTCCTTGTCCTGGAGGGCGTAGCAGCAGGTGGCGTCACTCTCCTCGACCGCCGCCGGCCCGGCGTCGGCAAGGCGGGACGTTGCCGCGGGGACCTGTTCCCGCGCGTCGGCGTCACGCCCGCGCCCAAGGACCGTCACACCACTCCGAAGGCCCGCGGCACCGCCCGGACCGGTGCGCGGGTCGACCGAAAGTCGCGGCCCCGGCCTCCGCCGGACCGGGCCACGTTTCCCTGCTTGCCAGGGGCGATCACGCCGCCGTACAGTCCCTGCACCCGGCTTGTCCGGCCGCTTCGTCCATCCCCTTTGAGCACATGAGGAGCGCCCGGTATGACGGGTGTACTGGCGGTCGCAGGCGGCACCGCATCCGGCAAGTCCACCCTTGCCGAAGCCCTGTCGCTGCAGTGTCCCGAGAGCATCGCGCTGATCCATCTGGACGACTACTACGTGCCCGCGCACGACCCCCTGAAGGGTGTGTGGACGGTCAGTGCCGACGGGCATGCCGTCCTCGACTGGAACCATCCGGGGTCGATCGACGAGACAGCGGTGACACGCGCCATCGACGCGGCGCTGCTGCGCCCCGGCGTGCTGCTGGTGGTGGTCGAGGGCCTGTTCGCGCTGTCACTGCCGTCCGTGGTCCGGCGGGCGGCGTGGCGGGTGTACGTCGACACCCCCGACGACATACGCCTGGCCCGCAAGATCCTCCGGAAGATCGAGGCACAGCGGCAGGACCCCCGGCTGTCCCTGCGCAACTATCTGCAGACCGGCAGGGACCGCCACGCGGCCCACGTCGCGCCCTCCAGGTCAGCGGCCGATCTGGTCGTGGACGGGACCGCGAGCGAGGCGGAGATGCTGGCGGCCGTCATGCCGCTGATCGGGCCGGCCCTCACCCCGCTGCCCGCGGCGCCCTCGCGGGCACGGGGGGTGCGCGGCGCGACCCGTACCCCCGGGATCCCGGTGTTCGCCCTGTGACGCACCCGGGGGGACCGGCCCCGGGGAGGGACGCCGCGTGATCACGCTTCCGGCGTGATCACGTCCAGCGAGCCCGTCGTCGACCACGCCGCCGCGCACCGGCCCGGCCGGCCGGGTTGCCACCGTCCTGCTCTCGGACGCGGTCGTGGACGGTCGAAGAACGCGTCAGACGACCCGAGGACCGACCGCCAGCGTCAGCTCAAGGACCCGGTGCGGCGACCCGAGATCCGGAAACAGCTCCCGCAGCTGCGACATCCGGTACCGGACGGTCTGGGGATGGACGAACAACGCCGCCGCCACCTCGTCCCGCCTGCCCTGGTGCAGCAGCCACGCCCGCAACGTCTCCTCCAGCCGCCGCGCGGTCGCGACGGGCAAGGTCCGCAACGGTGCGAGGGCTCGGGCGCGCAGGTCCGCGAACGCGTCCGCGTCGGCGCTCAGCACCAGCTCGGGCAGGTGGTCCTCGGTGTCGCGGATGTCGGAGGAGAGGGAGCGCGCACGGACGGCTCGTGCGTACGAGGCGGACGCACGAATCCATGGCCGGGCCGGGCCGACCACGGCGGTGCGCTCGGTCAGCTGCCGCAGGAGATGTGATCGGTCGGCATCGGGGACGAGCAGCACACCGGTGGCGTCCGGCAGATCGTCGAGGACGAGGGTGCTCGGGTCGAACGCACGGTAGGCGGGCCGGGCCTGGGCGGCGGGCAGCAGGACCGCGGTCAGCGAGACCGGAGGCTGCCACCCGGCCCGTTGGGCAGAGGCCAGCAGCACGTCCGGGCTCGCGCCGGCGAGGAGGTCGCGGGCCAGCTGCTCCAGGTGGCGCTCGTGATCCCTGCCCCGGGCGGCCAGTTCGTCGGCGTGGCCCGCGGCGCTCGCGGCGGAGAGCTCGTCGATGTACGCGAAGGTCAGCTCGGCGAACTTGGCGACCTCGGCGGCGGGCAGCCCCGCGGGTACGGCACCCGCCGCCAGGCATCGCCAGGCCACGCGGGCACCGACGCGGTAGGCGCTGAGCAGGGCGTCCATCGAACGGCCGTCGCGGACCTCGCCGCGGCCCAGCTCGTAGGCCGCGTCACCGCCGTCGCCGCCCGTGGCGTTACCGCTCGCGAGGTCCAGGTAGTGCCCCAGGGCGGTGCGGACGGCTCGGCGGATGGTGGCGCCCATGTGGCCCGTGAGGGCGTTGGCGTAGGGAGGGACCTCGTCGATGATCGCCTGGACGACCTCGTCGGCGGTGGCCTTCAGCCCGGCCCGAAGTACGGTGACCGTCGTCTCGTCCAGGGCCAGCTCACTGGCCCTCCGCATCACATGGTTCACGATTTATTCCCTGCGAACAATTCTGCCGACCAGATTTACGTCCTTCGGTCAGGACTTTACGCCCTGAGGCACAGCAAGCTGGAGCCATGACGAGTACAGCCCTCCGCAGCAGGGCGTGGAAGATGCTCGAGATGGTCACGACGCCGCTGCTGCCGTCGGACTACCTCGACCTGGTCAGCCCGCTGCGCGCGGGCGCCGACCTGCGGGGGCGCATCGAGGCCGTGCACCCCGAGACAGCTGACGCCGCGACCATCGTGATCAGACCTGGACGGGGCTGGCGCGGTCACAGAGCCGGTCAGTACGTGCGGATCGGGGTCGACGTCGACGGGGTGCGCCTGTGGCGTGCCTACTCCATCACCTCGCCGACGAACCGCCAGGACGGCCGCTTCACGATCACCGTGAAGGCGATCCCCGACGGCAAGGTCAGCAACCACCTGGTCCGCAGGGCGACACCGGGCACGCTGATCCAGCTCGACCAGGCGACCGGTGACTTCGTGCTGCCGCAGGCCAAGCCCGCCAAGGTGCTCTACCTGACGGCCGGCAGCGGCATCACGCCGGTGATGGGCATGCTGCGCGACACCGGGTTCGACGACGTCGTCATGGTCCACTGCGCGCCCCGGCCGCAGGACGTGATCTTCCGAGGCGATCTGCACGACCTGGTCGCGGACAAGAAGCTGCGGCTCACCGAGGTGCACACCGACACGGACGGCATGCTCGACATCGCCCGTCTCGACGAACTCGTGCCCGACTGGGCCGAGCGCGAGACCTGGGCCTGCGGGCCCGCGGGCCTGCTCGACGCCGCCGAAGCGCACTGGACCGAGCACGGCGTCCATGAGCGTCTGCACACCGAACGCTTCCGCCCCGGCATCGTCGTGGCCGGCGACGGCGGCGAGGTCACGTTCAGCACCACGGGCAAGACCGTCGACGCGGACGGCGCCACGCCGTTGCTGGACGTCGGTGAAGAGGCCGGCGTGCTCATGCCCTCCGGGTGCCGCATGGGCATCTGCTTCGGCTGCGTCACGCCGCTCAAGGCGGGCGCCGTACGCGACCTGCGCACCGGTGACATCACCGAGGCCGAGCCGGGCGTCCTCATCCAGACCTGCGTGTCCGCCGCCGCGGGCCCCTGCGACATCGAACGGTAGGAACACCTTGACCGCCATCGACCCCACCGCCCACCTCACCGCGGAGCAGATCGAGGAGCTCGGCCGCGAGCTGGACGCGATCCGCGACGAGGTCATCGCCAGCCGCGGTGAGAAGGACGCCGCCTACATCCGCAAGGTCATCTCGGCGCAGCGCAAACTCGAGCTGGCCAGCAGGGGCGTACTGCTGTTCTCGTTCTTCCCGCCGGCCTGGCTGCTCGGCACCGCCGGACTGTCCGTGGCGAAGATCATGGACAACATGGAGATCGGCCACAACATCCTGCACGGCCAGTGGGACTGGATGCGGGACCCGAAGATCCACTCCACCACCTGGGAGTGGGACCACGTCTCGCCGTCCGACCAGTGGAAGCACTCGCACAACGAGCTGCACCACACGTACACCAACGTGATCGGCAAGGACAACGACCTCGGCTACGGCATCATGCGCGTCGACGAGGACCAGAAGTGGCACCCGTTCCACCTCGGCCAGCCGCTGTGGAACTTCATCAACGCCTGCTTCTTCGAGTACGGCATCGCGGCGTACGACCTGGAGCTCGGCAAGAACCTGCACAAGCGGCGCCGCAAGA
>NZ_KZ626920.1 GCF_002911015.1 Streptomyces populi
ACGGCATGCGCGGTTTGGTGTTGACAGACCGGTCGTGCTGTTTTTACCCTGGTGCACGCTGGACCGCATCTGTTGACGGCCATGGGATCCCCGGAGTACTCGAGGGCATGAGATAAGGGAGAGCGCGTGAACATCGAGTTATTGGGCACTCTGGACGTCAGGGAGAACGGCGTCTCCATCACGCCCACCGCGCCGAAGCCGCGGCAGGTTCTCGCCCTGCTGGCCCTCCACGCCGATCAGGTGGTCTCCGTCGCAGCGCTGACCGAGGAACTGTGGGGCAGCACGCCGCCGCGCAGCGCCCGGACCACCCTGCAGACCTACGTGCTCCAGCTGCGCGAACTCATCACGGCCGCCCTGGAACGGGGCCGGCCCGAGGAGGGGAAGCGGCGTACGGCCAAGAACGTCCTGGCCACCCTGCCCGGGGGCTACCTCCTCGACAGCGGCGAAGGCACCAGCGACGTCAGGGAGTTCGAGCGGCTCGCGGGCGTGGGCTACCGGGCGATCGACGCGGGGGACTTCCAGGGCGCGGTACGGCAGCTGCGCAAGGGACTCGAGCTGTGGACCGGCCCCGCCTTCGCCGACGTGCAGCTCGGCGAGGTGCTGCAGATGGAGGCCAAGCGCCTCGACGAGACCCGGCTGTGCGCCCTCGACCAGCGCATCGAGGCGGACCTGCGCCTCGGCCGGCACCGCGACCTGCTCGCCGAACTGACGGTCCTGGTCAACCGCTACCCGACGCACGAGAACCTGCACGGCCAGTACATGCTGGCCCTGTACCGCTCGGGACGGCGCAGCGAGGCGCTGACGGCGTACCAGCGGGTGCGCACCACCCTCGTGCAGGAGCTGGGACTCGAGCCGTCCGTCGACCTGCGCAGGATCCAGCGCCTGATCCTCATGGCCAGCCCCGACGGCGCACTCGATTCCGCATCGAGCGCCGGCGGGCGGCTGGTGCGCAGCAACTGACACCGAGGAGTCCGCGGACCGGGTCCGGCGGCGCCGAAGGAAGCCGGACGGAGGGGAGGGGCCGGATGATCCGTGCGTACAGGTTCCTCCTGCGCCCCACCGTCCGCCAGGCCCAGGCACTGTCCGACATGCTGCGGGACCATCGCTCCCTCTACAACGGGGCCCTGCAGGAACGCCGCGACGCCCACCGGCACACCGCGAGGGCCAGGCCCGGATACGGCGGGCAGTGCGCCCAGCTCGAGGAGATCCGGGCGTTCGACCCGCAGCGTCAGGGCCGCTGGTCCCTCTCCTCGCAGCAGGCCACCCTGCGCCGCCTGGACAAGGCGATGCGGGCGTTCTTCCGCCGCCTCTCCCTCGGCGACACCCCCGGCTGGCCGCGTTTTCGCGGGGCGGGCCGCTTCGACACGGTGGACTTCCCCCGGGACGGGGACGGCTGCCGCTGGGACTCCACCCCGCACGACCCGGTCACCCGCCTTCACCTCCAGGGCGTCGGACACGTGAGGGTCCACCAGCACCGGCCGGTGCCCGGCAGGGTCAGGACCGTCTCGGTCAAGCGCGAGGGCCGCAAGTGGTTCGTCGTGCTCACCGCCGAACGGGAACGGCCCGAGCCGCTGCCCAAGACCGGCAGCACGGTCGGGATCGGCCCGGGCGGCGCGGACTTCCTCGCCGACTCCAGCGGCGGCCTCGTCCCCGCCCCGCGCCACGGCCGCCGCGCCGCCGCGAAACTCCAGGCCGCCCGGCAGGCCCTGTCCCGCTTCCCGCGCCGCCGGGCGAAGGACCGCACCGCCGGCCACCGGCGCGCGGCGGAGGAGGTCGCCCGGCTGCACGGCAAGCTCCGCCGCCAGCAACTGGACCACGCCCACAAGACCGCCCTGCACCTGGTCCGCACCCACGACGTCATCGCGTACGAAGACCCGAGGACCCGCGACACGCGCAAACCCCCCGCGCCCCGTCCCGGCCCCGACGCGCCGGGAGCCCACCCGCCCGCCGGGGCCGGGCCCGACAGGCCGACCACCGACGCCGGTTGGGGGGTGTTCCTGAGGATCCTGCACGCCAAGGCTGAGAGCGCCGGACGGGAAGTGATCACCGTGGACCCCCGCGACACCTCCCGCACCTGCCCCCGCTGCGGGCACCTCGCGAAGGAGAACCGGCCCGCACCGGAGAAGTTCTGCTGCGCCGCCTGCGGCCACACCGCCCGCACCGAAACGGCCGCAGCCGTCAACGTATTACGGGCCGGGCTGGTCCGTTGCTACGCCGGCACGGCATAGCGAGAAACCCCGTCCCTCGGGACAGGGAGGAGTCACATACCTTTCCCCGGTGGTCCGCCCTTCGAGGTTCGCTCGAACTCCGCTGAAGGAAAAGGCACTTCGGAAGCGGGTACGGCTAGCCTGCCAATTCGCCGACGACTTTCCGCCACGGGGGAGAGCCCGCGACGAACGGAGGAAACCATGGAGATCCGGATTCTAGGTCCGCTGTGTGCCACCGTGAACGGCGGGTCGATCGTCCCGACCGCCGGGAAACCCCGGCAGGTTCTCGCTCTGCTCGCACTGCACCCGAACCGTGTACTGCCGGTGGCCACGCTGATGGAAGAGATCTGGGGCATGGAACTGCCGCAGAGCGCGATGACCACGCTGCAGACCTACATCATGCAACTGCGCCGCTGCCTCGGCACCGCGATGGGCCCCGACGCGCCCGGCAACGCGAAGGACGTGCTGGCCACCCGGCACGGCGGCTACCTGCTGCAGATCCCCTCGGACTCGGTCGACGTGCACGCCTACGAGCGCCTGGTCTCCGCGGGCCAGGAAGCCTTCGAGGAGGGCGGCGACGAGAGAGCCGCCCAGTGCTTCCGGCAGGCCCTCGCGCTGTGGCAGGGCACCGCACTGGTGGACGTACGGCTCGGACCGGTCCTGGAGATAGAGGTCATGCGCCTCGAGGAGTCCCGTCTGGTGACCGTCGAGCGGCGGATCGACGCGGACCTGCGGCTGGGACGGCACACCGAGGTGCTCGCCGAACTCGCCGACCTGGTCGCCCGCCACCCCCAGCACGAGGGCCTGCACGCACAGGCGATGGTGGCCCTGTACCGGTCCGGACGGCAGGCCGCCGCCCTGGAGGTCTACCGCAAGATGTGGCGGCGGCTGACGGAGGACCTGGGCGTGGAGCCCTCGCCGCAGCTGCAGCGCCTGCACCAGGCCATCCTCTCGGTCGACCCCGAACTCGACGTGGTGGCCGGCCCGCGGCGCGGCTCCACCTTCGACCGGTACGCGGCCTGAGACGGCTCCGCCCGGCCTCGAGCGCCGCTCGAGAAGCCCTGGCGATGCTCGGACCCTGCCCTCCCGCGCGACCAGAGGCGCAGGAGAGGAGGACGCCATGTCGGACCGACCGCCGGTGCGGCCCGGTTGCCGCCCGCACCCGGGCGAGGCCCCCGCACGCCGGGCGGCAGCCGCCGGCACCGGGACGCGGCCGGCTTCGCCGGGCCACGGCCGCCACCGGCCCGCGCCCGGGACGCACCCGCACCAGGCTCCGCCCGCCGCCCCGCCCCGCCGGCCCGCGGCAGAGCCCCGCACGGGCACGGCCTCGAGGCACCCCCGCCCCCGCCGCCCCCTGCGCCCCTCACGAGGACGACGGCATCCGGCCGCAGGCCGCGCACCGGGCACCCCCCACCGCCCCGGCACCCGCCCGGACCCCGCCAAAAGCGGCCCGCGAACCGGCCGGCCCCCTCGCCGCCCCGCCGCCCGCCGCCCGCGAGGACAGCGCGCCGCGGCCCCCCGCGACCGCCGACGGCCCGCGCCGCCGGACCGGCGGGACCGGCCGGCCGCGCCCCGCCCCGGACCGGCGTCCTCGCGTACACGTTCGCGAACCGCCCCGGCCGCCGGACCGGCCCGCCGGGTCCCGGCCCCTCCCACCCGTCGGCCCGCGTCGGCCCTTCGGTCCGGTGCGCGCCCCTGAATTCCCGCCGTCCGGATTCCGTTTCCAGCCCCGGCGGCGCGGTGCGAAGAGAAAGGTGTGCAGATGTCTGCTGAGCACACGGACCGCAGGACACACGACGTGCAGGTGGCCGCGCCGGCGGGGGTGGTCTACACACTGATCGCCGACGCGGAGAACTGGCCGCTGTATTTCTCCGAGAACATCCACGCGGAACGCCTGGAATTCGACGGCGAACACGAACGGCTGCGCGTGTGGTCCCTTCTGGGCGGCCGGCTGGAATCCTGCATACTGGGCCGCCGGCTCGACCCGGTGGAACGCCGCATCGACTACCGGCACGAACAGCTCACCGCCCCGCTGGACTTCATGGCCGGCTCCCTGGACGTGAGCGTCGAAGGACCGCGCGCCAGCCGGGCCCGGCTGCGCTACGCCCTCGGCGTCGTCGACGACCGGCCCGAGGACCTGGCGCGGGTGCGCCGGGCCGCCGACCACAACTGCCGCATCCACATCGCCGACCTCAAGACCCTGGCCGAGCAGTGGACGCGGCTGGACGAACTGACCCTGGCCTTCGAGGAGTCCCTGCGCGTCAACGGCCCGCCGGAACTGGTCTACGACTTCCTCTACCGGGCCGCGGACTGGCCCGGGCGGGTGCCCCACGTCACCGGGGCCGATCTCACCGAGGACGCGCCCGGAGTGCAGCACCTGACCCTGCGCACCCGCACCGGACACGGCGAGCAGACCACGAAGGCGGTGCGGATCTGCTTCCCGCACGCGGGCCGCATCGTCTACAAGGAGACGACGCCCGCGGCCGCGCTGGCGGCCCACGTCGGCGAATGGTCCGTCGTCCCCGACGAGACGGGCGTGAGCGTGAGCGTGCAGCACCGCGTCGTACTGCGCGAGGAGACCGGCGCCGCAGGACCGGACCGGCGCACCGCACTGGCCGACACCCGCCGCCAGGTGCGCCGCACGCTCTCCGCCACCAGCCGCACCCTGCTCGCCCTCGCCGGACAGCACGCGAAGAGCGCCGTGCGCATGCTGTGACGGCAGGGGCCACCGGTGCCCGAGCGCCGTCCGGGCTCGGGCACCGCTCGGACACCGCTGTACACCCGCTCGGGAAATCGGACGCCGCCGCGCCGGGGCACTAGCGTGCGAGTCCGACCCTTGTCGATCCGGACAGATCAGGGGCCGTCAGGGAAGAGAGGCACTTTCAGCGCAGCGGACAGAGAGGAGCGAGAAGGGAGGCCGGCCGCGCGCAGCGGACCGCGCCACCTCGGACACCATGACTGTTCACCGCTCCCCGGACACACCGGTCTGTGTGGTCGTCGAACCCGGGTCCGCCCCCTATCCGGCCCCCTGGTCCCTCGAACTGCACGGCTCGCTCGACGCCGCGGCCCTGGAGAAGATCCTGGGCGAGGTCACCACCGGCGACCCGGACCGAAGCGCCGTGCGCTACCGGCTGCTGCGGCACGGCCCCGACCACCACACGCTGCGGCTGTCCGCGGCGCGCGGCACCCACGACGCCCGCGTCTGGGGCCGCGTCGCCGACCTGCTCACCGAGCCGCCCGCCGCCCGCCGCCCGCTGACCGCCGCCCAGCACGCGGCCCGCACGCCCGACGACGAGCAGCGCTACGAGGCCGTGGTCATCGAACCGGGGGCCCCGCTGGAGGCGGGCGCGCTGCGGCAGGCACTGCGGGCCGTCGCCGCCGCCCACCCCCAGCTGCGGTCCCGCCTCGACGGCCGGGGCACCTGGCTGACCGCGGCGGCCGCCTGCGGCGACACGGAACAGGATCCGCTGCTGGAAGGGGAGTTCACCGACGAGGCCTCCTTCGCCCGGGCCCTGGCCCGCACCGGCCGCACCCTCGACGCACGCACCGGCGTGCAGCTGCGGGCCCTGCTCGCCCGGGACCGCCGGCCGACCGGGCCGCGCGGCGACCGGCTCGCGGTGGTCGTCCACGAACTCGCCGTGGACCCCGCGTCCTGGCACATCCTGCTCGAGGACCTGACGGCCGCCCTCGGCGCGGCCGCCGCCGGAGCCCCGGCACGACCGCCCCGGACACCGGACGGCCTGGCCGAGTGGGTCACCGAACTGCGGGAACTGGCCCGCGACGCCGACGAGGCGAGGCACTGGAGCAACGTGGCCGAAGACCGGGCACGGGCGGCCGCCGCCCGGCCGCCCGCGCCCGGCACCGCGCGGCACAGCGCCTTCGTACTGGCCCCCGAAGCCACCGAGCGGATCACCCGCGGCCTGGCCCGGCGGCTCGCGCTGACCGAGGGACAGGTGCTGACCGGGGTGTTCGCCCTGGCCCTGGCCCGCTGGCACGGCCAGGACGAGGTCGACTTCGACGTCTGGAGCGACCCCCGGCCGGCCCGCCAGGGCCTGCGGCGCCAGGTGGGCCGGCTCACCGACCCCTACCCGGTGCACCTGACCCCCGGCCCCGGACCCGGCCCCCTGCACCAGCTGGACGCCCTGGCCGGTGCGCTCGCCACCTGCGCGGGACGGGCCGCGGGCGGCGCGGGCTTCGGCGCCTGCCGCCAGTGGAGCCCCGACCCGCTGCTGCGCCACGCCCTGGCCGAACTGCCCCCCGCCCAGGCCTGTCTGATCCTGCACGGCACGGCGCAGGCACTGCCCGCCCGGGCCCCGACCGCGGACACCGGCACCCCCACCGGGCCGCGGCCCGGCCACCCGGTCCGGGTACGGGCCCAGGTCGCCGACGGCCGGCTGCACATCGGCCTCGACTGGACCCGCGACGCGCGGCCCGGCGCCGACGAGCTCACCGACGCCCGGGTCCGCGACCTCGAGCGGCTCCTGCACGACCTGCTGCAGGAACTGGCCGAACTGCCCGCCGCACCGGCCGCCGCCGCCTTCCGGCCCACCGCCCAGCAGGCGGCCCTGCACACGGGCGGCGACGCGGCCCCCGGCACCGGCCGCCACGTCGAGCAACTGGTGTGGGTGTGGCACGGCCCCTTCGACACCGGGCGCTTCACGGCGGCCTGGCAGTCGGTGTTCGACTGCGAGACGGTGCTGCGCACCGCGTTCACCGGCACCGGCGAACCGCTGCTCGTGCCGCACGAGCGGGTGGTGCCCGAGATCACCCGCCAGGTCTGCCGCGACGGCGGCTGGTCCCCGTTCCTGGAACGCGACCGGCTGCGCGGCTTCGACCTGCGCCGCCCCGGAGCACTGCGCCTGACCCTCCTGGAGACGCCCGCGCCCGCGCCCGCCGGCCGCACCGCCCCCACACGGATCCTGCTCACCTACCACCGGGCCCTGCTCGACAGCTGGAGCGCACACCTGCTGCTGCGCGAGTTCTACCGCGCCTACCTGGCGGGCGGCACCCTGCCGGGCGGCGAGCGCCGCCCCGACCTGCGCGACTACACCGCCTGGGTCGCGGCCCAGGACCCGGAACCCGCCCGCGGGTTCTGGCGGCGCCTGCCCTCGCCCGACACCGCGGCCTCCCGGCCCGGCCGGCCCGCCGGGCCCACGGGCATGACCGGCATCGGCCGCGCCCGCCTCAGCCTCGACCCCGCGGACACCGCCCGGCTCGCGCACTGGGCGGGCACCTGGGGCACGGCCGAGAGCAGCGTGCTGCAGGCGGTGTGGGCGATGCTCCTGTACCGGGCCTGCGGCGTGCGGGGACCGGCCCCGGTCTGCTTCGCGGTCACCGTCTCGGGACGCGGCATCGCGCTGGACGGCGCGGCCCGCATGCCGGGACCGCTGCGCAACCCGCTGCCGATGACCGTCGAGGTGGACCCGGCGCACTCGGTGCCCCGGCTGCTGCGGCACCTGCGCGACCGCGCCCTGGACATGGCCGCCTACGAATGGGTGCCCGCGCAGTGGATCCGCGAGTGGGCCGGCGGCACGGGAGCCGACCCCCTCGACACGGTCCTGGTGTTCGAGGACCCGCCCCACCCGGTGGAGGGCCTGGAGGACGAACTGGCCGCCCACGGCATCCAGGCCGAGTTCCCCGGCACGCTGCCCGCCCGCTCCGTCCTGCCCATCGGACTGCTCGCCCATCACGACAGCTCCGGCGCCCTGGTCCTCACCGGGGTGCACGACCGGGCCCTGCTCGGCGAGGCGGCCGCGGCCGAACTGCTGGCCCAGTGCGCGCTGCTGCTGTGCGAACTCCCCTTGACCGCGGGCGAGTCCACGACCGTGGCCGAGGCCCTCGCCCTGCTCGAGGGCACCGCCGTACCGCACATGGCCCAGGCCCCCGCGGACGGCCGCACGGACCGCGCCGCCCCGCTGGTGACACTGCGCGCGGCGCGCGAGGAGGGCGCGGGAACGATCTGTCTGATCCCGCCGCCGGGCATGCCCGCCGGCTGCTACGACCTGGTCGCCCACACCTATCCGGGCCCGCAGGAACTGCTGGTGCTCACCGTGGGCGCCGACGGCGCGGAGGCCGCCCGGGCCGCGCTCGGCACCGGCCGGCCCCTGCTCCTCGGCGGGTTCTCCGGGGCCGGCGTGCTCGCCTGCGATCTCGCCCGGCGCATCGCGGCAAACGGCGGCCCGCCGCCCCGGGTGGCGCTCGCCGGTGCGGCCGTCGACGAATGGCACCGCGCCCACGGCCTGTCCCGGGCCCTGGCGGCCGCCTGCGGACCGGCGGACTGACCCGCCGCCACCGGCACGACCCCGCCGCCCGGACGGCGGCCCTCGACCGCGTCACGAGCGGACCTTGCCAGTCTGTGCGGACAGACGCGAGCGGACAGACGCGAGCCGACCGGCGAAAGGGCGGACATGAGACGGTGGTTGCGCACAGGCCGCAGGGTGCTGACGACCCGCTGCCTGCGCCCGCTCTGGCGATCCCTGACGATCATGGGAGCCGTCCTGAGCGGCCCGCTGGTGTACTACTACGCGGTGTTCGCCCCCCTGTCGGGCCCGCGGCCCCACGACCCGTTCGCACCGCACGAGGAGCAGCCCTGCGGACCGCCGCCCGGACACCCCGAGCGGCTGCGCCCCGACCTCCCGCTCACCGCGCAGGAACGCCGCCTGGACCGGGAGCTGTGGCCCGCCCACGACGACGTACGGCGCGCCCCCGACGGCCGCTGACGACCGCGGCGGGCCGGCCGCTCACCACTCCACCAGCGCGAAGCTCGCCGCCATCCCGCCGCCGAAACCGGCCAGCAGCAGCAGTTCGCCCGGACGGAAGGCGCCCGCGCGGGCGGCCGCGTCCAGGGTGATCGGGATGGAGGCGGCGCCCGTGTTGCCGTAGTGCGTCAGCGTCCGGTGCACCGTGGCGCGGGGCAGGGCCAGGTCCCCGGCCACCTCGTCGAGCATGACACCGTTGGCCTGGTGCGGGACGAAGTGGCTGATGTCCTCGGGACCGACACCGGCCTCGTGCAGGAACCCCTTGACCAGACGCGGCAGCTGCTCGACGACGAAGCGGCGCACCGCCCGCCCGTCCATCGCGAAGTACTGCAGCCCGGCGTCGAGCGCGGCGGCGTCGGCGGGCAGCCGGCTGCCGCCCGCGGGCACCTGGATCAGGCCCGAGAGCTCACCGAAGGTGTGCAGCGCGACATGGCGCACACGCGGGCCGCGGCCCGTCGTGCCCAGGACGATCGCACCGGCGCCGTCCCCGAACAGGACGACCGTCCTGCGGTCGGCCGGGTCCAGGATCCGCGAGTACACGTCCGCGCCGATGATCAGCGCGTGACCGCCCCGGTGCTCCAGGACACCGCCGACCGCGGACAGCGCGAACACCGTGCCCGAGCACACCGCGTTGACGTCGAACGCCGCGGTGCCGGGCGCACCGAGACGGTGCTGCACGTACGCCGCCGTGGGCGGCTGGGGCCGGTCCGGCGTGGACGTGGCGACCGCGATCACCGACAACTGCTCGGCGGTGATGCCCGCCGACCGCAGCGCGGCCCGCGCCGCCGCCGTGGCCAGGTCCGAGGTGGCCTGCCCGGGGGCGGCCCAGCGCCGCTCCCGGATCGCGGTCTTGCGGGTGATCCAGGCGTCGTCGACCCCCGCCGCCGCCCCGGCTTCGTCGTTGGAGACGACCCGGTCCGGCACATAGGCACCCGTGCCGACGATCCTGACGTCGGTCATCGCCTGCCTCCCGTCGTCTCGTGGAGAACCTCGCCGCAGCCGGAGCGCCGGGCGAGACGACGCGTGTCGATGCCCCGGTCGGCGCAGAAGGAACGCAAGGCGCCCTGGATCAGCAGGTCGCAGTGCACCAGGTCGGCGGGGGTGCGCGCGCCGAGCATGGTCTGCAGGGCCGCCAGCTGGTCCAGCCAGGTCGTGATCCGCGCGACGAGGGCCGGCACACCGCCCTCCAGCAGGGTGCGCAGGAAGCCCCCGGAGGACCCGACGGCCCGGGCGCCGAGCGCGAGCGCACGGGCGACGTCGAGCGGGTCGCGGACGCCGCCGGAGGCGAGCACGGGCAGACCGACGTCCTGCGCGTCCAGCAGGCAGGCGGCGGTGGACTGCCCCCAGCCGTGCAGGAAGGCGTAGTCGGCCAGTTCGCGCCGCCCGTTCTCGATGCGGGCGAAGTCGGTGCCACCGCGGCCGCTGAGGTCGGCCGCCTGCACCCCGAGGTCCCGCAACGCCTGCACGGTCTGCCTGCTCAGCCCGTTGCCGACCTCCTTGACGATCACCGGGACGCCGACGGCCGCCACGATCTTGCCGATCTGCGGACCCCAGGACCCGAAGGAGCGGTCGCCCTCCGGCATGGCCGTCTCCTGCGCCGTGTTGAGGTGGATCTGCAGCGCGTCGGCACGCAGCAGGTCCACGGCGCGCCGCGCGTCGTCGACCGAGGCCGTGGCATTGACGTTCGCCAGCACGAACCCGTCCGGGTTCTCCCGGCGCAGCACACGGAACGTGTCGGCGCACGAGGGGTCCCTGAAGTAGGCGTGCATGGAGCCCGAGGCGATGGCCACCCCGGACTCCCGCGCGGCGATCGCCAGGTCCCGGTTGATGGCACCGGTCTTGGCGCTGCCGCCGGTCATCGCGTTGATGTAGAGCGGCGCCCGCCAGGAGATCCCGGCGAAGGACGTGGCCAGCGACACGTCCGGCCGGTCGATGCCGGCCAGGGCGTGGTGGACGAACGACACCTCGTCGAACTGGTTGCGTCCGCTGTGCGCGTGCTGCTGCTCCATGGCGAGCCGGACATGGTCGTCCTTGCGCTGAGCACTCATCGAGCTGCCCTTTCCTCGAACGGTCGGATGCGCTGTGCGGGGCCCACCGGCGTGCGTCCCGGTGGCCCGCCGGTGTGCGTCCCGGTGGCCCGGGGCGGGCGGCCCGGGGCGGCCGGGACGCACGTCCGCGTCCCGCGGGCGGCCTCAGCGCGCCTGGTAGATGCGCTTGTGGCCGCTGATCCCGGCCAGCCGGAAGGGGCCGGTCGTCTGCGCCGGGGTGCAGTGGTCGCCGCCGTCCGTCGGGAACGCGCGCTCGTGCAGGCCGCGGTAGGCCGCGTAGTCGACCACCCGGCGCCGGCCGATCGCCTCGCGGTGCGCCCTCGTGCGCAGGTGCTCCCGGTACCCGGCGACCACCGTCCCGGCGAAGAACTCGGCGACGCTGCCGGAGCCGTAGCTGAGGAAGCCCACGGGCCGCCCGGCCAGGTCGTCCGCCTGGTCCAGCAGCGCGGCGAGGCCGAGATACATCGAGGCGGTGTAGCTGTTGCCGATCACGGCGTTGTAGGCCGTGGTGCCTGCGACGGCGCGGGCGACGACCTCCTTGCCGGCGTCGTGCCCGCAGTAGTCCAGCAGGTGGCGGTGCGCCTTGTGGGCCATCTTCGTGAACGGCTGGTGGTAGCAGAACGCGGCGAAGTCCTCCAGCGCGTGGCCGCCCTGCTCCGTGTAGTCCTTCCACACGCCCTCGACCGCCTGCAGATACGCGGCGATCGACTCCTGCCCGTCGACCAGCGCGGTGTCGCGGTAGTTGGGCCGCCAGAAATCCATGACGTCGGCGGTGAAGAGCCCGGAGGGGTCCTCGACGCGGACCAGGGCGGGATCCGCCGAGACCAGGATGGCCACCGCCGCCGCGCCCTGGGTCGCCTCGCCCGGGCTGTCGAGGTCGTAGCGGGAGACGTCGCTCGCGACGACGAGGACCTGCTGCCCCGGGTCGCGGCGCACCAGGCCGATGGCGAACTGCAGGGCCGCCGTCGCCCCGTAGCAGGCCTGCTTCAGCTCGACGACCCGGGTCGCCGACGGCAGTCCCAGCAGCGAATGGACGTACACACCCGCCGACTTGGCCTGGTCGATCGACGACTCCGTCGCGAACACGACCGTGCGGATCAGGTCGCTGCCGTGCCGGGCGACCACCGGCGCGGCGGCCGCCGCGCCCAGGGTCACGATGTCCTCGTCGGCGGCGGGCACACTCATCGACTCCTGGCCGATGCCCACATGGTATTTGCCGATCTCGGTGCCGTTGTGGCCGGCGAGCGCCGTGTGCGGCAGGACGAACTCGGTCGTCGCGAACGACAGGTCGTGGATCCCGATGGACAAGGACATGGCCTATGCACCCACCTTTGCGGTCGTGGTGTCGCGTTCCAGTTGGACGTGCGCGCGCATGAGCTCACCCGGGTTGGTCTGGGCCGCGAGCAGGGAGAGCTCACCGCACAGCACGGTCGCCGCCGCGATGACGGCGAGCCGGCGCGCGTTCTCACCGGGCGCGCGGTCGGCCCGGCAGCCGAGCCGGGTCAGATTGGTCTCCACGAAGGGCAGGCCCTTGCCGTTGCCGACCGTGCCCACGATCAGGTTCGGCAGCGTGCAGGAGAAGTACAGGTCGCCGTCGCGGTCCTCGGCCATCGTCACGCCCTGGGAACCCTCGACGATGTTGGCCGCGTCCTGGCCGGTGGCCAGGTAGAAGGCGAGCAGCATGTTCGCGTAGTGGGCGTTGGCCGAGCGGATGCCGCCGGCGAGCAGCGTCCCCAGCAGGTTCTTGCGCAGGTTCAGCCGGACGACCTTGGCCGCCGTCGTGTGCAGGACCCCCTCGACCACCTCGCGCGGCACCAGCAGCTCGGTGACCACGTTCTTGCCGCGGCCGAGGATGCCGTTGACCGCGGTGGCCTTCTTGTCCGTGCAGTAGTTCCCCGAGATCGATCCGTAGGAGATGCCCGGCACGGTCTGCAGCAGATGACCGAGCAGCGCGTCGGAGGCGAGCGTGGCCATGTTGTGGCCGGAGGCGTCGCCGGTGCTGAACTCGAACCGGATGAACAGCAGGTTGGCGTTGATCTCGTGCCGTATCCCGATCAGTTCGGCGAACCGGCTGCAGGTGCGCACCACGGCGCGCAGCTCCTCGATCCGCGCCTCGATGGCCCGCGCGGCCGCGTGCGCGGTGCCCGCGTCCGTCGCCTCGACGAGCACCGAACGGGTCATCCGCTCGTCGACCAGGGTGGCGACGATGCCCCGCTCGGCCAGCATGGAGACCTTCGCGCCGCGTCCCACCGACGGCCACAGCGGCGACTCGTAGGTGGCCAGCGGTACCTGGGTCTCGGCCAGGGCGACATTGCCCGATACGCGAAGGGGACCCACCCACTTCATCGGGACTCCGGCTATCGCATGTGCTTCGGTCATCGTTGGATCCCTTCCATGGCGACACGGACGGGCAGGGGCAGCACCCCGGCCTCGGTCCACCGTCGGTGTACGTACGAGATGTGCCGCGGCGCCGCGGCGTCCAGCAGGGCGATGCCGCAGTCGCCGCCCCCCGCGCCCGACGGCTTGGCCGCGCCGCCCGCGGCCTCGGCGGCCTCGCACAGGGCGCGCAGCTTGTCGGTGAAGACACCGAGACCGGCCTCGTCGTCCAGGCGGGCCAGCTCCTGGCGCGCGCGCCGGACCTGGTGCAGCACACCCGGACCGTCACCGGCCTCGAGCGCACCGGCCATGGCGTGCACGACGTCGGTGACGGCCGCCGTGAACCGCCGGTGCCGGCAGGTGCCCCGCCAGGGCCGGCGGTGCAGGCCGGACACCAGGCGGGCGGTGGAGGCGGGACGGCCGGTCCAGCCGGCCTGGAGGCTCAGTCCGGCGGGCGGGGGCAGCCTGCGGACGGCGAACCCCGGCCAGGGCGCGCGCAGCGCCGCCCCGGTTCCCCGCTCGCGGGCCAGGTCGAGCACGAAGCCGCGGTCGGGTGCCCGGTAGAGGAGCCAGCCGCCCCAGGTGCTGGCGGCCAGGTCGCCGCCGGAGCCCTCGGGGTCGATCCGCGCGGTGGCGAGGAGGGCGAGCCGGTACACGTCCGCGCGCGTCAGCTCCAGGCCGCAGTACGCCGCCACGGCCGCGACGCTCGCCACGGTCACCGCACCGCTCGACCCCAGGCCGAACTTGCGGCCGTCGGCGTGCAGCGCGCTGGCGACCGAGAGCTCCAGCCCCGGCCGGGGCAGGCCGTGCTCGGCCAGCAGGGCGGCCACCGTCTCCACGGCCGAGAGCACGTGCACCGGCCCGCCGCGCTCCCGGCCGCCGTCCGCGGCGAGCCGGCCCCCGTCCCAGCGGCGACGCACCGGATGCGCGGCGAGGTCGGAGGAGACCAGGACGCCGGGCGACGCCGAGCCGGACACGGTGACCGTGACATACCGGTCGACGGCCGCCAGGATCGCCGGGTTGCCGCTGTCCACGACCGCGTACTCGCCGGCGACGAACAGTTTGCCCGGCGCGCGCCGGACCACGGCCGGCCGGCCGGGCGCGGGGCCGCTCACCGGTCCCCGCCCGTCAGGCGGGCGCCCGGCCCGGGGCCGGCGATGTGCACGGCGCGCCCCGGGGCGGCGGCCCGCACGACGCCGGCCACCCGCTGCGCGTCCGCGCGGGCGCACAGGACCTTCACGTTCGGCCCGGCGTCCATGGTCGCGTAGGCCGCCACCCCCTCGCGCCGCAGCTGCAGCACGCTGTCGAGCACCGTCAGCGTGGCCGGCGACAGATAGCGCACCGCGGGGCGCGCGGCCAGCATCGTGGCGTGCATGCCCAGGGCGTTGCGCTCCGCGATCTCTCCCACCGCCGGGAGGTCGCCGCGCAGCAGCGCGGCCCGCATCTCGGCCAGGTCCTCGCCGCTGGAGCGCGCCCACGGCCGGTACAGCGGGGAGGTGGCGACGGTGCGCCGCATGGCCGCACGGCTGGACACCTCCTTGGGGCCCGCGTCCAGGACCGCGACGACCAGCGCGGCGTCCAGCCCCGCGGTGGGCACCGGCTCGGCGTAGGAGGCGAGATCGGCCTCGGCGTCCGTGCCCGCGGCGTCGCCCGCGTGCCACAGGGCGAAGCCGCCGAAGACGGAGCGCGAGGCCGACCCCGATCCGCGCCGGGCCAGGCGGGACAGGCCCCTGGCGTCCAGGCCGAGCCCGTACGCGGCGGCCGCGGCGACGGCGAGGGCGGCGAACCCGCCGGCGGAGGACGCGAGGCCCGCCCCGGTGGGGACGGTGTTCCGGCTCTGCACGACGGCCCGCTGCCGCAGCCCCGCCCGCTCCCGTACGAGGCCGAGGAACGCGGTGACGCGGCGCAGCGTCTGCCCGTACGCGGGGACGCCGTCGAGCGTGACCGTGTCCTGCCCGGCCGCGGCGTCGAGCCGGACCCGGGTCGTCGTGGGGAAGATGTCCAGGGTCATCGACAGGCTGTCGGTCCAGGGCAGGAACAGCCGCTCGTCGCGCTTGCCCCAGTACTTGATCAGCGCGATGTTCGGGTGCGCGACGGCGGTGGCCCCGCCGTCGCACCGCTCGCGCGGCCGCCGCCCGGGCACAGGGAGTTCACCGCTCACGGCCGCCGCCCCCTCTCGAGCGGTACGGCCCAGGCCCCCACGGCGCCCGCCTCGAGCAGCCGCTGCGTGACCCGGCCGGCCGCCCGCGGGGAGGCCAGCGCGAGGACACAGCCGCCCAGGCCGCCACCGGTGATCTTGGCGCCGTGGCTGCCCGCCGCGAGCGCGGCGTGCACCAGCGCGTCGATACGGCCGGTGCTCAGACCGGCGTCGCGCATGAGCTCGTGATAGTGCGTCAGCTGGGTGCCGAGCTCCGCGTCCCGCCCCTCGGCCAGGGCCCGGGCGGCCCGGCCGGCGAGCCGGGCCGCCCGCCGCACGAACGCCTCCCGGGCACCGGCCCGCCGCCCGAATCCCGCGCGCAGCAGCTCGCCCGCCTCCTTGGTGCCGCCCGCGGTGCCACTGTCGGCGACGATGAACACGCCGTCGCAGCCGACGGCCAGCGGACGGGCCCGGCCCGCCCGGAACAGCAGCGGCGCCGAGGCGCCCACGGTCATGGCGTCGACGCCGCTGGCCCGGCCGTGCGTCACGTTCTCGGCCGTCTGCACCAGGTCGAACGCCATGTCCTCGGACAGTTCACGCCCGAACAGTCCGGCGAGGGCCAGCACCACGGCGCGCGAGTTCGCCGCGCTCGAGCCGAGTCCGCGGCCGGGCGGGATCCCGCCGTCCAGACACACCTCCAGGGGCGATCCGTCGTGCACCCCCGTCCGCTCCCTGAACGCGCCGACGAGCCGGCGCAGGCCGTGGCAGGCCCGGTCCACGACCGCCCGCGGCGCGGAGCCCGGCACCGTGAACGACAGCCCGTCCCCGTCGCCGGGGTGCGAGGACCGTCGGGCCCGTGCCGTGACCGTCAGCTGCGGCACCGGAAGAGCGAGCGCCGGAGCGCCGTAGACGACCGCGTGCTCGCCGAGCACGATGGCCTTCGCGTGGGCGCGGCCGACACCGACCGCGCCGCCGCCCGGGTGCGCGCCCGGCGCTTTCGCCGCGCCCGCCGTTCCCGCTGCCCCCTCCACTGAGGCCGGTAGAGTCAACGCACTCAGCTCCCCTTGTCGTTTGCGCATCGAGACCGCCATCGTCACGAAGGAGTCCACGCCTTTTCCGGCGCGCTCTTTCGCGAAGATCCAGGCAACGTCAGAGCTGACGCTGCAGAGCGATCCGGGTGAGTTCCTCGATGTCGAATTCCGAGCGGCATCCGGGTGTGCCGTACCGGGTGATCTTTCCGCGGCTCACCCACTTCCGGATGGTCGCTTCCTTCACTCCCACGGCAAGCGCCGCCACATTCGTGGGAACGAGCCGGTGACGGGGTGGCTTGATCATGCGCTGACGCCCTTTCGCTGCCGCTCCACGAGCCGCCGCAGAACGAGCAGCTCGTGCATCTTCCAGGAATGTCCGGCCGAGCAGCCGACGCTGCCGTCCGCCGGCCTCCTGCTTTTCTGGTGCTGTGGAAAAGCACTGATCGTTCCGTTGCAGCCCTCCACGACGCACGTGCGGATGAGCGCCTGGAGACCGCCGGGGTCGGGGTCGACGATGCGGCGCAGTTCGCCGGCGAGGCCCTCGATCTCGTCCGCGAACTCGGCGGCCGGGGGCTGCGCGGTGAGCCAGGCGAGATGACGGGCCAGGAAACGTGCCAGGTCCGGCACGGTGCGCTTCGGCGCCACGCGTCCGAGCCGCTCCACGACGAGCTCGGACCATGATTCGAGCACCGCGAGGATGTTGTGCCGGCTGTCCAGCACGGAGATGTCGAGGAAGTCGTTCCTGCGGCTTCCGGAGACCTTGGTCGGATTCGTCCGCCGGGACGCCGGCGACACGTGGTGCAGGCATTCCTGGTGCAGATACGGCAGAGCGCGCAACTGACGCCCGACCTGCTCGACGCAGCCGGCGCACAGGAGGGGACCGGCGCAGGTGCGGATTCCCTCGGCATGGCATCTGGGGCATGAGTGAACCTGCATCGAGTCTCCTTCAATTCAGATCCGCAGGGGAATTCCGCCGCCCGGCCCCGGCCCGCCGGCGTATTGCGGCGAGCCCGGAGACCTCCTTCGCAGCGGTGTACCGGAGTGCGTCCGATGAGAACGTACGGACGGGCGGTGGAGTCCCTCTCAAGCCTCGTTCGGGAATCGCTCGGCGAATTCCCTCGAGCCGACTTCCAGCGGAATCCGAGCCCTGATCGAGCGCCCGTGCCGACGCTTACGGCGACAAGGAGGCGCTGTGTCTGGAACGCACGGAGGAGAAACCCCGCCCGGCATCGCACGCACCGCAGGACAGCCCTTGCCGGCGGCCGCACCGCCGGCCCCGCACGATCCGGCCCCACGACTTCAGGTGTGCCTGGTCGGCGCCGGCCCCCGGGGCCTGTCCGTACTGGAACGGCTCTGCGCACAGGAGCGCAAGTCCCCCCGCCGGGCCGCGGTCACGGTGCACGTCGTCGACCCCGGCCCGCCCGGCCCGGGACGGGTGTGGCGGCCCACGCAGTCCCGCCACCTGCTGATGAACACCGTCTCGTCGCAGGTCACCGTCTACACCGACGCCAGTGTGCGCATCGAGGGGCCGCTGGCCGAGGGGCCGAGCCTGTACCAGTGGGCCAAGGCACTGGAGGCAAGGACCCTCGAGCCCGGCTCCGAGGCCGCCCACGACACGGAGATCCTCGCCGAGGCGCACCGCCTGGAGCCCGACGGCTACCCCACCCGCGCGCTCTACGGCTGCTACCTGGCCTGGGTGTTCCGGCAGGTGGTCGCCAACGCCCCGGCGCACGTGACGGTGCAGCCGCACCCGCTGCGGGCGATCGCCCTGGAGGACGGCGGCACCGGGGCACCACGGCCGCAGACCGTCGTGCTCGAGAACGGCACCCGGCTGACCGGCCTGGACGCGGTCGTCCTCGCCCAGGGCCATGTGCAGGCACGACCCACCGAGACCGAACGGGAACTGACGCGGTTCGCCGCCCGGCACCGGCTGACCTACCTGCCGCCGGCCAACCCGGCCGATGTCGACCTGACGGACATCGGGCCCGGCG
Organism: Streptomyces populi; assembly: GCF_002911015.1. Taxonomy (GTDB): domain Bacteria; phylum Actinomycetota; class Actinomycetes; order Streptomycetales; family Streptomycetaceae; genus Streptomyces; species Streptomyces populi. The sequence goes on from NZ_KZ626920.1 coordinate 18,549, forward strand.
AGGACGTGCTGGTACGCGGGCTCGGGCTCAACTTCTTCGACTACCTGGCCCTGTTCACCCACGGCCGCGGCGGCGTCTTCACCCGGGCCGGGGGCCGGCTCGTCTACCGGCCCTCGGGCCGCGAACCGCGCCTGCACGCCGGATCCCGGCGCGGCGTGCCCTACCAGGCGCGCGGCGAGAACCAGAAGGGCGCCCACGGCCGCCACCGTCCCCGGCTGCTGACCGCCGGATACATCACCCGGCTGCGCGCCGGACAGCCGCACCGGGGCGCCATCGACTTCGCCGCCGACCTGTGGCCGCTCATCTCCAAGGAGGTGTGCGGCGTCTACTACGCGACCCTGCTCACGGCACGCGGTGAACTCCCCGCAACCGTGGAGGAGTTCACCGAGAACTACCTGCACGCCGAACCGGGCGCGGCCGAGGACCGGCTCCTGGACGCCACCGGGATCGAGCCCGCCGGACGCTGGGACTGGGAACACCTCGCCCGCCCGTACGGCCCCCACGTCCTGCGCGACCGGGCCGCCTTCCGCGACTGGCTGCGCGGCCACCTCGACGACGACGTCCGCCTGGCCCGCCAGGGCAACGTCGAGGGACCGGTCAAGGCCGCCCTCGACGTCCTGCGCGACCTGCGCAACGAGCTGCGGCTCGCCGTCGACCACGCCGGGCTCACCGCCGCCTCCCACCGCGACGACCTCGACCACTGGTACACACCGCTCAACGCCTACCTGTCCATCGGCCCCCCGGCCTCCCGCATCGAGGAGATGGCCGCGCTCATCGAGGCGGGCGTCCTGGACGTGACCGGACCGGGCCTGCGCGTCACGGCCGACGCCCACGACCCGCTCGGCCCCTGCTTCACCGCCACCTCGAGCGCGATCGGGGACGTACGGGTGCGGGCCACGGCGCTCATCGAGGCCCGGCTGCCCGAGATCGACCTGCGGCGCACCGCGGACCCGCTGATGGGCCAGCTGCTGCGCACCGGGCAATGCCGTGCCCACCGCATCCCCGGCGCGGACGGCACCGCGTACGAGACCGGCGGCCTCGCGGTGACCGAGCGGCCCTTCCACCTCATCGACGCCCAGGGCACACCGCATCCACGGCGCTTCGCCTACGGGGTGCCCACCGAGTCCGTGCACTGGGTCACCGCGGCCGGCATCAGACCCGGCGTCGGCTCCGTCACCCTCGAGGACTCCGACGCCATCGCCGCGGCGGTCCTCGCCCTGCCCGGCCTCCCCTTCGTGCCCCCACCGCCGGGCCCGAGGCGAACGGCCCCGCCCGCCTCCACCGCACCCCCGTCCCCGAACGCGAAGGCGAGCAGATGACCCCCTTCCCCGCCCACCTGGACGCCGGGCTGCTCTCACCGGTCAGGGCGGGCACCCCCGCCGAGGCCGCCGTGGGCGACGGAGCCTGGCTGCAGGCGATGCTCGACGCGGAGGCGGGCCTGGCCCGGGCCCAGGCCCGCTGCGGCACGGTGCCCGCCGCCGCGGCCCGGGCCATCACGGCCGCGGCACGCGCCGAACTGCTGGACGTACGGCAGCTGGCGCTGGCCGCGCGGGAGACCGCCAACCCGGTCGTGGCACTGGTCAAGGCCCTGACCGCGGTGGTCGCCGAACGCTCCCCGCAGGCCGCGGAGTTCGTGCACCGCGGCTCGACCAGCCAGGACGTCTTCGACACCGGCGCCATGCTGGTGGCCGCACGGACACTGCGCCTGATCGTCGCCGACCTGCGGGAGGCGGCCGCCTTTCTCGGGGACCTCGCCGCCGCCCACCGGGACACGGTGATGGCGGGCCGCACCCTGGCCCTGCACGCCGTGCCCACCACGTTCGGGCTCAAGGCGGCCGGCTGGCGCGAGCTGCTCCTGGACGCGGCCGAGCGCCTGGAACGCACCGCCCGCGACGGGCTTCCGGTGGCGCTCGGCGGCGCCGCGGGAACACTGGCCGGCTACCTGAGCCACGCGGGCGAGGACGCCGATCCCGCCGCCGTCCTCGAGGAACTCGGCGCCGCCTTCGCCGCCGAGACCGGCCTGGCCCGGCCCGTACTGCCCTGGCACGCCCTGCGCACCCCGATCGCCGACCTGGCGGCCGGGCTCGCGCACACGGCCGGCGCCCTCGGCAAGATCGCCGCGGACGTGCTGGTGCTCGTACGCACCGAGGTCGCCGAGGCCGCCGAGCCCGCCGTGGCGGGACGGGGCGCCTCCTCGGCGATGCCGCACAAACGCAACCCCGTGCTCGCCACCCTGATCCGCTCGGCCGCCCTCCAGGTCCCCGCCCTGGCCGCCGTGCTGCACCAGTGCCTGAGCGCCGAGGACGAACGCTCGGCCGGGGTGTGGCACGCCGAGTGGCAGCCGCTGCGCGAATGCCTGCGGCTCACCGGCGGCGCCGCGCACACGGCCGTCGAACTCGCCCGCGGACTGACCGTCCACCCCGGCCGGATGCGCGCCAACCTGGAGGCGACCGGGGGACAGCTCGTCTCCGAACGGGTCGCCGCCGTCCTGGCGCCGCGCCTGGGCAAGGAGGCCGCCAGGGCGCTGCTCACCGAGGCCTCGCTCGGCGCGGCCGCATCCGGCCGGCCCCTGGCCGAGGTACTGGCCGAACTCCCGCGGCTGAAGGGCGTGCTGAGCCGCGAGGCGGCGGCGGCCCTGCTCGATCCCGCCGCGTACACCGGCGTCGCGGGCCCGCTGGTCGACCGGGCGCTCGCCGACCGCTCGCCCGGCGCTCGACAGGCGGTCGAGCCCCGGCCGGGCACCGCCTCGAGCGGCGTTGCCGGGGCGCACCGTGCTCCCTAGGGTCTTCTCCGTCGCGCGGCGACCGCCGTACCGGCTGTTGCCGGGCCACCGGTTGCGCCGGTGGCTCTACGAGCGGGTCGCGCACGCGGTACCCGCTCCGCGGGCGAGCGGGGCAGGGCGGCACGGGTGAGCAGGGGACGGCCACCCGTGCCGCCCCCTTTTTCTTTTCCTGCGGTACGCACCGGAGCCGCCCCTCACCTCGCCCGCACCCTGCCCGTGCGTCCCGCGCGCACCCTGTCCGTGCGTCCCGCGCCCGCACCCTGCCCGCCCCTCGCCTCGCCCGCGCCCTGGCCCGTGCGCCCCGCCCCTCACCCCGCCCGGCGCTCCGCCTCCCGTACCGGCCCGGCCGGGGCCGTCGGACGCTGCCGCCCGGCCGCGTACGGGCGCTCGCGCGGGCGTGCGTGAGCGGCCGGTGCCGCGCCGGGGCGCATGCGGGCCCCGGACCGCGGGTCCCGGCCGGGCCACCGCCTCGACGAGGCGGGCCGGACGCCAAGGCCCGGCGCGGGGGAGGGGCGGCGCGGGGGAGGGGCGGCATCGGCACGGACGACGGCCACCCGCCGGCCTGACACCCGGCACCCGACACCCGGCACCCGCACGTGCACGGCCGCCGCCGGTGAGCCCGCCGCTCCTTCTGCCGGCGCGGCGGCCCGGCGCGCACCGGACGCGCGGACCCGGCATGCGCAGATCCGGCCGCCGCCCCGCCCGCCGCGGCGGCGCTACGGCCGTCGCCGTCCAGGACCCGGACTCCACCGGCGGCCGCCGCCGGGACGAGCGCGGCCGCGGCAGGCGGCTCCTGCCGTCCCGGCGCCCGCCTCGCCGCCGCGGGACCCGAGGCCCGGCCGGTGACGGCGGCCGCGCACGGGGCAACGTGACCCACGTCACTTCCGTCCGCTCTTGGCGGGGCGGCGACAGACATGTCACTATCTCAACACGCCACCCCTGCCCGAAAGTTGACGAGCGGCAGGCGATGAGGCACTTCACCTGACGGTCCGGACACGTCGTCCGATCAGACCGCTTCCGTGCCCGCTGCGGCACCCTTCTCCCCGCGATCCCCTCGCGATCCACCCTTTCCTCGCCCGCCCCGCCGCCGTCCGCGTTCCTCCGCGCGGCGGGGGGCTTTCGCATGCGCCGACGCCCCCGCACGGGGCCGGCGACACCACGCCCGTCCGCCGTACCGGCCAGGTCGGCTTCCGCACCCGTGCGCGGATCGCTCACGTACGCACGGAAAGCAGACTCTAGAGAAAGTGGACCCCAGGTATGCCAAGGCTATGCAGGCCCGCGGTGAGTACGCCGGAAAACGTCATCACACTGGAAGAGACTCTGGCGTTCGCCGAAAGAGTCCATGGTGGAAAGCCGCAACTGCCCCTCGCGCTGCGGCTGATCCGGAACACGGGTGTCCAGAAGCGCCACATCGTCCAGCCCATCGAGGCGACGCTGCGCCACCCGGGCCTGACCGAACGCAACCGTATCTACGAGCTCGAGTCCAAGAAGCGGTGCCCCGAGGTCGTCGAACAGGCCCTGCGCAACGCCGATGTGACGGCACGTGACATCGACGCCATCATCTACGTGTCGTGCACGGGCTTCTCCATGCCCTCGCTGACCGCCTGGCTCATCAACAATCTCGGACTGCGCTTCGACACCCGGCAGATCCCCATCGCCCAGCTGGGCTGCGCGGCGGGCGGCGCGGCCATCAACCGCGCGCAGGACTTCTGCGCGGCCCACCCGGGCAGCAACGTCCTGATCGTGTCGTGCGAACTGTGCTCGCTGTGCTACCAGCCCGACGCGGACGACATCGGATCCCTGCTGTCCGACGGCCTGTTCGGCGACGCGGTCGCGGCCGCCGTGGTGCGCGGCGCCGGCGGTGTCGGCATCGAACTGGAGCGCAACGCCTCCTACCTCATCCCCAACACCGAGGACTGGATCTCCTACGCCGTGCGCGACACCGGCTTCCACTTCCAGCTGGACCGCCGGGTGCCGGGGACGATGGAGCCGCTGGCCCCGGTGCTGCGCGAGTTCGCCAAGGACCACAGCTGGGACGCCGGCAACCTCGACTTCTACATCGTGCACGCGGGCGGTCCGCGGATCCTGGACGACCTCGCCAAGTTCCTCGAGGTCGACCGCAAGGTGTTCCGGCACAGCTGGGCCACGCTGAGCGAGTACGGCAACATCGCCAGCGCCGTCGTCCTGGACGCCGCGCGCAGGCTGTTCGAGGAGGCCGCCCCCGCCCCCGACGCCACCGGTCTGATCGCGGGCTTCGGCCCCGGCATCACCGCGGAGATGGCACTGGGCCGCTGGGCCGTGGACACGCCGCAGCTCATCGACTGAGCCCGCGCGGGATTCCCTACGGACACAAGGAAGCGAATGGCATGAGCAACCTCATCACTCCCGCCGGACAGGGCCGCAAACTGGTGACCAAGGCGCAGGAAGTGACCTTCAAGGCGACCAAGGAGCAGGGCTCCTCGATATCCGTCTTCGAAGTGGTCGTCCCGCCCGGGTTCGACGTCGGCGCGCACGTCCACAGCCGGTCGCAGGAGTTCTTCTACGTCCTCGAGGGCGAGCTGGAGATCCTGTGCTTCGAGCCGAGGCAGCGCACGCACGACACCTGGCACCACTGGGAGTCGCCCGACGGGGAGCGGGCGGTCCGGGTCGGGGCGGGCGGCTGCATGTTCGTCCCGCCGGGAACGCCGCACGCGTTCAGGAACCCCACCGACAGGCCGACGACCATGCTGTTCCAGAGCTACCCCTCTCCCGAGCACGAGCACTACTTCGAGGAGATCGCGGAGATCTGGTCGACGGGCGAGGCGGTGGACCCCGAGGCCGTGCAGGAGATGCGCCGGCGCTACGACGTCCGCCAGATCACACCGATGCGCTTCGAACCGCCGGCGCCCGACGACGCCCCGCCCACAGCGGCACGTACGAATGCGGAGACGTGAACATGACCGAGGAGATACCCCTGGTTCACGCGAGCCTGGGAGAGCGGGAACTGGCGGCCGTCGCCGAGGTGTTCGCCTCGGGCTGGCCGGCCGGCCAGGGCCCCAGGGGCAAGGCGCTCGAGGCCCGGCTGAAGGAGCGCTACCGGGCGGGCGGGGCGGTCGCGGTCAGCAACTGCGGCGCCGCCCTCCACCTCGCCATGCTCGCGTTCGGCGTCGAGCCGGGCGACGAGGTGATCGTCGCCGACTACACCTTCCCGGCCCCCGCCCACGCGGTGCGCTACGTCGGCGCCACCCCGGTGTTCGCCGACGTCCGAGCCGACACCGGCACCGTGGACCCGCAGGCGGTCGCCGCCCTGGTCGGCCCGCGCACCGTCGGCATCATCGCCGTCGACACCGTCGGCCTGCCCGCCGACTACACGGACCTTCAGGCGATCGCGGACCGCCACGGACTGTTCCTCGTCGAGGACGCCGCCTGCGCGGTGGGCGCGACGTACCAGGGCCGCGAGGCGGGCACCCTGGCCGAGGTCGCCTGCCTGTCCTTCCACGGACGCAAGGGAGCCACCAGCGGCGAGGGCGGCGCCCTGATCGCCACCGACCCGGCGATCGCGGCGGACGCCCGGCTGCGCTCGTCCTTCGGCATCGGCAGCATCTTCGACCAGGCACAGGTCGTCGGACTGCCGATCCCGCGGTTCACCGAGATCGGCTACAACTTCAAACTGTCCGACATCGCCGCGGCGATCCTGCAGGTCCAGCTCGACCGGATCGGCGAACTGCTGGAGCGCCGCAGCGCCGTGGCGGCGCGGTACACCGAACTCCTCGCCGACGAGGAGCTCCTGACGACACCACAGGTGCCCGCGGACCGCACCCACGCCTGGCAGTCCTACGTGGTGACGCTGGACGCGGGCGTGGACCGCGCCGGGGTCGCCACCGACCTGCGCGCGCAGGGCATCGGCTGCGGGCACGGGACCTGGGCGAGCCACCTGCAGCCCGTGTTCGACTCCCGGCAGACGTGCCCCGTCTCCGCGGACCTCTTCCGGCGCGGCCTCGCCATCCCCATGCACGCCGAACTCACCGCGCACCAGACCGAGCGGGTCGTGACCGCGCTGCGCACGGCACTGCGGGCCAACTCCGCCTCCACCCGGGCCCCAGGAAGGGCAGCATGACCAATCACCAGCCGACCCCCGACACCGTCCTCCAGCTCATCAACGGCTACTGGGCCACCGGCATCGTCGGTGCCGCCGCCGGCCACGCGGTGTTCACCCATCTCGAGAACGGCGCCGACACCCCCGGCCTGCTCGCCGCCCGCGCAAAGATCTCCGAACGGGGGGCGGGCACGCTCCTGGACGGGCTCGTCAGCGTGGGCCTGGTCGAACTGCGCGAGGGCAGGTACCGCAACACCGCGGAGGCCTCCGCCTACCTGGTCGAGGGCAAGCCCGCGTGCCTGAGCGGCTTCGCCCGGCTGAAACTGACCCACATGGGCGGCCTGGCCGCCCTGCCCGAAGTGGTCCGCACCGGCGGGCCGGTGACGGACCCGACCACGGAGGTCGCCGACAACCCGCACTGGGAGCTGGTCGTCCCGGCCATCGCCGCGCAGTCGGTCCCCGCGGCGACGCTCGCCGCACAGGTGCTGGGACTGCCCGAGGCGGGGGAGGTGTCGATCCTCGACGTGGGCGGCGGCTCGGGCATCTACTCGGCCCTGTGGCTGGAGGCCAACCCGCGGGCCCGCTCCACCCAGCTCGACTGGGAGCCCATCAACAACATCGCCCGCCGGCTCCTCGAGGAACGGGGCCTGGCCGACCGGTTCACCTGCGTCGACGGCGACTTCCACACCACCGACTTCGGCGAAGGGCTCTACGACGTCGCGCTCTACTCCCACATCGCCCACCAGGAGAGCCCCGAGCAGAACACCGAGGTCTTCACGCGGCTGCGCCGGGCCCTCAAGCCCGGCGGGGCCCTCGTGGTCTGCGACTACGTCGTCGACGACGACCGCAGCGGCCCGGCGTTCCCGCTGCTGTTCGCCTCCGAGATGCTGCTCAAGTCCAACCAGGGCGGGACCTGGCGGCGCACCGAGTACCGCGACTGGCTGCTCAAGGCCGGCTTCGGGGACGTCTCCTTCCACTCCGCACCGCCCGCCACCCTGGCCGTCGCCCGCTAGCGGCACGGCCCTTGTCACCGCCCCGGGCGGGAACCGACAGCCAACTGGAGGACCCATGTCCCACACCGCCGTGGTCGAGGACGTCTACTCGGCCATCGAGGACTCGGCCCGGCTGGCCGGGGTGCCCTGTTCACGCGAGGGGATCGTGCCGATCCTGACCGCGTACGGGGACACCCTCGCCGACGCCGGGATCGTGCTGAGCGTGTCGACGAACGAACACCCCGTCTCCGAACTCGACTACACCATCACCGTGCCCACCCACGGACCCGACCCCTACACCACCGCCGTGGAGCACGGCTTCGTCACCCGCACGGACCACCCGGCGGCCGCCCTGCTCCCGGACATCCAGCAGCAGGTGCCCGTCAGCGAGTACTTCATCGACGGCGGGGTGGTCTCGGGCTTCAGCAAGATCTACGCGCACTTCCCGTTCACCCCGCTCACCGTCGAGCAGCTCGCCGCCGTCGAGTCCATGCCCCGCGCCGTGGCCGAGAACGCCGGACTCTTCGCACGCCACCACCTGCACCAGGCCGCGATGATCGGGATCGACTACCGGCGCCGGACGGTCAACCTGTACTTCGCCCAGCTGCCCGAACAATTCGGCACGGCGGAGAACATCCTGTCGTTGCAGCGCGAACTCGGCCTGCCCCGCCCGGACGGAGAACTCCTCGAGTTCGCCCGGAAATCGTTCCGCGTGTACGTCACCCTCGGCTGGGACTCCGCACAGGTGAAACGGATCTGCTACGCCCCCGCCCCGGTCCGCGGCTGGGACCCCGCGGCACTTCCGGTGCCCGTCGAACCGGAGACCGAGAAGTTCGTACGCGGCGCCCGGCGCACCTACGGCGGAGACCCCATCGTCATCGCCGCCTGCAAATGGACCCCCGAAGGCGCCTATCTGAACCTCGGCCCCTACACCCGCGTCTCGCCTCTGATGCGGACACTGCTGCGGAATCTCACCGGGCAGGAAGTGTGAACCCCGCCCACCGGCGATCCGGGTAATGCGAAGGAACAGCCGAACTCCAGCGGGGCTCTAGAGGACATGAGCGACGATTGCAGTCCCGGGGTTCGTCGTCCACGGAAAAGTCCTGCCGACCATCGGAGGGAAATCATGCCTGAAACCACCACGGACGCGGCGGGTCCGACCGCCCTCGGCGCCCTCGGGGACGCGCTGGGCAAGGCCGGCGCGGAGGCGATCTCCGGGCAGCGCGAACAGCTGGCCGCGGGCCTGCTGAGGGCCTCCCTGAAGCAGTGGGAGAACCCCGAGGCCCGGCCGCAGCTCCTCGCGGACCTGACCGCCGCGATCACCGACGAGGCGGGCGCGGAGAAGATGCGCGCCTTCATGTCCGCCCAGTCCTCCCAGATCTTCAGCCAGCTGGGGAAAGCGCTCGGGCTGCCGCAGACCCTCGACATCAACGAAGTGGCCGAGATCCTCGAAGTCCCGCCGCTGAACATCAACGCCGCGCAGGCACAGGTGTGGGGAATGGTCATCCTGCGCTACATCCTCAAACTCGAACCGATCTCCTCGGCATCCGCGGACGAACTCGTCGAGCTTCTCGCCCCCACCATCCAGCGATATCTGGTCGGCTAGTCCGCCTTTTCCGGCAGCCGGGACCGGACCCTTTTCCCGGCACGCGGCCCGCACCCCGCACATTCCCTTTCCCCGCGCGGGACCCGCACCCCCCACATTCCACGCACATGCCCGAACACTGTGCACCGGCGCGCACGCGGCACGCCCCGCGGCGTATTTCCGTGAGTTCACCGCGCATCGGCCGCCCAGCCGATCGCACACGTGATGGAAAGGCAGTAAGCCCATGGCAGACCCCACCGCCGCACCGACCGCCGGCGGTCCACCACAGCGCCCGGCCGCGCTGCCTTCGCTCACCGGCCTGCGCTGGCTGGCGGCCGTGTTCGTCTTCCTCGCCCACGCCTCGATGCTCTCCGGCCCCAACCGGCCGGACGCACCGCTCAGCTTCTTCGCCGATCAGGACCTCGCGAAGGGCCTGGCTCACTTCTTCGAGCCCGGATTCGTCATGGTGTCCTTCTTCTTCGTGCTCAGCGGCTTCGTCCTGACCTGGTCGACGAACCCCAAGGACCGGGCCCCGGCGATCTGGCGGCGGCGCGTCCTGAAGGTCTACCCCAACCACATCGTGGTCTTCGCCGTGGCGATGTGGCTGTTCGCCTCCTCCGAGCCGGCACGCGCCTGGCTGCCGAACCTCCTTCTGCTGCACACCTGGAGCAACAAGCCCGAGGTGATCTCCAGCGTCAACCTCCCGGCCTGGTCGCTGTGCGTCGAGGTGTTCGCCTACGCGCTGCTCCCGCTGCTCCTGGTCCTGGTGCGGCGGATCGAGGAGAGCAGGCTGTGGCTGTGGGCCGGCGCGGCGGCGGCCGGCGTCGTCGGCGTGCCGGCGGTGACCCAGGCGTTCGTCTCCGGCGGCGTCCAGGTGCCGATGTACCACCTGTCGATGAACCAGCTCTGGTTCAGCTACGGCTTCCCGCCCGCCCGCCTGTTCGAGTTCCTGCTCGGCATGGTCCTGGCCCGGATCGTCGCCGCGGGCCTGTGGCCGCGCAGCATCGGCATGCCGGCCGCGGCACTCCTCGTCGCGGGCGGGTACTGGCTCTCGTTCGCCCTGCCCTACCCCTACAAGTTCTACACCGGCACGATCGTTCCGTTCGCCGTGCTCGTCTGCGCCGCCGCCGCCCGCGACCTGCGGGGCGAGGGCGGCTGGCTCGCCAGCCGGCCCATGGTCTACCTCGGCAACGTCTCCTTCGCCTTCTACATCACCCAGGGCGTGGTCATGTTCTACGGCCGCCCCAAGGTGTGGGGCGCCCACACCTACGGCGTGCTCCCCGCCCTGGGACTGCTGGCGGTGCTCTTCCTGGCGAACCTGCTGGCCGGCTGGCTGCTGTACCGCTTCGTCGAGATGCCGATCATGCGCCGCTTCAGCCGCGGCAGGAAGCGGACCGCACCGGCCGCACCGCGCGGCACCGAAGCCGCGGCGGTCACCGGGGCCGCCTGAGCGGCCCGCACACCCCGGCCCACCCGGCACACCGTCAAAGCCCGCACACCGCATCCCATCACCACAACGTGACCACGCGTCGGCGCGCGCGAGGAAAGGACTGACATGGCCAGGAAGTTGGACACCGACGTCATCGTCGTCGGGGGCGGCCCCACCGGCCTGATGCTGGCCGGGGAGCTGCGCCTGGGCGGCGCGGACGTCATCGTCACCGAGGCCCTCGAACAGCCGACCGGCCAGTCGCGTGCCCTCGGCTTCACCACCCGCGCCCTGGAGTCGTTCGAACAGCGGGGCCTGCTGCCCCGCTTCGGCACCGTCGAGACCATGCCGATGGGACACTTCGGCGGCATCCCCTTCGACTACACCGTCCTGGAGGACGCGAACTTCGGCGCCCGCGGCATCCCGCAGTCCCAGTCGGAGGCCGTCCTGGAGGCATGGGCCGGCGAACTGGGCGCGGACATCCGCCGCGGCCGCGAGGTGACCGCCCTGGCACAGGACGAGGACGGCGTCACGGTCACCGTGACCGCCCCCGACGGGACACGCGAGGAACTGCGCGCCCTGTACGTGGTCGGCGCCGACGGCGCCCACAGCACGGTCCGCAAGGCCGCGGGCATCGACTTCCCCGGCACGACCGGAACCCAGGTCATGCACCTGGCCGACGTGGCCGGCTCCGGGGTGCGCCCGCGCCCCTTCGGCGAGCGGCTCCCGCTCGGCCTGGTGCAGGTCTTCCCCGGCGGCGACATCGACCGCGTCATCATGACCGAGTACGACGCCCCGGTGGACGACCACGACGAGACCCCGCAGTACGCGGAGGTCGCCGAGGCGTGGCTGCGCGTGACCGGCGAGGACATCTCGGCCGGCAAGCCCCTGTGGGTCAGCTCCTTCACCGACGCCACCCGCCAGGCGGCCGAGTACCGCAAGGGCCGCGTGCTGCTCGCCGGCGACGCCGCCCACATCCACCTGCCGGTCGGCGGCCAGGGCATGAGCGCCGGTGTGCAGGACGCGGTCAACCTGGGCTGGAAGCTCGCGGCCACCGTCCGCGGCCGGGCCCCCCAGGACCTGCTGGACACCTACCACGGCGAGCGCCACCCGGTGGGCGCACGGCTGCTGGCCAACACCCGGGCACAGGCCATGGCCATCTTCGGCGGCGACGAGTCGCAGGGACTGCGCGACCTGTACGCCGAACTGATCGCCCTCGACGAGGTCAAGCGCCACCTGGCCGGAATGGTCAGCCACGTCGACATCCGCTACGACATCGACCCCGAGGGCCACCCGCTCACCGGCCGCCGGCTGCCCGCACGCACGCTCGACACCGCGAGCGGCCCGGTCACCACGCCCGAACTGCTGCACCCGGCACGCGGTGTGCTGCTCGACCTGTCCGACTCCGCCGAACTGCGGGCCGCCGCGGCCGGCTGGAAGGACCGGGTCACCACCGTCACCGGCACGCTGCCCGCCGGCGGGGCCTTCGACAAGACCGCCGCACTGCTGGTCCGCCCCGACGGATACATCGCCTGGGCCGGCGACGACCGGGCCGCCCTGACGGCCGCCCTCGAGCGCTGGTTCGGCACCGCGGACCACGCCTAGCCATCCGCACGGCCCGACACGACCACGCCCATCAACCGAACGTGGGGATGTATGTCGAACAAAAGTGAGCTGGCAGGCCTCTACTCGGTCATCGAGGAATCCGCCCGGCTGGTGGACGTGACCTGCTCGCGCGAGACGGTCTGGCCGATCCTGACCGCCTACGAGGACACCCTCGCCCGGGCCGTGGTGGCCTTCCGGGTGGCCACCGGCGAGCGCAACGCCGGTGACTTCGACTGCCGCTTCACCATGCTGCCCAAGGACATGGACCCGTACGCGGTCGCCCTGCGAAACGGACTGAGCCAGAAGACCGGCCATCCCGTCGGGAGCCTGCTCGGGGAACTGCACCGCGCGTTCCCCATCGCGAGCAGCGGAATCGACTTCGGGGTCGTCGGCGGCTTCAAGAAGACCTGGTCCTTCTTCCCCACCGACGACCTCCAGTCACTGTCCGACCTGGTCCGCCTCGCGTCGCTGCCGCCCAGCGTGGCCGGCAACCTCGACTTCTTCACCCGCCACCGGCTGGCCGACCGCGTCAGCCTGGTGGGCATCGACTACCCGAACAGGTCGGTGAACCTGTACTTCGGCGCGGCCCCCGAGGAGACCTTCCGGGCCGACGGCATCCGCTCGATCCTGCGCGACGCGCGGCTGGCCGAGCCGAGCGAACGCCTGCTGCGCCTGGGCGAGCAGGCGTTCGGCATCTACGCCACCTTGACCTGGGACTCGCCGGACGTCGAACGGATCACCATCGCGGCCATGACACCGGATCCCACGACGCTGCCCGTGCGCATCGAACCCAAGATCGAGCACTACCTGGACGAGGCGCCCTACAGCACCGACGACCGCCAGTTCGTCTACGCCATCACCTCCTCGCCCAAGGGCGAGTACCACAAGCTCCAGTCGTACTACAAGTGGCAGCCGCGGGTGGAGAACATCCTGCTGGTCTCCGACCACCGATGACGCCGGCACCGGCACCCGGCCAGAGAGGGAAACCGACCATGGAACCTGTGAACGTCGCCGTCATCTACTACAGCGCGACCGGCAGCGTGCACGCCCTGGCGCAGGCCGCCGCCGAGGGCGCCCAGAAGGCCGGCGCCACCGTGCGGCTGCGCAAGGTCCGCGAACTGGCCCCGCAACAGGCCATCGAGGCCAATCCGGCCTGGGCCCGGCACATCCAGGACAGCGCCGACATCACCGAGGCGGCCCCGGAGGACCTCGGCTGGGCCGACGCCGTCCTGCTCGGCACGCCGACCCGCTTCGGCAACCCGGCCAGCCAGCTGCGGGCGTTCCTGGAGACGACCGGCCCGCTGTGGGCGCAGGGCCTGCTCGCGGGCAAGGTGTGCTCGGCCTTCACCGCCTCCAACACCGCCCACGGCGGCCAGGAGTCGACGATCCTCGCGCTGTCCAACACCTTCTACCACTGGGGCGGGATCATCGTGCCTCCCGGCTACACCGACCCCGTCCAGTTCAAGACGGGCAACCCGTACGGGACTTCGCACGTCGCCGCCCTGGGCGCACCCGGCGAGGACACCCTGGAGTCGGCCCGCCACCAGGCCCGGCGCGTCGTCGAGACGGCCGCCGCGCTCAAGGCCGGCCGCGCGGCCGCCTGAGCACCGGCCGCCCGAGCACCGGCCGGCCACGGCACGGCGGCGGACGCGGGCACGGCGCCCGCGCCCGCCGCCGTCACCCCCGAACCCCCAAGGAGAACTCTCGTGAACACTGCACTGTGGATCGTCGCGGCAGTGCTGGGCGCAGCATGCCTGGCCGGCGGCGCCATGAAGATCGCCCAGCCCACGGAGAAACTGGCGGCCTCGGGCTTCGGCTGGGTCGACGACTTCGGCTCCGGGCCCGTCAAGGCCATCGGCGCCCTCGAGGTGCTCGCCGGAGCGGGACTGATCCTGCCCGGCGCCCTCGACGTCGCACCGGTCCTGGTCCCGCTGGCCGCCCTCGGCCTGGTGCTCCTGATGATCGGCGCCGCCGTCACGCACCTGCGCCGCCAGGAGGCCCAGGCGATCGTGGTGAACGTGTTCCTGCTCGCGGTGGCCGGCTTCGTGGCCTGGGGCCGCTTCGGCCCCTACTCCTTCTGACGGCAAGGGAGAGGCCACGATGAAGGGCTCCACGCTCTACACCTCGATACAGCGGCGCGGCCTGCACATCGGCCTGCTGCCGGCGATGGCCGCGGCGGTGAACCCGTCGACCCCGATCACCCTCGACCACGACCTGGACGTCTTCCCCGACACGGGACGGCGTCTGACGGTGGCCCGCTACGCCGACCACGTGGACGACCTGGCGGGACGGCTGTGGGCGGCCGGCGTCCGGCCCGACGAGCACGTCGTGCTCTACAAGACCGCGAACGCCGACCACTGGATGCTCGCCGCGGCGGTGTCACGGATCGGCGCCGTCGTGGTGAACCTGTCACCGGCCCTGGACGCCACGACCGTCGCGGTCCTCCTCGAGCGGGTCGGCCGCCCCACCCTGCTCACCGACGGCGCCAAGCTCGACGTCCTCGCCGAGGTGCCGCTGACGAAGCTCACCCGACGGGTGATCACCGCGAGCGGCGAACGGCCCGGAGCCCTCCCGCTCGCCGGCCTCGCGGGCGCACCGCGCGTCGCGCCGGTCCTCAGACCCCTCGACGCCGCCGCCGTGATCACCCACACCTCCGGCACCACCGGCACACCCAAGCTCGTGGTGCACACCCCCCGCACCCAGGCCGTGCGCCTCGTACCGCAGTGGCGGCTGCTCTCCTTGATGCGCGGGAAGGAGACCGTCGCGATCCACATCCCCTTCGTGCACTCCCGGATGGTCGCGGCGATGTCCCTGGCCCTCGCCAAGCAGTTCCCGGTCCTGCTCCTGCGGGAGCCGGACCCCGCCGTCGTCGCGGAACAGTTCCTGCGCCACCGGCCGGCCCTCGTCGAGGCACTGCCCAACTCCCTGATGGAGTGGGAGGAACTCGCCGACGACACACGGCGCCCGTTCGCGTCGGTGAAGGTCTTCAGCAGCACCTTCGACGCGATCCACCCGCGCACGATGAGCCGGCTGCTGAAGGCCTCCGGACGGCGCGGGGCCCTGTTCTTCCAGATCTACGGACAGAGCGAGGTCGGCCCGGCCGTGGGCCGCGCCTACTTCCGCAACTCCGCCCACAAGGCCAACGGCCGCTGCGTCGGCTGGGCCATGCCCAAGGGAGCCGCGAGGGTCCGCGTGGTCAGCCGGGACGGCAGCACCCCCTCCGAGCGCAACCCGGGCTTCATCGAGGTCGCCTGGGACGGGCTGGCCAAGACGTACTTCGCCGAGCAGGAGCGCTACGACACCAACCGCGACGGCGACTGGTGGCGCACCGGGGACGTCGGATACCGCACCCGGTTCGGCTGTCTGCACATGCTCGACCGGGAGGTCGACATGATCCCCGGGGTGCGCAGCTCCCTGGAGGTCGAGGACGTCGTGCTGAGCCGGCTCGACGAACTGAGCGAACTGGTCGTGGTCCAGGGCCCCGGATCGAAGCCGGTCCCGGTGATCTGCACCGTCGACGACGAACCGCTGGACCCGCAGCGCTGGCGGGCCGCCGCCGCCGACTTCCCCCAGCTGGCCGCCCCCGTCCAGATCCCCCAGGCCGAACTGCCGCGCACCGCCACCTTGAAGGTGCAGCGCAACGTACTGACCCACCGCTTCAACCGACAGCCGGACGGCCGGCCGTCCTAGCCGGAGCCGGCGCACCTTCCCCGGCTCACCCGTCTTCGAAGGGGACCACTGCAATGACGACACAGGCCACCCTCGCCCGGCTGCGCGAATACATGGTGGGGCCCTCGCGGTTCATGACCCTGGTGTCCGTGTTCGAGCTGGGCATCGTCGACAGGCTCCGGGCCACCCCGGGCCTGACCGCCGCGCAACTCGCCGAGGCCGTCGGCGCCGCCCGGCCCGACGCCGTGGAACAGCTCCTGTTCCTGCTGGTCAAAGAGGGCTTCATCGCCCAGGACGAGACCACCGGGGGATACCGGCTCGACGCCCTCGCCGACGTCGCCGAGAGCGATCTGAAGCGCGCCCTGTCCTACATGAACCTCATCAAGGTGACGGCACTGCGGCAGCTGTTCTACCTCACCCAGAGCGTCCGCACCGGCACGGTCGTCGGCCTGAAGGAGCTCTACGGCGCCGAGGGCACCCTGTACGACGCGGTCGACGACCACCAGGACCTCAACGACTCCTGGCTGACCCTGATGAACACCGTCACCGCCAACATCGACCCGTGGTTCTTCGCCAACGTCGACATCCCCCCGGGCAGCCAGGTCCTCGACGTCGCCGGCAACACCGGCCTCGGCGCCATCCACACCTACCGCCACAAGGCGTCCCCCGGCCTGAGGGTCACCACCTTCGACCTGGCGCACAAGGAGACCGAGGCACTCGCCAACTTCAAGGCCGAGGGCCTCCAGGAACACCTGTCCTTCATCGGCGGCAACGTCTTCGACGAGATCCCCCGAGGCTTCGACGTCGCCCTGATCAAACACTTCCTGGACATGTTCGACAAGGCCGACGTCCTCACCATCCTCAAGGGCGTCCACACCTCGCTGAACACCGGCGGCACGGTGCACATCCTCGTCCCCGTGTACCCCGAGGACATCAAGGAGGCCGGCAACTACAACGTCGACTTCTTCCCCGCCTTCTTCCTCGGCGCCGCCATGGGACAGGGCGGCCCGCAGAAACTGTCGACCTACCAGAGCTGGCTGGAGGAGGCCGGGTTCGAGGTGACCGCGGCGCTGACCAAGGACTCGAGCGAGATTCCGGCGGACGTCATCCCCGTACAGGCCATCCTGTCCGCAACGAAGATTGCGTGACCGGCCGAGCCCGGACTCCACCTGCCCGCCCACCCACAGCCCTGGAGAGCCATGTCCCGCCGTCTGTTCACCTCGGAATCCGTGACCGAAGGACACCCCGACAAGATCGCCGACCAGATCAGCGACACGATCCTCGACGCGCTGCTGCGCCAGGATCCCGCCTCGCGCGTCGCGGTCGAGACCCTCATCACCACCGGCCAGGTGCACATCGCCGGCGAGGTGACCACCGACGCCTACGCCGATGTGGCGACCCTGGTGCGGCAGAAGGTCCTCGACATCGGCTACGACTCGTCGGCCAAGGGCTTCGACGGAGCCTCCTGCGGTGTCTCGGTGTCCATCGGCGCGCAGTCCCCGGACATCGCGCAGGGCGTCGACACGGCCTACGAGAAGCGCGTCGACGGCTCCGAGGCCGACGAGCTCGACAGGCAGGGCGCGGGCGACCAGGGCCTGATGTTCGGATACGCCTGCGACGAGACACCCACGCTGATGCCGCTGCCGATCGAGCTGGCCCACCGCCTGTCACGGCGCCTCACCCAGGTCCGCAAGGACGGTACCGTCCCCTACCTGCGGCCCGACGGCAAGACCCAGGTCACCATCGAGTACGACGGCGACAAGGCGGTCCGTCTGGACACCGTCGTGGTCTCCTCGCAGCACGCCGGCGACATCGACCTGGACTCCCTGCTCACCCCCGACATCCGCGAACACGTCGTCGAACACGTCCTCGCCCGGCTCGCCGACGACGGCATCAAGCTGGAGACGGACGACTACCGCCTGCTGGTCAACCCGACCGGCCGCTTCGAGATCGGCGGCCCGATGGGCGACGCCGGCCTCACCGGCCGCAAGATCATCATCGACACGTACGGCGGCATGGCCCGGCACGGCGGCGGCGCCTTCTCCGGCAAGGACCCCTCCAAGGTCGACCGCTCCGCCGCGTACGCGATGCGCTGGGTCGCCAAGAACGTCGTCGCCGCGGGCCTCGCCTCGCGCTGCGAGGTCCAGGTCGCCTACGCGATCGGCAAGGCCGAGCCGGTCGGCCTGTTCATCGAGACCTTCGGCACCAACACGGTCCCCGTGGAACGGATCGAGGACGCCGTCACCACGGTCTTCGACCTGCGCCCGGGCGCGATCATCCGCGACCTGGACCTGCTGCGCCCGATCTACGCCCAGACCGCCGCCTACGGCCACTTCGGCCGCGAGCTGCCCGACTTCACCTGGGAACGCACCGACCGCGCGAAGGCCCTGCGCGCGGCGGTGGACGCGGCCTGACCGCTTCCGGCGCCCGGCAGACCCCGGAGCCGGCCCCCAGCCGGCGGGGAGCGACGGCCACCCCCCGTCCCGTCGCTCCCCGCTCCTCACCCGCCCACCGAGCCGCCGGCAACCTGCCGTCGCCACGAACGTCCCGCCCCGAGGTTTGCCGAGGCCCAAGGAGTGCTCCCGTGCGTGTGGCCGTGACCGGATCGATAGCGACCGACCACCTGATGGTGTTTCCCGGACGGTTCGCCGAACAGCTGATCGCCGAACAGCTGGAGCGGGTCTCCCTGTCCTTCCTCGCCGACCGGCTCGAGGTGCGCCGCGGCGGCGTCGCCGCAAACATCGCCTTCGGCCTCGGCCTGCTCGGCCACCGGCCGCTGCTGATCGGCGCGGCGGGCATCGACTTCGCCGAGTACGACACCTGGCTGCGGGCCGGCGGCGTCGACACCTCCGGCGTCAAGGTCAGCGAGACCCTGCACACCGCCCGCTTCGTGTGCACCACCGACACGGACCAGAACCAGATCGCCACCTTCTACGCCGGAGCCATGGCCGAGGCCCCCCGCATCGACCTCGCCGCGATCACCGCCCGCTCCGGCCGGCCCGGACTCGTCCTGGTCGGCGCCGACGACCCCGACGCCATGCTGCGGCACACCGCCACCGCCCACCGGCTCGGCATCCCCGTCGCCGCCGACCCCTCCCAGCAACTGGCCCGCCTCGACCGCGAACAGGCCCGGCACCTGGTCGAGGGGGCACGGTGGCTGTTCACCAACGAGTACGAGGCCGCACTGCTGCAGGACCGCACCGGCTGGAACGAACAGGACCTCCTCGAGAGGGTCGGCACCTGGATCACCACACGGGGCGCGGACGGAGTGACGCTGGCCGCCCGCGGCGAACCCCGCCTGGCCGTACCGGCCGTGCCCACCGCCACCATCGCCGACCCCACCGGCGCGGGCGACGCCTTCCGCGCCGGATTCCTCGCCGGCCACGCCTGGCAATGGCCCCACGAACAGGCCGCCCGGCTCGGCTGCGCCCTGGCCACCACCGTCCTGGAGTCGGTGGGCACACAGGAGTACAAGCTCCTGCCGGCGGAGCTGATCGCCCGGATCGACGCCACCTACGGCCGCGAGGCCGCCCGCACCGCCGAACCGCGCCTCGCGGGTGCGGCATGAGCACGCCGCAGCGGCTGCGGGCCGCCGCACTCCGCGAAGCGCTCGCCACCCGGGTCGTGGTGGCCGACGGCGCGATGGGCACGATGCTCCAGGAACAGGACCCCACGCTCGAGGACTTCGAGAACCTCGAGGGCTGCAACGAGGTCCTCAACGCCACCCGCCCCGACATCGTCGCCTCCGTGCACCGCGCCTACCTGGACGCGGGCGTGGACCTGATCGAGACGAACACCTTCGGCGCGAACGCCACGGCACTCGCCGAGTACGAGATCGCGGACCGCATCACCGAACTGTCCGAGTCCGGCGCCCGCATCGCCCGCGAGGCCGCCGACGCGTCCACCGCCTCGACCGGCCGCCGGCGCTGGGTACTGGGCTCGATGGGACCGGGAACGAAACTGCCCACCCTCGGCCACGTCCCGTACCCCGCGATCCGCGACGGCTACCGGCGCAACGCGGAAGGCCTGA
>NZ_KZ626921.1 GCF_002911015.1 Streptomyces populi
CGGGCGGCCCGGACCGCTCTCCCGCCTCGTACGGCTCCCGCGCGCGGACCGTTCAGGCACCGCCCGTCCGGGACCGCCCGCGCCGCGCCTCAGTTCGACGAACGCCGGTCCCTGACGGACCGCCAGCGCTCCACCAGCCGGCCGTACGCCTCGCCCGCCGCCGCCCCGTCCCCGGTGCGCAGCGCCTCGATACCCTCGGCGACGTCCGCGGCCGAGTGGTCACCCTCCAGGTCACCGGCCGGCAGCGTGTGCACGAGCCCGCCGTAGTCCAGCTCGACCAGCGAGCGCGGATGGAACTCCTCCAGCCAGCGCCCCACGTCCACCAGGCCCTCGATGAGCGGCCCTTCGTCCAGTGCCTCCCTGAGCGTGCGCAGGGCCCGCGCCGTGCGCCGCCGCGCCTGCACCATCGGCGTCCGGTAGCGCAGCAGCGGCGGCGCTCCGCCCGGGCCCGTCCCCTTCTCGTACTCCCGCTCCTCGTCGCCGACGAGGACGAACCAGTTCAGCGGAACCTGCCAGGTCGAGGTGCGGATCCAGGGGCGGGCGTCGGGGTTGCGCGCCAGCCAGCGCTCGTAGTCGAGCGCGGCCTGACGGCGCACCAGCGGCGGCAGCACCGCGTCCAGGACGGACGCGGGGAGCTCGTCGCCCAGTCCGTCCAGGGCCTGCCAGCCGCGCAGCCGGGTGCGCCAGGGACAGACGCACACCACCCCGTCGACCTCGGCGACGAACGCGTCACCGCTCTCGTGCACCGGCACGGGGACCGGCGGGGTGGGCAGCAGATCGGCCAGCGAGCGGCGCAGTTCGTCCTGGTACGAGGGGAGCTCGGCGCGCCGGGCGTAGCGCGTCCAGTGGGCGCGTTCGGACTCGGGGAACGCGGCCAGTGGCTCGTACACCCGCAAGTACGACGTGTACGGGACGATCACCGCGGACACCTTGGGCACGCCTGCTCCCTCCCCCGTCGACCACCGGGAAAACCAGCGAGAACCGCTCAGGACACGAACAGAAATCTATGCAAATCGAACCACGGCAGTACCCCGCCCGTGGGTGATCCTGAACACTGCGCCCGGGGCGGGTCGGCACAGGCTCTAATCTCATTCCCACGGAGTCCGCCATCCGCACGGACCCCGGACCCAACCGCCGCTTTTTACCTGGGAGTCACCACAGTGACCGAAGTAACCGGCGCGCCTGCTGATGTACTGCACACCCTGTTCCACTCGGATCAGGGCGGTCATGAGCAAGTCGTGCTCTGCCAGGACCGCGCCAGCGGCCTGAAGGCCGTCATCGCGCTCCACTCCACCGCCCTGGGCCCCGCCCTCGGCGGCACGCGCTTCTACCCGTACGCGAGCGAGCAGGAGGCCGTCGCCGACGCCCTCAACCTCGCGCGCGGGATGTCGTACAAGAACGCCCTGGCCGGGCTCGACCACGGCGGCGGCAAGGCCGTCATCATCGGCGACCCCGAGCAGATCAAGTCCGAGGAGCTGCTCCTCGCCTACGGCCGGTTCGTCGCCTCGCTCGGCGGCCGGTACGTCACCGCGTGCGACGTCGGCACCTACGTCGCCGACATGGACGTCGTGGCGCGCGAGTGCCGGTGGACGACCGGACGCTCCCCGGAGAACGGCGGCGCGGGCGACTCCTCGGTGCTGACCGCCTTCGGTGTCTTCCAGGGCATGCGGGCCTCCGCGCAGCACCTGTGGGGCGACCCGACGCTGCGCGGCCGCAAGGTCGGCGTCTCCGGTGTCGGCAAGGTGGGCCACCACCTGGTCGACCACCTGCGCGAGGACGGCGCCGAGGTCGTGATCACGGACGTGCGGGCCGAGTCCGTGCAGCGGATCCTGGACCGGCACCCCGAGGGCGTCACGGCCGTCGCGGACACCGAGACCCTCATCCGCACCGAGGGCCTCGACATCTACGCGCCCTGCGCGCTGGGCGGCGCGCTCAACGACGAGACGGTGCCGGTGCTCACGGCCCGGATCGTGTGCGGCGCGGCCAACAACCAGCTGGCGCACCCGGGCGTGGAGAAGGACCTCGCGGACCGCGGGATCCTCTACGCCCCCGACTACGTCGTGAACGCGGGCGGGGTCATCCAGGTCGCCGACGAGCTGCACGGCTTCGACTTCGACCGGTGCAAGGCGAAGGCCACGAAGATCTTCGACACCACGCTGGCCATATTCGCACGTGCGAAGCAGGACGGGATCCCGCCGGCCGCGGCGGCCGACCGGATCGCCGAGCAGCGGATGGCGGAGGCGCGGGGCCGCTGACCCCTCCCGGGGTCGTAGGTCCTTGTCAGGGACCCGTCGGCGGACGGTTGGGAGAGAACTCTCACGTCCGTCGGCGGGTCGTGGCCCGAGAAGAGGTTAAAATCGCGGTTGACCAGCGAGGACAGGGCACCTCACTGGGGCTGGGCGAAGGCGCGTGCTGCGGGCGACGTACCGTATGGGCGCGGGCTCAGGTACCGTGGAAGCCCTACGGACCGGTCTCTCCACGGAGAGTCCGTTCCAGATCATGAACGCGTGTCAAGACTCTGGGGCCGTCGAGCCCCGTATCCGAGGGGGTCGAGCCATGGGGCGCGGCCGGGCAAAGGCCAAGCAGACGAAGGTCGCCCGCCAGCTGAAGTACAGCAGCGGCGGGACTGACCTCTCGCGTCTGGCCAATGAGCTGGGCGCTTCGACTTCGAGCCAGCCGCCGAATGGCGAGCCGTTCGAGGACGACGACGAGGAAGAGGACCCGTACGCACAGTACGCGGATCTCTACAACGACGAGGACGAGGACGAGGACGACCAGTCCGGTCCCCAGTCTCAACGTCGCGGCGCTTGACGCAACAGCGTCCCTCGCAGTTTCCGCGATCTCTTCTCGTAGCGGATCTCCAGGCGCGGGTTTCTGGTCGATCCCGCCTGGCGGATTTTTCGTAGCGACTGCACTTCACCCGGTCCGGGGCTTCACCACCGGACCGGGTTTCGTGCTGCTCCGGGGGCTTCGGCCGGCGTGACCGCCGACCTCGGCCCCCGTTCCGCGTCTCAGCTCGCGTAGTCGCCGACGAGCGCCG
Source organism: Streptomyces populi (assembly GCF_002911015.1). GTDB lineage: Bacteria > Actinomycetota > Actinomycetes > Streptomycetales > Streptomycetaceae > Streptomyces > Streptomyces populi. The sequence goes on from NZ_KZ626921.1 coordinate 3,041, forward strand.
CGCCCGTCGTGTGGTCCCCGCGCTCGGTGATCTCACCGGCGATCCAGGCGTCCACTCCCCGGTCCGCGAGGACGGCGAGGGCGACCTCGGCGGACTCCTCGGGCACGATCGCCATCATGCCGACGCCCATGTTCAGCGTCTTCTCCAGCTCCAGCCGCTCGACGCCGCCGGTCCTGCCGACCAGGTCGAAGACCGGCGCCGGGGTCCAGGTGCCGCGGTCGACCACGGCGTGCAGACCGTCCGGGATCACGCGGGCCAGGTTGGCCGCGAGGCCGCCGCCGGTGATGTGGCTGAAGGCGTGCACCTCGGTGCTCTTCGTCAGCGTCAGGCAGTCCAGCGAGTAGATCTTGGTGGGCTCCAGGAGCTCCTCGCCGAGCGTGCGGCCGAAGTCCTCGACGTGCTGGTCCAGGCGCAGGTTCGCCCGGTCGAAGAGGACGTGCCGGACGAGCGAGTACCCGTTCGAGTGAAGGCCCGAGGCCGCCATGGCGATCACCGCGTCACCCGTACGGATGCGATCCGGGCCGAGCAGCCGGTCGGCCTCGACCGCGCCCGTGCCGGCGCCCGCCACGTCGAAGTCGTCCGGGCCGAGCAGACCGGGGTGTTCCGCCGTCTCGCCGCCCACCAGGGCGCAGCCCGCGAGGACACAGCCCTCGGCGATGCCCTTCACGATGGCCGCGACCCGCTCCGGGTGGACCTTGCCCACGCAGATGTAGTCGGTCATGAAGAGCGGCTCCGCGCCGCACACCACGATGTCGTCCATGACCATCGCGACGAGGTCGTGGCCGATGGTGTCGTACACGCCCAGCTGGCGGGCGATGTCGACCTTGGTGCCCACGCCGTCGGTGGCGGAGGCGAGCAGCGGCCGCTCGAAGCGCTTGAGGGCGGAGGCGTCGAAGAGACCGGCGAAACCGCCGAGGCCACCGAGGACCTCGGGGCGCTGCGTCTTCTTCACCCACTCCTTCATCAGCTCTACGGCGCGGTCGCCCGCCTCGATGTCGACTCCGGCGGCCGCGTAGGACGCGCCGGGAGCAGTGCTCTCAGACATTGCCTGGGATCTTTCGGGTTGGTGAAACGGGGCTCTGCGGCGCTACGGGCGACGGATGGCGTCAGCCGCGGCCGTGGCTGCGGGACCCGCGGCCAGCTCGGTCTCCAGGAGCTGCTTGCCGAGCAGTTCGGGGTCGGGAAGCTCCATCGGGTACTCGCCGTCGAAGCAGGCGCGGCACAGGTTCGGCTTGTCGATCGTCGTGGCCTCGATCATCCCGTCCAGGGAGATGTACGAGAGGGAGTCGGCGCCGAGAGAGGTGCCGATCTCCTCGATCGTCATGCCGTTCGCGATCAGCTCGGCGCGGGTCGCGAAGTCGATGCCGAAGAAGCAGGGCCACTTCACGGGCGGGGAGGAGATCCGGATGTGGACCTCGGCCGCGCCCGCCTCGCGGAGCATCCGGACCAGGGCGCGCTGGGTGTTGCCGCGCACGATCGAGTCGTCGACGACGACCAGGCGCTTGCCCTTGATGACTTCCTTGAGCGGGTTCAGCTTCAGGCGGATACCGAGCTGGCGGATCGTCTGCGAGGGCTGGATGAAGGTCCGGCCGACGTAGGCGTTCTTGACCAGGCCGGCGCCGAAGGGGATGCCGGAGGCCTCCGCGTAACCGATCGCGGCGGGCGTACCGGACTCCGGGGTCGCTATCACCAGGTCGGCTTCGACCGGGGCTTCCTTGGCGAGCCTGCGGCCCATCTCGACGCGCGAGAGGTACACGTTCCGGCCGGCGATGTCCGTGTCGGGACGGGCCAGGTAGACGTACTCGAAGACACAGCCCTTGGGCTTCGCTTCCGCGAACCGCGAGGTGCGCAGACCGTTCTCGTCGATGGCGACGAACTCGCCCGGCTCGATCTCGCGCACGAAGCTCGCGCCGCAGATGTCGAGGGCCGCGGACTCGGAGGCCACCACCCAGCCACGCTCCAGACGGCCGAGGACCAGCGGGCGGATGCCCTGCGGGTCACGGGCCGCGTAGAGGGTGTGCTCGTTCATGAAGACGAGCGAGAAGGCGCCCTTGACCTGGGGGAGGACCGTGTACGCGGCCTCCTCCACGGTCAGCGGTTTGCCGTCCTCGTCGACCTGGGCCGCGAGGAGCGCGGTGAGCAGGTCGGTGTCGTTGGTGGCCGCCACGCGCGTGGTGCGGCCTTCCTGCTTGGGCAGGTCGGCGACCATCTCGGCGAGCTGCGCCGTGTTGACGAGGTTGCCGTTGTGGCCGAGCGCGATGGAGCCGTGCGCGGTGGCACGGAACGTCGGCTGGGCGTTCTCCCACACGGAGGCACCGGTGGTCGAGTAGCGGGCGTGACCGACCGCGATATGACCCTGGAGCGAACCGAGCGAGGTCTCGTCGAAGACCTGGGACACGAGGCCCATGTCCTTGAAGACGAGGATCTGGGAGCCGTTGCTGACCGCGATTCCCGCGGATTCCTGACCCCGATGCTGGAGGGCGTAGAGCCCGAAGTAAGTGAGCTTGGCGACCTCTTCGCCGGGAGCCCAGACACCGAAGACGCCGCAAGCGTCCTGGGGGCCTTTCTCACCGGGGAGCAGATCATGACTGAGTCGACCGTCACCACGTGGCACGGCACCGAGTGTAGGCGAGATCGACCACTGGTCCGAATTGGGGATGCGGACGCCAAGTGGATCACTCGTCGGCCACCGCACCGACGACAGTCCCGTTCTCGCTGGTCAGAGCGATCCCGCGGTGGTCCAGCCGGTAGGCGACCTTGCTGTCGAAGAGCCCCAGCAGCGTCTTCTCGGTCTTCATGAGTGAGTCTTGGCACATCATGCGGGTGGTCCTGACCCGGCCGAGGGTGATGTGTCCGTCGCTCACGGTGGCCCGGCCGGACGCGTGGTTGCAGCCGAGCCGGCCCTCGAAGGTGCCGTCCTCGCGCAGGACGAAGTACGCGTCCGCCCCCTTCGGGAGCGGCCGGGAGACGTTCTCGTCCCCCAGCGCCGTGACCGTCCACTTCGTCCCCAGCAGGGGCGCGTCGTCCTCCCGGGTGAGGCCGATCCGGTCGCCGTCGGCGGCGGTGAGCGTCAGCCCCCCGCCGTCGGTCCTCGCCGTGAAGGCGCCCTCGTCCGCGAGGACGCGGCCCAGACTCCGCTCGAAGCTCATCGGGCCCTTCTCGCAGGCCATGTCCGTCGTCCGGATCTCGCCGAACTCGACGCGGTCGCCCGTGAGGACGGCCTTCGAGCCGAACCCGTTGCAGCCGAGGTCGCCGCTGACGCGTCCGTCGGCGCCGATCCGCAGATAGGCCCCCGAGGGCGCCCGTGCGGTCTTCCCGTCCGTGGTGAGGCTGTCGACCGTCCAGTGCACGCCGGTCAGCGGCGCCGTCTCCGCCCGGGCGGGGCCGTTCCCCGCCGTCTGGGTGCCGCACGCGGCGGCGAGGGGCAGCAGGGTCAGGACACCGAGGGTCGTTCGCTGCTTGTCCATGCCGATGGGACGGGAGGGACGGAGGACGGGTTCCCCTCCGGGACGGGTTCCCCTGCGGGGCTCCTACCCCATCAGGGGGAGCAGGCCGCCGAGGTCGGCGCGCTCGCCGCTCGCGCTGACCTTCGCCTCGTCCAGCGCCGTCCTCCACTCCGTACGTCCCGTCGCGAGCCGGATCCAGGTCAGCGGGTCCGTCTCGACGACGTTCGGCGGGGTGCCGCGGGTGTGCCGGGGCCCTTCCACGCACTGCACGACGGCGTACGGCGGGATCCGGACCTCGGTCGACGCGCCGGGCGCCTTCACGGCGAGCGTGTCGGCGAGCAGCCGGGTGCAGGCGGCGAGGGCCTGGCGGTCGACGGGGATGTCCGTACCGGCGGCGCGGTTGAGGTCGTCGGTGTGGACGACGAGTTCGACGGTGCGGGTGACGAGGAAGTCGGCGAGGGTCATGGCCCCCGCGGGCACGCCGAGCAACCGGTCGTCGGGGGCGGTGGCCAGGTGCCCGGTGATCCGCGCCTCGGCCTCGGCGTAGAGCGCGTCGAGGTCGGGGTGCTCCTCGGCGAGCGCGCGCGTGCCGTCGGCGATGTTCCCGGCGCGGGAGGCGGTCCCGGACGGCCAGTCCAGCAGCGCGAGTTCCTTCGCGGCGGGCGCGGGCAGGTCGAGGTGACGGCTCACGGAGCCGACGGCCATCGTGATGTGCGCGGCCAGTTCCCGCACGCTCCAGTCCCCGAGCCGCGCGGGCCGCGCCAGTTGCTCCTCGCTCAGGGCGCGCACGCCCTCCCGTACGTTCCCGAACTGCGCGAGCACCGCCGCGCGGATCTTGGCCGGGTCGTAGGTACGCGCGCGTTTCCGGGTCGAGGTCATACGGCGAGCCTAGTCCCGGGGCCGGGACGGAAAGGGCTCGTCGAAGACCGGTCCCGTCCGAGGAGGGCGGGCCCCCGGAGAACCGTGCCGCCCCCGGTGTCCGCCGGGCGTCTCCGGTGTCCGCCAGGAACCGTCACGGCCTGCGCGCGTAGCCCGCGAGCCCGTTCTCCACCAGCGCGAAGGCCCGTTCGGCGAGCCGGGGCGCGTCGGCCGCGACGGCGTCCGGGCTCTCCCCGGCGGCGGCCCGGCGGTGGTGCTCCTCGATGAGGGTGTTGCGGGCCGCGCTCAGCATGGCGGCGGCGATCGTGGCCAGCGTCGGGTCGCCGGTCTCCTCCGCGAGGGCTGCGGCCAGGTCCCGGGTGCCCTTCTGCGCGGCCAGGAAGGCGCGCTCCATCAGGACCGGGGTCTCCCGGACGACCCGGTGCACCTGCCGGGCGAACGGCTCGCTGTGCAGGCCGACCGAGGGGTCGCGGTTCTCGACCAGTTCCAGGAACTGCCGGCGTACGGCGTCCACCGCGGACTCGCCGGACCGCCGCTCGCGCACGGCACGGGCCAGGTCGCCGAAGTGCTCCTCGATGGGGCTGAAGACCAGGTCCTCCTTGGTGCCGAAGTAGTTGAAGACGGTCATCTTCGAGACCTCGGCGGAGTCGGCGATCTCCTGGACGGAGACGTTGTCGAAGCCCCGCTCGGCGAAGAGCGCGACGGCCGTCCGGTAGATCCGCATCGCGGTCTGCAACTTCTTGCGTTCGCGCAGTCCCATCGCCTCAGCCATGCCCTCACTGTACCAAGACGAAATTTAATCCCGGATGAAAGATTGACTCGGTATATCTTTCTCGTCCATGGTGGTGCCCATGACCGAGACCCAGCGAAAAATCGGCTTCCTCGTCTGCCTGGTCACGATCGTGCTGGCCCTGCTGGACCTGCAGATCGTGTCCGCGGCCACCGTCCCGATCGTCCGGGACCTCGACCCCGCCCACGGCATCGACAAGATCCCGTGGCTGGTCAGCGCCTACGCGCTCGCCTCGGCGGCGATGCTGCCGCTGTACGGCAAGCTCTGCGACGTCCTCGGCGCGCGCCGCGTCTTCCTCGGGGCGGTCGCCGCCTTCCTGCTCGGCTCCGCGCTCTGCGGCGCGGCCCGGTCCATGGACCAGCTCATCGCCGCCCGGGCACTCCAGGGCCTCGGGGGCGGCGGACTGATGAGCATCACCATGGTGGTGATCGCGCAGCTCAAGGGCCCCGGCGAGAGCGGTGGCCCCGCCAAGGGTGCCAACACCGGCGGCCTCGTCGCCGGCGGCGCCATGGCGATCGGCCCCTGGATCGGCGGACTCCTGGCCGACCACGCCGACTGGCGCTGGATCTTCTACGTCAACCTGCCGATCGGCCTCGCCGTCCTCGTCACCGCCGCCCTCGCGCTGAGGCTCCCGGAACACCCGGTGCGCCGCCCGCTGGACTACCTGGGCGCGGGCCTCGCGGCGGCCTTCTCCAGCACGCTGCTCCTCGTGACCGACTGGGGCGGCAAGCGGTACGCGTGGACGTCCCCGGCCCTCCTCGGCCTCGCCCTGACGGCCGCCGTGACCCTCGCCCTCTTCCTGTGGCGGCAGGTCCGGGCGCCCGAACCGGTGCTCCCGCTCTCCCTGTTCCGGGTCCGCGAGCTGCGCCTCGGCTTCGCCGTCCAGGCGATCCTCGGCGGCGCGATGATGTGCGCCATCTACTACGTGCTGGTCTATCTACAGGTCGCCCGCGGGATCGCCAGTTCCTCGGCGGGCCTCTACCTGGTCCCGATGGCCCTCGGCCTGGCGGCGTCCGGGATGCTCACCGGTCCGCTCACCGCGCGCGGCTGGTCGGCGCGGACCTTCACCGTCTGCGGCACGGCCACCACCGCCCTCGCCTTCGTCCTCCTCGCCACCACGACCGGCCCGGGCACCTCGCTGTGGCTGGTCCGCGGCGAACTCCTGCTGGCCGGCGCCGGGTTCGGCCAGCTCGTCGGCCAGCTGCTCCTGCTCGTCCAGAGCTCCGCGCCGCCCCACCAGCTCGGCGTGGCCACCACGGCCGTCCGCTTCTTCCAGACGCTCGGCAACGCGCTGGGCACCGCCGTCTTCGGCAGCGTCCTGGCCCGCCTCTACGCCGACCAGGGGCCCGGCGGCGACATCAGCGCCCTCGCCCGGCTGACCGGCCCGGCCCGCGCGGAGGGCGTCCACGCCTTCGTCGACGCGACCCAGGCCGTGTTCTGGGGAGGCGCGGCGCTGATGGCCCTCGCCGCGCTGCTCGCGCTGCGGCTGCCCCGGTCCGGCGGCGCGGCGGACTCCGCGGCCCCGCCCCGGGAGAGCGAGCCGGTCCCCGTGTGACGGCACGACGAACGTCCGGTGTGACGGCACGACGAACACGGCGAAGGCCCCGCCCGTCGGAACGGGCGGGGCCTTCGCGCAGCCGGGCGGGGCGGGCGGGTTACGCCAGCAGCGCCGGGATCGTCCCCTCGTGGGCCGTGCGCAGCTCGTCCAGCGAGAGCGCGAACTCGCCCTGGACGTCCACCGCGTCACCGTCGACGACACCGATGCGGGTGACGGGCAGACCCCGGGCACCGCACATGTCGTTGAAGCGGAGCTCCTCCGAACGCGGGACGGCGACGACCGCGCGGCCCGCCGACTCCGAGAACAGGAAGGTGAACGCGTCGAGACCGTCGGGCACGACCAGGCGCGCGCCCTTGCCGCCGAGCAGCGCCGACTCGACCACGGCCTGGACCAGACCGCCGTCGGACAGGTCGTGCGCGGAGTCGATCATGCCGTCGCGGGACGCCGAGATCAGGATCTCGGCGAGCAGCCGCTCGCGCTCCAGGTCGACCTTCGGCGGCAGACCGCCCAGGTGGTCGTGGACGACCTGGGACCAGGCCGAACCGCCGAACTCCTCGCGGGTGTCACCGAGCAGGTAGAGGAGCTGGCCCTCCTCCTGGAAGGCGACCGGGGTGCGGCGGGCCACGTCGTCGATGACGCCGAGGACGGCCACGACCGGGGTCGGGTGGATGGCCACCTCGCCGGTCTGGTTGTACAGCGAGACGTTGCCGCCGGTCACCGGGGTGCCGAGCTGCTGGCAGGCGTCGGCCAGACCGCGGATCGCCTCGGCGAACTGCCACATGACGGCCGGGTCCTCGGGCGAGCCGAAGTTCAGGCAGTCGGACACGGCGAGCGGCTTGGCACCGGTCGTCGCGACGTTGCGGTACGCCTCGGCGAGGGCGAGCTGCGCGCCCGTGTACGGGTCGAGCTTGGCGTAGCGGCCGTTGCCGTCGGTGGCGATGGCGACGCCGAGCCCGCTCTCCTCGTCGATGCGGATCATGCCCGAGTCCTCGGGCTGCGCCAGCACCGTGTTGCCCTGCACGAAGTGGTCGTACTGGGAGGTGATCCAGGACTTGGAGGCCTGGTTCGGGGAGGAGACCAGCTTCAGGACCTGGTCCTTCAGCTCCGCGCCGTTCTCCGGGCGGGGCAGCTTGCCGGCGTCGTCGGCCTGGAGGGCGTCCTGCCACTCGGGGCGGGCGTAGGGGCGCTCGTAGACCGGGCCGTCGTGGGCGACCGTGCGCGGGTCGACGTCGACGATCTTGCCGCCGTGCCAGAAGATCTCCAGCCGGTCGCCGTCGGTGACCTCACCGATGACGGTGGCGATGACGTCCCACTTGTCGCAGATCTCCAGGAACCGGTCGACCTTCTCCGGCTCGACGACCGCGCACATGCGTTCCTGCGACTCGCTCATGAGGATCTCCTCGGGCGAGAGCGTGGAGTCGCGCAGCGGTACGTCGTCCAGGGTGACCCGCATGCCGCCGGAGCCGTTGGAGGCGAGCTCGGAGGTGGCGCAGGACAGACCGGCCGCGCCGAGGTCCTGGATGCCGACGACCAGCTTCTCGGCGAAGGCCTCCAGGGTGCACTCGATGAGGAGCTTCTCCTGGAAGGGGTCACCGACCTGGACGGCCGGACGCTTCGACGGCTTGGCGTCGTCGAAGGTCTCGGAGGCGAGGATGGAAGCGCCGCCGATGCCGTCGCCGCCCGTGCGGGCCCCGTACAGGATGACCTTGTTGCCCGTGCCCGAGGCCTTCGCGAGGTGGATGTCCTCGTGCCGCATGACGCCGATGGCACCGGCGTTGACCAGCGGGTTGCCCTGGTAGCAGGCGTCGAAGACGACCTCGCCGCCGATGTTCGGCAGGCCCAGGCAGTTGCCGTAGCCGCCGATGCCCGCGACGACGCCGGGCAGGACGCGCTTGGTGTCGGGGTGGTCGGCCGCGCCGAAGCGCAGCGGGTCCACGACCGCGACCGGGCGGGCGCCCATCGCGATGATGTCGCGGACGATGCCGCCGACTCCGGTGGCCGCGCCCTGGTAGGGCTCGACGTACGACGGGTGGTTGTGCGACTCGACCTTGAAGGTGACCGCGTAGCCCTGGCCGACGTCGACGACACCGGCGTTCTCGCCGATGCCGACGAGCATGGCGTCGGACTGCGGGGCCTTCTCGCCGAACTGGCGGAGGTGGACCTTCGAGGACTTGTAGGAGCAGTGCTCGGACCACATGACCGAGTACATGGCGAGCTCGGCGCCGGTGGGCCGGCGGCCGAGGATCTCGACGACCCGCTCGTACTCGTCCTTCTTCAGGCCCAGTTCGGCCCAGGGCAGCTCGACGTCGGGGGTCGCGGCCGCGTGCTCGACCGTGTCCAGAGGCGTGCGGCTCATGCGTTGACCAGCTTCTTGAGGATCGAGGTGAAGAACGGCAGGCCGTCGGTGCGGCCGGACCCGATGAGCGGCTCGACGGCGTGCTCCGGGTGCGGCATGAGGCCCACGACGTTGCCGGCCTCGTTGGTGATGCCGGCGATGTCGCGCAGCGAACCGTTGGGGTTGAAGTCCAGGTAGCGGAACGCGACCCGGCCCTCCGCCTCCAGCTTGTCGAGCGTGTACTCGTCGGCGACGTACCGGCCGTCCATGTTCTTCAGCGGGATGTGGATCTCCTGGCCGGCCGTGTAGTCGGTGGTCCAGGCGGTGTCCGCGTTCTCCACCCGCAGCTTCTGGTCGCGGCAGATGAAGTGGAGGTGGTCGTTGCCGAGCATCCCGCCCGGGAGCAGGTGCGCCTCGGTGAGGACCTGGAAGCCGTTGCAGATGCCGAGGACCGGCATTCCGGACTTCGCCTGCTCGATGACGGTCTCCATCACCGGCGAGAAGCGCGAGATGGCACCGGCGCGCAGATAGTCGCCGTACGAGAAACCGCCGGGCAGGACGACCGCGTCGACCTGGTGGAGGTTCTTGTCCTTGTGCCAGAGGGCCACGGGTTCGGCGCCCGCGAGCCTGATCGCGCGCTGCGTGTCGCGGTCGTCGAGGCTGCCCGGAAAGGTGACGACTCCAATACGAGCGGTCACTTTCCGGCCTCCGCGACTTCCTCGACCTTGACGGTGAAGTCCTCGATCACGGTGTTGGCGAGGAAGGATTCCGCCAGTTCGTGGATGCGGGCGAGCGCGGCGTCGTCCACCGGTCCGTCCACTTCCAGTTCGAATCGCTTTCCCTGACGGACGTCGGAGACACCTTCGAAACCGAGGCGCGGCAGTGCACGCTGCACCGCCTGGCCCTGGGGGTCGAGGATCTCCGGCTTGAGCATGACGTCGACTACGACGCGTGCCACTGGCACTCCCGGTGTGTGGTGCTGAGCAGGTCCCTTCAGACTACCCGTACGAAATTTCTACTCGCGTAGATTCGTAGAATCCTACGTGACACCGATCACGATTCCGCATCGACGTGGGGGCGTGGACGGAAAATCCTGGGAAAAACCGCAGAAGAGCGGCAGGGCTCCATTGCCGTCGGACACGCGGAAGGATTTAGTCGGGCTTCACAATGCAATGCCGGGCCCTGTACAAAGGAATTGGCAATAGCCGATACTTTGCTCGATAACAGCCGGACAGTCGACATCTCCCCGACAACTCCCTGACGTCAGCGCACGTCATGGCCGTTGATCACGAAGGTGTCGCACGAAGGGACCGATATTCGTGGCGCAGCGTGTCGTGGTCACTCTCTTTGACGACATCGACGGCTCGGAAGCGGCGGAGACGATCGCCTTCGGACTCGACGGCAAGTCGTACGAGATCGACCTCAATCCAACCAATGCCGAGGAACTGCGTAAGGCTCTCGAGCCGTACGTCGAGGCCGGCCGCAAGCGGTCGAAGTCCGGGAAGACGTACACGCACACCGCGTTGACGCCCGACCCGGCCGCGGTCCGCGCCTGGGCCCGCTCCAACAAGATGGACGTGCCGCCGCGCGGCCGGATCCCCAAGAAGGTCTACGAGGCGTTCGCCGAGGCGCACTGAGCCGGCGGCCCGGACCACGGCCGCCGGAGACCTCCGGCGGCCCCGGGGCAACCGACTTGCGCTGACCCCCGTCTGATCAGCTAGAGTCTGGAACACGCCGAGGGGCAAGGCCGAAAAAGCCGGAACCCGAAGGTCGTGCGGGTGTAGTTCAGTAGCAGAACATCCCCCTTCCAGGGGGAAGGCGCAGTGTGCAATTCCTGTCACCCGCTCTGCACTTCTTACCGATCACGGTTGTCGATCAGGTAGGGTGGTGCTCGCGCCGATCGGTGAAGCCGGTCGGAGGCAATGCGGACGTAGCTCAGTTGGTAGAGCGCAACCTTGCCAAGGTTGAGGTCGCGAGTTCGAGCCTCGTCGTCCGCTCCGTCGAAGAAGGCCCCGGTCAACAGACCGGGGCCTTTCTCGTGTCCCCGTGCGTCCCGGTGTTCCCGGGAGGGGAAGACGAAGCCGTCTGACATTTGTCATGCCGAGTGATGACACCGCGCACTGCTGCCCGGATCCGTCCGCCCCGACGCTGGTCCCATGAACACGAACGAGCACGACGACGTGATCGAGGTCACCGGTCTGCGGCGTGTGTACGGGGGCGACGGAAAAGATTTCGAGGCGGTGCGCGGAGTCACCTTCTCCGTGGGCCGCGGTGAGGTCTTCGCTCTCCTCGGCACCAACGGCGCGGGCAAGACGTCCACCGTCGAACTGATCGAGGGTCTGGCGCCCCCGTCCGGCGGGCGCGTGCGGGTCCTCGGGCACGATCCGTACACGGACCGGGCCGCCGTACGGCCGCGCATCGGCGTGATGCTCCAGGAAGGCGGCTTCCCGTCCGAGCTGACCGTCGCGGAGACCGCTCGGATGTGGGCGGGGTGCACCAGCGGGGCCCGGACCGCCGGGCAGGTCCTCGACCGGGTCGGCCTCGCGCACCGCTCCGACGTCCGCGTGAAGCAGTTGTCCGGCGGCGAGAAGCGGCGCCTGGACCTGGCGCTCGCGCTCCTAGGCGACCCCGAGGTCCTCTTCCTCGACGAGCCCACGACCGGACTCGACGTGGAAGGCCGCCGCGGCACCTGGGAGTTGGTCCGCGAGCTGCGCGACGGCGGGACCACGGTCCTGCTGACCACCCACTACCTGGAGGAGGCGGAGGCGCTGGCCGACCGGCTGGCGATCCTCCACGAAGGGCGCGTCGCGGCCGTCGGCACCCCGGCCGAGGTGACCGCCTCCCAGCCGTCGCACGTCTCCTTCGAGCTGCCCGACGGCTACCTCCCCGGCGACCTGCCCCCGCTGCCGGGACTCGGCGTGAGCGGCCACGAGACGACGGGCCGGACGATCAGGCTGCGCACCGGCGAACTGCAGCGGACGGCCACCGCCCTGCTGGTGTGGGCCGAGCGGGCGCGCGTCGAACTGCGGGGGCTCGACGTACGCTCCGCCTCCCTGGAGGAGGCGTTCCTGCGGATCTCGCGGGAGGCGGCGGCGCACGACGGGGACCGAACGAGGACGACGGAACCGGCCGCGGACCCGCGGAAGGCCCGCAAGAGGGGAGCGGCGGCATGAGCGGAACAGCGGTCACCACGGAAGCAGGCCCGGCCCGGACCACGGCGGCCGGCCGGACGAGAGCGCTCGCACGCGCCGAACTGACGCTGCTGGGCCGCACCCGGGCCACCCTCGCCGCGGCGGTGTTCGTACCGCTGATCATGCCGTTCTCGCTCCGCTCCGCCGTCACCTCGATGCGCCTGGAGGGCACCGGACTCACGGTCGGTTCGGTCCTGCTCCCGTCCTCCATCGGCTTCGCGCTCCTCTTCGCCGTCTACGGCTCACTGGTGAGCGTGTACGCGGCACGCCGGGAGGAGCTCGTCCTCAAGCGGCTGCGCACCGGGGAGCTTCGGGACGTGGAGATCCTCGCGGGCGCCGCGCTGCCCTCGGTGGCGATCGGTCTCGCCCAGTGCCTGATCCTGACCGTGGCCTATCAGGTGACCCTCGGCGTCGGGATGCCCGAGCGGCCCGGACTCGTCCTGCTGGGGCTGCTGTCCGCGTTCGTCACCTGGCCCGCGCTCGCGGCCGTCACCGCGAGCTTCAGCAAGAGCGTGGAGGGCGCCCAGGTCGCGGCCGCGCCCCTGACCCTGGTGTCCCTGGTCGGCTCGGGAACCTTCGTCCCCCTGGAACTGCTGCCCGACGGCGCGGCCCCGTTCTGCGAACTGCTGCCGCTCACCCCGGTGATCACCCTGATCCGCGGCGGCTGGAGCGGACACCTCTCCGCCCACGACACCGCCGGCGCCCTCGCCACGGCGGTGGCCTGGACCGTGATCGCGGTGTTTGCTGTACGACGGTGGTTCCGCTGGGAACCCCGGCGATGACCACGGACACGGGGGTGGGCATGGGCAGGCCGTCCGGCTGGTGGCGGGGCAAGAGCACACCGGCGAAGGTCGAGACCTACACCCGGTGGTCGTTCCACTTCTTCTCCGTGCTCGAAGCCGCCTCGATCGGGCTGCCCGTGTTCGGAAACATGCCGACGGCCCGGTCCTGGGCGGTGTTCCTGCTGGTGTGCGGGCACTCGGCGTTCTGCGCGACGACCGCCTCACGGGCGCTGGACTGGACGCGCGGCACCCGGGAACGGCCCCGGCGGACGCTGCTGGCGCTGGCCGTGAGCACCTGTGGGGTGGCCGTCGCGGGGTCCGTCCTCTCGGGCGCTCCCTGGCGCCCGGCGAGCGACGGCGCGTTCATGGTCGCCTCCTCGCTGCTCGTCGGTCTCACGGCGTTCGGCACGGGCACGGTCGCGCTCGGGACGCGTGACAGACGCCGGATGACGTACGTCGTGCTCGGCGCGTCCGCGGGGGCCGGCGTGCTCTCCCTCCCCCTCGGCTTCCCGGCCCCCGCCGCGCTGGTCACCGCCGTCCTGGTCCTGCTGAGTGCCGGTTTCATGACGTTCACCGCGGCCTTCTCCGTCTGGCTGCTCAACGCCGTGTACGAACTCGACGAGGCCCGCGAGACCCGCGCCCGGCTCGCCGTCGCCGAGGAGCGGCTGCGCTTCGGCCGCGACCTGCACGACGTGATGGGCCGCAACCTCGCGGTGATCGCCCTCAAGAGCGAACTCGCCGTACAACTGGCCCGGCGCGGGCGGTCCGAGGCCGTGGACCAGATGACCGAGGTGCAGCGGATCGCACGGGAGTCCCAGCGGGAGGTGCGCGCGGTGGTGCGGGGCTACCGCGACGCCGATCTCGCGGGCGAACTGGCGGGTGCCCAGGGGGTGCTGACGGCCGCGGACATCGACTGCCGCATCACCGGCACGGCCGCGGAACTGCCGCCGCAGGTCCAGTCGGCGCTCGGCTGGGTGGTGCGGGAGGCGACCACCAACGTGCTGCGGCACGGGAACGCCAGGAGGTGCGCGCTGTCCCTGCGGGTGACGCGGGAGCGGGTGACGCTCACCGTCGAGAACGACGGGGTGCCGGGGGAGACGGGACCGGGCCCCGGACCGGACGGCGGCCAGGGACCGGGGAGGGGCAGCGGGCTCGCGGGGCTGCGGGAACGGCTGGAGGAGGTGGGCGGGACGCTGCGGGCGGGCGCGGACGGCGAGGTGTTCCGGCTGACGGCGGAAGTCCCCCTGCGCTCCGCCCGGGGCACCCGCACAGCCGCCCCCGACATCCCGGCCCCGGACACACCGACACCCACGCCCACGCCCGCCCCAGACGTCCCCGCCCCAGAGGTGCGCGCGGCCGCTCCCGGTGACCTCGCCCCCGCGAACGGCGAGGCGCCCGGGAACCCGCCGGCCCCGCCGGTTCCGCACCAGGTGAGAGAGGCCACCCCATGACTTCCGTACCGTCCGGCGCGCCGGCGCCCGGCGCTCCCGTACGCCTGCTTCTCGCCGACGACGAGCATCTGATCCGGGGAGCGCTGGCCGCGCTGCTCGGGCTGGAGGACGACCTGGTGGTGGTGGCCGAAGCGGCGACCGGGCCGGAGGCGCTGGCGATGGCGCGGGCGCACGTGCCCGACGTCGCCGTCCTGGATCTCCAGATGCCGGGGGCGGACGGTGTGAGCGTGGCCACATCCTTGCGGGGCGAACTGCCGGGCTGCCAGGTGCTGATCGTGACGAGCCACGGGCGGCCGGGACATCTGAAGCGGGCGCTCGCGGCGGGTGTGCGCGGGTTCGTCCCGAAGACGGTCAGTGCGCAACGACTCGCGGAGATCATCCGTACTGTCCACGCGGGAAACCGTTACGTGGACCCGGAGTTGGCCGCCGACGCGATCTCCGCCGGGGACTCGCCGCTGACCGCGCGGGAGGCCGAGGTGCTCGAATTCGCCGCCGACGGGGCCCCCGTGGCGGAGATCGCGGAGCGGGCCGCACTGTCCCCGGGGACGGTGCGGAACTATCTGTCGTCGGCCGCGTCCAAACTGGGCGCGGAGAACCGGCACGCGGCAGTGCGTCTCGCACGGCAGCGAGGTTGGGTATAGTTGCTCTCGCGCCACGGCGCATGCGGACGTAGCTCAGTTGGTAGAGCGCAACCTTGCCAAGGTTGAGGTCGCGAGTTCGAGCCTCGTCGTCCGCTCCGGAAAGAAGCCCCCGACCTCGGTCGGGGGCTTCTTCGTGTGCGCCGGACTCCTCGCGTCCGCGGGCCCGGCCGTCGGCCGGGCCCGCACACGGGGTCAGGACCAGCTCACGCCCGTCAGACGCTCGTACGCCTCGACGTACTTGGCGCGGGTGGCCTCCACGACGCGCTCGGGCAGCGCGGGCGGCGGCTGCTCGCTCCTGCGGTCCCAGCCCGACTCGGCGGAGGTCAGCCAGTCGCGGACGTACTGCTTGTCGAAGGACGGCTGCGCGTGGCCCGGCTCCCAGGCGTCGGCGGGCCAGAAGCGCGAGGAGTCCGGGGTCAGCACCTCGTCGGCCAGGACGAGCGTGTCGCCGTCGTAGCCGAACTCGAACTTGGTGTCCGCGAGGATGATGCCCCGGTCGCGGGCGATGTCACGGGCACGGCTGTAGATCGCGAGGGTCGCCTGGCGCAGTTCGGCCGCGGTGTCGGCGCCGACCTGACGGGCGACCTCCTCGTACGAGACGTTCTCGTCGTGCTCGCCGACCGCCGCCTTGGTGGCCGGGGTGAAGATCGGCGCGGGGAGCTCCGAGCCGTCGACGAGACCCTCGGGAAGCGCGAGGCCGCAGACCGTGCGGGTCTCGTCGTACTCGACGAGGCCCGAGCCGGTCAGATAGCCGCGGGCCACGCATTCGACCGGGGCCATCCGCAGGGACTTGCAGATCAGGGTGCGGCCGGCCCAGTCGGCCGGGGCGCCCGGCGGGAGTTCGGTGCTCAGCACGTGGTTGGGCGCCAGCTCGGAGAGCTGGTCGAACCACCACAGGGAGAGCTGGGTGAGCGTACGGCCCTTGTCAGGGATCTCTGTGGGGAGAACCCAGTCGTAGGCGGAGATGCGGTCGCTGGCGACCATCACGAGGTCGCCCGCCTCGTTCTGGTACAGATCGCGCACCTTGCCGGTGTGCAGATGCACCAGACCCGGCACCTGGAGGGGCTCGGGCTTTTCGACGAATCCGGACACGGTTCCTCCCCGTGGTTCTGTCCAAGTGGCTCGATTCTCCCGTACGGGGCGAGTGGGTGTGGACAGGGGGCGTGCCGTACGGGTGCGGGCGCCCCGTGGCGCGGGTGCGTCACGGGTGCCCGGCGGGGCTTCCTCAGTCGTGTTTGCAGATGCGGTCGAGGAGATTGGCGGTCGCCCGCTGGATACGGGGGTCCACGTGGCCGGGGCGGTCGAGGGCCGGGGACCACGCGAACGTCCCGGACGCGAAGACCAGGGCGCCGGACGGGGCGCGGTAGAGCGAGGTCTCCTGATGGCGCAGGACGCCCTCGCCGTCCGGGTACGGGGAGTGCGCCAGCAGGATCCGGTCCTGGTGCTCGGGCAGTGGGGTGCGCGGGAAGTAACGGTCCGCCTCACCCGCGACCATGCCCTCCACCTCGTCGCCGTCGTGCGCCCCGGTGGCCTCCCACAGCCAGTGGTCGGCGTTGCGGACGATCAGCGGGTGCGGCTCGGGGACGCGTCCCGCGTACTGGATGCCGATGAGCTGCTGCTCGGGACGGTCGATCTCGCGCCACAGGACGGGCTTTCCGGGGCCCCGGCGCTTGCGGCAGGTCAGCAGCCGGTCGGGGACGCCCGAGGGGGACGGACCCAGCTCCACCTGCCAGTACATGGTGTTGGCGGAGAGGAACACGAGCGAGGTGCCGTGCTCGCGGGCGAGTTCCGTGGTGCGGCGCATCTGCGGCGACCAGTACTCGTCGTGGCCGGGGAAGACCAGGCCTCGGTAGCGGGTGGGGTCGACGCGGCCGGCGTGCAGGTCGCGGGCGTCGGCGTAGGCGAGGTCGTACCCGTAGCGCTCGGCCCAGCGGATGAAGTCGTAGGCGTGGCCCACGTGGAGGGGCAGGCCCGCGCCCGCGTACGGGCGGTCGAAGGAGACGGTCGTCGCGGCGTCGGCCTCGCCGAGGAGCCGGCCGTCCTTGTCCCAGGCGTGGTAGAGGCTGGCGCCGGTGTGGCCGTCCTCCGGATACAGGTTGTACGCCTGCCAGGTGATGTCCGGGAGCAGCAGGAGCAGATCGGCCGTCTGGTGGTCGCGGACGGTGAAGGGGACGTGCGAGCGGTAGCCGTCGAGGGTGGTCAGGACGGCGACGTAGGCGCCGACGTTCCAGTAGGACGGGATCTGTAGTCGCCAGGACAGCCACCAGTGGTGGCAGGAGACCGTGCGGTCGGCGGTGAGCGGGGGCGGCTGGACGATCCCGGAGAGCCGGGGGCTCGTGGTGATCTTGCTGGCGCCGTCCCCGTCGTAGTGGCCGATGCGGTAGATGTCGACGCTGAACTCCTGCGGCGGGTCGACCGTGACGTGGAAGTCGATGGACTCGCCGGGAGCGGCGGCTCCCGTGCTGGTGAAGCCCTTGATCTGGCGGTGGACGTCGTCGGCGGAGCGGGGGCCCGGATCCGTGCGCGGACGGGCGCGGGAGGTGGAGCGCGGGGCCGGGATCCGGGAGGTGCCGGCCGCCGGCTGGGGCGGGTCGGTGTCCACGTACCAGGGGACGACGTGGCCGGTGTCGTCGAAATAGGTCTCGCTGCCACGAAGCCAGGGAACGGGTCCCAGGCCGAAGGGATCCGTGACGGCGTGCGCGAGTGCTCCCGACTCCCAGCGGCGGATCTGCTCCGATCCCATCCCGCACCCCTCCCTCGTGCCCCCGTCGCACTGGCAAGCCCTTGCGCTGTGCTCGACCGGTCCCAGCACATCACATTACGCACGCACTCCGTCACCGTTCGTCGCGAATTGGCGCGAGTGGAACGGTCGGCTCCGCCTGAACCGGCACGACCGCGACCGGTGGGGGTGCGCACGGCCGAGGACACGAACGGCGGGACGGTCCCCGGACGGGCCGCCGTCAGACCAGACGCACCGGTTTCTCCGGGCGGACGCCGAGATGGCGGAGCCAGTCCCGCAGGGGCACGGGATCCCCCGTCTCTATCAGGGTGAGGACGCGGGGGCCGATGTCGGCGGCCCGCTCACCGGCGACGAGGAGGGACGGGCCGTCCAGCCAGTCGAGTCCGGGGAGCGCCCCCGCGGTGTCCATCGCGGCGCAGCAGACCATCGCCGTGACGTGGTCGGCCAGCAGCTCGCGGCCGGTCCTGGGCGGCTGGAGGGGGAACAGCGGAAGCATCCGGTCGTCCCAGAGGTCGTGGTCGGGGCCCTGCTGCCCGGCGCCACCGGCGGGCCGGGGCCTCGCCGGGGCGGCCGCCTCCTCGCGGGCCAGTTCCGCGGTGAGCCGGGCGGCGAGGGCCGCCGACCGCTCGTTGCCCACGGCCAGGTCGTGGTCGTCGCTCTCGGCGATCCCCATCTCCCCGTACGCCTCCGTCCGGTGCTCGGCGAGGGCGGCCCCGGGGTCCGGCTCCGGGACCGGCGCGGCTCCCGGCGCGGACAGGTGGTCCAGCACGCGGGCCAGGGTCGGTCCGTCCGCCTCGGGCAGCGCGGGGTCGGCGGGGTGGCGGACGCCGAGCGCGTCCAGGACCCGGTGGAGCCGGGCCGCGTCGGTGCGCCACGTGCGGTCGACGACCTCGTCCGGGTAGTCCTGCCAGTCGACCGGCGCCCAGTCGGGGCCGGCCTCGGCGGGACCGCCGTGGAAGAGCCGGGCGGCGAGCAGCGAGGCGGCCTCGTCCACGGTGCCGGGCTCTTCGAGCAGGTCGCAGGCGGGGCGCTCGCCGAGCCGGGAGGCGAAACCCTCGGCGAGGCGGTCGCGGCGGGACAGCTCGGTCAGGGCGGCGACGACGCCCACGTCCAGCCGGGAGGGCCAGCGGCCCATCCGCCAGGCGGGCAGCGCGACCCGGGTCAGCAGACGGTCCCAGCCCGCGTACGCCAGGCCCACCTGTTCCTGGGCGACGATCCGCACGCCGTAGTCCACGGCCTGCGCGCGCTCGGCCGCAGCGGACGCCACGGCCCGCTCCATCTCGGCCGCGTGGTCCCGGCAGCCGCGCAGCAGGAGCCGGGTGGTCCAGCCGGCGCCGGCCAGGACCGTACGGGACAGCGGGCCGCGGCCGGGGGCCGAGGCCACGGCGACGGCCGCGTCCAGGCCGCGGACGAAGCGGCGGGCCGCGGCTATGTCCGGGTGCGCCGACGGGCCCGTACCGGCGACGACGGGGGCGAGGACCGCCCGCAGCTCGCCGACCCGCATCCACCACAGGAAGGGGGAGCCGATGACGAGGACGGGGGCGGCGGTGGCGCGGGCGGCGCGGTCCGTCGGCACGGTCACCGGGCGGCTCCCGGCCGGACCCCCGTCCCGGCCGTCCGGCCCGTCCTTCACGCCCGGGGAGAACCAGCCGTGCGCCCGGTGGGTGCGGTCCTCCAGCCAGCTGTCGCAGTCCGGGGTGAGCGCTATCTCCGAGGGGGCCGGGACGTCGAGCCGGTCGGCCAGGTCACGGACCATCCGGTAGAGGTCGGGGGCCGATTCCTCGGGGATCGGGACCGTGGGGCTGATCGCGGGCCGGGCGCGGGCCACGAGGAGCGCGATGCCCGCCGCCGCGAGGAGGACGAGGACGGCGAGGACCGTCACGGTCCACCCCGCGATCCCCCAGGGCCTGCCGGTGACGCGGCCGGTGGAGCCACCGACGAGCAGCACGACGGCCACGGCCGCGGGCAGCAGGGCGACGGCCAGCGCCCTGCTGCGGACGCGCAGCACGGCGAGAGCCCGGGAGCGCGCTGCCTGCGCGCCCACCTCCACACCCATACCGGTCACGACCGGACGTCACCCCCTCTTGTCCGCCGGGCCCCGGCCCTGTCGCTGCCGGCGCCGACGGATGCCCTGGCGTTGGTCACTCCCCCACTGTGGCACCCGCCGCCGACATCGCAATGCCGGTGGGCCAAGTGCCGGAATGCCTTCGCCGCACCATAGTTGGGGCCCCGGCCCTCGTCAGCCGGATAGAGCATCGGTCACCCGATGGAATGGCTCTGGGGAAAGGTGGATGACGGCCGATCCCGGACATGCTTTCGATTCCACATGGAAACCCGCAGGTGGAAGGGGCTGGACACGGCAGGACAAAGCCCCGGATTCCGTACGGAGTCCGGGGCCCTGTACTGCTATAGGGGCTCGGGGCTACGCCTCGGCCGCCGCCTTCGCCGCGATGTCGGTGCGGTGCTGCGAACCCTCCAGGCCGATGCGGGCGACGGCCGCGTAGGCGCGCTCGCGGGCCTCGGCGAGGCCGGATCCGGTCGCCGTGACGGACAGCACACGGCCGCCCGCGCTCACCACCGCTCCGCCCTCGTGCCGGGTGCCGGCGTGCAGGACGTACGCGTGCGGGGCGTCCTGCGCGGCCACCTCGTCGAGCCCGGTGATCGGGTCGCCGGTGCGCGGGGTGTCCGGGTAGTTGTGCGAGGCCACGACGACGGTGACGGCCGCCTCCTCGCTCCAGCGCAGCGGCTCCAGATCGGCGAGGGTGCCGTTCGCGGAGGCCAGCAGGACACCGGCGAGCGGGGTCTTCAGCCGGGCGAGGACCACCTGGGTCTCGGGGTCGCCGAAGCGGGCGTTGAACTCGATGACCCGCACACCCCGGCTGGTGATCGCCAGACCGGCGTACAGGAGTCCGGAGAACGGGGTGTCGCGGCGGCGCAGTTCGTCGACGGTCGGCTGGAGGACGGTCTCCATGACCTCCTCGACGAGCTTCGGGTCCGCCCACGGCAGCGGCGAGTACGCGCCCATGCCGCCGGTGTTCGGGCCCTCGTCGCCGTCCAGCGCGCGCTTGAAGTCCTGGGCGGGCTGGAGCGGGAGCACGGTCGTGCCGTCGGTGATCGCGAAGAGGGAGACCTCGGGGCCGTCGAGGAACTCCTCGATGACGACGCGGTCGCAGGCGTTCGCGTGCGCCCGCGCCGTCTCGAGGTCGTCGGTCACGACGACGCCCTTGCCGGCCGCCAGTCCGTCGTCCTTCACGACGTACGGCGCCCCGAACGCGTCGAGCGCCTCCTCGACCTCCTCCGGCGTCACGCAGACGTAGGAGCGTGCCGTGGGGACGCCGGCACCCGCCATCACGTCCTTCGCGAACGCCTTGGAACCCTCCAGCTGCGCGGCCTCCCGCGAGGGGCCGAAGCAGGGGATGCCCGCCGCGCGCACGGCGTCGGCGACACCGGCGACGAGCGGGGCCTCCGGGCCCACGATCACCAGCTCGGCGCCGAGCTCCGTGGCCAGCGCGGCCACGGCCGCGCCGTCGAGGGCGTCGACCGCGTGCAGCTCCGCCACCTCCGCGATGCCGGCGTTGCCGGGAGCGCAGTGCAGGGCGGTCACGTCGGGGTCGAGGGACAGGGAGCGGCACAGGGCGTGTTCGCGGGCGCCACCACCGATGACAAGGACCTTCACGGGGGTCAGCCTAACCGCCGCACGAGGGTGCCCTTGTAGGGGCTTCCGAAGCGAGGGGCGCACGGCACTGGTGCGATCCTCCGAAAGAGGCTCACCGGCGGGCCGGCGGATGTCCGCGGAGCCCGGCGGACGGCGGGCCGGCAGATGGGGCCGGGAGCGTCCGGGGTCCGGCGGGCGCGGCTCCCGCGAGCCCGCAGGACCTCCCGCGGCCGGGGAGCAGTGGCCCAGGCCCGCGGGTGGTCGCCCGCGGGCCTGGACGTCACTCGTTCGAGAACTCCTCGACCACCGTCGCCCCGAGTTCACGGACGATCAGTTCGTGGCCCGAGAGGGCGGACTCGTCCAGGTCGGGGTCGTCGTCCTCCGGGATGTCGTCCTCCGGGGCGACCGGTGGCGGCTCGTACGCCGGGGCCTGCGCGGGCGCGGACATGCCCTGGCCCTGGGGACGGCCGGCGGACGGGCCGGGCCCCGGGGCCGAGGGTGCCGGAGCCGGAGCGGACGGCTGCTGGGGCGCCGGGCGCTGTCCGGCCGGAGCTCCGCCGTACCCGCCACCGCCACCGCCGTAGCCACCGCCACCGCCGTACCCGCCACCGCCGCCGAACCCGCCGCCCGCCGGAGCGGGCGGCGGTGCCGAGCCGCCCGAGGCGTCCACGACCGCCTCGACCTTCCACTGCACGTTGAACTGCTCCGCGAGCGCCTGCCGCAGCACGTCCTCGCTGCCGCTGCTCGCGAAGTTGTCCCGCGCTCCGGCGTTGACGAAGCCGATCTGCAGGGTCGTGCCGTCGAAGGCCGTGACCTGCGCGTTCTGGCTGAGCAGGATCCAGGTGAAACGGCGGCGGTTCTTCACCGCCTCCAGGATGTTCGGCCACAGCATCCGGGGGTCGGGACCGCCCGCGGCCGGAACGGGAGCCTGGGGCGCCCCGGGAGCGGCGGGAGCGGGCGCGGCGGCGGGCGCCGGTGCGGACTGCGCCGGAGGCCTGCCGCCGCCCGCCGGGGCGGCCGTGGGCCAGCCGCCGGGCCGTCGGCCGCTGCCGGCCGCCGTGGCGGTGGGCCAGGCACCGGGCGCGGCCCCCGTGGGAGCGACGGCCGGTGCCGCGGGCCGCTCGGGCGCCGCGGGAGCGGACGGCGGCGCACCCGTCGGAGCCGGGGCTCCGACGGACGCCACGGGCACCGCGGGAGCGACGGGAGCGGGCGTCCCGGGCGCCACGCCCGGCACCGCGCCGGCGCTCTCCCCGGCGCCCGCGGGTCCCGCTCCCCGGACCGCCGCGCGGGCCGCCGCGAGGCCTCCCCCGGGAGGCACCGCCGGTCCGGCCCCCGGGACCGGTGCCGCGCCGTGCGCCTCGGGCCCGGGCACGTAGCCCATGGCGGGGGCAGCCGCGCCGCCGGAGAAGTTCACCCCGCGCTCGATGCGGTCGAGGCGGGCCATGACGGACCGCTCGTCCCCGTAGGCGGCGGGCAGCAGGACGCGGGCACAGATGAGTTCGAGCTGGAGGCGCGGCGAGGTGGCCCCGCGCATCTCCGTCAGTCCCGCGTTGACGAGGTCGGCGGCGCGGCTCAGCTCGGCGGCGCCGAAGACCCCGGCCTGCGCCTGCATGCGCTCCACCACGTCGACCGGGGCGTCGATGAGCCCCTTCTCCGCCGCGTCCGGGACGGCCGCCAGGATCACCAGGTCCCGCAGCCGCTCCAGCAGGTCGGCGACGAAGCGCCGCGGGTCGTTGCCGCCCTCGATGACGGTGTCCACGACCTCGAACGCGGCGGCGCCGTCCCCGGCCGCGAACGCCTCGACGACGGCGTCCAGCAGGGAGCCGTCCGTGTAGCCGAGGAGCGAGGTCGCCATGGCGTACGTCACACCGTCGTCGGCGGCGCCCGCGAGGAGCTGGTCCATCACGGACATGGAGTCACGCACGGATCCCGCGCCCGCCCGTACGACCAGGGGCAGGACACCTTCCGCGACGGGGATCCCCTCCTGCCCGCAGACCTCGCCCAGGTACTCGCGCAGCGTGCCCGGCGGCACCAGCCGGAAGGGGTAGTGGTGGGTCCGCGACCGGATCGTCCCGATGACCTTCTCGGGCTCGGTCGTGGCGAAGATGAACTTGAGGTGCTCCGGGGGCTCCTCGACTACCTTCAGCAGCGCGTTGAAGCCGGCCGACGTGACCATGTGGGCCTCGTCGATGATGTAGATCTTGTAACGGCTGCTCGCGGGTCCGAAGAAGGCCTTCTCCCGCAGGTCACGGGCGTCGTCCACACCACCGTGCGAAGCGGCGTCGATCTCGATGACGTCGATGGAGCCCCGGCCGCCGCGGGAGAGGTCCTGGCAGGACTGGCACTCGCCGCAGGGGGTCGGGGTGGGGCCCTGTTCGCAGTTCAGGCAGCGGGCCAGGATGCGCGCGCTCGTCGTCTTGCCGCACCCGCGCGGACCGCTGAACAGGTACGCGTGATTGACCCGGTTGTTCCGCAGCGCCTGCGACAACGGGTCGGTGACATGCTCCTGCCCGATGACCTCGGCGAACGACTCCGGGCGATAGCGGCGGTACAGCGCGAGAGACGACACGCCTACGAGGTTATAGGCGCCCGCTGACAACGAGGACCGCCCCGAGCGCATCCCGGGCCCGGCCCCGGCGGCCCCGGTCCCCCCGGCCGACACGGCCCCGGATCCCCGGCAGGCCCGGCCCCCGGCCGCCTCGGCGACCGCCCTGGAAACGCAAGCGCCCCCCACGCACCCGCCAGAGCCGACCTACCCTTGCTGCCTTCCGGCCCTGGGGGAGTTCAGTCAGATAGCGCCACGTGAGGGGCTCCGCAAAGAGTACAGGATCCCCGGGGTGGGGAACGAGTTCGCGAGCACTCCTCAGAGTCTTGTATTGTTTGCCGCGGAGGATTCGCCTAGAGGCCTAGGGCGCACGCTTGGAAAGCGTGTTGGGGGCAACCCCTCACGAGTTCGAATCTCGTATCCTCCGCCAGTGCCTCACCGGGCACGTTGTCGAAGGGCCCCGCTGCTTGCAGCGGGGCCCTTCGACGTTTCCCGGACCTCGTCGTCCGTACGCGCGGCGCCCCGGAGCCTCCGTGCGGCGAGGCCCCGGCGTCGATGCGGCTGGACGGGTGCAGTTCGGCACCCGCCTCCGGCGCCTTCCGCCCGGAACCCCGGGCCGCGGATTACATGGGCCTGCGCCTCGGCGCGGGGCGCGCCGGGTCCTTCACGGCCCCGGATCCGACGAACGAAAGAGCGCAATGGCAGAGCGCGACCCCCGCAACCGCACCGGCCGCGGCCCGCTCCTCCGCGGGCTCGCCGCTGCCGTGCTCGCGGCCGGCATGCTGGTGGCCTCGGCGGGACCCGGAAACGCGACCGGCCCGGCCACTCCGGCGTCCGGCGCACAGTTCACACCGCTGACCGCGGCGGTGATGACCGAACCGACGCCGTTCGTCGCCACGGACGGCAGGACGCACATCTCGTACGAGCTGCTCACCACGAGCGCCCTGCCCACCAGCACGTCGTTGCGGCTCGACCGTGTCGACGTCCAGGACGCCCGCACGCACCGGGTCGTCGGCTCGCTGAGCGGGCAGGCGCTGGCCGACGCCGCCAATCCGGTGGGCGACCCCCTGCCGGGTGCGGACGGGTACACCCCGGCGCCCCCGGGGCCGACGCCGACCGTCATCCCGGGCTCCCAGAAGTGGGTCATCTGGCTCGACCTGGTCATCGACCGCGGCCTGCCGGTGCCCAGGGCCCTCGAACACCATCTCTCGGGTGCGGTCCTGACCCCCTCCGGCCCCTCCGCCTTCGAGGAGACGGTGCAGACCACCCGGACCTCCGGGACCCCGCCGTTGAACCTGGACCCGCCGGTCCGCCCCGGCACCTGGTACTCCAGCGAGTCGTGCTGCGGCAACACCCACCACCGGCGCGGTCTCGCCCCGATCAACGGCCGCTTCTACGTGCCGCAGCGCTTCGCGATCGACTGGTACCGGGTCGGCGAGCAGGGTCAGACCTGGGAAGGCGACCCCACGCGGCTCACCAGCTACCTGAGCTACCGCCAGCCGGTCGTGGCCGCGGCCGGCGGCAGGGTGGTGGAGGTCCAGGACGGGATCCCGGACAACACGCCGCCCGTCGCGCCGCCCGTCCCGCCGATCGAGGACACCGTCGGCAACCACGTCACCGTGGAGGTCGCGCCGGGCCGCTACCTGCTCTACGCCCACATGACACCGGGCTCCCTCAGGGTCCGGGAGGGCGACCGGGTCTCGTCCGGCCAGCTGCTCGGGCTGATCGGCAACAGCGGCAACTCCACCACGCCGCACCTGCACTTCCAGGTGATGACCACGCCCGAGTTCTTCCCGACCGACAGCCCGCCGTTCACCTTCCGGCGGTTCAGCGTCGTCGGACAGGTCGAACCCCGGATCTGGGACGACAACCTGGGCCTGCAACCGACCGGCGTCCTGCCGATCACGCCCTCGCCGTACGACGGCCCTCACCGTGCGCAGTATCCGCTCGACCGCGAGGTGCTGAGGTTCTGACCGGACTCCGGCCGGGCCGACGGCCGGGCCCCGGCCACCCTCGTGGCCGGGGCCCGCGCCCGTCGGTCTCAGTCGATCTCCACCTTCTTCGAGACGGTGACCTCGTCGAGGTCGCTGGTACGGACCGTGACCTTCATGGTCCAGGTGCCGGGCAGGGGGAGGGTGAGGCCGTCGGAGGTCCAGTAGCCGCCCTTGTCGGTGATCTGAGCGTCGATCGGACCGACCTTCTGCGATTCCAGGGTGAAGGTGAGGCGCACCTCGGGGACGGTCACGAGGCCGCCGTCGGGTCCGAAGACCACGGCCTGCACGGAGTTCTCGCCCACCTGGCCGGGCGTCAGCTCGATCTGGGCCTTGCCGTGTCCGCCCGGGGTGCCGACGTCGAAGGGGACGACGGTCGTCTTCGAGGTCACCCGGCGCACGGCCGCCACCGCGTCGGCGCTCTCCGTGGCGGCACGGCCCGGCTGGGTACCGGTCAGCATCGTCGTGATCACCAGCACCAGGAGGCCGACGGCGACCTCGGCGAGCACCGAGCGGCGCAGGTCACGGTGGTACTCCGGGTCCCCCGGGCCACCCGTCGCCCCGGCTCCCGCCGGAACCTCCGTCGTCGGCCCCTCCGCCGCGCCGTCCGAGGCCGGGCCGTCCGAGGCCGGGCCGTCCGGGGCCGCGCCGTCCGGGGCCGGGCCGTCTTCCCCGGGCCCCTCAGCCGCCGCCCCGGCTCCCGCCGCGGCCTTCCGGCCGTCCGGGTCCTCCCCGTCCGTCCGCTCCTCCTCCAGGCCCCCGGAAACGGCACCCTGGCCCGTCGGCGCCCCGGCCGCCACCGCCACCGGGACCGCGGCCCGTTCCGCCGGGACGGTCCCGGTGGCCGGTGCCGTCACCGACCGGGTCGTCCAGCGCCGTGAGAACGCGGCTCCCCCCAGGAGCAGCGCCACCAGGACGAGCTTCACGGCCAGGAGCCTGCCGTACGCCGTCGAGGTCAGGGCGTCCCAGGAGCCGAGGCCGCGCCAGGACTGGTAGACGCCGGTGACCGTGAGGACGGCGACCGAGGTGAGGGCGAGCCGGGAGAAGCGGGTGACGACGGCCGGGGGGACCGGCTCGGCGGGGCGGTGGAGGGCGGTCAGCAGGGCGGCCAGGCCTCCGAACCACACCGCCATGGCCAGCAGGTGCAGCACGGAGGAGACCATCGCCACGGGTACCTGGATCCCGGCGGAGGCGTGCTCGGAGGCGGCCCAGGTGACCGCCAGGGCCAGGGAGAACAGTGCCCCGAGCGCGAGGACGCCCCGGCCGGACCCCCGCTCCCGCGTCAGCGCCCCCGTGGGCACGAAGGCCACCGCGGCGAGCAGCGCCAGTCGCGCCACCAGCACGACGCCCGGACGGCCGGCCAGGGTGTCGCTGAGGCTCGCCGGGTCGAGGGCCTCCGCGGGACCGGTGCCGCGCTCGTAGGGGCCGCGCAGCAGGAGCAGCGCGAACGTGGAGCCGAGCAGGAGCCACCAGCCGGTCACCAGGAGGCGCCGCAGGGACCCCCGGAAGCCGCAGCCGAGCACGAACGTGACCGTGCCGATGAGCAGGGCGAGCCCGCTGTACGCGGCGTAGCGGGCGATGTCGTAGAGGGAGGAGGAGACGGGGTCACCGGCGGTGGGCGGCAGCGGTGCGCGGGTCGCGGAGGGCTTGCCGACGGAGAAGGTGAAGGCGCCGGAGACGGGGTGACTGTCCGCCGAGACGACCCGCCAGGCCACCGTGTACGTGCCCTCGCCGAGGCCGCGCGGCAGGGTGACGCCGGCCGTGTCGGAACGGCCGTCCGTGTGCTCCGCCTCGCCGGTGCGCACGCGCCGGTTCTCCGGGTCGAGCACGCGGAAGGAGTCGTCGAACAGGCCGATCGACTCGCTGAACGTCAGGGTCACCTGGCGGGGCGCCGACTTCAGCACGCTGCCGTCGCGCGGATCGGTGCCCGTCAGCGCGGCGTGGGCGGACGCGCCGCCCACACCGCCGAAGAGCACCAGGACCAGGACGCTGCCCAGCAGGGCCAGGGCCCTGGCTCCGAGCCGCCGCTGCCGCTGCCGGTTTCCGTTCACACGCCGTCTCCGTATCCGCATGTCCCAGAGTCTCGGTCATGTACGGATTCGGGCCTCGTCCGGCTCACCTCGGCGCCGTCGGGCCCCTCTCGAACGCCTCGCGCGTCAGGAAGGCGAGCAGGGCGCGCTTCTCGGGCAGGCGGACCTCGGGCAGGTCGATCGCGGGGAGCACGATCTCACCGGCGGGCACGAAACCCTGCCGGGTCAGACGGTCGACGGCCCTGGTGTTGCGGGCGTCGGGCTCGACCACGGCCCGCTGCCGGCCGAGGCCGGTCAGCGCGTACGCCAGGAACGCCCCCAGCAGCGCGGACGACCAGCCCGGCAGCGCACCGGCGCCGGGTGCGGGGGGCCCGATGAGCAGGTGCACGCCGATGTCGCCGGGCCGGACCTCGTAGCACTCGGAGACCCGGTCGGCCTCGGGCTCGTAGGTCTGGAAGAGCGCGGCCGGCACGCCGTCCTTGACGGTGAGGAAGGCGTGGTGGGTGTCGAGCGAGTCGAGGTGCAGATAGGTCTCCAGCACCTGCTGCCTGGTGAACCCGGTCATCCCCCAGTACGCGGCCCGCTCCTCGGTGACCCAGCCGTGCAGCACGTCGAGGTCGGCGCGCGGGTCCAGGGGCAGCACGCGGACCGTGCCGAAGCCGTCGATCCGCTGCTCGTGGACGGCCTCGCGGGCACCGGCGTACGTCTCAGTCGTCATCGCTCTCCTTGGTCAGCGTGTTCCAGTCGGTGGTCACCGGGGCGAGGTCTCCCCCGAGCCACAAGGGGAGTTGATCGCGGTGGTGGGCGGCCCCGGGAACGCCGTCGGCCCCGAACGGGACCACCCAGAGGCTGCCGTCCCGGTCGGCGAGGTCCCAGACGTAGCGGGCCGCGGGCCCGCGGGCGCTCAGGTCGGTCAGCCCGGGGAGCGAGGAGGTGGACAGGACGCAGTCGTTGTCGCCGGACAGGGCCGGTTCGTCGTGGGGGGTGCCGGGGAGCGCCCGCCAGGGGGCGAGGCGGTGGGTGTCGCCCCAGGTGCCGGGGACGGGCTCCGCGGCCACCTCCTCGACGGCCGCCCGCACCACGGCGTCGCGGTCGATGCCGTACCGCTCCCCCGCCGTCAGCAGGTTCTCCAGGGCGAAGGCGACGCGCGGAGTGAGCGCGAGCCAGGGCAGGAAGACGGCCGGGAGGGCGGGTGGTTCGGCCAGGACGGCGAGGGCGGGGTGCGCCACGAGCCGCCGTACGACCGCGTCGCGCACCCGCGCGTACACCGCGGCCGTGCCGCTGCCGGCGTCCATGTGCCGGTCCCAGCCGAGGAGCCGGTCCCGAAGACCGGCCGCCTCGTCCGAGAGTTCCAGGGCCGCCAGCGGGTCCAGCAGGGCCGCCGCGGAGCCGAGCCAGGTGTCCGTGTGGACGGCCGGCATGTCCGCCGCCGACAGCGTCCCGCCCTCCTCGAGCAGCCGGCGGATGCGGTCGGCGCGGTGGGGCGGCGCGAACTCGACGCCGAGCGGGGTCGCGGGGCCGCGCTGGTTCGCCATCACGGCGAGTCCGTCCTCGACCGGGCCGTACGGCATCTCGTGCCAGCCGGTCCACTCGTGTCCGGCCTCCCACGCGTTCACCACCCGGACCCGGTTGGACCCGTCGCGCACCGGGACCCGGCCCGCGACGCGGTGCAGCAGCCCGCCCTCGGTGTCGGCGGCCTGCACGACGTTCACCGGCTCCGCCCAGGCGTCGAAGGCCCGGTCCACGTCGGCGGCCCGGCGGGCCCGCAGCAGCGGCAGGAGCGCGCCGAAGCCGAGGTCCGCGGTCACGCGGGGCGGGTAGCGCAGGCTGACGGACTCCTCGGCGCCGGTGCCCCCGATCACCACGGGTCCGCGCGCCGTCTCGATCACCTCGACCTCGACGCTCTCGCCCCCGGCCACCTCCACCCGCTCCGTGTGCCGTGCCGCGGGCCGCCAGACCCCGTCGGGGTCGAGGGCCTCGACGGTCCCGGCACCGGCGTCGCGCAGCCGCTCGCGGTAGAGGTCCTGGTAGTCGGCCATCGCGTTGGTGATCGCCCAGGCGACGGTTCCGGTGTGGGCGAAGTGGGCGATGCCCGGGACACCGGGGACGGCGAGGCCGACGACGTCGAACTCCGGGCAGGAGAGGCGGATCTGCTGGTAGACGCCGGGGTCCTCGATGAAGCGGTGCGGGTCTCCGGCGATCAGCGCCTGTCCGGTGGCGGTGCGCCCGCCGCTCACCAGCCATCCGTTGCTGCCCGCCGTGCCCGGTCCGTCCATGGCGAACAGGCCGACCGCGTCCGCGCCGAGGCGCCGGGCGACCTCCTCGCGCCACAGCTTCGCGGGGAACCCGGCGAAGAGGATGTGGGTGCCGAGCCAGACGCCCAGCGGGCTCCAGGGCTCCCAGCGCCCCGGGACGAGCCCGCTCGCCGCGAACTCGGGTGCCCGCGCGGCCCCTTCGGCCAGCCCGGCGTTGACCCCGTCGACGTACGCGACGACCCACGCGGCGGTCCCGGGGTCGCGCTCCTCCAGGGACGCGAAGCAGCGCCGCGCGGTGTCGTCGAGCCGGGACTGCCGCGCGAACCGGTCCCAGCCGACGGACTCCGCGCCGAGGAACGCGGCCGAGGTGCCTTGGTAACGGTGCCGTTCGACCTCCAGCTGCCAGGCGCGGTCCAGGGCGGTGACGCGGCCCTGGGCGTGGGCCAGTTCCAGGGCGCTGTCCGCGCGCAGGTGCGGGATGCCCCAGGTGTCACGGTAGATCTCGGCGGTCACGGTCCATCCCCAGTCACGTCAGGTTAGGCTAACCTAATTTAACTTCGGGATGGTACGTCGGGGACGAGGGCCCGGGGAACCAGGACGGCCCCGGCCGGACGGCCCGGCGCCGCGTGCGGGACCACCGCCCCGGGGGCGCCGCGTTCCGCCTCACCCGGCGGCCCGGCACCGGCGGACACCGCGTCCGCGCCACGCGGAGGGCACCGACCCTCTTTCGAGCGAATGATCCGGACGGTCCGCGCGGTCGCCTCCGGGAACGCCCTGGAGGCGGCCGCCGAAGAGTGGACGGGCCTCGCCGAAAGGGAGGACGGCTCCGTGCCCGTCGGCACGGCCGGGGCCGTGGAGGAGGCCGGCGGGCGGCCGCGCCGGGAAGGCCGGGAAGAGCCGCGGTCCGCCCCGCACCGCGGGCGGTCCGCGGAACGGGACCACACCCCGGCCGTCCGGCGCCGGACACGCGGCCCCTCCCGCGGCGCACCGGGACCGAGGGCGGGCTCCACCGGGGAGCGGGCCCCGTCGGGGGCGGACCCCGTCGGGGGCGGACCCCGTCAGGGCGGGCCCCGCGAAAACGCGGCCGACGGCGGTCTCCGGCGCCTCCCGCCGCAGCGCGGCGGCACCGTCCGCCCGCCCGGCAGGGGCCTCGGCGGCGACCGTCCGCCCGGTCTCGCCGCCGCTCCCGCCAGACGCCTGTTCCTGGTTTGCAAGGATTTACGACATCTTTTCCAGCGCCGCACTCCGTCGCCATGGCTGCGCCCGGAAGGTCTTGACCGGTAGGCTTTCCGTGTGATCTTCAAGCGCATCGGAAACGGCCGGCCGTACCCCGACCACGGCCGGGAAAGCACCCGGCAGTGGGCGGACGTCGCGCCACGCCCGATCCGCCTCGATCAGCTCGTGACGACCAAGGGCCAGCTGGACCTGGAGACCCTCCTCGCCGAGGACTCCACCTTCTACGGCGACCTCTTCGCCCACGTCGTCAAGTGGCAGGGCGATCTGTACCTGGAGGACGGCCTGCACCGCGCCGTCCGCGCCGCGCTCCAGCAGCGCCAGGTGCTGCACGCGCGCGTTCTCGAACTGGACTAATGGCCACGGCTTGACCCCAATGGGTTGAACTGAACGCCGAGCAATGATCATCTAGTAGGCATAGGCGCCCCGGCGCACTACGCTGCGCCCATGAGCATGCTTACTCCCCCTGGCATGGGTGGCCAGTATCGGATCACGGGGGACAAGTACCCGCGGATGCGCCGGCGCAGTGGGCGCCGCAAGTTCGCGTTCGTGGGCGTCGCCTCCGTGACCGCACTCGGGCTGATCGGGTGGGGGTCCCTGCAGCTCATCGACATCTACACGGGCGGTGGCAAGGCCACGGCGGCGGACACCAAGGCCGACTGCGCCTCGAAGGTCACGCCCGAGTCGAAGGACGCCGTCGCGGCCGCCGCCGTCGCGGCCAACCTGCCGAAGCCCGGCCAGATCACCGTGAACGTCCTCAACGCGACGCCCCGCAGCGGGCTCGCCAAGCAGACGGCGGACGAACTGAAGAAGCGCGGCTTCAAGATCGGCGACGTGGGCAACGCGACGGCCGCGTACGACAAGAAGGTCGCGGGCGCCGGGATACTGCTCGGCGCCAAGGGTGCCGACCAGGCCGCGCTGCCCGTCCTCAACACCCAGCTCCCCGGCGCCCAGCTGAAGACCGACGGCCGTACCCAGGCCACCACGGTCGACCTCATCATCGGCACCGGCTTCAAGACGCTGACGAAGAAGGAGGACGCCGACAAGGCGCTGACCGTCCTGACTCAGCCCAAGCCGGCGCCCTCCACCTCGAAGAAGAGCTGCTGACCTCGGGACCGCTTCCGAAGAAGAGCCGTCGGCTCCGGAGCCGTGCCCGGACGAGAGCCGCCGGCCCCGGAGCGGCGCTCGCGGGAGCGAAGCTCCGTCCGCGGGGCGCGCTCCGGCCGGAGCCGTCGGCTCCGGGACCGCTCCGCGGGTGCCGCGGAGCTACTCGGCGGCCCCGTACATCCGGTCACCCGCGTCGCCCAGGCCCGGCACGATGTAGCCGTGCTCGTTCAGGCGCTCGTCGACCGAGGCCGTGACCACGGTGACCGGCGTGCCCGCCAGTTCGCGCTCCATGACCTCGACCCCCTCGGGGGCGGCGAGGAGGACCACGGCGGTGACGTCGTCGGCGCCGCGCTTGATCAGCTCCTGGATCGCGGCGACGAGCGTGCCGCCGGTGGCCAGCATCGGGTCCAGGACGTACACCTGGCGGCCGGAGAGGTCGTCCGGCATCCGGCTGGCGTACGTGGAGGCCTCGAGCGTCTCCTCGTCGCGCACCATGCCCAGGAAGCCCACCTCGGCGGTCGGCAGCAGCCGGACCATGCCGTCGAGCATGCCGAGGCCCGCGCGCAGGATCGGCACGACGAGCGGGCGCGGGTGGGAGAGCTTGACGCCCGTGGTCGAGGAGACCGGCGTCACGATGTCGACCTGCTCCGTGCGCACGTCGCGGGTGGCCTCGTAGGCGAGCAGGGTGACCAGTTCGTCGGCCAGCCGCCGGAAGGTCGCGGAGTCGGTGCGCCGGTCGCGCAGGGTGGTGAGCTTATGGGCGACCAGGGGGTGGTCGACGACGTGAAGACGCATGTCCACAACAGTAGCGGGGACGGCGGCACCCGCCACTGCCCCGCCCGGCGGGGCCCACCGCCCGGCATCGCCCCTCCGCTGGCATCAAACCACCCGTCGGAGGGAAGGTGGGAGGGACGGACCTGGGGTGGTGTGCCAATGCGGAACCCGCAAGAGGAGTCGTCCGAACGGCTGGAGAGCGACGCCGAGCGCAGGAGGCGACGGGCTCAGTTCCTGCGCGACCTGGCCGAGGCGCGCGAGCTGCGCGACCGGGTCCAGCCCCGCCGCGCCAAGACCGCCCGGCTTCGCCATGCGATGCGCATGCGCACGTTCCGCTGGTAGCCGGCGCCCGCAGCGGGCCGCCGGACCACGCGCCGGGGCCGCCCTCCGCCGACGGCCCCGGACCGCCGTCACCGCCCGGCCCCGGCACGGGCACCGGAGCGCCCACGGCGTCACCGTCCGACGGCCCCCTCCGCGGGGCGGGCCGCCACGCCCGTGGAGAGAGCCGGACCGGGGCCCGCCGCCCCCAGGGGCCGACACGCCCACGGGGGAATCCGCGGCACGCCCTCGCCGAACCCCTGCCGCCACGCCGGGGGAAGGCCGACGGCGCGGCCGCGGCACGCCCGCCGGGACGGGAACGGGCCCGCCCCGCGGTCGGTGCGCGCCGGGGGAGGACCGGCCCCGGGCCGCCGCGGAACCGGGCCGCGCCCGCGTCACGAGGGGCCGTGTGGCGGACGTGTCGGGCGGGGAGGTGCCCACTCGGCGCGGGCAGCCGCGTACGATCCGCTGTTAGCGATCAAAAGAGGCGGACACAGCAGGCCGAAGACGTCCCCTGAACGCTGTCTTTCTGCCACGATTCCGAGTGGGCGGGGCTCGGAGCAGCAGCACTCCCCGCCCACAGCCTCCGCCGGGGGGAACCCCAACCGGCACACCTATGACCAGTGGGAGAGTCACGGTGTACTTCGCCGCACTGCTCGCGCGCACCGAAGACGGGTGGGAAGCGAGCGATACAGAGCTCGACGATGTGGAAACCCTGTCGGATCTGACCGATCTGGCCCGTGAAGTCTCGGACGAGGACACGGTGCTCGTGCTCATCGAGCAGGAGGACGCGTGGTTCGGCGTCGTCCGCGTGGACGGCGAGGAGGATCCTCGTATCTACGTCTCGGACGCCGCCGCGGCCGCCCGTAGTTCGTACGGCGAGATCCTGCTCACGGACGAACTACTAGGACGGGAGCCGGGCGACGACGACGCCGACCTGGACTCCCTCGATCTGGACGGCACGGAGGACCCCGAACCGGGGGACTCCGAGGACGACGACGAGGACCAGGGGAGCGTGTCCGGCGACGCCGTGTCGCACAGCCCCGTCGGGGACCGCTACATCCTCGCGGACCTCGGAGTGAGCGAGAGGGAACTGCTGGCCCTGGACGAAGGCGACGCGCTCGGCACGATCGCCGAGGCCCTGGGAGCGGCAGAGGTCCTGGAGACCGTCCGCTAGGGCCCCGGGAACGGGGGTCCAGCCCTGGAGGTCCGGCCCCCTCACCCGCGAGCCGGCCGCCG
>NZ_KZ626922.1 GCF_002911015.1 Streptomyces populi
TCGCCGCCCCGACCCGTGCCGTCGAAACCCGAGGGGGAGCGGGGGAAGGCGGCGCTGTCCGGGAAGCCGTGGGCAGCGGGAGAGTCGTCGGGGACGGCCGGTTCGAACAGGGCGGCACCCCGGTCGCGCGCGTTCGCCGCCGCCCGGAGCCGGTCCACCGCGCCGTCCATCGCGAACTGGGCCGCGCCGAGCCCCTCGACCACATAGCCCCGCCGGGCCTGGCCGCTGTCCTCGAAGGCCGACAGGATGCGGTACACCGCCGAGAAGCCTCCCTCCACGCCTTCCGCCGCGACGGCTCCCCGGGTCACCACCCCGTGCCGGTCGAGCAGCGTCCGGGCCAGGGCGTGGGCGCGGACGGTGCCGTCGGGTTCGCGTTCGGGCAGCAGGGACCAGCGGCCCGCCACCGTGGGGGGACCGGTGCGCGACTGGGGGCGCGCCCCTCCGGTCAGGGAGCCGTAACGTCCGCGGGGGACCGAGCGCTTGGCGCGGTGGGCCGTGGATCCCGCGGTGCGGCCCGAACCCAGGAGGGAGCGCATCGGCGCGAGCGTGTCGTTCGTCAGACGCCCGGACCAGGCCAGCTCCCAGATCGCGTCGGCGAGGTGGGGATCGGTCGCGTCGGGGTGCGTGGTGGCGCGGACCTGGTCGGCGATCTGGCGGAAGAACAGGCCGTAGCCCCCCGAGAGGGTGTCGAGGACCGACTGGTGCAGGGCCGTCGGCTCCAGGGGGTGCGCGGCGGGAAGGAGCAGGGGCGCGGCGTCCGCGAGGTACAACGACACCCAGCCGTCCTTGCCCGGCAGGGAACCCGCTCCGGCCCAGAGCACCTCACCGGCGGCCGTGAGCTCGTCGAGCAGCGCGGGCGCGTAACCGGCGACCCGGGACGGCAGCACGAGCTTCTCCAGCGCGGACGCCGGCACGGACGCGCCCTGCAACTGCTCGACGGCGCGGACCAGCCCGTCGACGCCGCGCAGCCCGTGGCCGCTGCCCACGTGCTGCCACTGCGGCAGGAACTGGGCGAGCGCGGCGGGCGGGACCGGCTCGAGCTCATGGCGCAGCGCCGCGAGCGAACGGCGGCGCAGCCTGCGCAGGACCGTCGCGTCGCACCACTCCTGGCCGATGCCCGCCGGATGGAACTCCCCTTGGACCACCCGGCCGTTCGCGGCGAGGCGGTGCAGCGCGCCGTCGGTGACGGCCGTACCGAGACCGAAGCGGGCGGCGGCCGTGGCGGAGGTGAACGGCCCGTGGGTGCGGGCGTACCGGGCGAGGAGATCGCCGAGCGGATCCTTGACCGGCTCGGTGAAGGCTTCCGGGACCCCGACGGGCAACGCCGTGCCGAGCGCGTCGCGCAGCCGGCCCGCGTCCTCGACGGCCGCCCAGTGGTCGGCTCCGGCGATCCGGACCCGGATGGCGCGACGGGCGGCGGCCAGCTCGCTCGCCCACTGCGGCTGCGCGCCCCGCTCGGCCAGCTCGCCCTCCGTGAGCGGCCCGAGCAGCCGCAGCAGGTCGGCGACGCCCTCCACGTCCTTGACGCGGCGGTCCTCGGTGAGCCACTGGAGCTCGCGCTCCAGCTCGGCCAGGACGTCGGCGTCCAGCAGCTCGCGCAGCTCGGCCTGGCCCAGCAGCTCGGCCAGCAGCCTCGAGTCGAGCGACAGCGCGGCGGCCCGCCGCTCGGCGAGCGGCGAGTCGCCCTCGTACAGGAACTGGGCGACGTACCCGAAGAGCAGGGAGCGGGCGAAGGGGGAGGGCTCGGGGGTGGTGACCTCGACGAGCCGCACCTTGCGGGACTCGATGTCGCCCATCAGCTCCACGAGGCCGGGCACGTCGAAGACGTCCTGGAGGCACTCGCGCACCGCCTCCAGGACGATCGGGAACGAACCGAACTCACCGGCCACCTGGAGCAGCTGGGCGGCACGCTGCCGCTGCTGCCACAGGGGGGTGCGCTTGCCGGGGTTGCGGCGCGGCAGGAGCAGGGCGCGGGCGGCGCATTCGCGGAAGCGGGCGGCGAAGAGGGCCGAACCGCCGACCTGGTCCGTGACGATCCGGTCGACCTCGCCCTTGTCGAAGGCGACGTCCGCCGCGCCGACCGGCGCCTGCTCCGCGTCCCACTCCGCGCCCGCCTTCGAAGGCTCCTGGTCGAGCAGGTCCAGGCCCATCAGATCGGCGTCGGGCAGGCGCAGCACGATGCCGTCGTCCGCGTGCATGACCTGCGCGTCCATGCCGTACCGCTCGGACAGCTTGGCCCCCAGGGCGAGGGCCCAGGGGGCGTGGACCTGGGCGCCGAAGGGGGAGTGCACGACCACGCGCCAGTCGCCCAGCTCGTCGCGGAAGCGTTCGACGACGATCGTCCGGTCGTCCGGGACGTGCCCGCACGCCTCGCGCTGTTCGGTGAGGTAGGCGATGACGTTGCCCGCGGCCCAGGTGTCCAGGCCCGCGGCGAGCAGGCGTAGCCGGGCGTCCTCCTCGGGGAGCGAACCGACCTCCCGCAGGAACGCGCCGACCGCGCGCCCCAGTTCGAGCGGACGTCCGAGCTGGTCGCCCTTCCAGAAGGGCAGCCGGCCGGGGACGCCGGGGGCGGGGGAGACCAGGACCCGGTCCCTGGTGATGTCCTCGATGCGCCAGGAGCTGGTGCCGAGGGTGAAGACGTCGCCCACCCGGGACTCGTAGACCATCTCCTCGTCGAGCTCGCCGACCCGGCCGCCGCCCTTCTTGGGGTCGGTCCCCGCGAGGAACACCCCGAAGAGTCCGCGGTCGGGGATGGTGCCCCCGGAGGTGACGGCGAGACGCTGGGCGCCGGGGCGGCCGGTCACCGTGCCCGCGACGCGGTCCCACACCACGCGGGGCCTCAGCTCGGCGAAGGCGTCCGACGGATAGCGGCCCGCGAGCATGTCGAGCACGGCGGTGAACGCCGACTCCGGGAGCGAGGCGAAGGGGGCCGCCCGGCGGACCGTGGCGAGCAGATCGTCGGCCTGCCAGGTGTCGAGCGCCGTCATGGCCACGAGCTGCTGGGCCAGCACGTCCAGCGGATTGGAGGGGACCCGCAGGGACTCGATGGAGCCGGTGCGCATCCGCTCGGTGACCACGGCCGACTGCACCAGATCGCCCCGGTACTTGGGGAAGACGACACCGGTGGAGACCGCGCCGACCTGGTGACCCGCGCGGCCCACGCGCTGGAGCCCCGAGGCCACGGACGGCGGCGACTCGACCTGGACGACGAGGTCGACCGCGCCCATGTCGATGCCCAGTTCGAGGCTGGAGGTGGCGACCACGGCGGGCAGGCGGCCGGCCTTCAGGTCCTCCTCGACCTGCGCCCGCTGCTCCTTGGAGACCGAACCGTGGTGGGCGCGGGCGATGACGGGCGGCGCCCCCTGGGCCGCGCCCGAGCCGCCCATCAGCTCGGCCGGCGCGTGGGCCTCCTCCAGGGGCTCGCCGGTCGCCCTCTCGTACGCGATCTCGTTGAGCCGGTTGCACAGGCGCTCGGCCAGCCGGCGCGAGTTGGCGAACACGATCGTCGAGCGGTGGGACTGGACGAGGTCGGCGATCCGCTCCTCGACGTGCGGCCAGATGGAGGGCTTCTCCGCACCCTCCTTGCCGTCGGCGGCGGGGGACCCGCCCAGCTCGCCCAGGTCCTCCACCGGGACGACCACGGAGAGGTCGAACTCCTTGCCGGACGGCGGCTGGACGATCTCCACCTTGCGGCGGGGCGAGAGGTAGCGCGCCACCTCGTCCACGGGACGGACCGTCGCGGAGAGGCCGATGCGCCGGGCGGGTTTCGGCAGCAGCTCGTCGAGGCGCTCCAGGGTGAGCGCGAGATGGGCGCCGCGCTTGGTGCCCGCGACAGCGTGCACCTCGTCCAGGATCACCGTCTCGATGCCGGTCAGCGCGTCGCGCGTGGCCGAGGTCAGCATCAGGAACAGCGACTCGGGGGTCGTGATCAGGATGTCCGGCGGGCGGGTGGCCAGCGCCCGGCGCTCGGCGGGCGGGGTGTCGCCGGAACGGATGCCCACCTTCACCTCCGGCTCCGGCAGTCCGAGCCGCACGGACTCCTGCCGGATGCCGGTCAGCGGACTGCGCAGATTGCGCTCCACGTCGACCGCGAGTGCCTTGAGCGGCGACACGTACAGGACCCGGCAGCGCTTGCGCGGGTCCGCCGGCGGCGGTGTCGAGGCCAGCTGGTCCAGCGCGGCGAGGAACGCGGCCAGCGTCTTGCCGGAGCCGGTGGGGGCGACCACCAGCACGTCCGAGCCCGCGCCGATGGCCGCCCACGCCCCGGCCTGGGCCGCGGTGGGCGCGGAGAAGGCCCCCGTGAACCAGCCGCGGGTCGCGGGGGAGAAGCCGTCGAGCGCAGGGTGCGCGGAGCTGACCATGCGTCCATCCTGCACCCGCCCACTGACAACCGCGCCGAGCTGCGAGAACGTCACGACCGGGCGGGTCGGGGGAGAACCGTGCCGCGCCGGTCCGGGCACACGGGACGAAGCGGGGCGGGCGTCGGCGGCCGCTCCCGGCACGATGGCGGACGGCACGGTGGCGGACAATGAGGACGTGGCAGGTTCGGGGCAGGAGCGGGCGCGGCACTGGCAGTATCCGGAGCTGCCCGGTGTCGATCTGCTGCGGGCCCGCTACGTCGAGAAGATCTTCGTGCGGCACACCCACGAGAACTTCGTCATCGCCGCCGTCGCCGAGGGCGTCGAGGTCTTCCACCACGGCGGCGCCGACCAGTACGTGGGCCCGGGTTCGCTGGCCCTGGTCAACCCCGACACCCCGCACACCGGGCGCGCGGGCGTTCCCGAGGGCTGGAGGTACGGCGCCGTGTACCCCTCGCCGGACACGGTGGCCGAGATCGCCGCCGAGACCACCACCCTTCGCGGCACCCCGGGATTCAGCCGCCCGGTGCTCGACGACCCCTACGCGGCGAGCCTGGTCCACCAAGTGCTCAGGGCCGCCGAGGAGGGCAACGCGCTGGCCGCCGACACCCTGCTGAGGGTCGCCGTGACCCGGCTGCTGCGCCTGAACGGAGGGCCGCTGCCGCAGCGGGCCGTGCGCACCGCCGGCGGCCGGCTCGCGGCACGCGCGCGTGGCGTGCTGGACGAGCGGATGGCCGAGCCGCCGACCCTGGAGCGGCTCGCGGCCGAACTCGGCACCAGCCCGTTCGCGCTGCTGCGCGCCTTCCGGGACGCCTACGGCATGCCGCCCCACACCTGGCTGACCGACGCCCGGGTGCGCCGGGCACGCCGGCTGCTGGACGCCGGGTCCACCCCCGCCGAGGCGGCCGTCGCCGTCGGCTTCACCGACCAGCCGCACCTCAACCGTCACTTCAGCCGGATCGTGGGCGTACCCCCGGGCGCCTACCAGCGGGAGCGCAAGAACGTACAAGACGCGGGCGGGCGTCTCCTCGTACCGTCCGAGGCGTGGCACAACAGACAGCTCCCCCGGACATACGCGGTGAACAACACGGAAAACCCGACGCGGCCGTCGTCCGCGACGCCCTCGGAGTCGGGGTCGCCGTCGGACTGTCCGGCTTCGCCTTCGGGGTGACCTCGGCAGGCAGCGGCCTCAGCCTGCTCCAGACCTGCGCCCTCAGCCTCCTGGTGTTCACCGGGGCCTCGCAGTTCGCGCTCGTGGGCGCGCTGGCGGCCGGGGGCAACCCGCTCACCGCGGCCGCCGGGGCGTTCTTCCTCGGGGTCCGGAACGCCTTCTACGGACTGCGTCTGTCCCAGCTCCTGGCCCTCCCGCGCGCGGTGCGCCCGTTCGCCGCCCAGTGGGTGATCGACGAGACCACGGCCGTGGCGCTCGCCCAGCCCACCCGCCGCAGCGTCCGGATCGGCTTCACCGTCACCGGGCTGTCCCTCTATCTGCTGTGGAACCTCACCACCCTCCTCGGCGCGGCCGGGGCCGAGGCCATCGGCGACACCGACGCGTGGGGCCTGGACGCGGCCGGGCCCGCGGTGTTCCTGGCACTGCTGGCGCCGATGCTGAAGACCGCCACGGAACGCGCCGTCGCGGGAATCGCCGTCCTTCTGGGGCTCGGCCTGCTGCCCGTGCTGCCCGCCGGGGTCCCGGTGCTGGTGGCCGCCCTGGCCGCCCCCGCCGTGCTCTACGTGACGGGGCGCCGCCGCGCGGACACCGCCCGCGACGCCTCCGCCGGCGTGTCGGACGGGACCCCGGCCGGTGCCGTGGACGAACCACCGGCCGACGGGCGGAACGGCGGACCGGACGTGCGGGGAGAAGAGCGATGAACATCTGGATCGCCATCGGCGCCACCGCCGTGGGCTGCTACGCCGTCAAACTCATCGGTCTGCTGATCCCCGCGGGCGTGCTGGAGCGGCCGCTCGTGCAACGCCTCGCCGCTCTGCTGCCCGTCGCGCTCCTGGCCGCCCTCACGGCCCAGCAGACCTTCGCCGACGGGCGGGTGCTCGTGGTCGACGCGAAGGCAGCCGGGCTCGCCGCGGCGGCCGTCGCGCTGATCCTGCGTGCCCCGTTCCTGGTGGTGGTCGCCGCGGCGGTGGTGGTGACGGCCGGGGTCCGCGCGTTGACGGGCTGACACCCGGACCCGCGGCACCGCCTCCGGACGCTCCGGGCCTCCGGACACCTCGGAGCCCCCGGAGACCTCGGACGCCATGGAGCCCCTGGGCGCACCGGAGAGCCCGGGGGCGGACCGCCGACGGCCTCAGCCGACGGCCCGGCCGTACGCCCGGAGCGTGCGCAGCGCCTCGACGGTCACGATGGGACGGCTCTCCAGCGCGGTGCCGGGGGCCCACTGGCGCCAGCGGACCGGCCACCCGCCGTCCTCCTGCTGCTCGTCCGCGAGGTGGTCCAGTGAACGGGCCATCTCCTCGTCGGTGAACCACGCGCGCGCGAGCGAGTCCGGCGTCCGCGCGTAGTCGTGCGGGAAGTGGTGCTCCCCCGGCGCGTAGCCGGGCGACACGGGGTAGGCCTCCAGATGCCCGGGGTCCAGCGCGGCGAGCCGCTGCTCGCGGACGAGCCGCCCCAGCCGGTCGGCGCACGCCTCCGCGCGCGGGCGGTCGGCCGCGGAGTCCAGGAAGGCGACGGCCGCCTCGACCTCGTAGGGATGGGACTTCTCCAGGGACTCCACCGCCTGCCAGCAGAAGTCGGTGGCCCGGAAAAGCCAGGCGTTCCACACCTCGTTGCGGTGCAGCAGGCCCACGACCGGGCCGGTGGCGAGGAGTTCGCTCGGCGGATCGTCGACGACCGGAACGAAGGGGGCCGCCGGATAGCCGCGCTGGCTCGGATGGACGGCCGGCAGCGCGCCGTCCGCGGTCGACACGGAGGTCAGATAGCGGCACACCCGTTCCACGCGCTGCCCGCCGCAGCGCCCGATCGAGTCGAGCACGCGCAGGGCGTGCCCGGTGTGCAGCGGCTGGCTGACCGGGCCGCGCAGATCGGGTTCGAGCGCGTGCCCGTACCCCTCGTCGTCGTTGCGGTAGGCGGCCAACGCCGTCTCCACCGCGTCGGCGCCGCCACCGAGGAAGTGGTAGGCGAAGCGGCGCTGTTCCAGCACGCGTGCGGTGAGCCAGACGAAGTGCTCGGCACGCGCGAGAGGCGAGTGCGCGGGGGGCGTCTGGGGGAGTGGAGGTGCTCCGGTTTCGGCCATGCGTCAGACCGTAGGGCGGAAAGCGGTCTCGGAAAGCGGTCCCGGCTCGGGCCCACTCTCAGGGGCGGGATACTGGAGTCATGCGGTTGACGGTCTTCTGGCAGCGAATGGCTGATCACTTCGGCGCGGGCTACGCCGAGACGTTCGCGCGCGATCATGTGATGACGGAACTCGGCGGGCACACCGTCCGCGAGGCGCTGGACGCGGGCTGGGAGGCCAAGGACGTGTGGCGCGTGGTGTGCGCGACGATGAACGTTCCGCACGAAAACCACTGAAGCGGACCCGGGAACCGGGAAAGACCGGGGGGACGTGGATCCGGTGTCGGCGGCGTGGGCCAGACTTGGCGGGTGGCCCCGACAGACGAGAACACGCAGGTCGATCAGCAGTCATCACCGCTCGGCACGACGCCGCCCGGTCCGCCCGGCGCCGACGCCGCCGGGCCCGGCGCGCGCATGCCGCGCTGGCTGCCGCGCGCCATGGTGCTCGCGCTCACGCTCGTCGCCGTGTTCCAGCTGGGCAGCTGGGCCTTCCACCAGCTCACCGGCCTGCTGATCAACATCCTGATCTCGTTCTTCCTCGCGCTCGCGATAGAACCCGCGGTCAGCTGGATGGCCTCCCGGGGCATGCGCAGGGGGCTGGCCACCTTCCTCGTCTTCCTGGGCTCGCTGATCATGATCGCCGGGTTCTTCACCCTGCTCGGCTCGATGCTCGCGGGCCAGATCATCAAGATGATCGAGGGCTTCCCCGACTACCTCGACTCGGTCATCAACTGGATCAACACGCACTTCCACACCGACCTCAGGCGGGTCGACATCCAGGAGGGCCTGCTCCACTCCGACTGGCTGCGGAAGTACGTGCAGAACAGCGCCACCGGCGTCCTGGACGTGTCCGGGCAGGTGCTCGGCGGCCTCTTCCAGCTGCTGACGGTCGCGCTGTTCTCGTTCTACTTCGCCGCCGACGGACCCCGGCTGCGGCGCGCGCTGTGCTCGGTGCTGCCGCCGGCCCGGCAGGCCGAGGTGCTGCGCGCCTGGGAGATCGCCGTCGACAAGACCGGCGGCTACCTGTACTCGCGCGGCCTGATGGCACTGATCTCGGGCGTCGCCCACTACATCCTGCTGGAGGCGCTGGGCGTGCCCTACGCGCCCGTGCTCGGTGTGTGGGTCGGTCTGGTCTCGCAGTTCATCCCGACCATCGGCACC
Organism: Streptomyces populi; assembly: GCF_002911015.1. GTDB lineage: Bacteria > Actinomycetota > Actinomycetes > Streptomycetales > Streptomycetaceae > Streptomyces > Streptomyces populi. The sequence continues at coordinate 8,806 of NZ_KZ626922.1, forward strand.
TACCTCGCGGGCGCCCTGCCGATGCTGATCGCGTTCACGATCGACCCCTGGTACGCGCTGTGGGTCCTGGTCTTCGTCGTGGTCTACCAGCAGTTCGAGAACTACGTCCTCCAGCCCAAGCTGACCTCCAGGACGGTGGACATCCACCCCGCGGTCGCCTTCGGGTCCGTGATCGCGGGCACCGCGCTCCTCGGGGCCGTCGGCGCGCTGATCGCCATTCCCGCCGTCGCCACCCTGCAGGCGTTCCTCGGGGCGTACGTGAAGCGCTACGACGTCACGGACGACCCGCGGGTGCACGGGCACCGCACGCGCAGTTCGGCGGGCCTCCTCGCACGCGTGCGGCGGCAGCTCGGCAGGTGACGTGACCGGGTGCCGGAGGGGCGGCGTTCACCAGGCGAGGGCGGCCTGGACACCGGTCGCGACGACGGCCGCCGCGTAACAGCCGACCGCCCACAGCACGATCCGCTCCCTGGCCGCCTCGCTCCGGTCGGTGCGCGACAGCAGCCAGGCCAGCGCGGGCAGCACCAGCACGGCGTGCAGGCTCACGCCGTGCAGCGGCTTGAGCGGAGCCGTCGAGTGGTACGCGGCCTCCTGGTGGCCGGTCCTGGTGAGGATCACCCCGCGCGCGATCATCACGGCGCCCGACGCCAGCGCCACGAGCAGGATCGCGAACCCCGAGCGCACGGCGAGCGGCATGCCGGCGGGCCCCGCGGGCCGGCTCCGGAAGGAGGCGACCGCGAACGCGGTCAGCACCACGACCAGGACCCCGCCGCCCACCGCGAGCGTCATGGACACCGCCGTGTCGAAGCCGGTCTCCATGTCGAGGTGCGAGGGCACCCCGCGCCACGCCTGAAGGGTGATCCCGCCGACCTCCACCACGCAGTCGGCGGCGAACACGAGGAGCAGCGCGGCACGCGGCCCCGCTGCCATCCGCACGTACGAGGTGACCCAGGTGACCGCGACCAGGGTCAGCCCGAAGGAGAGTCCGAAGGTGACGGGCTTGCGCCAGGAGACGGGGCCGTCCCACGGGCCGCCGTCGACGGCGAGGACCAGCAGGTGCAGGAGGCCCGAGAGGACGAGCAGGGCGCCCGTCGCGCGGCAGAGCCGCTCGGCCGGCCGGAGCGGGAGCTCCGGCGGTGTGGGGGGTCGGGTTCTCGTCGTCGGCATGGCCCACAGCCTGCCGGGAGGGCCCGCCGGCGTCGTCGTACGGCCGAAGGCACCGGCCCTACGCCGTGGAGAGTAGTCCCGGCCCGGGGCGGACGCCGGGCCGGGACCAGTGGATCTTCGGGCGGCGTCGGGGCGCGGACACGGTCTCGGAAGTGCCGTGTGGCGCGCTTGACACAAAAATCGAACATCCATTCTCATGGGGGTTCCGGCGAGGCTTTCGACGGGTGATTCGGCATGGTTTCGACAGGAATATGCCCGAGTTGTCCACAGGCCGGACGGCCGTCGGGGCGCATTGTCAGTGGCAGGCGTTAGCGTCTTTGACGTGAAGCGATCGACTCAAGCAAACCGGGTGGAACCCATGGCAGGAACCGACCGCGAGAAGGCGCTCGACGCCGCGCTCGCGCAGATTGAACGACAGTTCGGCAAGGGCGCCGTGATGCGCCTGGGCGAGCGGCCGAACGAGCCCGTCGAGGTCATCCCCACCGGGTCGACCGCGCTCGACGTCGCCCTCGGTGTCGGCGGCCTGCCGCGCGGCCGAGTGGTGGAGGTGTACGGCCCGGAGTCCTCCGGCAAGACGACCCTCACCCTGCACGCGGTGGCGAACGCGCAGAAGGCCGGCGGCCAGGTGGCGTTCATCGACGCCGAGCACGCCCTCGACCCCGAGTACGCGAAGAAGCTCGGCGTCGACATCGACAACCTGATCCTGTCGCAGCCGGACAACGGCGAGCAGGCGCTGGAGATCGTGGACATGCTGGTCCGCTCCGGTGCGCTCGACCTCATCGTCATCGACTCCGTCGCCGCCCTGGTGCCGCGGGCGGAGATCGAGGGCGAGATGGGCGACTCGCACGTGGGTCTGCAGGCCCGTCTGATGAGCCAGGCCCTGCGGAAGATCACCAGCGCGCTCAACCAGTCGAAGACCACGGCGATCTTCATCAACCAGCTCCGCGAGAAGATCGGCGTGATGTTCGGCTCCCCGGAGACCACGACCGGTGGCCGGGCGCTGAAGTTCTACGCCTCGGTGCGACTCGACATCCGCCGCATCGAGACGCTGAAGGACGGCACGGAGGCGGTCGGCAACCGCACGCGCGTCAAGGTCGTCAAGAACAAGGTCTCGCCGCCCTTCAAGCAGGCCGAGTTCGACATCCTCTACGGGCAGGGCATCAGCCGCGAGGGCGGCCTGATCGACATGGGCGTGGAGCACGGCTTCGTGCGCAAGGCCGGCGCCTGGTACACGTACGAGGGCGACCAGCTCGGCCAGGGCAAGGAGAACGCCCGCAACTTCCTGAAGGACAACCCCGACCTCGCCAACGAGATCGAGAAGAAGATCAAGGAGAAGCTGGGCGTCGGTGTGAGGCCCGAGCAGCCCGCCGGCGAGCCGGGCGCGGACGCCGCGGTCTCGGCCACCCCGGACGACGCCGCGAAGACGGTGCCCGCTCCGGCCGCCAAGACCACCAAGTCCAAGGCCGCCGCGGCCAAGAGCTAGTCCATGACACGACGAACCGACTGGGCCGAGTACACCTATCCCCTCCCCGAGGGGTCGGGGCAGGGGTACGGCGGGGGCGACGGCGGCCCGGCCGGAGAGGGCGATCGGCCCTACGACGGTGCCGGGGGGTACGGCGGGCGGCCGTACGGCACCGACGGCGGGCTCTATGGAACCGATGGTTTCCACGGCGTCGGTCCGGACGACGGTGATCCGGACGACGGTGATCCGACGGGCGGTGACGCGCGGCACGGTGACGGTCTGCCGCGCGGGCACGGTTCGCCGGACACGGCCTCCCGGCGCGGTGGCCGCGCCGAGGGCGGACCGCACGGTGGACGGGGTCGAAGGCGCGGCGGTTTCGGTGAGCCGTCCGGCGACCCGCGAGACGGAGGCTCCTCCTCCTCGTCGAGGGCCGAGAAGGGGGAGTCCCCGGCGGACCCGGCTGAGCGGGCGCGAGCGATCTGTCTGCGCCTGCTCACCGGGACCCCGCGCACGCGCAAGCAACTGGCGGACGCGTTGCGCAAGCGCGAGATCCCGGACGAGGTGGCGGACGAAGTGCTGTCACGGTTCGAGGAGGTCGGGCTGATCAACGACGGCGCCTTCGCGGACGCCTGGGTCGAGTCCCGGCACCATGGCCGGGGGCTGGCCCGGCGGGCGCTCGTCCAGGAACTGCGGACCAAGGGCGTGGAATCGACGCTGATCGACGAGGCCGTCGGGCAGCTCGACTCCGAGCGGGAGGAGACGACCGCGCGTGAGCTGGTCGAGCGCAAGCTGCGCTCCACCCGCGGACTCGACCGCGACAAGCGGCTGAGACGCCTCGCCGGCATGCTCGCCCGCAAGGGCTACTCCCAGGGCATGGCCCTGCGCGTGGTCCGCCGGGCGCTGGAGGAAGAGGGCGAGGACACGGAAGGGCTCGAGGACGAGGGGTTCTGATCCCACGGGTCCCACGGGTCCCACGGACACCCGTACGCGCACCCTCGCGGACTTCCGTACGAGGGCGACCCGTACGAGGCGGCTCGTCCGGGTCGCGGTCGGGGCGCCTCGACCGGTCCGGCCTGGTACCGGCTTGACCGGACATTTCGGTGCGCGCCCCTCGGCCGGCTGCCCGTGCGTGCGCAGAACCGACCAGGCCGTGCGCACGTCGGCCTGACCGGTCTGCCATGGGCGTATCGGTGACCGTCCTTCGGGGGGGAGCGGGGTCAGCCCTCCGTGCCGGCGGCCGTCACCGGAAGGCCGGCGCTCTTCCACGCCTGGAAACCGCCGACGAGATCGGTGGCCCTGTGCAGTCCCAGTCGTCGCAGGGACTCGGCGGCGAGGCTGGAGGCGTAACCCTCGTCGCAGAACAGCACGATCCTCAGGTCATGACCGGTGGCCTCCGGGACGCGGTGGCTGCCCGTGGGGTCGAGCCGCCACTCCAGTTCGTTGCGCTCGATGACGAGGGCGCCGGGGACCAGACCGTCGCGTTCGCGCAGGGCGGCGTACCGGGTGTCGACCAGAAGCGCTTCGCCACGTCGTACGGCTTCGAAGGCGTCCCCGGCCTCCACACGGTCCAGGCCCGCGCGGACCTGCTCCAGCAACGCGTCGATGCCCAGGGGCTGTCGGGAGCCGCTCACTGCCAGTCCTCCGGACGCTCGACGTGCTCCAGGCGCAGGATCTGGCCGGTACGGCTGTAACGGCGGATCTGCGGGAGCGGCGGGTAGTAGGCGTGGACCGAGACCGCGTGCTCCTCGGCGGACTCGTTGAGCACCTCGTGCACGTGATGGCGGCCGAAGCCGCGGCCGGTACCTGCGGGCAGTTTCCGCTCCCGGTCGATCTCCTCGGTGAGTTCCAGGGTCTTCCAGCCGTCGGCGGGCAGCCGGACGGCGAGCGAGTTCTCCTTGAGTTCGCCCGACGCGGTGAGGAAGGCGCCCACCGATTCGGCGTGGTCGTGCCAGCCGGTTCCGGTGCCGGGCGGCCAGCCGATGAGCCAGGCCTCGCTGCCGCCGGGGCCCTCGAGCCGCACCCAGGTACGGCCCTCGGGGTCGAGGGGAAGCGAGGCGATCAGCTCGGCGTCGGCCGCCGTGCGGCGTACGAAGGCCAGCAGGTCGGCCTGGGTGGGGGGACGGGGCGCGTCGGAGACGGCGGAGGGCAGGGAGGCGGCGACGGGGGCAGGCGTGGAGACAGGCGTGGAGACAGGGGGTGGCACAGACACTCGGGACCGTCCTGAGAGTTCGCGAGAGGAGCGCGCGGCGGCACGGGGCGGCGCGCGGAGAATTGAGGATGCGAAGTCAGAAGGACGGACGACACACGCAGCCCGCATAGCGGACGAGGTCCATATGGACCCTCCGCCACAGGCGCACACAGGTGTCGGTCACGATCCGGAGTAGACCATGGAGGCGGAGACCGGTCAACTCACCGTCACCATGTGGACCATGACGGCCCGGGGGTGGTCAGGCTCCCCGGGCCGGACGGTCACAAGGCGTTCACCTTCTGCCCGCGGTCGCCTCCGCGGCGTTCTCGGAGTCGGCGTTCGCGGGTCCGCCGAGCGCGGCCTCGGCCGCCTCGTACAGATCGGCCGGCCGGACCCCGCCGAGCGCGGTGACCAGGTGCCCGTCGGGGCGGACCAGCAGCACGGTGTGTGCCGCCGCGCCCGGATAGCTCTCCGCGACGAGCAGTTCCGCGGGGTGCGGCAGGGCGGTCACGGCGGCGGCGAGCCGCGGCATGATCCCGGCCGTCACCCAGTGCTTGCGCGCCCACACCCCCGTACCCGGAGCGATCAGCACGACGAGCAGGACCCCGCGCCCGAGCCGCTCCCGCAGCGGTACGAACGAGCCGTCCTCCGCGGTCACCCGTACGTCGGCGACCGGTGCCCCGGGCTCGGTGTCGACGAGGGCGCGTGACTCGGCGGGCGGGGGCATGAGCGGGGAGCCGGTGTACGCCCCCGGCGCGCCCAGCGGGCCGCGCCCGAGGTGGCCGTCCGTGAGCAACGCGTCGTGGCCGCGGGCGGACCCGGGGACGTAGGAGCGCAGGCCGCCGCCGTTCCGCAGCAGGGGCAGCGCCTGGTCGGCGGCGCGCAGCCGGGCGGCGACCACCGCGCGCCGTTCCGCCTGGTAGCTGTCGAGGAGGGCGGTGTGCGGGCCGTGGTGCCAGCCGAGGGCCAGCTTCCAGGCGAGGTTGTCGGCGTCCCGCAGTCCCTCGTCCAGGCCCTGGGTGCCGAGGGCGCCCAGCAGGTGGGCCGCGTCCCCGGCGAGGAAGATCCGGCCCGCGCGCCAGCGCCGGGCCAGCCGGTGGTGGACCGTGTGGACCCCGGTGTCGAGCAGCTCGTACGCGGGTGTGGCTCCGCCGCTCCAGCCCCCGAGGGTCTCCCGGATGCGCGCCACCAGCAGATCGGGCGTGACGAGGTCCTTGCCCGGGGGCAGCAGCCAGTCCAGCCGCCAGACGTCCTCGGCGAGTGGACGGGCGCTCACCTCACCGGTGGAGGGGCCGGAGGTGCGCCAGGGCGTCATCCGGTGCAGCAACGCTTCTCCGGGCCAGGGCAGTTCCGTGCGCAGGGCCGCCACGGCGTGCCGTTCGACGGCGGTGCGTCCGGGGAAGCGGATGTCCTGGAGCTTGCGCACCGTCGAGCGCGGCCCGTCGCAGCCGACCAGGTAACTGCCGCGCCACCAGGTGCCGTCGGGGCCCCGGGTGTGCGCGGTGACGCCGGAGGCGTCCTGCTCGACGGAGTCGAGGCGGCTGTGCACGGCGACCTTGACGAGCCGCTCGTGGATGACGGCCTCGCGCAGGGCGCCGGTCAGCGCGTGCTGGGCGATGTGCAGCGGGGCGCTGAACTCCTCCCCGTCGCCGGGGCCTTCCGCGTTCCGGGACGTCTCCCCGCCGAACGTGATCTCGCGCATCACCTGTCTGCGCCGCATCGACCGCCATCCGGCCCAACGGAAGCCGGCGTCGTCCAGGGGCAGACCCGTCAGCCGCTCGACGAGGGCGACCGTGTCCTCGCGCAGCACCACGGTCCGCGCGAGCCGCAGTTCGTCCTTGCCCGGCCCCTCGTCGAGGACCACGGAGGGGACCTCCTGGCGGGCCAGCGCAAGGGCCAGAGCGAGTCCCACGGGCCCCGCTCCGGCAATGATCACCGGGTCCACGGCGCGGTGCCCCCCGCACGGAGCTGTGTCCTGAGGGACGTACGGGAACAGGCAGGTGGAGCAGGGTGCACGATCACAGAACGTATGCAACCCATTGCCGCTGCTTGCGTCAAGTGACGGGGTCAGCGCTGATCATGTCACTGACCCCTTCGGTCGCACCGATCGACTGATGTTCGGACGATTCGTCAGAACCGCTCGGACACCGTGGACTCGGGGCCGGCCCGAGCCGGGCTCAGGCGACTCCGCCGCCGGCACCCGTCGCGGCCGTGCCGGCGATGGTCGCGTCGTTCGGCGAGAGCACCGCACCGGTCGTCTTCTTGCCCCGGCGCAGCCGCCCCTCCAGCCAGGAGGCGAAGCTGGTGAGCGTGAAGTTCAGGATGATGAAGATGACGGCGACGACGACGAAGCTCGGGATGACGTTCGCGTAGTTGGCCGCGAGGGTGCTGCGCGCGCTGAGGAGTTCCGCGTAGCTGATCATCACACCGCCCAGCGCGGTGTCCTTCACGATGACGACGAGCTGGCTGACGATCGCCGGGAGCATCACGGTGACCGACTGCGGCAGCAGGATGCTGGTCATCGTCTGGCCCTTGCGCAGCCCGATCGCGTACGCGGCCTCCGTCTGTCCCTTGGGGAGCGCGAGGACGCCCGCCCGGACGACCTCGGCGAGGACCGAGGCGTTGTAGAGCACGAGGCCGGTGACCACCGCGTAGAGCGGACGGTCCTCGCTCGCGATGTTCGCGGACTGGGCGTAGAGCTCGTTCGCGAACAGCATGAGCAGCAGGACCGGGATGGACCGGAAGAACTCGACCACGGCCCCGACGGGGACGCGTACCCAGCGATGGTCGGAGAGACGGGCGATGCCGAGGGCGGCGCCCAGCGGGAGGGCGATGACCACGCTGAGTGCGGCGGCCTTCAGCGTGCCCCACAGGCCCGGCAGCAGATACGTGCTCCAGGCGTCCGCCGTGGTGAACGGCTGCCACAGGGCCCATTTGAGCTGGCCCTTGTCGTCCAGGGCCTGCCAGACCCACCACAGCAGCGCCGCCATCAGGACGGCGAAGAGGACGGAGAAGAGGACATTGCGGCGCCTGGCCCGGGGGCCGGGGGCGTCGTAGAGGACGGAGGTCATCGCTTCACCGCCAGTCGCTTGCCCAGCCAGCCGAGGAAGAGGCCGGTGGGGAGGGTCAGGACCACGAACCCGAAGGCGAAGACGGCGGCGATGAGGACCGTCTGGGCCTCGTTCTCCATCATCGTCTTCATCAGGGTGGCGGCTTCGGCCACGCCGATCGCGGCGGCCACGGTCGTGTTCTTGGTCAGGGCGATCAGCACGTTCGCCAGCGGGACGACGACGGCCCGGAACGCCTGCGGCAGCACGATCAGCCGCAGGGTCTGGCCGAAGCCGAGCCCGATCGCCCGGGCCGCCTCGGCCTGTCCGACCGGAACGGTGTTGATGCCCGAACGCAGCGCCTCGCAGACGAAGGCCGCGTGATAGACGACGAGACTGAGCACCGCGAGCCGGAAGCCCTGGACGTCGAAGTCGGACGTGCCCATCGTGACGCCGAAGATGTCGGCGAGGCCGAGCGAGCTGAACAGGATGATGATCGTCAGGGGGATGTTCCGGACGATGTTCACGTAGGCGGTGCCGAATCCGCGCATGAGCGGGATCGGGCTGACCCGCATCGCGGCCAGCAGGGTGCCCAGGACCAGGGAGCCGAGGGCGGAGAGGACGGTGAGTTTCACCGTCATCCAGAACGCCCCCAGGACGTCATAACCTTGAAGAAAGTCGAACACGATCTCCCGCGCTTCCGGGTGGTGGTGAACGTGGCGGACGGGGCGGGCGGCGGTGTGCCGCCGCCGTGATCGCGGCGGCGGCACACCTGCTCGGCTCCCCCCGTGAACCGCGGATTCCCGCGTTGGCCGAGGGCCCCTGCGTTGCCTGGTGGGCCGAGGACTACTTGACGATCACGCCGATCTTCGGAGCCTGCTCGTTCTTGTAGTCCGCCGGGCCGAAGTTCTTCTCGACCGCCTTCTTCCAGGAGCCGTCGCTGACCATCTTCTCCAGCGCGGTGTTGATCTTCTTCTCCAGCTCGGCGTCGCCCTTCTTGAGGCCGATGCCGTAGTTCTCGTTGCTCAGCTTGAGGCCGGCGAGCTTGAACTGGCCCTTGTACTTGTCCTGCGCGGCGAAGCCCGCGAGGATCGAGTCGTCGGTGGTCACCGCGTCGACGGCGCCGCTCTGCAGGGCGGCGATGCACTCCGAGTAGCCGCTGTACTGCTTCAGGTTGGCCTTCGGGGCGATGGTGTCGTGGACGTTCTGCGCCGAGGTCGAGCCGGTCACGGAGCACAGCTTCTTGCCGTTGAGGTCCGTGCCCTTGGCGATGTTCGCGTCCTTCTTGACCAGCAGGTCCTGGTGGGCCAGCAGGTACGGGCCCGCGAAGTCGACCTTCTGCTTGCGCTCGTCGGTGATCGAGTAGGTGGCCGCGATGAACTTCACGTCACCGCGGGCGATCGCGTTCTCGCGGTCGGCGCTCTTGGTCTCGACGAACGTGATCTGGCTGGGCTTGTAGCCGAGTTCCTTGGCCACGTAGGTCGCGACGTCCACGTCGAAACCGGCGAAGGAGCCGTCCGGCTGCTTCAGGCCGAGACCGGGCTGGTCGTACTTGATGCCGATCTTGATGTTTCCGCCGCCCGAGGACCCGCTGTCGTCCTTGTCGCCGGAACCGCACGCGGTGGCGGCCGAGGCGAGGGCGAGTACGGCGGCCGAGACGGCTGCTGCCTTGCGGAGCTTCATGGTGAACATCCTTCGGGTAAGAGTGAGGTGCGGGCCGTCGACGGGCAGGTGACGCAGGTGGTCCGCCGCGCGCGGGGACGTCAGTCACCCCCGCGCGCGGGGACGTCAGTGGTGCAGGATCTTCGACAGGAAGTCCTTGGCGCGGTCGCTGCGCGGGTTGCTGAAGAACTGGTCCGGCGCGGCCTCTTCGACGATGCGGCCGTCGGCCATGAAGACGACCCGGTTGGCGGCCGAACGGGCGAAGCCCATCTCGTGGGTGACGACGATCATGGTCATGCCGTCCCGGGCGAGCTGCTGCATGACCTCGAGGACCTCGTTGATCATCTCGGGGTCCAGTGCCGAGGTCGGCTCGTCGAAGAGCATGACCTTGGGGTCCATCGCCAAGGCCCTCGCGATGGCGACGCGTTGCTGCTGGCCGCCCGACAGCTGCGCCGGGTACTTGTCGGCCTGTGTACCCACGCCGACACGGTCGAGCAGGGCCCGGGCCTTGTCCTCCGCCGCCTGCTTGCCGGTCTTGCGGACCTTGATCTGTCCCAGCATCACGTTCTCGAGCACGGTCTTGTGCGCGAAGAGGTTGAACGACTGGAAGACCATGCCCACGTCGGCCCGGAGCCGGGCGAGTGCCTTGCCCTCCTGGGGCAGCGGCCTGCCGTCGATCGAGATGTCGCCCGAATCGACCGTCTCCAGGCGGTTGATGGTGCGGCACAAGGTGGACTTCCCGGACCCGGAGGGTCCGATGACCACGACGACCTCGCCACGGGTGATCGTCAGGTCGATGTCCTGGAGCACGTGCAACGCGCCGAAGTGCTTGTTGACGTTCTTCAGGACGACCAGATCTCCGGTCCCGGCCATGGCGTCCTTGGCCGCCGATGCATCGGTCATCGCTTTGGGGCTCCGTCCTCCTCGGTTTCGGAGGAGAGTAGTGACCCTTCATGACCAGCGTCATTACATCTGAGGGGAATCTGAGCATCACGATCCGGTAGCAATCGGACACGCGTCGTAGCAGTCGTACGGACGCGCGTACCGGCTGGATAACGGAAGCCCCGGGCAACCCGAAGCCCCTTGACGCCGTCCTTGTTCATCGGCGTGACTTCCTTGGTGCACGCGCGCGTGCACCGCTTTGTTGAAACGGGGACCGTTCGACCGACGAGACCCGCGACCGCACGACCGATGAGACCCGGGACCGTACCGATGAAGCGGTACGGCCGATGAGCCGGAGGGGGCCGGAATGAGACTGCTCCTCGTCGAGGACGACAACCACGTCGCCGCCGCCCTGTCCGCGGTGCTGGCACGGCACGGCTTCGAGGTCACGCACGCCCGCAGCGGCGAGGAGGCCCTGCGCGCCCTCGTCCCCGAGAGCGACGGCTTCGGTGTCGTCCTGCTCGACCTGGGGCTGCCCGACCAGGACGGGTACGAGGTCTGCGGCAAGATCCGCAAGCGGACCGCCACGCCGGTGATCATGGTCACCGCGCGCGCGGACGTCCGGTCCCGCATCCACGGGCTCAATCTCGGCGCCGACGACTACGTGGTGAAGCCGTACGACACCGGGGAACTGCTCGCCCGTATCCACGCCGTCAGCAGGCGCAGCGCCCACGACGACGTGTCGGCGCCCGGCGAGAACCTGGTGCTCCTGGGATCCGTGCGCATCGAGCTCCCCAACCGCCAGGTCACCGTGGACGGCTCGGTGGTCCAGCTGACCCGCAAGGAGTTCGACCTGCTCGCGCTGCTGGCCCAGCGCCCCGGAGTGGTGTTCCGCCGGGAGCAGATCATCAGCGAGGTGTGGCGCACCAGCTGGGAGGGGACCGGCCGCACGCTGGAGGTGCACGTGGCGTCGCTGCGCTCCAAGCTGCGCATGCCGGCGCTGATCGAGACCGTGCGCGGCGTCGGGTACCGGCTCGTCGCCCCGGCTTCGTAGCGGGTACGGGTGCGCACCCGCCTCCTGCCGCTGCTCATCGTCCTGATGGCGGCCGTTCTGCTCGCGCTCGGCGTACCGCTCGCGGCGAGCGTCGCGGCGGCGCAGCAGCAGCGCGTGGTCGTCGACCGCATCGACGACACCGCGCGCTTCGCGGCCCTCGCCCAGTACGTCACCGACTCCCCGAGCCGCTCCCTGGCCGGCTTCCCGGACGAGCGCGGCGAGACCCTGCGTACCGAACTCGCCCGCTACTACGAGGTGTACGGCATCCGGGCAGGCGTCTTCTACCGCGACGACATGCCGATGGCCAACGCGCCGGAGAGCTGGCTCCTGCCCGAGTCCGGCGCGGCCCGCGACGCCTTCAACGAGGCGCTCGTCAGCCGCCGCAGTCACGATCCCGAACAGGTCTGGCCCTGGCAGCGCCACCGGCTCGTCGTCGCTTCCCCGGTCATACGCGACGGCGACGTCATCGGCGTCGTCGTCACCGACTCGCCCACCGGGCAGATGCGTTCCGAGACCCTGCACGGCTGGCTGGTCATCGGCGCGGGCGAGATCGCCGCGATGCTCCTCGCGCTCGGCGCCGCGCTGCGCCTCACCGGCTGGGTGCTCAGGCCCGTGCGCGTTCTCGACGCCACCACCCACGACATCGCGACCGGCCGACTGAAGTCCCGGGTCGCGCCCTCCGGCGGACCGCCCGAACTCCAGCGTCTGGCACGGTCGTTCAACGAGATGGCGGACAACGTCGAGAGCGTGCTGGAACAGCAGCGGGCCTTCGTCGCCGACGCCTCGCACCAACTGCGCAACCCGCTCTCGGCGCTGCTGCTGCGGATCGAGCTGCTCGCCCTCGAACTCCCGGAGGGCAACGAGGAGATCGCGTCCGTCCGCACCGAGGGCAAGCGCCTGACCCAGGTGCTCGACGACCTGCTCGACCTGGCCCTCGCCGAGCACGCCGAGGCCGACGTGCGCCTGACCGACATCGGCGCGCTGACCGCCGAGCGCGTGGCGTCCTGGCAGCCGGTCGCCGACAGCAAGGGCGTACGGCTGACGGGGAACTGCCCGCCCACGACCGCCTGGGCCGACCCCATCACCCTGTCCAGCGCCCTGGACGCGGTGATCGACAACGCGGTCAAGTTCACGCCCGAGGGGGAGTGCGTCGAGGTGACGGTCGCCTCGAACGGCGCGTCCTCGACCGTCGTGGTCACCGACGGCGGCCCCGGACTCGGCGACGAGGACCTGACCCGCATCGGCGACCGCTTCTGGCGCAGCACCGCCCACCAGAACGTCAAGGGCTCGGGCCTCGGCCTCTCCATCTCCCGGGCCCTGCTCGCCGCGGGCGGCGGCTCCATCGCGTACGGCCACCACGAACCGCACGGCCTGCGGGTGACGGTGACGGTGCCCAGGTCGGAACCGGTGGCCTGAGGGATCCGGCGGGCCGGCCCCGCCGTACGGGGACCGCTACGGCTTGATCGACCGGTAGTAGCGGCGCGCGCCCTCGTGCAGCGGCAGCGGATCGGTGTAGATCGCCGTGCGCAGGTCCACCAGCTGGGCCGCGTGCACCACCGAGCCGATGCGGTCGCGGCTCGCGATCACCGTACGGGTGAGCTCCTCGGTGAGGTCCGCGTCCGCGTCCTCCCGGGTGATCAGGAAGTTGGCCACGGCCAGCGTCTGCACGGCGGCGCCGCGCTGCGCCCGCGGGTAGGCGTCGGCGGGCATCACGGCGGACCGGTAGTAGCGCGAGCCGCCGCCCTGCTTGTGCAGCGCCTCGACCAGGTCGCTCCCGATCGGCACCAGCCGGATGTCGGCGGTCTTCGAGAGGCCCTGGACGGCGTTCGTCGGCAGACCGCCCGACCAGAAGAAGGCGTCGATCTTGTGCTGTTCGAGCAGGTCGGGCATCTTCGCGATGCTGGCGTCGAGCGGCTCGATGTCCTTGCGAGGGTCGAGACCCGCCGCCTCGAGCACGTGGTTCGCGATCAGCCGCACCCCGGAACCGCTCGGTCCCACGGCGACCTTCAGGCCCCTCAGGTCCTTCACGGACTCCACGGGCGAGGAACGCAGGACCACCAGGTGCACGTAGTCGTCGTAGAGCCGCGAGCAGCCGCGCAGCCGCTTCGCTCCCGGCTTGTCCTGGAGGACGTACGCCTCCACGGCGTCGGCCGCCGCGATGGTGAAGTCGGCCTCGCCGGTGGCCACCCGGCTGATGTTCTCCTGCGATCCGTCGCTGTCCCACAGCCGCACCTTCAGCCGCGGCATGTCCTTGGCGATGGCGCCCTGGAGGAGCTTTCCGTACATCTGGTAGACCCCGGTCGGGGTGCCCGTGCTGAAGGTGATCGTCCCGCTCGGGGATTCCCCGCCCAGCGGCAGCAGCCACCACAGCAGCAGCCCGACGACCGCGAGGACGGCCGCCGAGCCGGACAGCGCGAGTCGCCGGCCGATGCGGGGGAGTGCCTGGAACATGCGCGCGATCCTGCCAGTCCGGGGCCGGTTCTGGCCAGGGCCGGCCCCGGGAGCGGGCACCGGCGGATGGGTAGGCTCGCCGGATGCAGCCGTCCTCGCCGTCACAGGTCCCACCGTCCGACTCCCCGGTGTCTCCCGTGTCCTCCGGTTCCCCGGTCTCCCTGGTCCGCGAATTCCATCTCGCCTTCGGCCTCGACGTCCGGGGCACCCCCACCGAGGTATCCCCGGAACTCGCCGCGCACCGCGGCGAGCTGCTGGCGGAGGAGGCCGCGGAGGTCGCCGAGGTCTCGGTCGGCGGCCCGCTCGACCGGCTGGCGCACGAGCTCGCCGACGTCGTGTACGTGGCGTACGGCACGGCCCTCGTCCACGGGATCGACCTCGACGCGGTGATCGCCGAGATCCACCGGGCCAACATGACGAAGATCGGCCCCGACGGGCACGTCGCCCGCAGGGCCGACGGCAAGGTCCTCAAGGGCGAGCACTACCGGGCACCGGACGTGTCGGAGGTGCTGCGGCGGCAGGGGTGGAGCGCGCCGGGCGCGTAGGACCAGGGGAGTCCCCGAGGGGCGGAGGGGGCCGTACGGCCGACACCACCGCGGGAGAACCAGCGACGACGAGGAGAGCGCATGGACGAGCCGGCCGTACTCGATCTGCCCGTCGAGGGCGGAACCCTCCGTGTCCTGCGGTTCGGCAGGGGGCCGCGGACCGCTCTCGCGGCGCACGGCATCACCGGATCCGGGATGTCCTTCCGCGCCCTGGCCCGTCGGCTCCCCGGCGAATGGAGCCTGTTCGCGCCCGACCTGCGGGGGCGCGGCGGAAGCGCGGACACCCCCGGCCCGTACGGCCTCGACCGGCACGCCGCGGACCTGTGCCGCCTGGCCCAGGACCTGGGCGGAGGGCGGCCGGTCGCCCTGACCGGGCACTCCATGGGCGCGTACGCCGCGCTGACCGCCGCCGCGCTCCGGCCCGCGCTGTTCGACCGGCTGCTGCTCGTCGACGGCGGCCTGCCGCTGCCCGTCCCGCCCGGCGCCGACCTCGACGCCCTTCTGGACACCACGCTCGGACCGGCACTGGCCCGCCTCGGCCGGACGTACGGGACCGACGCGGCCTACGTCGACTTCTTCCGCGCGCATCCGGCGCTCGGCCCGCACTGGAACGCGGACATCGAGGCGTACGTGCGCTACGACGTCACAGGGGCCCGGGGCGCCCGGCGCTCGAAGGTGCGCGAGGAGGCCGTGCGCCACGACGGGCGGGATCTGCTGACGTCGGCCGACCGGTTCGCCGCCGGCCTCACCGGGCTGGGCGTCCCGGCTCTGCTGCTGCACGCGCCGCTCGGGCTGCTCGGACAGGAACCGCCGATGCTGCCGGAGTCCGTCGTCGAACGCTGGACCGGCGGGCCGGGGAACCTTCCCGCCGAGCTGGTCGAGGGCTGCAACCACTACACGATCCTGCTCGGAACCGCCGCGAGGACCGTCGCCGAGCGGTTCGTCGCACTGGGCGGGTGACCGGCCGCGGAGCGGACGCCGGGTGCCGGGGTGCCGGAGGGCGCGGACCGGACACCGGGTGCCGGAGGCCGTACGTCGTGTGACGGGCGCCGGGGGCGAGGACTCCGGCGTCCGGACGTACTCCCGGCACCGCCTACCCTTGTCCCATGAGCAGCGGCGACCGGAGTCAGGCAGTGGACGTTCAGGAAACCAAGACGTACGAAGTACGCACCTACGGGTGTCAGATGAACGTCCATGACTCCGAACGGCTTTCCGGGCTCCTGGAGGACGCCGGTTACGTGCGGGCGCCCGAGGGCGCGGACGGGGACGCGGACGTCGTCGTCTTCAACACCTGCGCCGTGCGCGAGAACGCCGACAACAAGCTCTACGGCAACCTCGGCCGCCTCGCCCCGATGAAGACGAAGCGCCCCGGCATGCAGATCGCCGTCGGCGGCTGCCTCGCCCAGAAGGACCGCGACACCATCGTGAAGCGGGCGCCCTGGGTGGACGTCGTCTTCGGCACGCACAACATCGGCAAGCTGCCGGTCCTCCTGGAGCGCGCCCGCGTCCAGGAGGAGGCGCAGATCGAGATCGCCGAGTCCCTGGAGGCCTTCCCCTCCACGCTGCCGACCCGCCGCGAGAGCGCGTACGCGGCCTGGGTGTCGATCTCCGTCGGCTGCAACAACACCTGCACCTTCTGCATCGTCCCGGCCCTGCGCGGCAAGGAGAAGGACCGCAGGACCGGCGACATCCTGGCCGAGATCGAGGCACTCGTCGGCGAGGGCGTCTCCGAGATCACCCTGCTCGGCCAGAACGTCAACGCGTACGGGAGCGACATCGGCGACCGCGAGGCCTTCAGCAAGCTGCTGCGCGCCTGCGGGAAGATCGAGGGCCTGGAGCGCGTGCGCTTCACCTCGCCGCACCCGCGCGACTTCACCGACGACGTGATCGCCGCCATGGCGGAGACGCCGAACGTGATGCCGCAGCTGCACATGCCGATGCAGTCCGGATCGGACACCGTCCTGAAGGCCATGCGCCGCTCGTACCGCCAGGAGCGCTTCCTCGGGATCATCGAGAAGGTCCGGGCCGCCATCCCGCACGCGGCGATCACCACCGACATCATCGTGGGCTTCCCCGGAGAGACGGAGGAGGACTTCGAGCAGACCCTCCACGCGGTCCGCGAGGCCCGCTTCTCCGCGGCCTTCACGTTCCAGTACTCCAAGCGCCCCGGCACCCCGGCGGCCACCATGGAGGGGCAGATCCCCAAGGAGGTCGTCCAGGCGCGCTACGAGCGTCTCGTCGCCCTCCAGGAGGAGATCTCCTGGGACGAGAACAAGAAGCAGGTCGGCCGCGTCCTGGAGCTGATGGTCGCCGAGGGCGAGGGCCGCAAGGACGGTGCCACCCACCGCCTGTCGGGCCGTGCCCCCGACAACCGGCTGGTCCACTTCACCAAGCCCGACGCGGAGGTCCGCCCCGGTGACGTGGTGACCGTCGAGATCACGTACGCCGCCCCGCACCACCTGCTCGCCGAGGGTGCCGTCCTGGACGTGCGCCGCACGCGCGCGGGGGACGCCTGGGAGAAGCGCAACGCCGCCGAGGCCGCCAAGCCGGCCGGCGTCATGCTGGGCCTGCCGAAGATCGGCGCCCCGGCGCCGCTCCCGGTCGCCACGGGCAGCGGCTGCGGCTGCGACTGACCCGGCGGACCGGGACCGACGCGGAGACCGGCGTGCCCACGCGGGCACGCCGACCGGCCCACGCCGACACGGCGGACCGACCCGGCCGCAGGGTTGACCGGCAGGGGCGGACGGATCATCGACAGACGTACCGCACCGCACTGCGGCGGACTGCGGCGGTCGCACACGTAGGCCCCCGCCCGGACCGGCCCGGACGTCCGGACGCCGGGTTGACCGGCACGGGCGGACGGGTCGCCGACGGGCGCACCGCGGCGGACCCGGCGGACGCATGGGGCGGCTCCGACGCGGGCACGGCACCGGGGCATCCGGAGACCCCCGGAGGTGACGGCACCGGGGCGTGCCGGAGGCGGGCGCGAGGAACCGGGGCCGGGGCGGACCGGCCGGGTACGGCGTTACGCTGCGGCTCATGCTTGTAGCCGCCGCAGTCTGCCCCTGCCCTCCGCTGCTCGTCCCCGAGGTCGCCGCCGGAGCCGCCCCCGAGCTGGACGCCGCGCGTGCCGCGTGCACGGACGCGCTCGGCGTGCTCGCCGCCTCCCGTCCCGACCTGCTGGTGGTCGTCGGCCCGGCCGAGAAGAGCGGTCGCGGCCCCCACCCGGAGGGCGCCCGCGGCTCCTTCGCCGGTTTCGGGGTCGACCTCGACGTACGCCTCGGCCGCCCCGACGGGGAGGGCACGGACCCAGGGACGGGCGGCGCCGGCCCCGCGTCCCCGGAACGTGAGCTGCCGTCCTCCCTCGCCGTCGCCGCCTGGCTGCTGGAGCGCACCGGCTGGTCCGACGCCCCGGTGGAGGGGCTCGGGGTCGGGGAACCCCTGGAGGCCGAGCGGTGCGTCCAGGCCGGCCGACAGATCGGCGAGCGCGCCGGGCGGGTGGCCCTGCTGGTGATGGGCGATGCCAGCGCGTGCAGGACCCTCAAGGCGCCGGGCTACCTCGACGAACGCGCGGAGGGTTTCGACGCGGAGGTCGCGCGGGCGCTCGCGGCGGCCGACGTCACGGCCCTCAAGACGCTGGACACCTCTCTGGCCCACGAGCTGAAAGCCGCGGGGCGCGCCCCCTGGCAGGTCCTCGCGGGCGCGGCGGAGGGCGCGGGTCTCGGCGGCGCCCTGCTCTACGACGACGCTCCCTACGGGGTGGGATACCTGGTGGCGGCCTGGTCGTAGGGGCCGGAACGGGAGCCGCGTCCGGAAAGACACGGGGCCCTGGTCCGTACGGGTGCGCCGCGCGGCCGGGCGCACCCGCAGGACTCACGCGCACGTGCGCGTACACCCGCGTACGTGCGCGCCGACGCACCGTCAGTCCCCTCGGTCCCGTCGGCCCCGACACGGCGTCAGCTCCGGCGGACACGGCCGTACCCGACGCGTCCGACGCCGGAGGCGGTCCGGGCCCTTCGCGGCCGTCCGCCGGTGCGCGGGGCGTTCAGGGCGTCCGAGGCGGGGCCGCCGTGTCCGGCGGGCCCGCGTCCTCGCCGTCGTCCTTGTGCGCGAGGCGGTCCATGGCGTGCTTCGCCTTGCCCGTGCCCGTGTGGATCTTGTCGCTGTACTTGTGCTTGGTCTTGTCGTCGACCACCTTCGCGGCCTTGTCCAGGCCGTGGGTGACCTTGTGCCCGTGTTGCTGCGCGAGCCCGGAGACCTTGTCCTTGGCGGGCCCCAGCTTGGCTTTCAGCTCGTCCATCAGACCCATGGTTCGCCTTCCCTCGCGGAACAGTCGTGCGCGGGGGCCCTTTCCGGGCGAAACGCCCGTACCCGGTCCTTACGTTACTCGTGGGGGTGGGGTTCCGCGCAGCCCGGCGCGGCCCCGCGTCGGCTCGTTGGGGGAGAGGTTCCGGGGTTTGCGAGACTGGGACCGTGAGCAGCGCACCTCCCGTACCCCGGGTCATCGCAGTCGTCGGACCGACCGCGGCAGGAAAGTCCGATCTGGGCGTTTTCCTCGCCGGACGTCTCGGAGGCGAGGTCATCAACGCCGACTCGATGCAGCTGTACCGCGGGATGGACATCGGCACCGCCAAGCTGACGCCCGCCGAGCGCGGCGGCGTCCCGCACCACCTCCTGGACGTCTGGGACGTGACGGTCACCGCCAGCGTCGCCGAGTACCAGCGGCTCGCCCGTGCCCGGATCGACGCGCTGCTCGCCGAGGGGCGCTGGCCGATCCTGGTGGGCGGCTCCGGACTGTACGTCCGCGGGGCTGTCGACAAGATGGAGTTCCCCGGCACCGACCCCGCCGTGCGCGCCCGCCTGGAGGAGGAGCTCACCCTGCGCGGATCCGGAGCCCTGCACGCCCGGCTCGCCATGTCCGATCCCGGGGCCGCCCAGGCGATCCTGCCCAGCAACGGCCGCCGCATCGTCCGCGCCCTCGAGGTCATCGAGATCACCGGCAAGCCCTTCACCGCCAACCTGCCCGGCCACGACTCCGTCTACGACACCCTCCAGATCGGTGTCGACGTGGCGCGCCCCGAGCTCGACGAGCGCATCGCGCACCGGGTGGACCGGATGTGGGAGGCCGGGCTCGTGGACGAAGTGCGGGCGCTGGAGGCGCAGGGCCTGCGCGCCGGGCGCACCGCCTCCCGCGCGCTCGGATACCAGCAGGTCCTCGCGGCGCTCGCCGGAGAGTGCACCGAGGACGAGGCCCGTGCCGAGACCGTTCGCGCCACCAAGCGCTTCGCGCGCCGCCAGGATTCATGGTTCCGGCGCGACCCCAGGGTGCATTGGCTCAGTGGGGCCGCGGCGGATCTCGGGGAACTCACGGGACTCGCACTGGCGTTGGTCGAACGACCGGTCACAGCCTGATCACGTCATGGCATCGGGACGCTCCGGCTGTCATCCGGGCCTCCGGTGCCGTGCCATCATCAAGCTTCGATCGACCAGTGAAGTCCGAGTTGGGAGGGCGCGTGGCGATGGAGGCCGGCCCTCGCGACACTGCACGAGGCGCTGAGTACGGCGCTGATCGGGACGGAGTTCGTCTGAGCATCGATCCGGACGCCGATCCCGGCGTCGAGCCGGAGCTGGGCGGAGAGCGACTGAGTTCCGACGGCCCCGGCCCCGGCGAGATGTCCCCGGAGCCGGAGGTCGAGGTCGAGCTGCGCCCGCAGCGTCTGCTGCGCATCTGGCAGCTCGCGCCCATCGTGACGCTGGCCGCGACGGGCTCCCTGATGTTCGCCTTCCCGCTCGCCTTCGAGTTCGGGGACGGCGGTGCCGTGGTCGCCATGCTCGGGCTGCTGATCTGCCTGTGCGCCGCCGGCTGGGGCATGATGGCCGCCCGCCGGGTCGGCTACACCCTGCCCGGCTTCCCGCCGCGCGGCTCCGGCCGGCGCGTCGACTGGCGGGTGGTGCTCGCCTACGTCGTGATCGTCGCCGCGGTGGCCGTGCTCGCCGTGGGACGCGTGGCCCGGCTGCGCTGACCCCGCGGACCCGTGCCGCCCGGACGGCCGCGGGGACCCCGTACGATCGAGGGATGAGCACGCGGATCGCCTTCCTCAAGGGCCACGGGACCGAGAACGACTTCGTGATCGTCCCGGACCCGGAGAACGCCGTCGACCTGCCTCCCGCCGCCGTCGCCGCCCTGTGCGACCGCCGTGCGGGCATCGGCGGCGACGGCCTGCTGCACGTCGTGCGGTCCGCCGCGCACCCCGAGGCCGAGGGGATGGCGGCCGAGGCGGAGTGGTTCATGGACTACCGCAACGCCGACGGTTCGGTCGCCGAGATGTGCGGCAACGGAGTGCGCGTGTTCGCCCACTACCTCCACCGCGCCGGGCATGTGGCCGAAGGTGACATCACGGTGGCCACGCGCGGCGGGGTGAAGCCCGTACACATCGCCAAGGACGGGGACGTCACCGTCGGCATGGGCAAGGCACTCCTCCCCGAGGGAGAGGTCACGGTGAGCGTCGGCGAGCGCAGCTGGCCCGCGCGCAACGTGAACATGGGCAACCCGCACGCCGTCGCCTTCGTGGACGACCTCGCGCACGCCGGCGATCTGTTCACACCGCCGCCGTTCGCTCCGGCGTCGGCCTATCCGGACGGGGTCAACGTCGAGTTCGTGGTCGACCGGGGGCCGCGCCACGTCGCCCTGCGCGTCCACGAGCGCGGCTCCGGCGAGACCCGTTCCTGCGGCACGGGCGCGTGCGCCGTGGCCGTCGCCGCGGCCCGCCGTGACGGTGCCGACCCCACGGTGACCGGTACCCCGGCGACGTACACCGTCGACGTGCCCGGCGGACGCCTGGTCATCACCGAGCACGCGGACGGCGAGATCGAGATGACGGGCCCCGCCGTGATCGTCGCCGAGGGCGAGATCGACGCGGAGTGGCTGGACGGCGCGTTGCGCTGAGCCACGCGGCCGCGCGGCGGCACCGACGGGTCCTGCCCGCTCCGGTGCCGCACGGCACGCCGGTCCGACGCCGTCGCGCCGCACAGGACGGACGTCGTACGTCCTTGCCGCCCATTCCAGAAAATCGAAACCGTAAACCCCGAAACCGTAGCTCGAATGGGTGATCCGTTTCACGCTCGGCGAGAGGCGGTCGGCCGGGCGTGATGGGGTCGGTAGCATCAAGCACCGGCCCGGACGGGGGACCGACACCATCCCCTGAGCCGAGTACGCCATGGGGCACCCGTCCGCCGGTCTTACGCAGCCGGAGGTGCCCATGAGTGCGGAGGCGACGAATCCCGCGACGCCAGGCCCCGCGACGCCCGCCACCCAGCGCTCGGCGTCGCTGGAGCCGGAGGCGACCCCGGCGTACCGCAGGAAGGCGCGGCCCCGGATCGACCTGCGCCGGCTGGGGCGGGCCGCGCTGCTCGGGCCCGCGACCCGCGACCGGCTGCCGGACGCGATCGGGCACGTGGCCGAGGCCCATCGCGCCCACCATCCCGACGCCAAGCTGGAACCCCTGCGCCGGGCCTGGGTGCTCGCGGAGTCCTCGCACCGCGGGCAGATGCGCAAGAGCGGGGAGCCGTACATCACCCACCCGCTCGCCGTGACCCTGATCCTCGCCGAACTCGGCGCCGAGACCACGACGTTGACCGCCTCCCTGCTCCACGACACCGTCGAGGACACGGAAGTGACGCTTGATCAGGTCCGTGAGGAGTTCGGCGACGAGGTCTGCTACCTGGTCGACGGTGTCACCAAGCTGGAGAAGGTCGACTACGGCGCCGCCGCCGAACCGGAGACCTTCCGCAAGATGCTCGTCGCGACGGGCAACGACGTCCGGGTCATGTCGATCAAACTCGCGGACCGGCTGCACAACATGCGGACCCTCGGTGTCATGCGCCCCGAGAAACAGGCGCGCATCGCCAAAGTGACCAGGGACGTGCTGATCCCGCTCGCCGAACGCCTGGGCGTGCAGGCGCTCAAGACCGAACTGGAAGACCTCGTCTTCGCGATCCTGCACCCCGAGGAATACGTGCGCACCCGGGAGCTCATCGCCGAGAACGCGGGCCGCGCCGACGACCCCCTCGCGGAGATCGCCGAGGAGGTGCGCGCGGTCCTGCGCGACGCCGGGATCCAGGCCGAAGTACTCATAAGGCCGAGGCACTTCGTCTCCGTGCACCGGGTGTCGCGCAAGCGCGGCCCCATGCGCGGCGCCGACTTCGGACGTCTCCTGGTGCTCGTCAACGAGGACGCCGACTGCTACGGGGTCCTCGGCGAACTGCACACCTGTCTCACCCCGGTGGTCTCGGAGTTCAAGGACTTCATCGCCGTCCCCAAGTTCAACCTGTACCAGTCGCTGCACACGGCCGTCACCCGCGGCGACGGCCAGGTCGCCGAAGTCCTCATCCGCACCCACCAGATGCACAAGGTCGCCGAGGCCGGAGTCATCGCGCTCGGCAACCCCTACGCGCCGCCGTCGGAGGAAGCGCCGGACGGCGGAGGCGACCGCCCCTTCGACGGCGAGCGCGCCGACCCCACCCGCCCCGGCTGGCTCTCCCGGCTGCTGGACTGGCAGCAGGGCGCCCCGGACCCGGACACGTTCTGGTCGACGCTGCGCGAAGACCTCGCCCAGGACCGTGAGATCACCGTCTTCCGCGCCGACGGGGGCTCGCTCGGCCTTCCGGAGGGCGCCAGTTGCGTCGACGCGGCGTACGCGCAGTACGGCGAGGACGCGCACGCCTGCATCGGCGCCCGCGTCAACGGCCGCCTGGCGACGCTGAGCACGGTCCTGAGGGACGGCGACACCGTTCAGCTCCTCATGGGTCAGGACCCCGCCTCGGAGCCGTCCAGGGAGTGGCTGGAGCACGCGCACACGCCCGCCGCGCGGATCGCCATCCAGCGCTGGATGGCCACGCATCCCGCACCCGGCGACGAGGAGGCGTCCAAGACCTCCGCCGCCGGCCCCCGGCCGCCCGTCGCGGCCCCGGACCGCCCCGCCGAGACGCAGGCCGCCCGCCCCGCGAGCGCCGTCGTCGACCGGCCCGGCGCGTCCGTACGCATGGCCGGCTGCTGTACGCCCGTACCGCCCGACGAGGTGACCGGCTTCGCCGTCCGCGGGGGAGTGGTCACCGTCCACCGCGTCGAGTGCGCCGGAGCGGCGCGCATGAAGAGCGCGGGGCGCCCGGAGGTGGAAGTGCGCTGGGGGGACACCGCCGAGTGCCGTGTCACCCTGGTCGCCGAGTCGTTCGGACGCCCGCATCTGCTCGCCGACCTCACCGAGGCCATCGCGGCGGAGGGGGTCGCCATCGTCTCCGCGACCGTCGAGCCCCCGAGCCAGCAGCGCGTGCGCCACACCTACACGCTCCAACTCCCGGACGCGGCCCACCTTCCCGGCCTGATGCGCGCGATGCGCAACGTGCCCGGCGTGTACGACGTGAGCCGCCCCCAGCATCCGGCGACCGCGGACCGGTAGAGCGGGAGACGGCGCCGGCCGGCTGACGCACGACGACGGTCCGCGGGACGACGGCCGACCGACGGACCGGGTGACGGGGATCCAGGGACCGGTGACCGGTCGGCGGGCCATGCGGCGGGGGCTCGGGGCCGTTGACCGGACGGCGGATCGTGGGACGGGATCCCGGTCGGCCGGTGGGGGGTCGCGGGCCGTGTGACGGAGGCGCAAGGACCGGCGCTCGGCCGGTGTGCCGGGCGCCGGTGACCCGTCGGACCGGGCGCGCCCGGACCCGGCGGCCGCGCGCTGCCCCCAACGAGTTCCGGGATCTACTCGTTCGAGTGGGCCGGGTGCGAGTCGGCGGCACGTGACCGGTGCGCGCTGGTAGCCGTGGTCCATGCTGCTCAACGTCATCCCCACGCCCGCACGCCCGAGGAGCCGCCGTGTCACGGCGGGCCTGCTCGCCTCGGCCGTATCCGTCTGCCTGATCGCCGCGAGCGCCCCGGACCCGGCCGTGCCCCTGGGAGTCGGCGACCGCCTCTTCCCCACCCTCGGCAACCCCGGGTACGACGTCGAGTCGTACGACCTCCGCTTCACCTACCCCGGCAGCAACGACAAGCCGCTCTCGGCCGTCACCACGATCGACGCCGTGACCACCGAGACGCTCGACCGCGTCAACCTCGACTTCGCGCACGGCAGCGTCCGGTCGGTCGAGGTCGACGGATCCCCCGCCCGCTTCACCCGGGCCGGCGAGGACCTGGTGGTGACGCCGGACGAACCCCTGCTCGCCGGGAGCCCGCTGCGCATCACCGTGCGTCACACGAGTGACCCGGTGAGCGCCAAGGGCCAGGACGGCGGCTGGGTACGGACCAAGGACGGGCTCGCGATGGCCGCCCAGGCCGACGCCGCGCACCTGGTCTACCCGTGCAACGACCACCCCTCCGACAAGGCCTTGTTCACCATCCACGTGACGGCCCCCGACGCGTACACGGTCGTCGCCAACGGTCTGCCCGAGGGCACCCGCCGGGCCCGCGGGGCCACGACCTGGACGTACCGGACCGAGCACCCCATGGCCACCGAGCTCACCCAGGTGTCCATCGGCCGCTCCGCCGTACTGCACCGGCAGGGCCCGCACGGACTGCCCGTGCGGGACGTGGTCCCCCGTGCCGACCGCGCGGCGCTCGAGCCGTGGCTGCGCAGGACCCCCGGCCAGATCGCCTGGATGGAGAGCAAGGTCGGGCGGTACCCCTTCGAGACCTACGGTCTGCTGATGGCCCAGGCGCAGACCGGCTTCGAGCTGGAGACACAGACGCTCTCGCTCTTCGAGAAGGAGCTCTTCACCCAGTCCGCCTACCCGAAGTGGTTCGTCGAATCGATCATGGTGCACGAGCTGTCGCACCAGTGGTTCGGCGACAGCGTCGCCCCCCGCACCTGGTCCGACGTGTGGCTCAACGAAGGGCACGCCACCTGGTACGAAGCCCTGTACGCCGAGGAGAAGGCGCACAAGCCCATGGAGAAGCGGATGAAGGCCGCCTACCGGCTGTCCGACTCCTGGCGCGCCGCCGGCGGGCCGCCCGCCAGGCCCAAGGGACCGAAGCCGGGCCAGAAGATCAGCATCTTCCGGCCGAACGTCTACGACGGCGCCGCCCTGGTCCTGTACGCGCTGCGCCAGGAGATCGGGCGCCCGGCGTTCGAACGCCTGGAGCGGACGTGGGTGAGCGTCAACCGTGACGGCGTGGCCTCGACGGCCGACTTCACGGACCTCGCCTCCGCCGTCGCCGCACGTGATCTGAGCGGGTTCTTCGAGGCGTGGCTGTACGGCGGGAAGACACCGCCGATGCCGGGGCACCCGGACTGGAGGAGCGACGCCCCGAAGGCGGGCAAGAAGGCGTGAGGACGCGGCACCCGCGGGTGCCCGCCGGGTCACGATAAGTCGCGTGACGAGCCGGGCCGTGCCGTGCGACCATCTTCGAGCCGGCGGCGCGGCCCCTCCGGAGGACCGGCCCGGCCGGGACCGGGAATCTCCCGGCGGCCCCGGACGTTGTTCCCTGTGGCGGGCGGTATTCGTCGGCCCGCGGCTTTCGTCATCTACGTAAGGATCCAATGACCTCCTCTTCTTCCCCTTCCCAGGACGCGCAGACTTCCGCGCAGAACTACCCCGAAGGTCTTCGGGCCGATGCCCTGATGGAAGAGGACGTCGCCTGGAGCCACGAGATCGACGGAGACCGGGACGGCGAGCAGTTCGAACGCTCCGAGCGCGCGGCCCTGCGCCGTGTGGCGGGCCTCTCCACCGAGCTCGAGGACGTCACCGAGGTCGAGTACCGGCAGCTCCGTCTGGAGCGCGTCGTCCTCGTCGGTGTCTGGACCTCGGGGACCATCCAGGACGCGGACAACTCGCTGGCCGAGCTGGCCGCGCTCGCGGAGACCGCGGGAGCGCTCGTGCTCGACGGCGTCGTCCAGCGCCGTGACAAGCCCGACGCGGCCACGTACATCGGTTCCGGCAAGGCCAACGAACTCCGGGACATCGTGATCGAGACCGGCGCCGACACCGTGATCTGTGACGGTGAGCTGAGCCCCGGCCAGCTGATCCACCTCGAGGACGTCGTCAAGGTCAAGGTCATCGACCGTACGGCCCTGATCCTCGACATCTTCGCCCAGCACGCCAAGTCCCGGGAGGGCAAGGCGCAGGTGGCGCTCGCGCAGATGCAGTACATGCTGCCGAGGCTGCGCGGCTGGGGTCAGTCGCTGTCCCGGCAGATGGGCGGCGGCAAGGGCGGCGGCCTCGCCACCCGTGGTCCCGGTGAGACCAAGATCGAGACGGACCGGCGCCGCATCCGCGAGAAGATGGCGAAGATGCGCCGGGAGATCGCGGAGATGAAGACCGGCCGCGAGATCAAGCGCCAGGAGCGCCGTCGCAACAAGGTGCCCTCGGTCGCCATCGCCGGTTACACCAACGCCGGCAAGTCGTCCCTGCTCAACCGCCTCACCGGCGCGGGCGTCCTCGTCGAGAACGCGCTGTTCGCGACCCTCGACCCGACCGTGCGCCGGGCCGAGACCCCGAGCGGGCGGCTGTACACCCTGGCCGACACGGTCGGCTTCGTGCGCCACCTGCCGCACCACCTGGTCGAGGCGTTCCGCTCCACCATGGAGGAGGTCGGCGACTCCGACCTGATCCTGCACGTCGTGGACGGTTCGCACCCGGCACCGGAGGAGCAGCTGGCCGCGGTGCGCGAGGTCATCACCGACGTCGGCGCGACCAAGGTGCCCGAGATCGTGGTGATCAACAAGGCGGACGCGGCGGACCCGCTGGTACTCCAGCGTCTGCTGCGGATCGAGAAGCGCTCCATCGCGGTCTCGGCGCGCACGGGCCAGGGCATCGACGAACTGCTCGCGCTGATCGACAACGAGCTGCCCCGCCCCTCGGTCGAGGTCGAGGCGCTCGTTCCGTACACGCACGGCAAGCTGGTCGCCCGCGCCCACACCGAGGGCGAGGTGATCTCCGAGGAGCACACCGAGGAGGGCACCCTGCTCAAGGCGCGGGTGCACGAGGAACTGGCCGCGGACCTCGCTCCGTACGTCGCGGCGCCGGCGCTCCGGTAGCGCGACCGGACCGGCACCCCGGCGAGCGATCGCCGCGGACACGGAAGGCCCGCCCCCTCACGAGGGGGCGGGCCTTCGCCCTGCGCACGGGGTCCGCCTACCGGCCGCCGTACTCCCGGCTCATCCGCTCGTAGAGCGCCCGGGCGCCCTTGCCCAGCTGCGGTCCCGCCAGCCAGGTGTGAGCGGCCGGGCCGATCGAGGTGTTCGAGACGAGCTCGGTCCTGCCGTCGACGACCCGGAACCAGCCCCCGCCGGACGAACCGCCGGTCATCGTGCAGCCGATGCGGTACATCGTGGGCATGGCCGGGCTCAGCGAGAGGCGGCCCGGCCTGTCGACGCACTTGAACATGCTCAGCCCGTCGTACGGCGGCGCGGCCGGGTAGCCCCAGGCGCCCATCGGTCCGGCGTCCTGGGCGGACGGCTCGGAGAAGTCCACGTCCAGCGCGTCGCCGACGGTCTCCTCCAGCGACTTCGTGCCCTGCTCCGGCTTCACGTGCAGCACGGCGTAGTCGTACGGGGCGCCCGCACCGCCCGTCTCGTCGCCGCCGGAGATCCACTCGTCGGAGGTCGAGGCCCAGTCCGCCCACCACTGGCCGTACGGCGCGATCTCCGCAGCGGTGGCACCGGCGAGCTGCGCCTCGGACCTGCCCCGGTCGTTGTAGGAGGGCACGAAGGCGATGTTGCGGTACCAGCCGCCCTTCTTCCCGGCGTGCACGCAGTGACCCGCGGTCCACACCAGGTTGGACCTGCCGGGGTGGTTCACGTCCTTGACGACCGTGCCCGAGCAGACCATCGATCCCTCGGGGGAGTCGAAGAAGACCTTCCCGACCGGGGCGGCGTGGTCGTGGTACGGAGTCTGCTCGGCCCGGGCGTCGACGGGAGCCGGCTCCGGGTCGCTGACACCCTGGTCCGCCGCCGCGTCCTGCGCGGAGACCGTCTTCGCCGGGTCCTTGGCGGACCTCATCCGCTCGGGCTTCCACAGCCCGGCGATCACCGGGTTGACGAAGTCCTCGGCCTCACCGAGCCACTGGTCCTCGTCCCAGTTCTTCCAGGCGCCGTCCTTCCACTTGTCGACATCGATGCCGTGCTCCTTGAGCTTGTCCTTGATGCCGTCCGGAATCTCGATCTTGTCATCGCCGTTCACGGACCCCTGCGACGCGGAGGCGGTGGACCCGCCGTCCGCCCGGTCGTCACCGGAGTCGCAGGCGGTCGCGGTGAGTGCCAGGACGGCCATGAGGCCGGTGGCGGCGAGGACCGTACGACGCGGTCCTGAGAATCGCATTGGTTTGTACCCCCCGGTCGTTCTCTGTTGCCGTGCCGACCGGGCGCGGGCCGTTCCCCGGGAGCCCCCCGGACCGGCACCCCCCGCGCCCG
>NZ_KZ626923.1 GCF_002911015.1 Streptomyces populi
GGGCTCCTGTGCTGCTGAGTTGAGACGTCGAACACCTCCCTCAACGGCACGGGAGCCCTGTCCGTTGCGTACCCCACTCCGTCACCCGATCAGTGGCCATGCTGAAAACGCTCAGTGACCACACTGAAAACGCTCACTGTAAGAAATCTCAGTATCTTTGGTCCGTCAATGGGCGCTGTGCTTCCCTGATCCACCGGTGGATCAGGGAAGCACTGCCGCCTCGCGCAACCGTCCTCAGCCCTCTCCCACAATCTCGCCGGCATCGGCCCAGGGGGCATGACCCGTCTGCGGCAGCGGCCAGCATGCACTGCACGGTCGTAGAGCCCGCCACCAAAGCTCCTGCGCCTCATGCTGAGGCGATTCGCCCCTGCGACGATTCCTCGTCGGCATTGCCTGGCTCCTCGTATCGCAGCGGCGGGACGACTCGGAGGGGTCAGGTGTGGGAAAGGGCGAAGGAAACGAGGAAGCCGCTGACGGTGATCAGCCCGATGGCCAGGTGGGCGTCCTCGAAGGCCTCAGGGATCATCGTGTCGGCGAGCATGGCGAGGATCGCCCCGGCCGCCACCGCGGTCACCGCCGCGATCACCGCGGGTGAGAAGGAGCCGACCACCGTGTAGCCGAGGACGGCGGACACCGTGCTGGCCGCGGCGATCGCCGCCCAGACGCCAAAGACGTACCCTCGGGTGCGGCCGGCTTTCTTCATGCCGGCCGAGCTGGACAGTCCCTCGGGGACGTTGCTGATGAACACAGCGGCCACGGTCACCAGGCTGACCGCTCCGCCATCGAGCAGGCTCACACCGATGACGGCGGACTCCGGCACCCCATCCAGCAGCGCGCCGAGGGCCAGCGCCGTCCCTGAGCCGCCCTGCTCGGCCTCTGAGGGCTGCGACTCCCCCGGCTGATGACCGGAGCGCTTGCGATGGCGCGCGCCCCGGCGGGCCAGCCATACATTGCCCGCGGTGTAGGCCAGGGCGCCGATGAGGGTACCGGTCGCTGTCGGCCCGAGCCCTGCCTGGTCGTAGGCCTCCCCGACCAGTTCGAAGGAGACCGCTGAGATCAGCACTCCGGCCCCGAAGGCCATCACGCTCGCGACGGCCCTCTGCGGCACCCGTATCCCGTACCCCAGAGCGGCCCCCAGCAGCAGCGCCGAGCCCGCCACCAACCCCCACAGTCCAGCCTCCACCACATCAGTCATGTCCACGCGTCTACCCGCTGCGAAGTGGATCAGCTCACCACCGTGTGTCCGTGCGCAACTCACGGTGCGGGCACAGCTGCGGCCTCAGCCGGCTGCTGGAGGACTGCGTGTGGTGGCAGGACAGCACTGAGCCCGGCACCCGTGGTGGGGCCGGGCTCAACAAGCAGCGGTGTCTACTCGGGCTTGACGGTGTCCTTGGCCTTCTCCTTGGCCTGGCGGAGATCCCCCTTGGACTCCTTGGCCTGCCCCTTCGCCTTCAGCGACTCGTTCCCGACCGCGCCGCCGACAACCTTCTTGACCTTGCCCTCGACCTGCTCGCCCTTGGCCTGAGCCTTCTCGTGTGCAGCCACAATCGCTCACCCTGTCCCGTTCGACGTCAATATGCTCCTTCGTCTCACCCCGCGTTTCGTCTCCAAACCCGAAGTCGCAGCACGACATTTCACAGCCTCAGTCCCGCAAGCAATACATAAGATCGCAGGAATGAAGACAGGTCGGCCGGGCACACGAGCCATCGGAGGTTGATAACTATGGTTCCCATTCTTCTCGTTCTTCTGCTCGCCCTGATCCTCTTCGGCGCCGGTTTCGCACTCAAGGCCCTGTGGTGGATCGCCGTCATCGTGCTCGTCGTGTGGGCCCTCGGGTTCGTGATCCGGCCCGCGGGCAGCGGTGGCAGGCGCGGCCGCTGGTACCGCTGGTAAGCACGCCTGACCAGAGCATTAACGCGGGGGGCCCGGCGCTGTGGCGCCGGGCCCCCCGCGTTTCGCGCACCCGTCACAAGGAAGACGAAAGCAGTGAATTACATGGACCGGCCATATCGGGGAACGTGAGCGCTGCGGTCGGAGGCCGGCCGTTATGCCAGGAACCATGGCCTCCAGCACGGCCCCTCCGGCCGCCCGCCCATTCCACAACGCGAATGTGTGCAGGCCAAAAGACCGGGCACACGGCTTCCTGAGGGAACGTCACCGAATCCGATGACGTGCGAAAGGCCTCGGTTCAACTGCGGGGCGATGAATTCCGATGAGGGAGATACCTCTATGAGTGACAGCATCTGGGGCTACCAGCCGACCGCCGGCCACATCGCGGGCACCGATCTGACCGGGTACAAGGTCGAGGCGACCGACGGCAGCATCGGCAAGGTCGACAAGCACTCGGACGACGTCGACTCCGCCTACCTCGTCGTCGACACCGGCGTGTGGATCTTCGGCAAGCACGTCCTGCTCCCCGCCGGCACGGTGACCAGGGTCGATCAGGACGACCGCAAGATCTACATCGACCTCACCAAGGACCAGATCAAGGACTCCCCCGAGTTCGACAAGGACAAGCACACCGGCGATGCCGGCTACCACGAGCAGGTCAGCGGCTACTACCAGAGCCACCGCCGCATCTGACCCCCAGCAGCAGCCAGAAGCGGGCCCGCAGGAACTTTGCGGGCCCGCGTCGCGTGCGACAGCCCGCGCTCTGACAGGCCGCACGTCCTCAAGGCCAAACGCGATGGGGCCCACCGTACGGCCCAGCCCCGCTGAAGGCACTTCTTGTCCGTGGACGTGGAACGGCTCCCGTATCGCACAGGTCCGCCACCTCGCCGTGCCCTTCCTCTTCACGGTCCGCGACGCGCTCAGCATTCCGGTGGCGGACCCGGCGGTGGAGATCGTTAAGCTGATCGTGAGTGAACTGGTCACCAACGCCTGCACATATGCGGCCGGCCCGGCCCTCCTGCAGCTACAGGTCGCCGGCAACGCCCCCGCATCGAACGGTGGGACAGCAATCCCATGCCGCCCGCCGTGAACAGCCCCCGACCGGGGCGGATCGGACAGCACGACCTGGAGGCGGACTGAACGAGGGCATGGCTCGTCATGACCGGAACCCCGGCTGTCCGCGCAAAAGGCAGAGGGACAGCTGGTCAGAGCTCAGAGCCGCCTGATGCAATTGCCTGGAACCTACGCCTGCAGCTTGATTCCCAGCACAGCGCAGGCTGCCCGTGCCACACGGGCTGGCGCAGCGCCGGGCTCGGGGAGCGGCAGCAGCATGTGGCTGATGCTGAGGCGCACCAGGAGGTCGGCGGCCTCGGCACGCCGGCCCTCCTGCACTCGCGGCAGGACGTCACCCAGCCATCCGCAGACCAAGGTCCGAGCGGCGGTGAGGATCGGTTCGGGACGACTGGTGAGGAAGGGCAGGAGGGCGTCGGTGCCGCCTCGGGCGGCGCTGAGCACGGCTTCGATGAAGGGGTTGCGTTCGGCCTCGGCCAGGGCATGGCCGACGCCTGCCTGGAGGGCGAGGCCCACGTGGGTGCGATGGCGCTCCAGTACATCAGCCAGGCCGGTGAGGAACCGGTCGGATTCCCGGTGTACCAGGGCTTGTCCTATTCCAGCGCGGTCACCGAATTCGGCGTAGATGGACGGGCGGGAGACCTCGGCGCGTTGGGCGAGGTCGGCCACCCGCACCCGGTCCCATCCGTTCTCCGCGGCAAGGGTCCACGCCTCATCGAGCACACGTCGGCGCATCTGCTTGCGCCAGGCGACACGCGGGGGGTCCGGCGGTTGTGCGGCCTGTGCCAGCTGTCTTTCGGTCGGCAGAGCTTGCCGCCAAGAGCCGACTGTCTGCTGCATCCGCTCCACCCCTCCAACGCCACTGACAGGTAGTCAGAATATTTACACTGCGCTGGCTTTGTCAGCCGTTTGGCCGGCTGTCAGTCTGAGGGCCCCACCGCGTGCTTCCGCCCCCACCTGGGCGGAAGAGGCGGAAGCACGCGGATTTCAGGATGAAGGAGTGGGCCGATGAGCCACGTTGCCGACGGCATCGCCTGGCGGGATCCCAAACGTCTGTGGTGGCCTTTGGCACTCGCCGTTCCGACCCTGCCCTGGCAGGCAGGAGCCCTGGTGCACCTCACCGGAGTGACGGCGTTCTGGTGGTGGGGGCCGTTCTTCGCCTTCGTGCTGGTGCCGTTGTTCGATCTGATCACCGGTGCGGACGGGAAGAACCCACCCGAGGCCGTCGTGGAGCGCCTGGAACAGGACCGCTACTACCGCTGGTGCACCTATCTGTATCTGCCGCTGCAGTTCGCTTCCCTGGTCT
The DNA here is from genome assembly GCF_002911015.1 of Streptomyces populi. Classification (GTDB taxonomy): domain Bacteria; phylum Actinomycetota; class Actinomycetes; order Streptomycetales; family Streptomycetaceae; genus Streptomyces; species Streptomyces populi. The sequence goes on from NZ_KZ626923.1 coordinate 4,268, forward strand.
GGGCGTGTACGCAGTGGTCCGGCGGCAGCCTCGGCATCGTCGGCTCGATCGGGCTGGCCGCCACCACCGGTGTGGTGGCGGGCGTGGCCATCAACACAGCCCACGAACTCGGTCACAAGCGTGAGCAGGTGGAGCGCCGGCTCAGCCGCCTGGCACTGGCCCAAAGCGGCTACGGGCACTTCTACGTCGAACACAACCACGGCCACCACGTGCGCGTCGCGACACCGGAAGACCCCGCCAGCTCCCGGATGGGCGAGAGCTTCTGGGCCTTCCTGCCCCGGACAGTCGTCGGCAGCCTGGGCTCCGCATGGTCGCTGGAGCGGCGCCGCCTCCAGCGCCGGGGCCGGCGTACGTGGAGCAGGCACAATGACGTCCTGTCCGCCTGGGCACTGTCCGTGGCTGTTTTCGCAGCCCTCAGTACGGCGTTCGGCCTCGTGGTGCTGCCCTATCTGCTCCTACAGGCGGCGCTCGGTATCGGCCTGCTGGAATCGGTCAACTACCTCGAGCACTACGGCCTGCTGCGCCGACGACGCCCGGACGGCCGCTACGAGCGAGTCGCCCCCCGGCACAGCTGGAACAGCAACAACACGGTCAGCAACCTCTTCCTCTTCCAACTCCAGCGGCATTCCGACCATCACGCCAACCCTCTGCGCCGCTACCAGACCCTGCGCCACTTCGACGAGGCCCCGCAGCTTCCCGCCGGCTACGCGGCGATGATCGTCCTTGCCTGGGTCCCACCCCTGTGGCGCCGCGTCATGGACCGGCGACTGCTGGCCCACTACGACGGCGACGTGAGCCTGGCCAACACCAGGAAGCCGGGGGCGTGGCTCATGGCGAGTCGCAGGAACGCGAGCGGCCCGGTGCGTGAACACCGGGCCGCGACGAACCAGCGATCGTCAACGCGCTGATCCTGGATCGCTCGCACAGAGTTGCACCGAGTTCTCCGCCTACGGGACTGAGTCCCGTAGGCGGAAAGGCGGCGTCGGGATGACGTATGCGTAGCTCTCGGGCGGGTGTGTGACCACGCGCCAGGCCGACATCTAGTAGTGCTTCGTTAGGTTCTGGGTCTGGTTCTGCGTGTGACGAGGGTGACGTGGTGGTGCCGGCCGCGCCAGGTGCGGCCCTCGAAGTGGTCCAGGCCCAGACCGTGTTTGAGTTCGCGGTAGTCGTGTTCGATCCGCCGGCGCATCTTCGCCCACCGCACCAGGTCGGCGACCGCCGTGTCGGCAGGCAGATCGCTCATCCAGTAGCCGGTCGGTTCACCGGCGTCCCGGGGCTGTTCGACGAGCAGGGTCCGCAGCGGCAGCACACCGTCCCAACTGCCGCGTCCGCCGGCCGGTTCCTGGGCGGTGCGGGTGGCTTCCTTGCCCGACGGCCGCACCTCGAGCACGGCGAAACGCGAGGTCATCGTCCCCTTGCCGCCCTGCCGCCAGGTGACCTCCTCGAAGGAGGTGTCGGCCGTGATGAAGGTGCGCAAGGACCGGGGAGCCTCGCGGTAGCGGGGCAGGGTGGGTGGCCCCGGCCCGCTGTAGGCGGGCTGATGCGGCTTCGCATCAGCGAGCCGGGCGACCTCCATGGGATCCACCGCCATCACGTAGGACCAGCCGCGTTCCTCCAGAGCGGTCCGGAACCAGACGCTGCGGCCGTAACCGGCATCGGCCACGATCACCGGCACGGCCAGATCGTGTGCGGCCAGCAGGCCCAGTGCCAGGCGCGTCTTGGACACGTGGCCGACCTCGTCGGGCACCCCGGCCCGTCGGCGCCGCTGGTGATCCGACGCCCATTCCTCGGGCAGGAACAGTTCCCACTCCAACGGGCACGATGCGGTGTCGGTGGCCGCGTGCACGCTGACCACGACCTGGCAGTTCGCCCGCTCGCCCAGCGCCCCGCAGTACTGGCGGGCCACTCCCACCGACGCGGTCCCGCACTTGGGGAACGACACGTCGTCGACCACCCACACCTCGGGAGTGATCACCCCGCACAACCGCTCGGCGATCCGCCGGCGAACCGGCTCCCATTCCCACGGCGACTGGTTCACGAACTGCTGCAAGGCCTGCATGTTCCCGTCCGGCAACCGCTCGGCCATCGGCTGGATCGACTTGCGCCGACCATCCAGCATCAGACCCCGCAGATAACACTCGCCCCACCGCCGCTGATCCTTCCGCGGCACCGAAGCGACCGCAGTTCATTTCCCGAGCCGCCAACGTCGGCTCTCCTGCTGGTCGCAGGTGCCACAGCCTGGCTGCTCAGTGGTCGAAATAGCTGAAGTCGCCCACGGTCCAGGCGCTGACGTCGGCAATCGCAACCCGGTACATCCCGCCCGTCTCCGGGATGCCGACCGTGCCCTGCAGGATGCGGGCGACATGGAAGTGCAGATGCGTCGGCGGTCCGTCTTTCTTCGCAGGGGCGTCAAAGACGGTGGAGAACTCGCCCAAGCGGGCAGAATCCGTCAGCACGTCCGACACCCGCTGCCTCCACACCGCTTCGGGAGCAAGCCGACCGGTGATGACAGCACCACCGGTGACCACGGTCAGGGACATCTGATTGCTCGGTCCGGATTCCACCAAGGCAGCAACATCCACGAGCAGCTCGTCAGGCTTCGACATGGCGAAGATTATATTTACCAGCCCCGGAATCGTTGAGCGAGGAGGGCAGCCGGCATACAGGGCGTTTCACTGTCCTACTGGCGACGGCCCGGGGGTAGCTGCAATGACGCTTGGCCGGCCAAAGCTGTCGGCGCCGCCGTACAAGTCAGCGGCACGCATCCACAGCGCATGCAGACCAGCCCTGTGAGCAGCACCGCGTTCACGTCGGGCGCGCGTGCCAGAACTTTCGTGCTGCTGCTTCGGTACGGCCCAGGACATCCGGCGGCATTCTGACGTCGCCGAGATCGGGACTATGCGTTGGCCCATCCGGCGGTGTTCGAGTAGGAGCAGCGGGTGCTGCGACTCCACGCCTCACCAGTGATGCGTCTGTATCCCTCGTCTGGCGCGTAGGGCGGGTTCTCTGCCCAGATGAGGTCCGCGGCCCAGGAGGCGAAAAGCTGCGGACCGCGGAGCACTGCTTCGTGGGTTTCACGTCGGCGGCTACGACGGCTGCCCGCGTCCAGAGGAGGCTTTCGCTCGACAGGTCGTGCCCGTACTCCTTGCGATCCAGCCTGTAGAGCGCCCACGACAACCGTTCGGCAAACCCGATCACCGTCGCCAGCGGCCCTGCGGTCAGACAGTCCGCCATTGTTGCGGCCAACTGCTCGGCGTCGAGGTCGGGCATGGACGGTATGCAGTCGTTGATGAGCTGCCAGAAGGTGTTTTCGTCCATGCGAGCGGCACCGGATGCAGGCGTGACCGCAATCTACAGGCCGGAGCCGCATCTGGCTGCCGTGGCGATCGATGCGTTGGCCGGACCGCTGGTGTAGATGGCGAAAGTCGGGCTGACCACCCAGGTTCCCTCCAAGACGCGTGCGGACGTCCACGCCCTTGCCCGGCTCAAGCGGGAGACGACGTACCAAAGGCCGTTCTCGACGATGTGGCAGGCGAGGCTGGCGATCTTCCGCTGGCTCGCGTACTGCAACGCCCGCAGGCGCCCCAGCGCCCTCAATTGCCCTTCACCTGCCGAGTCCGAACGGCAGTACCAGCAAAAACGTAGACTCACCCTCGCGGCATCGGGACCACCTCACCCGTTCGGGACACCGTCAGTAGGCGCCCTGCCGACGCAGGGAGCGCGGGCGGCCGTCGGGATCGGCGACGACCCGGTAGAGCGGGTCGGCCAGGGCCCGCGTGATGCGGGACAGATGCGGCGGGTGATAGGTGCGCAGCCGTCCCGGCGGTCGCGGACCGTGACGACCGCCGTCGTGCCAGGCGTCCAGAGCGGCGGCTGAGTCGGCGTAGGCCGCAAAGGCGCGGCCCGGGTCGCAGAGTGCGGCCGCCTCCCCGTCCCCGTCGCGGTCCAGGTGTTCGAGATTCAACGACAACCGCAGCTCGCGCGCGAAGACGCGGGCACCGTCACCCAGGCCGCCGGGGTCCGTCGGTTCACGGGGGTCACGGGTCTCGTCGAGGACAGCGCAGCTGAGTTCCGAATCGTGGGTCCAGGAGCGCCGGTTGACGTTGTCGGAACCGACCGAGGCCCAGACGTCGTCGATGACACAGACCTTGGCATGGACGTACACGGGCGTCCCGGCGTGATTCTCCAGGCTGTATACGGCCACCCGGTCACCGCCGGCTCGTCGCAGGACTTCCAGGGCGCGGATCCGGCCCAGCAGATTCATCGGTGTGCTGATCCGCCCTTCCTGGTCCGGCAGGGGCGGCAGGACGGCGACCATCCGCAGACCCGGATGATCTGCGAGAGCCTGGGCGAACGGCTGGAGAGCACTCTCCGACCACAAGTACTGGTCCTCCAGGTAGATCAGTCGGCGCGCCCGCCGCAGGGACTTCATGTAGGCGCGGGCGATGCTGCGTTCACCGTCGGGAGCGAACGGATAGCCCCTGAGGAGGCGGTTCGGGTAGGTACGCAGGATCTGAACCGTGTGGGAACCGTGGGGGCCCGGGTCGGGTTGCTGTGCCGGGAGCGGATCCGCCCGTGTGTCCTCTCCCCGGAGTGCCGCCCGCAGCCGGCCGCGCGGGCTGCGACTGAGCGGAGCCGGGTCCGTCCACCGCTCACGGAATGTGGCCTCGACGTCACCGACGGCGGGCCCGCGCACCGCCAGCTGGACGTCGTGCCAGGGCGGACGGGAACCGTAGGCATCGGCGATGCGTTGCGCCTGCGGGTCACCTTGATGAGCGGCGTCGTCCCGACGGCTGTGGCACAGATCGATCCCGCCGACGAAGGCGACGTCCCGCTCGGGCCGACCCGGGTGGCGCAGCACCACGAACTTTTGATGGTGCGAGCCACCCGGCCGCACCCGCATGTCGAGCAGGCACTCCCCTCCCGCCGCCTCGATCTCCTCCCCCAGGTGGTAGTTCTCCTGTTCGCTGAACTGGAACCGATCCAGGTGCGAGCGCCACACCAGCCCCTTGACGACGACACCGCGGCGTGCGGCGTCGCACAACACGTCGCCGATAGCGCTCTTCGAACCGTCCAGCAGTTCGTCAGGGTCACCCCGCCAGTCCGTGAACATCAATACGTCGCCGGCCCGCTGCGCCCGCACGGCCGCGAGCAGCTCGGCAAAGTACACCGCTCCGTGTACCAGGGGGCGGACATCGTTGCCCGTGGACCACGCCGCACCGTCGGCATGACGGCGGTCCACCCGCGACGCGGGATTCCCCCGCTGAGTGGGGGTGAGCAGCCAGTCGGCGCGTTCCACGTGGCAGTCCTTCCAGCCGACGGCCCTTCCCAGAACTTCTGGTAGATCCGTTACCCCCTGAGCGCGCGACCCACGCGACTCCTGCTCCGAACAGTCCTGCGGAGGCCTCCATTGCCGGAGTCGAGGCCGGATGCGGCGGACCGGCTCGTGGACGTCGTCCTGTCCGCCACATCCGGCTGAATCGCGCAGGGGCTGCTGCCGCGGTTTGCTACACCCCTCAGGTCTCCCTCTCGCAGAGGGCGCGCATGTGGGTGTTGAAGCCGTCGGCGTGGCGTGCCATTTGCTTCGGCGTTTCGGCCGTCATCTGGGCGACGAAGAAGGAGGCAGCGTTCCAGGCTCTGCGCGACGTGTATCGAGAGCCGATCTGCTCCATCCACCTCAGCAACAGGCTGCACCCGTGCCACAGTCTGCGCTGCGGCCGCGCTGCCAGCCCGAAACGGGCCCACCCCTGTCGCCTTAACCGATTTGCTCGCCTTCCTCCGCCCGATGACCGTGAACGGCAGGCTGCCGTGCTGGGACGAGGCAGACGTCGCCCCCGTGTTCTCCGATCCGATGACGCGGCAGACAGTCATCGAGGAGCAGCCGACCCTGCCGTTGTCCTCCTACGAACAGCACATCCCGGTCCCTGACCGATGGGACGATCATCCCTGTTCCTGCTTGCTGTTCGGTCCTCCGTACGACGGCCTTGCCGTCGAGGCGCGCGAACGCGGCTGGCGCGTGGCACACCTGCCCGGCACACACCTCCATCAGATCATCGATCCTGCCGACACAGCCCGACACCTCGTCGAACTCGCCACCATGACCTGATCCGCTTTCAATGCACGCCCTGGCGGCAATGTGTGACGGCACGGAACGCCGGCTGGAGCGCGACGACGGCCCCCGCGAGCGCTTCGGCTCGCGGGGGCCGTCGAACGGGCTGAGGGAGCGTCGGCCGGGGCGATGGGGCCGTACGGCCGGGCGCGCGGTGATCAGCCGTTGAGCGGGAGGTCGTAGTGGGTCCATGGAGACCAGTTGCCGTTGTGGTCACGGTTGCGGCCCCAGTATTCCGCGGTCTGGTCGTAATAGAACACCCTGAAGGTCCAGGGATCGCTGGTGTCGTAGTCGTAGGCGTGCACCGTGCTCCACGCCTTTCCGCCCATGGACATCCATCCTGACCAGTCCCCGTCGGAGTCGGTCCAGCGGGTCCACACCGCACGGTCGGTGCCGACGACGAATTCCTGCTTCGTATCGTTGGGTAGCTTGTAGCTGGTCACGCCGTACTCGCAGATGTAGACGCCGCCTCCGCGGGAGCAGTTGCTCGCCTCAGCCGGCGTGGCCATCATCGCGACACTCGTGAGCGCGACGGCCGCGATCACGGCTGCCTTGAACTTACGGATCAGCATGACTCTCTTCCTTCTGACGTGCGACCGACCCGCTCGGGCAGGGCCGCAGTGCTGACAGCAGACTCTCCGGCCCGCCGCTGTTATTCCGCTACCGAGCTTGTCGGTGTGAAGTCGCTGGACGGCTGGCGGCATGTGGGGGCTTCCACCCCCGCTCCTCGTAGCGTTCGCGTTCCTCGTGGACCTGTGGGAAGAGCAGTGCCTCGCAGATCATCTGCGTCTGCCGGCGCGTTCGTCACGGTGCTCTTTCCGTAACTCGAATCGCTGCCGCGTAGCCTCCTTTGCGCCTGCCGCAGAGCGCACTGTGCGAACCCTGCGGGGGATGGCAGAAGACAACCCTGCGGCCGGGGCAGTCGACCAGGAAGTTCCACCGGCAGAACTACGTCCCGCGCCACTCCCGGGGCCATCCGGCCGTGCGCGGCCAGGGGCGAGGGATCGTGCTGAGGCATCTTTCTCCTCTGTCTTCGGAGCGATGCCGGCGGCGGTCAGCCAGTTCCTGCCCGGACGGCAAGCGGTCGCAGGCACACCAACATGGCCTTGAGCCATGGCTCTGACACCGGTGCGTCCGTGGCCCCTGTGGACTGCCCGGGGCGCCGTTCGCTTCGGCTGGGCTCAGAAGTCGTCCGCGCCATTGCGGAGTTCAGGCGTCCAGTAGCCGGTGAGGGCCTTGGCCGGGTCGACGGCGATGCCGTCGCTACCGGGCGCGGTGACAGCGATGACCGTGGAGTTGCCGTCCAGCGTGACGGAGAACGCGGACACGGGTTCGTTGTCCTCGTCGACCCCGCCGTCCGACAGCTTCACCAGGGCGTAGGCCGGGGCTCCCGCAGCGAGGACGACCGGTGTGGCCGGCTTGCTCCTGGAGACGACCGGGACGTCCTGCTTGTGGTTCTCCAGGAACTGGATGTGCGGGAAGCCCGTGAGCTGGCAGGAGCGCCGGGTGGTGTTCTTCGCCGTGAGGACGATGTGGGTGTAGGGCGGTCCGTCCTGCCTGGCGGCGGTGACACGGACGTCCTTCGCGGTACAGACCGGAGTGGAGGCGCTCACCTGCTCGCCGGTCGCACCGGCCGAGCCTGCGGAGGCGCTGGACGACCCCTTCGAGCCGGCCAAGCCCTTCGAGCCGGTCGTGCCGGTGCTCTTGCCGGCCGTCGACGCGGTGGCCGACGCGGTCGGCGCGGACGACGACGTGTCGTCCCCGTCGCTCTGGCAGGCGGTGAGAGACAGGGCGAGAACCGTGCCCGCGGCGGCGAGCAGCGTGGTGTGGTGACGCAGAGTGTTCATGAAGATTCCCCGTAAGCGGTGCGGGCCGCGGCGCGGTGCCGTCGGCCGATCTCGTCTTGCGTTTTGTTTTCGAGGTGATCGGTTGCCCTTGCCGAGCGCGTATCGGTTCCGGCTCGGGGCGGACGACGCGGCCGGGCCGACCCGCCGCCGTGTGGGGTGACGGGCGGTCTGAGCCCCTCCCGAGCCTGGGAGGGGCGCTCCGCGTCGGACTTCAGTCGACCATTTCGGGGCTCCGTCGCCCAGGCAGTTCGCCCGGCACAAATACCGTCGCCCATACTTCTGCCGGGGGCTCTCAACCGGACGGGCCGAACGAATCGGGGACATCGACGGTGCGTGACGGCACGCCTTCCACGGGGGACTTCGGACAGCAGTTGCGCAACCTGCGAGTCCGTCACGGGCTGAGCCAGGAGGCGCTGTCGCATGCGTCCGGAGTGAGCGTCAGAGCGCTGGCCGACATGGAACGCGGCCGTACTCGGGGACCGCAGCGCCGTACGGTGCAGGCGCTGGCCGAGGCGCTGGAACTGGACGACGACGAGGCGGCGAGCCTGGAGAGGTCGGCCGCTCTGGGCCGTCCGCGCCCCCGGACGGCCCCCGCACCGGTCGGCCCGGGGTCTTTGGCCCTGCCGCGCGACATCCGGGACTTCACCGCCCGCGGCCCGGCGCTCGCCCGGCTGCTGAAGATGGCGCAGGACGCCGGTCCGGGGCTGCCGGCGGTCACCGTGGTCGCCGGGCAGCCGGGGCTCGGCAAGACCGCATTCGCGGTGCACGCCGCGCACCACCTCGCCCCGCGCTTCCCGGACGGGCAGTTCGCCTTGGACCTGCACGGCATGGATCCCGAGCCGACGCCCCCACGGGACGCGCTTGCCCGGCTGCTCGGTGCACTCGGGGTCGCCGACGCAGCCGTCCCGGTCGCTACCGACGACCGTGTCGGCCTATGGCGTTCCCTGGCCGGTGAGCGACGCCTGCTGCTGCTCCTCGACAATGCCGCCGACGAGTTTCAGGTCGGCCCCCTGCTGCCCAGCACCGGTCGGTCCTTGACCATCGTCACCAGCCGCCACGCCCTGGCCGGTCTGGAATCCGTCCACCGCACCGATCTCGCTCTGCTGCGGCGCGAGGAGGCGGTGGAACTACTGACCCGCATCATCGGCCCGGACCGGGTGCGCGCGGAGGCACAGGCCGCACGTGACCTCGCCGACCTGTGCGGGTACCTACCGCTGGCCGTCCGGATCGCCGGCCAGCGCCTGCTGAGCCGCCCGCACGAACGCCTCGGCAAGCTCGTGGCCCGCCTCGCCACGGAGGGCAGACGCCTGGACGGCCTCCAAGCTGGAAACCTGCGAGTACGGGCCGCCTTCGCGCTCTCCTACCGCCAACTGCAGCAGGACTCCCAGGTCCTGCTGCGTCGCGCCGCGCTGGCCGCCGGAGCGGACTTCAGCCCCGAGACCGCCGCACGTCTGGCCGGCCTGTCCCACGACGAGGCACTCGCCCGCGCCGAGGAACTGACCGACGCCGGGCTGCTGCAGAGCGATGTCGCAACCGAGCGGTACCGCTTCCACGACCTGCTCAGGCTCTACGCATCCGAGCAGGTGGCGGCAGAGGACAGCCCCGAGGTCCGCGACGCCGCCCTCGACCGGACCGCGGACTGGATGCTGCGCCGGGCCACCGCCGCCGCGCTGCACTTCGACGTAGAGCATGAACACGCCCTGTCCCCGGGCGACCCTGACCCGGATACCGCGCCCACCAGTCGGGACGAGGCACGGGCCTGGCTCGAGGCCGAGCAAACCCAGTGGCTCGCCGCTCTACGCCGGGCGCACGGCACCGGCCGGCATCGGGAGGTCCTGGACACGGCGCAGGCGATGCACTGGTTCTCCGATCTCAACCAGCACTGGGAGCAGTGGGTGGAGGTCTTCCAGCTCTCCGCCGACTCCGCCCGCCTGCTGGGTAGCAGGCAGAAAGAGGCGGTCCACCTCAACTACCTCGCCTGGGCCCACAACTCCTGTACCCACGACACCCAGGCTGCCCTGACAAGTGCCGACGCCGCGCTCGCCGCAGCCCGCGACAGCGGGGACGGACTCCAGGAAGGCTGGGCACTCGGCTACGGCGCAGGCGCACTCCAGCGGCAGGGCCGCGTGAAGGAGGCCGAGAAGCGTCTACGCGAGGGCGCCCACCGCCTCGCCACCGAAAACTCGCCGCAGGGCCGACTGGCCGAGCTGACGATCCTCAACACCCTGGGCACCCTGCTGCGCCAGACCGGCCGGGCGGCCGAGGCGCTGGACCTGCACCACCGCAGCGAACGGATCTGTCGCGCGGGTGTCCCCGGTCGGACGGACGGGGTGATCACGCTGTACCTCGCCGTTACACGGCTACACATCGGCAACGACCTCGCCGCCCTGGAACGCTGGTCCGAAGCCGAAGCTCCGCTGCGACAGGCCCTCACCGCCCTGGAGGCCAGCCAGGTGCCGGCGTGGGCCGAGCGGACCCGCCTGCACCTAGGCCAGGTCCTCGCCGCGACAGGACACCCCGAGGCCCGCACAACGCTGCGCACCGCCCGCGACGCCCTCGCCGCGCTGAGGAGCCCCCTCCAGATGGAGGCCGTCGAGGCGCTCGCCGCACTCGACGACATCGGTGTCGCCACCGCCTGACGCAACAGCAGTCGCACACCGCCCACCATGTGCCCGGAACTCAAGGCATCGCGGGTTGAGGCGACCCCTGGGGTGTGGACACTCTGACAATGGATCTTGATGGTCCGAGGAAGGGTGTCCTGTGGGACGTAGGTCTCCGTATCCGGAGGAGTTCAGGAATGACGCGGTGGCGCTGTTTCGCGCCGCTGGTGGTCGGCGCACGTATGCGGCGGTCGCGGCGGATGTCGGGGTGACCGGCGAGACGTTGCGGTCCTGGGTGCGTCAGGGCTGATGAGCAGGCGGGCCGGGACCGCGGCGGTGAGGCTGCCGAGGACCGGGACGAGGAGTTGGCGAGGCTGCGGGCCGAGCTGGGCCGGCTGCGTAAGGCCGAGGCCTAGGGCGTGTTTCGAAAGTCCCGTCTGGCTCGCGACGCCTGGCACGGCACCTCGCCGCGTTGTCGGGATCACCCGAGTACACCCAGTACGCGGGCGACCCTCCGCCTTGCGATGCACCGCACCAGACGCCGCGAGCCCCGCCCTCCGGGCGGACGACGCTACTTTCGAAACACGCCCTAGTGGCAGTTGGAGCGGGAGATCCTGCGGCGGGCGGCCCAGCATTTCGCCCGGGAGATGAAGGCATGACCGGCCGCTGGGACTTCATCTCCGTCCACCGCGCCGACTTCGGCGTACAGCGGATATGCCGGGTCCTCGGGGTTTCGCGCTCGGGCTACTACCGGTGGCTGGCCGGTGCGGCCGCCCGCGCCGGGCGCCGGGCGGACGACGACGCGCTGGTTGCGGAGATCCGCGAGATCCACGCCGCTCACCGCGGCACCTACGGAGTACGCCGGGTCCACGCCGAACTGCGGGGCTTCGGACACACAATCAACCGCAAACGGGTCGAACGCCTGATGCGCCGCGAGGGGATCGAGGGCCGACACCTGCGCCGACGCAAGCGCACCACGGTCCCCGACCGACTCACACCGCCCGCCCCGGACCTGGTCCGACGCGACTTCACCGCCGCCGGCTTGGACGAGAAGTGGTGCGGCGACATCACATACGTGCAGGTCGGCGGCGCGTGGCTCTACCTGGCCTGCGTCCTGGACATCTGCTCGCGCCGGGTGCTCGGCTGGTCGATGGCCACGCACATGCGGACCGAGCTGGTTGTCGACGCGCTCACGATGGCAGTGGCGACCCGTGGTGGCCACGTCGCCGGAGTGATCTTCCATGCGGACAGGGGATCGCAGTACACCTCGGCAGCGTTCGCCCAGGTCAGCGACTATTTCGGGATCCGCAGGAGCACGGGCCGTGTCGGGTCGAGCTATGACAACGCCCTGGCAGAGAGCTTCTGGCAGGGTCTCAAGAGAGAAGCGGTCCAGGGGGTGTTCACGACGGTGCGGCAGGCCAGGCTGGAGATCTTCCAGTGGCTCACGTACTACAACGCCCGCAGACGCCACAGCAGCCTCGGCCACCTCTCACCCGTCGAGTTCGAACAACAGCACCGGGCAGAGCATAAACTCACCCTCGCAGCATGAACCCCGTGTCCACACTCCGGGGGACACCTCACTTCGAACCTGCCCTTCGGGAAAGCGCACATGTTCCGGCGAACCTGTGCCAGGTGGTGCCTGAACAGCACAGGTTCCACTCTCGAGGCGGATGCTGCATGATCGAACGGTGTTGGTCGAGGTAGAGAAGATCGCGAAGTTCCCGTGGAGCCCGGTGCTGGCCCAGGTCAAGACAGCATTCGGCCGCACGGCGGTCCGCTGGTGCGGGGATCCCGCTGCTGGGCCTGGCGAGTACCACGTGGAGTGGACTGTCGACGAAGACATCACCTGGGGGCGGAATGCCAAGCCGGCAACCGGGACCGGGCCTGAGGTTCGCCCCGGCGGGCACTGTGTTGTCCTGCGGGGACGGCTGAATCTCGAGGAAGACGGCGTCGCCGTGCTGCACTTGGACGACGCGAATATCCTGCTGGATCTGACCGATCCGTTGCCCGATGGAATCGTCGGCACATGGGTTGAGCTCTTTATCGAGCGCGAAAAGATCGCTCTCTATCCCTACGAACTCTGACTGGTCATCACGATCGGGAGTCATACCACTGAGACATGAGTGTCTCGTCGATGTGGTCGCATAGGTAGATGAGGGTGGCCTCGGGGTCCATGCCGAAGGCAGCGGCGACGAGCTTGGGGTCCATCGTGTTCACGAGGTCGACCAGGCGGGTGCTGCGGATCATCCAGGGTAGGTATCCGCAGTCGTCAAGTACATGAGATAGATGGGCAGTTGACGCTGGCTGACGGCCAGCTTTCGTTCCTTTGGTAACCATGACATGGGGGTTGTCCGTCGGCCAGGCCGCCCGGTGGGTGAGACATCGCTGCAGCACCGTCCAGGAAGCGGGGTCCAGCAGGACGGGGTGCGGGCGTTTGCCTAGTCTGACCGACTGGGCGAGCGGGTCGATGTCGGTGATCTGCAGCGCGCTGGAGGCGCCGTGCAGCAGAGCGAGCATGCCGATCAGGGCTTCGTGCGGGTGGGCGTGGTCATCGCCGGTCCACCGGCGGAAGAGTTCGCGCTGCTGGTCGAGGGTGAGAGTACGGCCGCGGAAGCCGCCTGGCTCCTTCGTGGTCAGTCCGCGGGTCGGGTCCACGAGGATGATGTGCTGCGAGCGGGCGAAGCGGAAGAACTGCCGCAGGACGACCAGTCGACGTTGGCGGGCCTTGGGCAAGGTGACCAGGAAGGCCTCGATGTCGTGCACGTCGGTGAGAGCCCAGTCGTCCTTGCTCCGGTGTTCGGTGAGGAAGCGGGCCAGGTCCCGGAGGATACCCAGGGCGGTTTCCAGGGTGTGATGGCTGCGGGGTCGGGTGCCGACCCGGCGGGCCCGGTCCTGGGCCCGTATGCAGGAAGCGTCGAAGGCGGCGACGGCCGGCCGGAGGGGTTCCGGGACGGCGTCGATGCGTCGCCCCGCGGCGAGTCGTTCGGCCTGGTCGGTGGGCATTGCCAGGCCGCGCTGGGTGAAGAAGTCCTCGAGGGCGCGGGCGAATGGGCCCATCGACCGTCCCGGGCGGCGGGAGCGCTCCAGCAGAGCTTGGGGAGAGTTGGAGTGCTCGTCCTGCAGAAGGCGGCCGAGGTCGGTGACGAGGCCGCAGGCTCGGGACACGCAGAAGCGGGCCGCGACATGCGCGACGAAGTCCTCCAACCATGCGGGCGGGTTGGCGAGCTGGTCGCGGAGGTGTTCGCCGCGGATGAAGGGGCGGCCGGGGTGCTTTTGCCAGCAGGCCGAGCACAGCCCCAGGCCGGCATGCCACCGGAGCTGCCCACATTTGCGGCAGGTCCGGGGTGGCTGCTTCGGTGAGCCAGGGTGGGAACATCGCCCGCAAAAGCCGGTCCCCTCGCGCAGATGGCCTGGTTTCCCGCACCGAGGGCAGGGCTGCCGGGCGGCGAGCCGCTCGGCCTTGCGGCGGCAGGCCCCGCATAGCCGGTCATGGGCCGCACGAACCGGATGGCCGCACTGTTCACAGACGCGCGATCAGGTGATGCAGCGGCCAGTGTCCACTTGGAGCACGCGATCCTTGCCGCAGGACGGGCATGCCGTCTTTGCAGCCTGCTCCACTATCGGGCGTCACCTCCCACGCCGGCCGGCCAAGAGCGGTGAGCGTCCGCTCCAGCAGGCCGATGTCGTTGTCGATTGTCACCGGGCTGAACCCGCGGGCCCGCCACGAGGCGACGAACGCGTCCACACACGCCGTCTGGAACTGCCACGGGTCCGTGACCAGCGGTCCCAGCGGGACGCCACCCCCCGCGATGACCTGCAGCCTCGCCTCGGCCACCAGCACACCTTCCTCGCACCTGAACCCTCAAGGCAGCACCTTGAAATCTCGGCCTCTGCCGCGAGAACCAACGAGGACCGCATAGGGAGGAAACGGCCAGGTGGCAGCGGCAACTCGTGTGAGGGAACAAGTGCCAGCCCCAGATGACTGGGCCACCGCTTTCGGTGACGCCACGGTCGCCGCCGCGATGCTCGACCGGCCCCTGCACCGGGCCGCAGTCGCCGGTATCGACGGGCCCTCCTACCGGCTCCGCGGTCACCAGAGCCAGGCCGAAACCATCCGGGCCGGGGTGAATGCCCGTGTCTCCTGACACCCCCGACAGCACCGAGGTCGAACCCGAGATGGCACGTCGCTGCCCGGTCTGCGAGACCGTCTTCACGGTCGCCTACGGTTTCAGCCGACAGGTCTTCTGCTCACCCACCTGCAAAGCGGCCAACAGCAAACCGGCCCGGCGGACCTGTCCGGTCTGCGAGAACGAATTCACCACGACGGTCGCCCGCCGCCGGACCTACTGCTCGGAACAGTGCTGCGGCGCTGCCCGCACCAGCGATGACATCCGGGACCAGCGCGTCTGCCTGGTCTGCAACGGCCCGTTCGAGACCCTGAAAACCACCCGCCAGATCTACTGTTCCCCAGCCTGCCGCAAAGACGCCGAGCGCCGCCGCGACCAAGCAAGAGACGAAGACCGCGCGCGTCGTCTCGGTGAGACCACTTCTCTGCCCTCGTGGCCTGAGCCGCCTCCACCGTCCCAAACTCCCAGCCGACCCCTCGCACGTCAGCAAGTGGCCGCGGAACGTGACCCGTTGGAACCGACCGCGACCCGCAACTGTCCCCACTGTCACCAGTCGGTCACCATCGTCGCGCTTCTCGCGACACCCGAAGCCGCCCGCCCTTCCGTCCCCACCGCTGGCCCCGACATCAGTCCACTGCGGAGGACTCAGTGATCGTCGTCCATTGGCCGTCACTGATCACCGAGCCCGCCGACCTGACGGTCGGCGGGCTCACGTCGTCAGCCCATCGAACGCAATCGATCCAGTTCACTCCCGATCCCGTCCCGCAGCACGTCATGCTGCGGACCCAGCCTGAACCCCTCGTCACTCCACCGGTCACCCGGATACAGCCACACAGGCTTGCCCACCAGCTCGGCCGGCTCCCACTCGAACCGTGGCCAGACGTGAGCATGCAAGAACGGGTCGGTGTTCCCCAGAATCTCCAGGTTGACCCGGCGGAAGCCGGGGTCCAGGCGTCGGCAGACGCGCTCAACGGCTTCTCCGAGCCGGTCCATGTCTGACAGGAACGACAGCCGCCTCGCCCTCGGCAGATCAGACAGCCGCTGAACACCTGGTTCGTCCACGAGGAGAACCGAGTAGCCCGGCAAGAACTGAACGTCGCCGATCACCGCGAACCCCGCCTCAAGCCGCCGCAGCACGGTCGGGTTCTCACCTCGCAGAGCAGCCCCGATCCGATCCATCCGCCAGTCACCAGTCATGGCCCCAACTTAGCCCCAGGTGATCAAGACCCGCTCTTCGCTCCCCACCCTCCCCACACACATCAAGAACCAACCAAGTGAGGCGAGGAGCGACCCCGGCCGTTTTCACCCATCAGTCAGCCGGACTGTCGAGGCCTCGACGTAGCTCGGTGCACGGTCTGGTGCGATGGGTGGCGGTCACGCGGGCGTCGAGCGGACGTTGGACGGTGCGCCGTCGGCCGCCTCCGTGGCCGCCACCGCAAGCGGTGCTGGTGCCCGTCGGCACTGGACGCATGTCTACGGAATGAACGTTCGAGTCAGGAGTCGATCTCCCAGTGAAGGGCGCCGGCTTGGGCGGGTGCTTTCAGCACCTCCGTGAGGGCTGCCGGGTCGGTGCCGGGCGGCAGGTCCACCGACAGGTATGTGCCCTGAAGCCACTCGTGTGGCAGGGCGGCTTCGACGACCTTGCCGTGCAGGAGCTCATGCAGCGGCTCCCGGTCCTGGTGGTCCACAACGAGCGCAACGCGAAGGGTCCGATGGCCGGACTTCTGCACCACCGAGGCCACCAGGTGGTTGCTGTCGATGGTCACCACGTCGAGGTAGCAGATTCCATAGGTGAAGAAAGGCAGACAGGTCACCTCGAACCTGCCCTCAGTGAGTTGGCGGGTCCACAACTGCTCGCGCCAGCCGTCCTGCCGGTCCGAGAGATCAGCGTGGATCATGTAGTTGGCGGGGCCCCGGCCGATGGGGTCCTCGTGCGTGATGACGGTGATGGGGTGCCTCCCGGAGCCGGATCGCGACCTCATGATCCTCCAGCAGCGCCTTCTGCTGGAATGCGGCGGGTCACGTTCAGTCGTCGCCAGCAGATGAGCGCGCATCCAAGGGTGAGGAAGGCTTCGTGGATGTCATCTCGGATCTCCCAGCGGATCCACAGGCGGCGGAACCGGTGCAGATGGGCGAACGCCCGCTCCACGAGCCAGCGGCGGGTGCCGAGTCCGGAGCCATGCTCGGTGCCCCTGCGGGCGATCAGCGGTTTCACACCGAGCGCGCGGACGAGGCGGTACTTGTCGTGGTCATAGCCTCGGTGGCCAAGCACCGCGTCGGGGCGGCGCCGGGGCCGGTCGCGCCTGCCCCGCACGGGCGGTACTGCTTCGAGTAGCGGGATGAGCTGGGTCACGTCGTTGCGATTGCCGCCGGTCAGGGTAGCGGCGAGCGGGATCCCGGTGGCGTCGGTGATCAGGTGATGCTTGCTGCCGGTTCTGCCCCGGTCAATGAGGCTTCGTCCGGCCTTAGCTCCCCCTTTAGAGGTCGTTTTCTCCCATTGTTTCATCCCCGGATGCGGCTTTGGTTCCGTGGCATCGGGTCGCGCCAGAAGATGGCGTTCTCGCCGGTGAGGCGACGGGCCATGAGGCCGGTCACGGCAAGGTGGATCATGGCTTCGGGATGGGCGGACAGTGTCTCGTGGTCGCGGGCCAGCCGGCGGTGGAGCATGAGTCGGCCGTGAGTCCGCTCGACCGCCCATCGCTTCGGGATCGGAGTGAATCCCCTGATCCCGGGCTTGCGTTGGCCGATTTCCACGTCGATGCCGAGGGCGGCGGCGCGCTCGACGAGGTGGTGTCGGTAGCCGCCGACGCCCCCACTCCTTGCGGATGCGGGGATGGTCGGCGGCGCCCCGGTCCAGGAGCCGGGTGCCGACGATGGAGTCCCGCACACTCGCCGCCGACCCGTGCCGGCGTGCGGCCGCGGCCAGCCATAACACGCCAGCCGGGACGCGCCTGACCACCCGAAGAAGAGGAATCAGAGCGGCCCAGGACACTGAAGCCGTTCGCCCGCGGGAATGACATGAACACCGCCCTCCCGAACTTGCCATTCGGTCATGCCCGCCACTTCGGAAGTGATCACGAAGAGGCCTTGCGCACGAAAATCAGCCTCATCCAAAGCAGGAAGTGCCGCGATCTCGACCAGTTGATCATAAAGCCATGAAATGTCACCCTCCTGGACATCTCCTCCATAGGGCGCGAGGACGAACGCGGGCGAACGAGCGCGCGACGGATCGGCGCGGGGCTGAGCGCCGCGGTCAGATCGGGGACCGTTCGCGGACTCGGTCCGCTATCGCGCGGGCCAGCTCGACCGTGGTGCCCTTGCCGTGCAGGTCGGGGGTCAGGGGCGCCTCGGCGGGGCCGAGGGCCAGCACGTCCTCGATCGCACCGAGCAGGTGAGCGGCCGCCTCGGGGTGACCGAGGTGCTCCAGCATCATCGACGCGCACCAGATCTGGCCCACCGGGTTGGCGATTCCCTGCCCGGCGATGTCCGGGGCCGAGCCGTGCACCGGCTCGAACAGGCTGGGGTGGTCGCGCTCGGGGTTGATGTTGGCACTGGGGGCGATGCCGAGCGTTCCGGCACAGGCCGGGCCCAGGTCGGAGAGGATGTCGCCGAAGAGGTTGCTGGCCACCACGACGTCGAAGCGGTCGGGGTGCAGTACGAACTGCGCGGCCAGCGCGTCGATGTGGAGCTTGTCGACACGCACGTCGGGGAACCGCCCGCCCATCTCGGCGACGCGCTCGTCCCAGTACGGCATCGAGATGGAGATGCCGTTGCTCTTGGTGGCCGACATGAGGTGCCTGGCGGGGCGGCGCGCCGCCTGCTCGTACGCGAAGCGGAGCACCCGGTCGACGCCGGTGCGGGTCATGACCGTCTCCTGGAGCACGGTCTCGCGTTCGGTTCCCTCGAAGACGCGTCCGCCGACGCTGGAGTACTCGCCCTCGGTGTTCTCGCGCACGACGACGAAGTCGATGTCGCCGGGCTCGCGGTCGGCCAGCGGGCTGCGCACCCCGGGCATCAACCGGCAGGGGCGCAGGTTCACGTACTGGTCGAAGGTCCTTCTGATCTGCAGGAGACTGCCCCAGAGCGAAACGTGGTCGGGCACGACCTCGGGCCAGCCGACCGCGCCGAAGAAGACGGCGTCGTAGCCGCGCAGGGTCTCCTCCCAGTCGGCCGGCATCATCGTGCCGTGCCGCTGCCAGTAGTCGGCGCTGGCGAACCCGAACTCGTCGAGCTGGAGACTGATGCCGAAGCGGCTCGCGGTGGCGTGCAGCGCCTCGAGGCCGGCGGGCACGACCTCCTTGCCGATGCCGTCGCCGGGAATCACGGCGATGCGGTGCCCGCTCACCGTGCCTCCCGCAGCGCGCTGAGGCCGCCCTGGGCGTCGGACAGGGCGAGGCGCTCGGCGGTGGCCTCGTCGCGGGCGCGCAAGGCGCGGACCAGGGCGCGGTGGCTCGCGTACCGCTCCAGGCCGAACGTCTCGTCCTCGGCGACGCGGCTCAGCAGCAGCTCGCGGCGGCGGGTGCGGGTGAACACGCGGCTCTGCTCGAGCATGCGGACCAGCACCGGATTGTGGGCGCAGGCGCTGACCGTGTCGTTGAACTCCTGCATCGTGTCGAGCAGTTCGGTGAGGTGCCGGTCGGCGGGCCGGTCCTGGCGACGGCGTTCCTTGAGCAGGATGAGCAGGTCGTCGGCGCGGTCGAGGATGGCGTCGAGGGTGTCGAGCTGCTCGGCGGTGGCGTGCCGGGTGGCGAACCGGGCGACCAGGCCCCGCAGTCCGACCTCGACCTCCGCGAGGTCGTCGACGGCGGCGTCGCGGATCTCGGCGACCAGCACCGTACGCGGCCCGATCCGCTCGATGAGGCCGTCGATCTCCAGGCGTCGCAGCGCCTCACGGACCGGGGTGGGGCTGATGGCGAGCCGGTCGGCCATGCCTCGCTCGGTCACCTTCTCCCCCGCCGCGAGCTCGCCGCTGACGATCGCGGTGCGGACATATCGGTACGCCTGGTCGGCGAGGGTCTCGACGGAGTTCATGCCAGCACCCTAGCGCATGCCATGGCGAACTCATCTTGCAACTATTGATTTTTTTGCTGCATCAAAATAGCGTGCCGCCGGACACGTGGAGGTCACATGACTGAAGCCCCCCGGAGAATCACGCTCTTCATCGCGCTCGCCCTGTTCGCCCAGGAGGCGACCTGGAACTTCTACGACAGTCAGGTGCCCGTGCTGCTGCGCGAGCACGTCGGCAGCGCCGCACTGGTCGGTGCGCTCATGGGTATGGACAACCTGCTCGGCATCTTCGTCCAGCCGTGGATCGGCAACCGGTCGGACAACACCCGCACCCGGTGGGGACGGCGGGTGCCGTACCTGGCGGTCGGCATGCCCCTGGCGGCACTGTTGTTCGTCGCCCTGCCGTGGACCACGTCGGCGGCCACGCTGATCGCGGTCATGGTCGGGTACGCGCTGGTCGCCAACACCATGCGCCCGCTCGCCGAGTCGCTGGTCCCGGACTTCATCGCGCCGGAACGGCGCAGCCGCGCCAACGCCATCGTCAAGATCGCCACCGCGCTGACCATCATCGTCGCGTCGCTGATCAGCGTCTTCGTCGTCGACGAGCACCCCAGGGCGGCGTTCGCCATCCCGTCGGCGATCCTGCTGCTGGTCACCGCGGTGGTTGTCGTCAAGGTGCGCGACAACCGGTCGCCCGCCTATCGGGCCGCGGTGGCCGAGGACGCGACCGCCGGGCCCGAGGCGGCACGCGAACCGTTCCGGCAGGTCATCACCGAGTTGGTCACCGACCGCGACCGGCGACGGCTCCTGCTGCTGCTCACCATCATGCTGTTCGGCGGCGCCTGGTTCGCCTCACGGTCGCTCGTCACCCCGTACGGCATGGAGACCCTCGGTCTTTCCCGCGGCGAAGCCGGCGGCCTCACCCTGCCCAGCGGCATCGCCTACGTGATCGCCGCCTACCCGGCCGCGCTGCTGACCGAACACTGGGGCCGACTGAAGACCATGGGCGCCGGGATGGCCCTGTTCGCCGGCGCGATGGTCGCCGGCGCCCTGTTCCGGACCACCACGGCGACGGTCGTCGTGTTCTGCATCGCCGCGGTCGGCGCCGCCGCCTTCCTGATCAATGCCGCCGTCGCGCTGTGGAACCTGGCCCCGTCCGACCGCGTGCTCGGCACCTACACCGGCCTGTACGCGGTGACCTGGTATCTCGGCGGTTTCGGCGGTCCCGCCCTGATCGGCGGCGCGGTCGACCTGGCGGGCTGGAACCTGATGATGCTCGACATCGCGGTGTTGGCCGTCCTGCCCCTTCTCGCCCTGCTCCGACTCGGCCGACTCCAGCGCCCGGCCCTCACCCCGATCCTGAAGTGAAGGCCCTATGCCGACCATTTTGATCACCACCGACCATCTGGCTCCGGGCGACGAGGTCGACGACTATCTCACCGGGCTCGGCTTCACCACCCGCCACGACCCGATGCGCGGACAGCGCACCGCCGGCCAACTGGTCACCGCGCTGGCCGGCGTGACGGGCGCCTTGATCGCCAACGAGCCGATGACGGCCGAGGTGTTCGGCCGGGCACCGCAGCTGCGGGCCGTGGTGCGTACCGGCGTCGGATACGACTCCGTCGATGTCGCGGCCGCGTCGCGGCTCGGCATCAGTGTCAGCAACCTGCCGGGGGTCAACGCCAACGCGGTCGCCGAGTACACCATCGGGCTGCTGCTCGTGCAGGCCCGCGACCTGGTCGGCACGGCCGCCGGGGTCGCCGCGGGCGGCTGGCCCCGCCGCGACGGCCTCGAGCTGCGGGGCAGGACGCTCGGCATCATCGGGCGCGGGACGGTCGCCCGGCGGGTACGGCCACTGGCCGAGGCGTTCGGCATGCACGTGCCCGAGGGCCTCCCCCTGGACGACCTGCTCAGCGTGTCGGACTTCGTGTCGATCCACACCGCGCTCACCGACCGGACCCGGCACCTGATCGACGCCTCGGCCCTGGCCAGGATGAAACCGACCGCGCACCTGATCAACACCGCACGCGGCGGCATCGTCGACGAGAACGCCCTGGCCGACGCCGTCCGAACCGGCCGGATCGCCGGAGCGGCCCTGGACGTCGCGGACACCGAGCCGCTGCCGGCCGGGAGTGTGCTGCGTGGCGTCGACGGGATCACCGTCTTCTCGCACATGGCCGGGCAGACGGCCGAGGCCCGGCGCGACGCAGGGATCGAGGGCGCCCGCGAACTGGTCGCCGCCCTCGCCGGGCACCCCGCGCACGCCGTGGGAGGACCGCTGTGAGCGTGAGCGGCGCGGACGTCATCGTCGTCGGTGCCCGGCCGACCGGGCTCGTCGCCACGTTCAAGCGCGACGGTGCCGACTTCGTCGTCGCCGACGGTCTCGACGAACCGGTGGCGGGCATGAACGCGCTCACCTCCAGGCCGCTGCTCAACCCGGCCGGGGTGCGGCGCACGGCCGAGGCGCGGCGCACGGCCGAGGCCCGCGACCGGCAGCCGCCCAACGGCTTCACCCAGGATCTGCGGCTCGCGGCGATCCGCGACTTCCGCAACCACCGCGGCGCCCGGCCGATGCGAACCGTCGCGCCGCACCGCCTGCTCGACCGCAAAGCCGGACCGTTGATCGCGGTGCGCCTGCGCGTTCTCACCCGCAAGCCGCCCGGCGGCCTGCACACCGACCCGGACGGCCGGATTCGGTCCGCCGACGGGCAGTCGGCGCCCGGTCTGCACGCCGCGGATGAGGCCGCCGGGTCCGGTGGCGGCGACATGCACGGCCACCGCGCCCTGGAAGACACCTTCCTCGGCGGTTGCCTGTTCTCCGGCCGCCAGGCGGCCTGGACCATCGGCTCCATCACGAAAAGAGGAACATCCCGGTGAACGAAGTACGCGTCCTCACACCCGTCGGCATGCTCGGCGCGGGATTCCCGCCCGAGACCCTGACCCGCGGCCTCGAGCTGGGCGCAGACGTGATCGCCGTGGACGGCGGCTCGACCGACTCCGGCCCCTACTACCTGGGCGCCGGCATCGCCAAGACCGCCGCCGCGGCCGTCGCCCAGGACCTGCGGCTGCTCCTGCGCGCCGCCGCCGACGCGGGAATCCCGCTGATCATCGGCTCGTGCGGAACCAGCGGCACCGACTCGGGCGTCGACTGGGTCGCCGGCATCACCCGCGGCATCCTCGCCGAGGAGGGCCTCGATCTGAAGGTCGCGACCATCTACAGCGAGCAGCGGGCCGCCGATCTCGGCGCGCGGCTCGACCGGATCCACCCGCTGCCGCCGGCCAGTCCGCTCGACGCCGCGACGCTCGACAGTTGCCGGCACATCGTCGGCATGATGGGCCACGAGCCGATCGTGGCGGCCCTGGAGGCCGGCGCCGACGTGGTGCTCGCCGGACGGGCCACCGACACCGCCATCGCGGCCGCGTTCCCGCTGATGAAGGGCATGTCGGCCGGGCCCGTCTGGCACGCCGCGAAGATCGTCGAGTGCGGCGGGCAGTGCACCACGAACCCGCGCGCCGGCGGGGTGCTGGCCACCATCGACGCGGCCGGCTTCACGATCGAGCCGCTCGACGCGGACAACGCGTGCACACCGACGTCGGTCGCCGCACACATGCTCTACGAGACGGTCGATCCGTTCACCATGCGTGAGCCGGCCGGCACCATCGACGTGTCCGAGGCCGTCTACCAGGCCCTCGACCCGCGTCGGGTGCGGGTGGAGAAGTCCCGGTTCGTACCCGCCGACCAGCACACGATCAAACTCGAGGGGGCACGGATCACCGGGTACGAGACCATGTCGTTCACCGCGATCCGCGATCCGCACATCCTCGGGCAGCTCGACACGTGGGCGGCCCTGATGCGGAAGATGATCGGCGAGTGGGTGAGCCGTACCCTCGGCCTGGACGGCGACGACTACGCCTTCGACCTGCGGCTGTACGGCTACGACGCGATCCTCGACGGCATCGAGCCGGACCGGCGGCCACCCCGCGAGGTCGGTGTCATGCTGCTCGTGCGGGCCGCCGACCAGGAGACCGCCACGGCGATCGCCAAGGTCGCCAACCCGCTCATGCTGCACCTGCCGACGCCGGACATGAACTACCTGCCGAGCCTCGCGTTCGCGACCTCGCCGGCCGAGACCGAGCGTGGCGCCGTCTACGAGTTCGCGCTGCACCACGTCGTCGACGTGGACTCCCCGACCAGCATGTTCCGCATCAACCTGCCGGAGGACGGCGATGCCTGAGACCCGTACGATCGCCGACCTGGCCCTCGAGGTCCGGTCCAAGAACGCCGGCCCGTTCTGGGTGACGATGGAACTGTTCATGCGCGACACGGCCGGTTACACGACCGTCGCCGACCCCGGCTATCTCAACGCGTCGGTGATCGCCCGGCTGTACGGCGTCGACGCGGACACCGTGCAGATCTTCCGCATCCCGGCGCTGGACGTCGTCAAGATCTCGTTCCCGCGCCCGGTCCCACAGGGCAGCCTCCGCGACCGCGACATCCACGCGGGCCAGCATCACGTGCCGCTGGCGCTGTTCCCGCTCCCGGACCGGTGATCGACTCAGGCCGGAGGCACGTCGGTGAACGCGGCCGGCGCGGGCCCGGGCCGACGGCGGCTGCACCGGCCGCCTCACCGACCGGGCCGACCGGCCTCTCGGGCTCGTCCTCGACATCGTCCGCCGGGGTGAGGACGTCCGCGGCCTCCGGCCACCGCCCCGCCACCGGGTCGTCGAGCGGCCCTTCGCCCGGTTTCCGCGCAGCCGACGCCTGGTCCGGGACCATGAACGACGCACCGACACGAGCGAAGCCGTCATCCGCCGGTCGATGAGCGCGCTCATGAACCGCCGCCCGGCCGCACAGCCCCATCGGCCTGCCGCGCTGTCAGCAGGATGAACCCTCCGGGCTTCGCCTCCACCGGCCGGCCCCGTTCCACCAGCCTCTTCAACCATGCTCCCGCACCCTCGACGCGTCAGGCGCAGGCGCTGTCCCAGCCGAGCACCACGGCCGCCCGCCGGGCACCCAGCCCGACGGGCGGCCGACCACCACGGGGGGGCTTCCTCCTCGGCCGGCGCCTCCAGATACTGCTCGAGCCCGATCACCCGGCGCCCGAGGACCTCCTCCGCATCGGCCAAGTCCGCCCGCACCCCCTCCAGTTCGGCTTCGAGCTCCTCCACCCGCACCACCGCGGCCCTCCACCGCGCTTCCAGAACCGCCCGCATCGACGGCATCCGAGACCCCCACGGCAACTCGATCAGCAACGGGTCGAGGCTTCCACGACAGCCGCAAACCCATACCTGACCAGCGGAATCCGCACACGAGGTCCAGAAAGAGAACGGCCTCTGATACAAAGGGCGGCGGCGAGACGCACCTCACACCGGATCGTCCGTCATGACGAAATCGAGCTGATTCCGGGCGCCGCCCCATTTCCCGTAGCCGAGCAGGCGGTGCCGGCCGGCCCGGAGCCCGGGCCGCGCCTGGTTCTTCCAGGTCATCATGAACATCGGCTTGTCCCGCTCCTCGACCGCGACGGTCGCGCCCTCGAACGGCTTGCCCTTCGCAGTGAACGCACACCGCGACCAGTCCAGCTCGCCGCACGAGCCCAGCTCATCCAGAACCACGCGGTGCAGCTTGGCGTCGAAGTGGAACGACGTGCCCAACACCATCGCGTCGATGTCTTCCTCCAGCGTCGACCTGACAAGGCGACGTGGTACGAGGGCGGCGATGACGGCTGCATCGAGTACCCAAGGCCACCAGTACCGAGCGCGGAACCGGCCTGCCTACCCCTCATCGGCCTCCTGGGCGGCGGCTTCGTTGGCGCGGTCGATCTCGGCCATGTGCTCCTCCGCCCAGGTCCGCAGCCCCGCAAGCGCGGCTTCCAGGGACAGCCCGAGTCCGGTGAGCCGGTAGAAGACCCGCGGCGGCACGGTCGGTTCGACCCGGCGTGACACCAGCCCGTCGCGGGTCAGGCTTCGCAGGGTCACGGACAGCATCTTCTGTGACACGCCGGGCATCCGGCGTCTCAGCTCCGCGAAACGCACCTCGTCCGGTGCGGCATCGGCGAGCGTCTTGACAGCCATGGACGTCCACTTCGTACCGATGCGGTCCAGCAACTGCCGCGTCGGGCAATGGGGATCGAACAGATCGCCGCGCACCCCGCGACCGGGGGCCCCGGCTCCTCGGGTGGTCACCTGTGGCTCACCACCTTCCCTGAAAGTGCCGTCTAGGAAGCGGCCGGTCAGTTACCTATCGTTTTGTGGTCACCAATGGTAACCACCCGGGAGGAGCCGTCATGCCCGTCACCACCTCACACCACCTGCACCGCATCGCGACGAACGGCGTCCAGCTCAATGTCGCAATCGCCGGGGACGGACCTGCCGTTCTCCTGCTGCACGGCTTCCCGCACACCTGGCAACTCTGGAACGGGATCATGGGCCGACTGGCCGGACAGTACCGGGTCATCGCCCCGGACCTGCGAGGCTTCGGTGCCAGTGCACGCACTGTCGAGGGTTACGACGCGGGCACCCTCGCCGCCGATGTCGAAGGGCTGCTCGACGCACTCGGCGAGCCCTCGGCAGCGGTGGTCGGCATTGACGCGGGCACCGCCCCCGCTGTCCTGCTCGCGCTGCGCCGGCCCGGCCTCGTCCGGCGCCTGGTCGTGATGGAGGCACTGCTCGGCCGCCTGCCCGGAACAGAACCCGTCGTCGCGGGCGGTACCCCGTGGTGGTTCGGCTTCCACGCCGTCCCCGGCCTCGCCGAGACCGTGCTGGCCGGCAACGAGGCCCCGTACGTCGACTGGTTCCTCGACTCGGGGACGCTCGGGCGAGGAGTACCCGACGACATCCGTGCGGCCTTCGTCCACGCGTACACAGGGAGTGAGGCCCTGATCTGCGCGTTCTCCTACTACCGGGCCCTGCCCACCAGCGCGCAGCAGATCCAGGACGCTGTCGCGACGGCTCGGCTGACCATGCCCACCATGGCCGTCGGCTCTCACCCCGTCGGCCGCGGGCTCGAGCGCCAACTCCGTCCCATCGCCGATGACCTGGTCGGACACCATCTCCAGGACTGCGGCCACATCATCCCTCTGGACCGCCCCGACGCGTTGTTCGCGCTCCTCGCCCCCTTCCTCTCCGCCGATCTGCCGAAGTGACCGGAGCGGGGCCGAAGGATCACGGTCGGCGGTTCGGGCGTTCGTCCCAGTGGTGAGTTGTCCTGGACCGCCGGCCCTGGCCTTCCACCACACCGTCCTCGACGAGCAGGATCATGTCCGATCCGACCGCCGTGCGGCCGAAGACCGGCCACACGCCGACCGTGACCGAGACCGCGCTCGTCTTCCTCGAGGACGCCCGCCGCCGCGGCGGCGATGTGTGCCGACCGCTGGACCGGATCCCCGAGGCGCACCATCCGATCGGGAGCGGTGAGGCCGTCAACCCGACCGCTGCACCCGTCCGACTGCGGATCGCGATCTGGATCACCGACTTCTACAACACACACCGGCTACACAGCGTGTGTGGATATCAGAGTCCGATCGACTATGAGCGCGGCCACCGGGCCGACACCGCCTTGGAGCCGGCTGCTTGGGAGATCTCCACGATTCGAGGGGATCGACAACGGGCTCGTCCCCCGGAGCGGGATCGATGGCAGTGCCGCTCCACCAACCCGATCGGCTGCAGTGTCAGGTGTTTTCTCGTTGCTCCACAGCGTGGCCGATGAGTTTGTGGCTCCCGACCGGTCCAAGCTCGTGACACCCCAGGAAAGGACACCGCCATGTCGGAGCTTCTCGTCGACTTCATCACCTCCCTCGACGGCTGCGCATCGGGAGAGGGATGGCCCGGGTTCTGGGGCCTCGAGGGCCCGGAGTACCTCGCATGGCTCGGCGAGCAGCCCGAGGCCACCTACCTGATGGGAGCGAACACCTACCGCCTGATGTCGGGCTTCGCCGCAGGCGAGGTCCCGAAGGGCCAGGACGAGTTCAGGCCCGAGGAAGAGGCGTCCGTCGACGAGCTCACGCAAGCGTCCAAGGTGGTGTTCTCCTCCTCGCTCGAGGAGCCGCTGATGTGGGCCAACTCCACGCTCGTCCGCGACGACGCCGTCGAGGCGGTCCGCGCCATGAAGTCGGGCGGCCCGGGACTCCTCAGCACGATCGGCAGCCTCAGCCTGTGCCGGTCCCTGCTACGAGCCGGACTCGTCGACCGCTTCCGGGTCGTGATGTTCCCGGTGATCACCGGGGCCACGGGCGAGGAACGCATCTACGACGGCTACCCGGACGTCGCCCTCGAGATGATCGAGCACCGCACCTTCGACGGCCGCATCCAGCTGGTCGAGTACAAGCCCCGCGTACTCGAGCACCCACCGCTCGGCACCCCTGCGTGACATCGCCCCGTCCGCCGGACTGGACGGCACCAGGCCAGCACGGTCTGTGCGGCCAGGTCCACGGTGGGGACGGCGAACAGGACGAGCCGTGCGTCGCGAGTTCGTCCGCCAGCCGGATCGACACCAGCGTCTTGCCGATGCCTGTCGCCGACACGTACAGGGCGCGCGTTCCGGGCTGCCGCAGATGACGCGCCAGCCGCTTGACCGCCTCTGCCTGGTCGGGAAAGAGCCGCACACCCGGGGCGGCCGGGGAGCGGCAGTTCCACCACAGTCATGGCAGCTCTTCTCCGAGTCAGTGGCTCCAGTAGTCGCGGCGGGGCAGTTCGACCCACACATCGGGCGGTCCGGTCACGGCGCGCCTGTCGGTCGGGCACAGTCCTGCGAAGGCACAGGCGTAGGCGACGGCGTTGTGCTGGTAGAGGTAGGAGGCCAGCACCTCCGCGGAGGTGTCGTTCTCGTCCGGTCCTCCGCCGGGGTGCAGGTCTGAGCCCTCGATCGTTCCATGCCGGGCGATGCTGCCCTGGTTGCCGCTCTTGGGATTGGCGTAGAGGCCGTAGCAGAGTGTGCCGGCGGACAACCGGGTCAGCACGCCCGGCATCTGCGGCGCGTATCCCCAGGGCTGGGTGACGACGCAGCCGCCCGGCACGGACGTCACGCCGATAATGTGCAGGCTCTCGTCCATGTCGTACGCGTAGCGGTCCTCCAGCAGCTCATTCAGCACTTCGAGGAGGTCGCCGTCCACCACCGGCGTCGCCTGGAGACGGCTCACCGCTCTGGTCGCGTCGATGCCGGCCACGCAGGCCAGACCCGTGCCGTCGTAGTAGAACTCGCCCAGCGCCGCGGTGAGCCGGTCGGCCTCCTGCGCCGCCGCACGCTCGGCGTCGGTCAGGGACACCCCTTCCGGTACCGGGAACAGCTCCGGCGTCGGTCCGGCCAGGCTCAGCCGCCCCGGCGACCAGCCGCCGAGCGACAGCCGCCAGGGATCGGCCCCGGCGGCGGCGAGCGCCCGTGCGTTGGCCGGCTTGCGGGACATGACGGCTTCCCACAGGGCTGTCACCCCGTCCTCCAGCGCGTCCACATCCGCAACCCGGCGGGCCAGTTCCGCGACGGTGTCCTGGGAGCCGAACATCGCTGCCCGGTGCAGGGGCCGGCGCCCGTGCCAGCTGTCCGGATCGGCACCTTCGTCGAGGCGCCGGCGGATGTCGTCGGCATCCGTCCAGTCCCAGCCCATACCGGCCCAGCCGTCACTGCCTGCTGTCATCGCTCCCCCTCCACTTCGCACGCCCTCACCCGAGAGCAGAGCCACGGCACGAGCGCACAACCCTCCCCGCCGCCGGCGCCCAGCCCCGGCCGGTAATCGGACTCTAGCCAGGAACAGCCACTCCACGACAGCGAACCCGCCCAGCCCCAACTGCCAAACGGCAGCCACTTGGTCACCTCATGACAGCAGACCAGCACACGCCCACAGCGCATGACCAGGCGATCAACAACCGAACACCGCTGACGCACAACCCCTGCCCCCAACAAGCCCACTCACAGTGTCGGGCGCCTGGTGCCGCGAGATCGAGCCGGGCATGCGGCACCAGGTCGAAGCGGGCCCGAAAGGGTGCCCACATGCCGAGGAGTCATCTGGCCATGAACACCATGCCGACCGTGCCTGCGGGACCTCCACGCTTCTCACGTGCGCTATTTGACGGAAGTCCTTCGCCCTTGGCGCCCTGACGAGTTGGTGCGTGATAGCGGGTGAGGTGTCGCGCTTGGCTGGTGGCATGGTCCGGGTGTGGCGATCATGGTCGATCGAGTGATGCCGACACATCGGCTGTTCACGGGGATCTCTCGACGCCATCTGTCTTGTCAGATGGCGGAGTTGGCGGAGCCGTGGCAGGCAGGCCTTGAAGGGCGCCGTCATGCTGCGCGGGGCGGAATCCGCAAGCGGGCCGAAGGCGCCGGTGCCCGCCACCAGCTGGCGTTCGTCGACCGGCTGGTGATCACGCCGATCCATCTGCGGCACGATCTGCCGCACGCGGTACCGGGCCCGTTGTCCGGCGTCGGCCGCTCCACCGTCACCCGCGCGATCGCAGAGACACGTGCGCTCCTGGCCGAGCAGGGATGCGCGGTCCCCGAAGAACCTGGCCTGCGATTAAGGACTTTGGCGATGTGTTCGCCTACGCACGGGCCGAGGGCGTCGAGCTGCGGCCGGACGCCACCGAGATCCAGGCCCGCCGGCCACCGGCCGGACGTGGCGGCCGGCGCGCGTTCGTCTCCGGGAAGAAGAAGCAGAACACGATGAAGGCCATCGTCATCGCAGACCGGCGGGGCCGCACGTCATGGACCGACGCCCTGCGACCTGGTCGTATGCACGATGCCACGGCCGCCCGCAACGAGGGCATCGCCGTCTGCTTCCGGCACTTCCTCGAGTCGAGGTCCTCCTGGACGACGGCTGCCTCGGCCTGAGCCGCGATCACCGCGGCGGCTCTGTCCGCAGTTCCGTGACGGCCTACGTCCTCATGCCGAGTGCTGATGCTTGTGCAGGGCTGCACCAGCCCGGAAGCGGAGGCGTCCGCAGCGCTCTTTGTCTTCGTCGGTTGCGTCGTCGGCGCAACAGCAGTGCTGCGCCAGCCGGCGCAAGTCCTCCGGGTCGAGCCATAGAGCGATACGGCCCTGTGCGGCTTCGGCTTCCGGAGCCGTGGGTTGTGGCGGCTTCATGGGTCCTGACTGTATGCCCAGCTCTGGGCGTCGCATGACCGGGTGAGGATCCGGGTGCGGAGAAGTTCGAACGAGGCTCGCCATGCATGGCTCGCTCGAGCGTTTTCACCCGGTTCACGTGTCCTTCGACCACCCCGGAACTCCACGGCAGGATGAGGCCGGCGGTGACGCGTCAAGGTCCTGACGGAGGAAGCCGGCGAAGCCCTTCATGGGCTTGGGTGCGTCCTGTCCGGCTTGCCGGATCCACTCCGGCAGCAGGTATCCGCGCTGGTGGCGAACCAGGTCGGCGAAGGCGCGGGCGAGGTCGCAGGCCCGGGTGATGTCCTGGCAGGCGAGCCGGACTGGGAGGAGGCGTTCGTCCTGGCCTTCGGTGAGGGTCTCCCGGGGCCGCATGGTCCAGGAGGTGATCTTGCGGGGGCTGGGGATGTCGGCCCGGACCGGTTCGGCGTGGCCCGCGCGCAGGGCGGCAAGGTGCTCGCGGACGACCTGGCGGCCGCCGCGGCAGCCGCGGGGCCCGGTCCGGCACCGCCAGGCCGTCAGCAGCCGCGTCCGGCCCGCGTCCAGCCGCAGACGGCGGCACAGCCGAGCGGCGGGACGGCCACCGAGCTCGATCGCGATCGACCGCAGCCAGCCTGCCGGCCCGGCGCTGGAACGACGGCAGGGCGCAGGCAGCCCCCGTGTCTGCTCGACGAATGTCGTGCGGGAACAGCTTTTCCGGTCGCAGAAGTACCGGCGTACCCGCAGTCGGACGATGACTCGGCGCGATCCCAACGGCCGCTCGTCCAGAGTACGTTGACACGTGCCGTGTACCCGGCGGGCCTGCTTGCGGCAGCCCGGGCACCGACCCGGGCAGGCCGTCGACACCACCTCCACCACCAGAACGCCCCAGAAGTCGCTCACCCCCTCCACTCACACATCAACCCCGGAAAACAGCACATCCCCAACCGCCTTGCCCGCCACGGCAGGAAGTACAGTGCCGAAACGATCCCGCCTTCCGACCGCCGACCAGGGGATCCACAAAACCGCAGACAGAGCCATGCAATTCCCCATCAACAGCGTCAGGTTCCCCAGCCAAACGTTCGAGCGCGGTAATGGGGTCGCTGTGTTCTCCCCCGGATAATCCGGGGACAGCCTGGAGCGGCCTTCGTATCTTGGGGCCATGACGGACGAGGCAGAGCCGAGGCTCGATCTGAACCGCTGGGGCGACACATCGGACCCGGCACCGGAGCGGCGGGGGCTCCGCCAGGACGCGTGCTCGTGCCTCGACCAGTCCAGGCCGCATCCGCGAGCCCGAGTCGGATTTCACGCCGAGCGGCAGGACACCTCGGCTCCGGGCTGGCGCCACCTGCTGGAACTGATCGACGAGGCCGCAGCCGACGGGCGCGAAGAGTTCCGTCCCCTGACCGAGCTCAGCCCGGAAGAACGGCGGCAGATCATCACCCTGCCACCGAGCATCGCCCAGCTGACGGCGGTCAGGCACCTCGTGCTCTACGGCAGCAATCTGGTGCGGATCCCGCCCGAGATCGGGGCCATGACCAGTCTGGAGGAGTTCACCCCCTACACCTCCTACCGATTGCACTGGTTCCCCTACGAGATCACCCGATGCCGGAAGCTGACCCGCAGCACGGTGAGCACGCGCGCGTTGTTCGGCAACTACAAGATGCGACCGCCGTTCCCGCAGCTACAGCCTTCCCCGGCCTCCGTCGCGGACCTCGATCCGGGAAATCTTGATCCCCGGCGCTGGGGTGCGACCGCCATCCGCCGTTGCAGTGTCTGCGACCGCCCGATCGAACAGAGCGGACTCCACCAGGTGTGGATCTCACTGCGCGTGGCCACCGACGTATTGCCCCTGCTGGTCAGCGCCTGCTCGGCGGCGTGTGTCGCCGCCCTGCCCGGCGGTGCTCGCGACTACATCCCCACACCCCACAAGGGCGGCCCAGTCGACCAGCCGGCGTCCGACTGGGACTGACCAGACGAGTACCTCCCCGCTCGCCGGAGAAACGACCACCGCCACACGCCTGAAACTCGAACGTCCGGGCGGGGAAACTGACGCTGCCGACGGGGACATACGTGATCGTCGGCAGCCATCCCCCTGACCATCCCGCCACTCTGCCGGGCGGCCTGGCGCGGCGGCCGGCTGGCGCGCAACCACGGCGGGCCACCCGGCCCACTCGCTTACCGTGCCGATCGCCACGGCCATCGCCACGAGCCTTCCCTTCGCTCAGACATCGGCAGATTCCTGGTGGCTGCATCTGCCAGGCATTCAACGACACGGCCGCCAAGGTCGACGGCCAGCCCGGCTGCACCTGCCGCTCCTGCGTCGTCCCGAGACAGCCAGCACGCACGGACGCGTCGATCTTTTGTGCACCGACCTATGCCGAGACAGCAACTGTGCCGAGTGGGCTGGCTCCGCCTGAGGCTGTGGCTCCGACGGCGGCTGTTCCGCTCTGCATAGTCGCGATGCCGGACAGGGCGGGTCTGTCAAACGAGTGGTGTAACTGGGGCAGTTGGGGTTACTGGCGGGCTGCTGAGAGGCGGCCGTCGAAGGTGATGTCGAAGGCGTTCAGCGCGGTCTTCCAGCGCATGGTCCAGC
>NZ_KZ626924.1 GCF_002911015.1 Streptomyces populi
GCCGTGCCGGTACATCGATGCCCGTCGCCACCGACGCCCACATCTTTGTCCAACGGCGACGGGCTGATGCACCGGCACGGCCCCGCCCCACGACGCACCGGCACCGGCACCGGCACCGAACCCGCGTTCCCCCGCGTCGCGCCCTGACAGAGTGACCCCATGCCGATCGCCCGCTCCGTGCTCCTCTTCGTCCTCGCCGCACTCCTGGAGATCGGCGGCGCCTGGCTCGTCTGGCAGGGCGTCCGCGAGCACCGCGGCTGGCTCTGGGCAGGCGCCGGAGTCATGGCACTCGGCCTGTACGGCTTCGTGGCCACGCTCCAGCCGGACGCCGAGTTCGGCCGCGTCCTCGCCGCGTACGGCGGCGTCTTCGTGGCCGGCTCCCTCGCCTGGGGCGTCGTCGCCGACGGCTACCGCCCCGACCGCTGGGACGTCACCGGCGCCCTGATCTGCCTGGCCGGAGCCGCCGTGATCATGTACGCCCCGAGAGGCGGCAATTGACCCCCGCCTATCCTGGCCGCAGACACCCCGGGCACCAGACACCTACAGACACCGGACACCACCAAGGAGCAGCCGTATGACCCCCGCCGCCGCGTCCCGTATCGCCGTCATCACCGGTGCAAGCAGCGGAATCGGCGCCGCGACGGCCCGGCAGCTCGCGGCCGAGGGCTACCGCGTCGTCCTCACGGCCCGCCGCAAGGACCGCATCGAGGCGCTGGCGGAGGAGATCACCGCGGCGGGCGGCCAGGCGACCGCGTACGCCCTGGACGTCACGGACCGCACCGCCGTCGACGAGTTCGCGACGGCGTTCAAGACCATCGGCGTGCTGGTCAACAACGCGGGCGGTGCGCTCGGCGCCGACCCGGTCGCGACCGGCGACCCGGCCCAGTGGCGCCAGATGTACGAGACGAACGTCATCGGCACCCTGAACGTCACCCAGGCCCTCCTCCCGGCGCTCACCGCCAGCGGCGACGGCACGGTCGTCGTCCTGTCCTCCACGGCGGGCCACGGCACGTACGAGGGCGGCGGCGGCTACGTGGCCGCCAAGCACGCCGAGCACGTGCTCGCGGAGACGCTGCGCCTGGAGATCGTCGGCACGCCGGTCCGCGTGATCGAGGTGGCCCCCGGCATGGTCAAGACCGAGGAGTTCGCCCTCACCCGCTTCGGCGGCGACAGCGAGAAGGCGGCCAAGGTCTACGCGGGCGTCGCCCAGCCCCTCACCGCGGACGACGTCGCCGAGACGATCACGTGGGCGGTCACGCGCCCCAGCCACGTGAACATCGACCTCCTCGTGGTCCGCCCGCGCGCCCAGGCGTCGAACACGAAGGTCCACCGAGAACTGTGACCACGGACCCGTCACCCTCGAGCCGGCCGGACCGGGCGCCCCAACCACCGCCCCCGGCCGACGAACAGGCCCGCCTGGCCCTGGAGAAGAAGCGCGAACGCTACGTCTGGTACTACCTGGCGTACTTCCTCTTCGGCATCCACATCGTGGCCTTCGTCATGATCTACGCGGTCATGTCCACGAAGTGAAAGCGAAGGGCCCGAGCCGCGAACGGCTCGGGCCCTCAAGGCAGTCGGACGGCGAACGACCCGGTGTCGCGGGCCTCAGCCCTTCACACAGACGACCTGCTTCAGCTTCGCCACGACCTCCACGAGGTCGCGCTGCTGCTCGATGACCTGCTCGATCGGCTTGTACGCGCCCGGGATCTCGTCCACGACGCCGGAGTCCTTGCGGCACTCCACGCCCTGCGTCTGGTCCTCCAGGTCCTTCGTCGAGAAGCGGCGCTTCGCCGCGTTGCGGCTCATGCGCCGACCCGCGCCGTGCGAGGCCGAGTTGAAGGCCTTCTCGTTGCCGAGGCCCTTCACGATGTACGACCCGGTCCCCATCGAGCCCGGGATGATGCCGAACTCTCCGGAACCCGCACGGATGGCGCCCTTGCGCGTGACGAGCAGGTCCATTCCCTCGTACCGCTCCTCCGCCACGTAGTTGTGGTGGCAGCTGATCTCCGGCTCGAAGGTCGGCTTCGCCTTCTTGAACTCCTTGCGGACCACGTCCTTCAGGAGCGCCATCATGAGCGCGCGGTTGTTCTTCGCGTACTCCTGGGCCCAGAACAGGTCGTTGCGGTACGCCGCCATCTGGGGCGTGTCCGCGACGAAGACGGCGAGGTCCCGGTCGACCAGACCCTGGTTGTGCGGGAGCTTCTGCGCGACACCGATGTGGTGCTCGGCCAGCTCCTTGCCGATGTTCCGCGAGCCGGAGTGCAGCATCAGCCAGACGGAACCGGTCGAATCGATACAAACTTCAACGAAGTGGTTGCCGCCGCCAAGCGTCCCCATCTGCTTCACGGCCCGCTCCTCCCGGAACTTCACCGCCTCCGCAACCCCGTCGAACCGCCCCCAGAAGTCGTCCCACCCGGCGGTGGCCAGGCCGTGGAAGCGGTCCGGGGTGACCGGGGAGTCGTGCATCCCGCGCCCCACCGGGATCGCCTCCTCGATCTTCGAGCGGAGCCGCGAGAGGTCGCCCGGCAGGTCGTTGGCGGTGAGGGAGGTCTTCACCGCGGACATGCCGCAGCCGATGTCGACACCCACCGCCGCCGGGCACACCGCGTCCCGCATCGCGATGACCGAGCCGACCGTCGCGCCCTTGCCGTAGTGGACGTCCGGCATGACGGCGAGGCCCTTGATCCAGGGAAGGGTCGCCACGTTCTGGAGCTGCCGGAGCGCGACGTCCTCGACCGAAGCGGGGTCGGTCCACATGCGGATGGGGACCTGCGCCCCCGGCATCTCTACGTACGACATATCGTCCTCTATCCACAGAAACACATCAGAAGTCTCAAATCGCAAAACCGGCGCCTAGGTCGACGTATAGGACAACGGACCGGCGTCCACGGCTGTGCGTGCGATACACATTGTCTCCAGGGTTCGCCCCCGTGCGGCAACCCAATAACCACAGGACACCCGGGCCGGAGCGCCGCCGGGAACCGTCGAGAGGAGCCTGACCGTGCAGCGGAAGGCGTACGTATCTGCCGCCGCCGTGCTCCTCGCGGCGTTGCTGACGGGCTGCACGGGCAGTTCGGGTGTGGGCGGTTCCGCTCCGGACTCCAAGGGCGGCGACACGGGCACGACGGCCCCGGTGGCCCAGCCGGGCAAGTACCGCACCCTCCCGGAGGCGTGCGGCGCGGCCGATCACGACACGCTCGACGTGCTGCTGCCCGGCATCCAGGAGCTGACCGACGAGACGCAGCAGGAGAAGGCGTACGCGGGCGAGGCCACGCTCACGTACGACACGGACCGGCGTGACGGCTGCGACTGGAAGGTGGCGTCCACGGCCGCCACCGATCACCTCTTCGTCGATTTCGAGCGCGTGGTCTCGTACGACAACACGGTGAGCGACGAGAGCAAGGCCGAGGAGCTCTACGCCGCCAAGCAGACGACGGCCGACCTCCCGGAGCCCGCCGCGTCCGGGTCCGAGTCGGCGTCCGCGTCCGGCGACGCCACCCCGAGCCCGAGCGGTAGTCCGAGCGGCAGCCCGAGCGGCCCGGCCGACGGCAACGGCAACGCGTCCGGCGCCCCTTCGGCCCCCACCGCCACCGCCTCCCCCTCGCAGCCCCCGGCCGATCTCCAGCCGCGCGTACTCGACGATCTGGGCGACGAGGCGTTCCTCGACGACAAGCTGAGCACCGGCTCGTCGACGGCTCAGCAGCGCACGGTGACTGTGGTGTTCCGCACGTCCAACGTGATCGTGACGATCGAATACTCCGAGCAGCCGACGGCCTCCGGGAACACCCCGGACAGCGAGGAAATGCAGGACAGGGCGCAGAAACTGGCCCAGAAGCTGGCCTCCCGGCTCAACGACTAGCGGCCCCGCGGCCGCTGGGGGCACCCCGGCGCAAACCCCCCGAACGGGAACCGCCCTGGCGCCCCACCGCGTACCGTGGCCCCTCGGACCCGACCGGCCGCACGCTCCATGTGCGGCCGTACCACGAGCGCCACGAGTGAAGGAACCATGCACCGACCAGTACAGCGAGCAGGCCGAGCACAGCGACTCACCCGCATCCTTGTCAGCGCGGCCGCCGTCCCGGTGATGCTCGTCGCCGCGGGCTGTTCCTCGGACTCCGGCTCCGGTGACGACGCGCAGAAGAACGAGAGCGCGGCCCCGGGGCCGACGGTGTCCGAGAGCGCCTCGACCCCCGCCGTCCAGCCCGCCGCGTACACGACCCTGCCCAAGGCGTGCTCGGTGCTGTCGAAGAAGGCGCTGGACGAACTCATCCCGAAGGGCTCCGACAAGGGCAAGCCCGGCAAACTGGACGAGCCGAAGCAGCGCGGCAACTGCAACTGGAGCAGCCTCGACAACAACGGGGTGAAGGGCTCTCAGTTCCGCTGGCTGAACGTGGCACTGCTGCGTTTCGACTCGGACGCGCGCGGCACGGGCGACGAGCAGGCCCACGACTACTTCCAGAAGCAGGTCTCGGCCGCGCAGACGGTGGAGGGCGCGCTGGACAGCAAGTCGGCGCCGGTCGCCGGCACGGGCGACGAGGCGACGGCCGTGCGGTACGGCCTGAAGAAGAAGGAAGGCTCCTTCAAGCAGCAGACGATCGTGGCGCGCGTCGAGAACGTGGTCGTGACGGTCGACTACAACGGCGCCGGTCTCGCGGGCGAGAAGACCCCGGACGCGGCCACGCTGCTGAAGGCGGCCGAGAAGGCCACGAAGGAGGCGGTGGCCGCGGTGGCCGCCGCGAACGGGGACGGTGGCGCGGCGAGCGCCGGCTCGCCGGATCCGGCCGCCTCGTCCAAGGCTCCGTCGGCCTCGCCGTCCAAGAGCGCCTCCGGGGGCACGTCCAAGACGGGCTCCAAGAGTGCCTCTCCGTCGCAGTCCGCGGCGAAGAAGAGCTGACCCGGTCCCGACCGGAGGCGGGGCCCGGCCAGGGCCCCGGCAGACAAGTTCACGGGGCCCGGTTCCCTCCGGAACCGGGCTCCTTCCATACCGCGCATCCGTACGCCACACACATGTGCCACTCTGTTGCGCGCAACAACACGCAAGGAGAGGGGAGTACAGGTGGCCGCGCCCATACAGCTGACACGGATGCACAAGATTCTCATCGGCGTGGTCGTCGCCGGTGCGCTCGTCATCGCCGGAATCGGCTTCGCCGGTTCGTACGCGGCGGTCCGTGAGCTGGCGCTGAAGAAGGGGTTCGGGGACTTCTCGTACGTCTTCCCGATCGGTATCGACGCGGGTATCGGCGTCCTGCTCGCCCTCGACCTCCTGCTGACCTGGATCCGCATCCCGTTCCCGATGCTGCGCCAGACGGCGTGGCTGCTGACGATGGCGACGATCGCGTTCAACGGCGCGGCGGCCTGGCCGGACCCGCTGGGCGTGGGCATGCACGCCGTCATCCCGGTCCTGTTCGTGGTCGCGGTCGAGGCGGCCCGGCACGCGATCGGCCGCATCGCCGACATCACGGCCGACAAGCACATGGAGGGGGTCCGCCTCACCCGCTGGCTGCTCTCCCCGGTCCCCACCTTCCTGCTGTGGCGCCGGATGAAGCTGTGGGAGCTGCGCTCCTACGAGCACGTCATCAAGCTGGAGCAGGAACGTCTCGTCTACCAGGCCCGGCTGCACTCCCGCTTCGGCCGCGCCTGGCGCCGCAAGGCCCCCGTGGAGGCCCTGATGCCGCTGCGCCTGGCCCGCTACGGCGTCCCCCTCGCGGAGACGGCCCCGGCGGGTCTCGCCGCGGCCGGCATCGAGCCGGCGGTGCTGCCACCGGCGCCCGCGCCCTCGCCCGCGCCCGCCCTGGCGCCGGCCGACGCGTCCGCGAGCGGTCGCACCCCCGAGCCCGCGGCGGCCCTTCAACCCCAGCCCATCGAGCAGCGCCCCGTTCCCGAGGGCGGCGAACGCCCCGGGTCGCCGGACTACGCCGAGCCGCAGAATCCGTGGCTCCAGGCGCGGAACCCCCAGTCCATCGAGTACCAGGGCGACTACGACCCGGACGCGGCGTACCGGGAGTGGTTCGCGGAGCAGCAGCAGGCCGAGCTGTTTCAGGAACAACAGCAGTTCTGGGCCACTCAGCAGTTCCAGGAACAACAACGGTTCGAGGAGCAGCAGAGGTTCGAGGAGCAGCGGCAGTTCGGGCAGCAGTACGAGGAGCCGTCGGCCCCCGAGCCCGCCCCGGAGCTCTCTCCGGAGGACACCGGTACCTTCCCGATCCCGTCCGGCCCGGGCCGTACCCGTGGGCTGGGTTCGGGCGGCAGCACGGAGCCGACCGAGGAGGACTACTACATGGTCTTCAAGAAGTCGATAGACGGC
The DNA here is from genome assembly GCF_002911015.1 of Streptomyces populi. Classification (GTDB taxonomy): domain Bacteria; phylum Actinomycetota; class Actinomycetes; order Streptomycetales; family Streptomycetaceae; genus Streptomyces; species Streptomyces populi. Next base: position 6,305 of record NZ_KZ626924.1, read on the forward strand.
AGCTACCCGACCTCTGGCCAGTTCAGGGGTGACGTGGAGGCGACGTACCGCCTCACGCTCCCGCAGCGTGAGGCCGACCGCATGGTCCAGCGCTTCACCAACCGCCACACGGCGGAACTCCAGGAGGACCACATCGCCTAGGGCACGTCAGCGAGCGAGCGCGTCAGCGTGTACGAGGAAGGGGCTCCCGGTGATCACCGGGAGCCCCTTCCTCGTACGGCCGGAGCCGCTACGCCGAGAGCAGCTTGCGCACCCGGTCCTGTCCCACGGCGAGCAGCAGCGTGGGCAGGCGCGGCCCGGTGTCGCGGCCGACGAGCAGGTGGTAGAGCAGGGCGAAGAAGGTGCGCTGGGCGACCTTGATCTCGGCGGGGAGTTCCTTGGCGGTGGCGTCGGCGGAGAAGCCCGCCTGGACCTTGGGAACGCCGTAGACGAGGTGGGTGAGGCCGTCCAGGGACCAGTTCGCCTCCAGTCCCTCGAGGAGCAGGCGCAGCGACTCGCGGCCCTGGTCGTCGAGGGACTTCAGGAGCTCGGCGTCGGGCTCGTCGCGGACGACGGTGCGCTCCTCGGCAGGGACCTGGGTGTTGATCCAGGTCTCGGCCTTGTCGAGGCGGGGCCGGACCTCGTCCAGGGAGGCGAGCGGGTTCTCGGGGTCGAGCTCGCTCAGGATGCGCAGGGTCTGGTCCTCGGCGCCGGCGGTGATGTCGGCGACGGAGGCCAGGGTGCGGTACGCCATCGGGCGGGCGGTCCGCGGCAGCTCTCCGGCGGCGGTGCCGACCGCGCGGCTGTAGGCGGCGGCGTCGGCCGGGAGGACCGAGCCGTCGGCGACCTTGCCGGCGAGCTTGTCCCACTCGTCGTAGAGCCGCTGGATCTCCTGGTCGAAGGCGATCTTGAAGGACTGGTTGGGGCGGCGGCGGGCGTACAGCCAGCGCAGCAGCTGCGGCTCCATGATCTGGAGCGCGTCGGACGCGGTGGGGACCCCGCCCTTGCTGCTGGACATCTTGGCCATGCCGGAGATGCCGACGAAGGCGTACATCGGGCCGATGGGCTGCTCGCCGCCGAAGATCCCGACGATCTGGCCGCCGACCTGGAAGGAGGAGCCCGGGGAGGAGTGGTCGACGCCGCTGGGCTCGAAGATCACGCCTTCGTAGGCCCAGCGCATGGGCCAGTCGACCTTCCAGACCAGCTTGCCGCGGTTGAACTCGCTGAGCAGGACGGTCTCGGCGAAGCCGCAGGCGGAGCAGGTGTACGACAGCTCGGTGGTCGTGTCGTCGTAGGCGGTGACGGTGGTCAGGTCCTTCTCGCACTGCCCGCAGTAGGGCTTGTACGGGTAGTACCCGGAGGTGGAGCTGCCGTCGTCCTCGGCCGCGGCGCCCGATCCCTCGGCGGCCTCCAGCTCGGCCTCGTCGACCGGCTTCTGGCCCTGCTGCTTCTTGGCGGGGGCCTTCTTGGTGCGGTACTGCTCCAGGATCGCGTCGATGTCGCCGCGGTGCTTCATCGCGAACAGGACCTGCTCGCGGTAGGTGCCCGCGGTGTACTGCTCGGTCTGGCTGATGCCGTCGTACTCGACGCCGAGCTCGGCCAGGGCCTCGGTCATCGCGGCCTTGAAGTGCTCGGCCCAGTTCGGGTACGCGGAGCCGGCCGGGGCCGGGACGGAGGTCAGCGGCTTGCCGATGTGCTCGGCCCAGGACCCGTCGATGCCCGCCACGCCGTTGGGAACCTTGCGGTAGCGGTCGTAGTCGTCCCAGGAGATCAGGTGGCGCACGGTGTGCCCGCGGCGGCGGATCTCGTCGGCGACGAGGTGCGGGGTCATGACCTCGCGGAGGTTGCCGAGGTGGATCGGGCCGGACGGGGAGAGGCCGGACGCCACGACGACCGGTTTGCCCGGGGCCCGACGCTCCGACTCCTCGATGACCTCATCCGCGAAACGGGAGACCCAGTCGGTGGTCTCGGTGCTCTGAGCCACGATCGGCACGTCCTTCTTCCTCAAACGCGAGTACGGCTGACGCGACCATTCTCCCAGCTCGGCCCCGAACCGCGAAAACGGCTTTTCACCGCGTGGGATACTGGCTTTCCTGTACTGAGCTCGTACTCACCGTGTACGCGCACTCTCCGGAACCCGAGCAGAACGGCAGCCACTCCATGGCCTCGGTCACGTCCCTCACCGCTTCCGTCCATCAGCGCCTCGCGGACGCCCTCTCGGCAGCTCTGCCCGAGACCGGCTCCGCGGACCCGCTGCTGCGCCGAAGCGACCGGGCCGATTTCCAGGCCAACGGGATCCTGGCCCTCGCCAAGAAGGCGAAGGCGAACCCGCGCGAGCTGGCGACCGAGGTCGTGGCGCGGGTCGAGTCGGGTGACGTGATCAAGGACATCGAGGTCTCCGGGCCCGGCTTCCTGAACATCACGATCACCGACCGGGCGATCGTGTCGAACCTGGCCGAGCGGTACGCGGACGGTGAGCGCCTCGGGGTGCCCCTCGCGAAGAACCCGGGCACGACGGTCATCGACTACGCGCAGCCGAACGTGGCCAAGGAGATGCACGTCGGTCACCTGCGGTCCGCGGTGATCGGTGACGCGGTGGTGCAGATCCTGGAGTTCACGGGCGAGTCCGTCGTGCGCCGGCACCACATCGGCGACTGGGGCACGCAGTTCGGCATGCTCATCCAGTACCTGATCGAGCACCCGCACGAGCTGGACCACAAGGGCGGCGAGGTCTCCGGCGAGGAGGCCATGTCGAACCTGAACCGGCTCTACAAGGCGGCGCGGACCGTCTTCGACTCCGACGAGGAGTTCAAGACGCGGGCGCGGCGCCGGGTGGTGGACCTCCAGGCGGGCGAGTCCGAGACGCTGGCCATGTGGCAGAAGTTCGTGGACGAGTCGAAGATCTACTTCTACTCGGTCTTCGACAAGCTGGACATGGAGATCCGGGACCCGGACGTGGTCGGCGAGTCGGGCTACAACGACATGCTGGACGAGACGTGCCGCCTCCTGGAGGAGTCGGGCGTGGCGGTCCGCTCGGACGGCGCGCTGTGCGTGTTCTTCGACGACGTGAAGGGCCCGGACGGCAACCCGGTGCCGCTGATCGTGCGGAAGTCGGACGGCGGCTACGGCTACGCGGCCACCGACCTGTCCGCGATCCGTGACCGTGTCTTCAACCTGAAGGCCGACAGCCTGATCTACGTCGTGGACGCCCGGCAGTCCCTGCACTTCAAGATGGTCTTCGAGACCGCGCGCAGGGCCGGCTGGCTGAACGACGACGTCAAGGCCCACCAGCTCGCCTTCGGCACGGTGCTGGGCAAGGACGGCAAGCCGTTCAAGACGCGTGAGGGCGAGACGGTCCGGCTGGTCGACCTGCTGGACGAGGCGATCGACCGGGCGACGGCCGTCGTGCGGGAGAAGGCCGAGAAGGTGGGCCTGAGCGAGCGGGAGATCGAGGAGAACGGCCGGTTCGTCGGCATCGGCGCCGTGAAGTACGCGGACCTGTCGACCTCGGCCGTGCGGGACTACAAGTTCGACCTGGACCAGATGGTCTCGCTGAACGGTGACACGTCCGTGTACCTCCAGTACGCGTACGCCCGTATCCGGTCGATCTTCGGCAAGGCCGGGGACCGTACGCCGCTGGCCCACCCGGAGCTCGAACTGGCCCCGGCGGAGCGGGCCCTGGGCCTGCACCTGGACCGGTTCGGGGAGACGCTGGAGGAGGTCGCCGCCGAGTACGCCCCGCACAAGCTGGCGGCGTACCTGTACCAACTGGCCTCGCTGTACACGGCGTTCTACGACCAGTGCCCGGTCATCAAGCCGGCCCCGGAGCAGGAGGTCGCGGAGAACCGCCTGTTCCTGTGCGACCTGACGGCCCGCACGCTCCACCAGGGCATGGCCCTGCTGGGCATCAGGACGCCCGAGCGCCTCTGACGCCCCGCCGGGGGCCTGGGTCCAGGCCCCCGGGAAGTGCGGGTTCAGGCCCTCTGCGCCCAGGCCCGTTCGAAGAGCACCGGTACCGGTGCGCACGGCACGACCGCCGTGTGCGCCGTGGACCGGTGCTCTCGCGCATACGGCGTCGAAGAGAACTTGGCCCGCTCCAGCGGCAGCCGTGGCGCCTTGGTCTCCTGCCAGGGGCCGGGCAGGAACAGGGTGCGTCCGGCCCGCGCGCGGGTGGTGCTCAGGACCCGTCCGGACGCGGCGAGTTCGGTGTGCGCGGCCTTGAAGCGGGCGGGCTTCCAGCCGGTCCACTGCTTGACGTTCCGGTCGGTCGGGTCGGGCAGGGCGAGCAGCGTCAGGTACAGGACGGCGGCGTCCGTACCGAGCCCGTACGCGCTCGCGCACTCCTCGACGAGGTGGGGGACGCCCCGGGCGGGATCCTGCTCCCAGCCGGCGGCCCGGCCCTCGTCGGCGGCGAGGTGTGCTCCGAGGGCCGCGAGGTCCGGCGAGAGCAGTGCCCGCAGATCGGCGAGGCCCGGCAGCCCGGACAGGGTCGGAAGCCACTGGGAGGGCAGTACGGCGTCGAAGTAGGCGTCCAGCCGGTCCAGGACCGGGTCGTCGGGGCCGGTGAGCGCGGCCGGGTCGACGCGTATGTGCCGGACGGCGTACACGGGGTCGTCCTGCCAGGACACGGCCGGGTGGGTGTCCAGGCCCTGGGAGGAGAGCGGGGCGGGCCCCTTCATCAGGTGGTTGCTCTGGGTCGAGAACACGGTGAGCGGCCCGGTGCCGGCGTCGAGCGCGGCCCGCAGCCGGGCGACGGCGGCCCCGACGGCCGGGCGCAGCGGATCACCGGCCTGGGTGCGGTACGCCGTCCAGGCGGCCGCCCGGACGAGGCCGAGCAGGTCGGCGCCCACGGGACACGAACGCGCGTCCCCCGTTTCGCCGATCCACCCCGGCTCCCCTCCGCCCGTCCGGATCCCGTCGAGCACCTTGCCGCCGGACGCCACCCGCCCCAGGAGGGTGGCGACGCGCAGGTGGGGACGCCAGGGCTCCGCCGCCCGGGCGTCGCGGGAGGGATACGCCAGTTCGCCCTTGAGCCGGGGGAACTCCTTCCGGGCGAGCGGCAGCAGGGCCGCCGGCGCGGGCCGGGGCGCGCCGAAGCGCTCTCGCCACCAGGCGGCGGCCCGCTCGATGTCCGGTCCCTCGGTCCAGAGCCGGTCGGGGTCGTCGGGCAGCAGCCGCTCGTAGAGGGTGCCGAGGTCGCCGGGGGCGAGCAGGGCCCGCAGGCCTTCCAGGGCCGCCCTCGTCTCCGCCGGGTCCAGCCCCCACTCCGGCCCCGGCAGGCGTCCTCCGGGGGCCCTTCCGGTCATCGGCCGCCTGACCTGGTGCGGGGCGCAGGTCAGCTGTCCCGCGAGCAGGAAGGCCGCCTCCGGGGGCTGGATGCCGAGCCGCTCGGCGAAGGGGGCGGCCAGCTCCGGCCGGGCGGGCACCCCCCGGTGCTCCCGCAGCAGTTCGGCGAGGCGCGTGTACCAGGAGGCCGGGCGCACGGGCCGGAGCACCTCGGTGTGGAGGGTCCTGATCCCGGCCGCGGTCAGCGGCCCGTCCTCCGGGAAATCGCCTTCGGGCGCGTACTCCAGCAGGTCGCGTGTCCAGGGGCCGCTGTCGATGACGGCGGCGGCCGAGGTGGCGGTGCGGAAGGTCTGGCCGTTGTGCGGCAGCCGCACGTAGTCGTCCGTCCTGGTGATCCGGACGATCCGCCAGTGTCCGGCCCGTTCCGTCTCCGCGACGAACGGAAGCCGGGCGTAGTCGGCGTAGTCCCGGCCGTCGGGAACGCTGTGGGGATGCGCGGCCACGGAGTGCGCCAGGGTGGTGCGCGCGGTGAAGGCGTGCAGGAGCAGCAGGCGGTCGGGGCCCCGGCCGACGGGGATGTCCGGAGTGCGGGAGTCGTCTTCCCCCGTCCCCGCGGGCGGGCGGGACCCGGCGAGCTCGATCAGCCGGTCGCAGACCAGGGCGAGCCCGGTGCGCGGCGGCTCCGGGGCCTCGGTGGCCGTCGTACTCACCACGGCCGCCGTGTCCACCGGCGTCACCGCGCCCTCGGGTGTGAACCGCCGGACCAGACGCTCCAGCGCGACCCTGCAGTTGACGGCCGTCTGGAGGGTGTTGCCGACCTGCCACGCGTCCAGGGGTTTGTCGGGCCACCTCGGGGCCACCACTTCCATGTCGGGCCACAGCCGGGCCACCGCGTCCATGACGACGGACTCGGGCCGTATGCGCACCGCGTCCGCGGGCAGGCCGGCGATCAGCTTCTCCACGTCCGCGCGCCCCGTTCCCTCCGGCAGGGCCGGCAGCTCGGACATCAGCGGCCCGATCACGTCCACGGCGGCGAGCTCGGCCGCCGCGCCGGCGTCCTTGAGCAGGGCGTCCACCGTGCCGCCGACGTGCACGAGCCGACCCAGGAGCAGGGCCAGATCGGCCAGGCCGATCCCGGAGCGGAGCGTGGTGCGCTCGTGGGCGCACCACTCCCGGAGCACCGCCAGGCCCTCGCCGTGGGCGAACGAGGGGTGCGGTTCGGTCCATTCCCACGTGCTGAGCGAGGCGTACCAGCGGCCGTGGTCGCTGTAGCGGCCGGATGTCCTGTGCAGCTCGTCGTGGAGCAGCGCGCGTGCTTCGGGCCCGAAGCGCGGGTCGGCCCACACGTGCCGCATCTCGGGGCGGTTCGCGACGGTCAGGTCCTTCAGCTGGGTGGGCAACAGCCGCTCGGGCGGGTCCGGGAGCGGGACCCCGTGCTCCAGGAAGAGGTCGATCAGGTCGAGCGGCAGGATCATGCGGTCGCCGGGCCTGCCGGGCTCGTAGCGGATCTCCACCCGAACCCGCTCGGCGGCCAGCCTGGGTGCGATGCGGGCCGCGATGCCGAAGAACGCCCGGTCCGGCCTGAAGCCCCGCCCCTCGTAGAGGCAGTCGGTCAGCCAGCGCGAGGCTTCCGCGGCCGTCACCCCGGGGAGTTCACCGCACAGCCGGGCCAGGGTGCCACTGCGCTCCAGCATGTCGAGCCACAGCCGGTTCTCCCGCTCACCGGCGCACGGCCGCTGTCGCAGCAGATCCGCGCGCACGGACTCCGGCTCCCGCTCGCACAGCACGTCGAAGGCCCGGCCCGCGAGCGCGTCCGGCCAGAAGAGGCCGTCGTCCGGCAGCCTCCTCGGCACCATCCTGGCCTGCCCCAGCACCTCGGCCAGTTCCTCCTCGGGGTCCAGCCCGGCGGCCTTGGCCACGTTGCGCACGTCCAGCGCGAGTTGTGCGTACGGACCGCCCCGCGCGGCCGCAGCGGTGGCGGCGACCCACTTGATCACGACGGTGCGGAAGGCCACGGCCCGCTCGGGCGTGATCGCGCCGCCGCGGCTCAGTTCCCTCGCCCGCGCGCGCAGTGCGGACACGGCGATCGCCCCGGCCTCGGCGAACACGGCGTAGCGCGCGTCGAGCCAGTCCTGGTCCATCGCCAGGGCCTGTTCCCGCTCGGCCTTGCGGGCCCGGCCGAAGTAGGCGGCGCCCCCGTCCCGGTGATGGTCGTAGCCGCCGGCCAGATAGCGCTGGGCGGCCTCGTCCAGGAACAGCGGGAGCATCTCCGGCCGGGACCTCTCCAGTTCCTTGAAGAACAGGTCGGTGTCCTTCTTCCACAGGCCGGTCGCCCACAGCCGCTCGGCCTCCTCCAGGACGGCGTCCTCCTGGCCGGGAAAGGCGGCGAGTGCCCTTTCGGGGAAGGGGAGTTCACGCGGGCGGGCGTCCTCGCCGGTTCCGGGCACACCGGTGCGGAAGCCGCCGACCCGCTCCCACTCCTCGTACGCCATCACCTTGTCCCGGTACGGCGCCACCTCCTCCGGCATGACACGCACGATCCGGCGTCCGGTCACGACGTGCTCGTAGATCCGGGCGACCGCCCCGGTATCGGAGGCCGGTCCTTCGGCGATCGGGACACCGGCTTCGGTGAGCGCGTCCTTCCACACCGGGTCGCTCTCCGCCAGTTCCGCCGGGACCTCGATCCCGGCACCCGCCCACTGCCGGGCCAGTTCGGCGCACTCGCTCGCATGCTGCTCGATCCACCGCCGCAGCCTGCGCATCCGCCCGAGCTCCGGGTGCCCCTCCAAGGCCGCCGGAAGCTGCTTGAGCACCCGCCCCCGCGGGTTGCGCCACGACACGAACTCCAGGTCCTCGTCCAGCCCGCCCCAGTACCCGCCCGCCTCGACTCGCCACACCAGCAAGGCAGTTCCCCCGTTCCCCTCACGTGCTGCCACTGTAGGGGCCGCCACCGACAGCGGGTCCCGGCAGCCCGGCACGAGGCGCGGGGACGCGAACGGGTACTGAGCCCGGGGCACTGTCAGTGCCGGGTCCTACAGTCACCGGCATGGCGACCCTTCCCAATCCGCTGCCGCGGCTGACGGCAGACCCGAGCGGGCGCGCGCTCGGACTCGACCTCCCGCCCGGCGGGCTGGTCGACACGACCATCGACGGCCCGTGGCACGAGCCCCTGCTGTGGCGCGCCGAGGACCGGACCGCCCCCGGGGACTGGGCGGCCCTGTCCGCCGCGCGGAACTCGGGTCTGCTGCCGGTGCTGCTGGACCTGGACGACGCGCAGGACGACCTGGGCGGATGGGAGTTGGCTCCCGACGAGATGTCGTACGCCGGGGATCACGACCCCGAAGAGGTGCTGGCGGAGTTCTGGGAGGAGCACGCGGCCTACGAACCCGACGCGGACGAGGACCGTCCCGGCGAGGAGGAGGCCGACGAGGTCTACGGGCGGGGGCCGACCGTCGCCGAGATGGTCGCGCCGTACGGGCCGTTGTGGCCGGGCCTGGCCGCCGCCACCCCGCTCGACGCTGATCCGAACGCCCGGGCCGCCGAGATCGCCGACTCCCTGGCCCGGTCCGGTTCCTGGCTGAAGCGGCCCCGGCTCGCCCTGGTTCCGGCGCGCCGCAGCGCGGACATCCCGGCGGCGATCGGCTGGTCCGGCCCGTTGAACCACGAGAACGACGTGGCGCGGCTGTGCGCCGTGCTCCGTTCGTGGGAGGACCGCTTCGGCATACGCGTGATCGCCCTGGCCTTCGACCGGCTGGTGCTGTCCGTGGCGGCCCCGCCGACGACCACGGCCGAGGCCGAGGCGGTCGCGGCGGAGCACTTCGCGTTCTGCCCGGACAACATCGCCCAGGGCGACCACGACACCCTGCGGGAGTACGCCGAGCACGAGGTGCTGAACGGGCGGGTGTGGTCCTTCTGGTGGGACTGAGCCGTTCCTCCGGCCCGCCGGGCGGGGCCCCTACCCCCGCAGTCCCGTCCCCAGCCTCCGCAGCCCCTCGGCGATCTCGGCCGGGGTCTGGGTGACGAAGCACAGGCGCAGGGTCGACGTCTCCGGTGTGCCCGCGTAGAAGGGCGCGCCGGGGACGTAGGCCACGCCCCGGTCCACCGCCGGGCGGAGCAGGGCCGTGGTGTCGTACCGCTCGGGCAGGCGGGCCCAGAGGAACATGCCGCCTTCCGGGCGGGTCCAGGTGGATCCGTCAGGGAGGGCGGCGGCGATGCCGGCGAGCATGGCGTCGCGCCGTTCGCGGTAGACGGCCGCGACCTTCGCCACGTGGGCGTCCAGGTCGCGGTCGGCCAGGTAGCGGGCGGCGGCGAGCTGGTTGACGGTGGGGGTGTGCAGGTCGGCGGCCTGCTTGGCGACGGCGCACGCGCGCCGCAGTGCCGCGGGCGCGCGCAGCCAGCCCAGCCGCATGCCGGGCGCCATCACCTTGGAGAAGGAGCCGAGGAGGACCGTCCGGTCCCCGGCGCCGTCGTGGGAGGCGATCCACGGGACCCGCTCGCCCTCGAAGCGCAGCTCTCCGTACGGGTCGTCCTCGACGATCCACAGGCCGTGCGCGGCGGCGGCGCGGGCGACGGCGGCCCGCCTGTCGGCCGACAGGGTGCGTCCGGTCGGGTTCTGGAAGGTGGGCACGGTGTAGAGCAGCTTCGGGCGCTCCCGGACCACCAGTTCGCCGAGGGCCTCGGGGTCGATGCCCTCGTCGTCGCCCGGCACGGCCACCACGCGCGCCCCGGCGAAGGCGAACGCCTGGAGTGCCGCCAGGTAGCAGGGGCTTTCGACCAGGACGGTGTCACCGGGTTCGAGCAGGGCGGTGGCGAGCAGCGAAAGGGCCTGCTGCGAACCGGTGGTGACGAGGACGTCGTCGGGTCCGGTCGGCAGTCCGCGGGCGCTCGTGCGGTCGGCGAGGGCCGCCCGCAGCGCCGGTTCGCCCTCGGTCGTCGAGTATTGCAGGGCGCGTCCGGGGTCCTCGGCGAGGACGTCCCGGTAGGCGGCCGCGATGCCGTCCGCGTCGAACAGTTCCGGAGCCGGCAGTCCGCCCGCGAAGTTGATCACCTCGGGGCGGGCGGTGACCGCGAGGATGTCCCGTACCGGCGAACCGCCGATCGCGGTGGCCCTCGCGGCGAGCGGGGGCACGGGTGCGGTCGTGGCGGCGGTTTCGGTGACGGTCACGGTGACGGCTCCTTGTCCTTGCGGGCGGCGTCTTCGCGGGCGGCCCCGTCGTGCCGGGGCCGCCCCTGACCGCACCCTAGGCGGTTGCATGGCGTCTACACACGTCGATTCCGGGATGCGGACGCGACGGCAACTCACCTATGGGATCTACGGTTTGACGCCCGTGGCGGCGTAGATGTTGATGTCCGCGTCCGTGACGTCGTCGATGCCGAGGTAGCGGACCTTGTCGATGTCGTCGAGCGTGGCCAGGAAGGCGGGGTCGGCGACCTCGGGGGTCGGGGTGCTGCCGTCGGGGCGCCAGCGGTGGGCGGGGACGACACCGGGTTCGTCCAGGACCAGGCCGTTGTCGGTGAAGAAGCGCTCGACCTCGGCCCTGGAGCGCAGGACGAAGGTGAACCCCCGCTCGGTGAAGGTCCGTTGGACGGCGCGGATGCTCTCGGCGTTCAGGTCCTCGGTGAGGTGGCTGATGACGACCCGGCTGCCGGACGGCAGCGCGTCGACGAGCCCGCGCACGATCGGGTAGGCCTCCGCGTCCTCGACGAAGTGCAGGACGGCTACGAGGACGAGGGCGACGGGCCGCTCGAAGTCGAGCGTCTCGGCGGCCTGCTCGAGGATCCGCTTGGGCTCCTTGAGGTCGGCGTCGATGTAGTCTGTGCGGCCTTCGGGGCCGCTGGTGAGCAGGGCGCGCGCGTGGGCCAGGACCACGGGGTCGTTGTCGACGTACACGACCCGCGCGTCCGGGGTGATCCGCTGGGCGATCTGGTGGACGTTCTCCTGCGTGGGCAGTCCGGTGCCGATGTCCAGGAACTGCCGGACGCCGCCCTCCGCCGCCAGCGCGGTCACGGCGCGGCGCAGGAAGTCGCGGTTGTGCCGGACGTCGAGGTAGCCGCGCGGGTTCGCGGCGAGCGCGGCGGCGGCCGCGTTCCGGTCGACGGGGTAGTTGTCCTTGCCGCCGAGGAAGACGTCGTAGACCCGGGCGGGGTGCGCCCGGGTGGTGTCGATCCTCCTTCTCAGCTCGGCGGGATCCTGGCTGAGGGCGTCACCGGGCATCGGGCATCTCCCTGGAGGGTCGCGTCACCTGACGGCCAACAACCTAGCCCCTGAAGGGACTTGATGGTGCCGTCATCACCCGGTGGCAGCCGGTCCCCATTCACTGCTGCCGAGCGGATGGTCGTACGCGGGCCGTCCCACGTTCCCGCTCGTACGGAACGGCTTGCCGTGGTCGTCGACGCGCACCGTGCCGCTCCTGGTCCCGCTGGACCAGTCGATCTCCAGGTACCAGCTCACGTCGTGCGCCCGCGCGTCGGCGAACACGTAGAAGACCTCGGGATCCGACTCGCTGACCTTGTACGGGAAGTCCCGCTGTCCGCCCTTGAGCCCGGTCGCGGGGCTCCCCGCGTCGAGGTCCACGGTGAAGGACTTCGTCTCCACATTGCCGCCGCAGCCCACGCCCATCGCGTAGTCGTTCCAGGCGAGCGGCGCCCCCTTCTGCACCACCCGCACGTGCAGCGCCTCCAGGACGACGGTCGCCCTGCCGGTGCCCTGGACCGTCAGCGCGACCATCTGCTCACCGCTCGCGACCCCGCCGAGCGCGGTGACCCAGCCCCGGGCGTCCGACTCGTTCGACGGCGGCGGAGGCACCTGTGGGGCGTCCCGGTTCACCAGGTAGTGCTGGCTGCACGGGCTGTCCCACTTGTACGCGTTCGCCACGACGGTCGGCGCTCCGGCCCCTTCCTCGCCCCTGCCGGCCGCGCCGTCGTCGGCCGCCCTGTCGTCGGCCGCTCCGTGCTCGTCGACGGCCCCGGCGGTCGTCGAACCGGTCGGCCGGGGGCTGGCGTCGTGCGACGGGGAGGCCGAGGCGGACCCGTGACGCGTGCCGGGTGTCGCACCGGTCCGGCTCGCACCCGGGGCGGACGGGGCGCCGAGGGCGGCGGCCTTCCCCTTCGCGTCGTCCTCACCGTCACCGGGCCCGAACCGCACGGTCAGCGCGGTGGACACGACCGCGGCCGCCACGACGGCCCCGGCTCCGGCGAGCACCACGGCCCGGCGGCTCCACCGCACCGGCACCGAAGCGGCGGCGCCGCGCCCCGGCTCCCGCCCGGTACCGGACCCGCTCCCGGTACCGGTCCCGGCCACGTCCCCGGTACCACCCTCCTGCCCGTTCCCGGACCCGGAAACGAACCTGTCCTCCTGCCCGTTCCCGGACCCGCTCCCCCGCCCGTTCCCGTTCCCGGAACCCGGCACGTCCGCCGCCCCGCCGCCGGACTCGTCGGCCACCCCGGAGGAGCCGCCCGGAGCCTCGTCCTTCCCGGCCCGGTCCTCCCCGGACCCGTTCGCCCCGGACCCGTTCGCCCCGGTCCGACTCTCCTCGGTCCGACTCGCCTCGGCCCCGTTCGCCTGCCCCCGCAGCGCGTCCGCGAGGATCCACCGGCGGTGCAGCTCCACCAGCTCCTCGGGAGTGGCCCGGCACGCGCGCGCGAGCCGCTCCACCGGCGCGTAATCCGTCGGTACGGCATCCCCGTTGACGTACCGGTGCAACGTGGACGTACTCACGTGCAGCCGTTTGGCGAGCACCCCGTAACTGAGCCCGGACCGCTGCTTCAGCTCCCCCAGTAAGCCCGCGAAGTCGTTCCCCGCCACCCGTTCCCCCATTCCCCGTGTTCCGGGCCGGTGTTCCAGGGGCATACCGTTCCCCCAGGTCAGACCCCATTCAGCCGTTCCGGCGTCCCGTATCCGCCGCCGGTCGTGGCGGCCGGGACGGATCACCGCCCAAGCTGTGGCCATCCAAGCACGCCGCCCTCCCCGGCCGGCCGGGCGGCCGCTCCATCAGGCCACTCACATCCGCACCCACACCCACAGCGACATCCACAGGGGGATCAACCATGTCCGCACGCACCACCCGCACCCGACTGCTCGCCGCCACGACGGTCGCGCTCGCAGCGCTCGCCCTCTCGGCGTGCGACAACGGCAAGGGCGTACGCAGCGAGGGTCCGGGCGGGGGCTCGTCCACCGCGTCCGGGTCCTCGGCACGGCCGGCATCGCCGACGGCCGGCGGAGGGACGACGGCGAAGCCCGCGGACACCGGCACCGGCACCGGTGGCTCGGCAGGCCGTTCGCACGCGAAGGGAAGCGGCTCCGGCACCGGCTCCACCGGGGGTGCCACGGGCGGATCGGCCGGAAAGGACGGCGCCGGTTCCAAGGGGGGCTCGCCCGCACGGACCGGCACCAGGAACGTGGCCTGCGACGGCTCCGACACCAGGACCACGGCGACCGTCGTGTCCCGTCCGCTCAACCACCTGCTGCTCACCGTCACCAACACCGGTACGCGCAACTGCGACCTGACGGGCTATCCGATCGCCCGCTTCGGCGAGGCCCAGTCCGTTCCGCCGGTCGCGGAGGAGACCCACCCGCAGGCGGTCGTCACCCTCGCGCCCGGAGAATCCGGCTACGCGGGTGTGCTGCTGTCGGCCGCCGACGGCAGCGGGGGCAACGGCTACACGGCCAAGACCCTGGAGGTCGGCTTCGACAAGGGCCGCGGGGCGACCCCGGCCCTGCCCGCGAAGGGCGTCCACGTCGACGACCGCCTCACGGTGACGTACTGGCAGCAGAGCCTGGACGACGCGCTCGGGTACTGAGCGAGGCCGGTTCCGGCGGAGACCGCCGGAACCGGCCCGCTGTCAGCGCAGCTTCCGGGCCGCCTCGGTCGCCCAGTACGTGAGGATGTTCTGCGCGCCGGCGCGCTTGATGCCGGTCAGCGTCTCCATGATCGCCTTGTCCCGGTCGATCCAGCCCCGCTCCGCGGCGGCCTCGACCATCGCGTACTCGCCGGAGATCTGGTACGCGGCGACCGGCACGTCGACCGCGTCGGCGACCTTCGCGAGGATGTCGAGGTAGGGGCCGGCGGGCTTCACCATCACCATGTCGGCCCCCTCCTCCAGGTCGAGCGCCAGCTCCCGCAGGGCCTCCCGCGCGTTCGCCGGGTCCTGCTGGTACGTCTTGCGGTCGCCCTTGAGCGAGGAGGCGACGGCCTCCCGGAAGGGGCCGAAGAAGGCGGAGGAGTACTTGACGGTGTAGGCGAGGATCGAGACGTCCTCGCGGCCGATCTGGTCGAGGGCGTCCCGGACGACGCCGATCTGACCGTCCATCATCCCGCTGGGGCCCACGACATGGGCGCCCGCGTCGGCCTGCACCTGCGCCATCTCGGCGTACCGCTCCAGGGTCGCGTCGTTGTCGACGCGGCCCTGCTCGTCGAGCACACCGCAGTGCCCGTGGTCGGTGGTCTCGTCCAGGCACAGGTCGGACATCACGAGCAGCTCGTCGCCGACCTCGGCGCGCACGTCGCGCAGGGCGACCTGGAGGATCCCGTCCGGGTCGGTGCCGGGCGTCCCGAGGGCGTCCTTCTTCGACTCCTCGGGAACCCCGAACAGCATGATCCCGGAGACCCCGGCCTCCAGCGCCTCCACGGCGGCCTTCTTCAGGCTGTCCCGCGTGTGCTGCACGACGCCGGGCATCGAGCCGATCGGCACCGGCTCGCTCACGCCCTCGCGGACGAACGCGGGGAGGATGAAGTCGGCCGGGTGCAGCCGGGTCTCGGCGACCATCCGGCGCATGGCGGGCGTGGTGCGCAGCCGCCGGGGACGCGTACCGGGGAAGGATCCGTACTTCGTCATGCGCTCTACGCTACGCCCGCCGGACCCGTGCCTTTGCCGACGCTCAGTCGGGCCGGGTCCGGCGGACGTACGACGCCTCAGGACGGGAAGTGCCGCCAGGCGACGACCGTCGGCTTCGCTCCCCTGGACTGCGCGAACTGGTAGGGGTCGTAGACGACGTACAACGTGTTGCCGGAGGTCCTCGGCACTCCCAGGCCGACCGCGTCGGGGCTGAAGACGGCGGACGTGCGGGGGTGCTTCAGATCGGTCAGGGCATATCCGCTGATGGCCCAGGTGACGAGGCGGTCCCCGCTGATCCAGTCGACCGTGTAGAAACCCCGCAGCGGGGCGCCCACGTCGACCGGCGCGGTTTTGCCGTCGAGCGTCAGGATCCGGACCCTTCCCCTCTCCTCGTCGGAGTGCGGGAAGTACGCGATGCGCCCGCCGTGGACGGCGAAGCTCCCGCTGCCGGTGAACCGGGCCACCTGCCGGGCGGCCACCGGCTGCCGGGTGTCGACGCGGTAGGTGGTGCGGACGCTCTGCGCGCCGTCGGCCGCGAGCCTGCCCTCGGTGAGGTACAGCGTGCCGCCGTCCACGTCGAGCTGGCCCAGGGACGAGCGGGTCAGCAGCCGCACCGGTCTGGCGGTGCCCGGAACCCAGCGGAAGAGACCGAACTTCTTGCCGGCCGTCCCCTGCTCCCACACGAAGGACCTGCCGTCGGCCAGCGGGTGGGGAACCCTGCTCTGGTGCCCCGGGTGAGCCGACCTCGCGAGCAGGCGCGGCTTCGACGAGGACGAGGACAGGGACTGGTCGTACAGGCGCCAGCTGAAGCAGTCCGCGGTCGCGCCCGCCGCCTCGCCGCAGGCCGTGCCGTCGAGCTGCCGGCTCTCCACCCGCAGCAGCCGGCCCGCCCCCAGGGCGATGCCGCTCGGAGCCCAGTGGGGGTCGATCTGCGGGAAGCGGCGCACCCGGCCGCTGCCGGAGTCCACGACCCAGGTCTCGCTCGCCCCGCCGCCGGACGCCCCCTTGGCGGGAGGAGTGACCTGGAAGGCGAGGTCCTTCCCGGAGCCGACCACGCCGGAGCCGTCGGTGTTCCAGCCGCCGGGCATGCCGAGGGTCCTGTCGGGCCGGAATTTCGCCAGCGCCCGCGGCGTCGGGGAGACCTCCTTCAGGCTCAGGGAGGCCCCCGACGCCGTGGGCGCGGCCGGGCCTCCGGCCGCCGCCGCGCCGCTGTCGCATCCCGACGACAGCAGTGCCGCCGCTGCGCACAGCAGCGGCACCAGCCGTGAGCGCAGGGTCACTACCACACCAGCTCGTTGTCAGCCTTGGCGTCTCCGCCGTAGCGGGCGTTCATGGCTGCGTACACGTACTTCCTGTTGACCGAGTGACGGCCGTAGAGGGCGTTCGCGTCGACCGGGTCGAAGTACTTCAGCGTGACACCGTCGCTGCCGTACCCGTACAGGGTGATGAAGTGCAGGCCGTGGTAGTTGTTGCGGCTCCACAGGGGCAGGGAGTGGCCCTGCACCAGCGGGACCAGGGGAGCCTTGTACCTGCCGCCCACGTTGACCTGGACCGTGCCGAAGAGGTTCAGCGCGCTGCTCGTGGTCTTCGAGTCCCAGTAGTTGTTCCGGTTCTGGTACTTGTTCAGCGCGGCCGGGATCTTCGAGGCGTACGTGCCGTGGCTGTTGGTCCTCATGTCGCCGGCCAGCGTCGACTGCGCCTTGGTCACGCCGAATCCCGTGAGGGCCGCGCGTCCGGCGGCGGGGCCGCACCAGTAGGACTTCTGCTGCATCTGGGTGGTGATGCTGACGGTGTGGTAGGTGACGGAGGCGGCCACGGCGGCGTCGGGGTCGCCGTCGTCGGCCGACAGGACGGCCTCGGCCTTCGCCAGCTCGGCCGCCTTGGCCCAGGGCATGCTTCCGGAGTCGGCTTCACCGGCATCGTCCACGAGAGCGCCGGAGATCGAGTCCGTGGTGGCCATCTCCGTGGCCGCCAGGTCGGTGTCATCGGGGCCGTCGGCGTCGTCGGCGGCGAACGCCGGGCCGGTCGCGAGGCCGGCGCTCAGCAGGGTGGCGGCCAGGGCGCAGGAGATGGCGAGACGGCGGCGGCGCTTCCCCGCGGGCGAGGCGTGCTGGTGGGTTGCGGGCATCATGGTGAGGTTCCCCCTCGGTTTTCGATCAACAAATGTTGATCTAGGTCAAGAGAGAGTGAACGCGCCCGCGCCCAGGCTCCGCAATTGGCTCACCAGCCAGTTACCTGTCGGTAACTAGCCTAGGAATCCGCCCACTTGAGCAAGAACGACGGCACAGGCGATCTCCACCCGGCTGGTTGCCTCCAGGTGCCGCAGGACGCCCGCGACATGGGCCCGCACCGTGCGCGGGGTGATGAAGAGCGTTCCGGCGATCTCCGGGTCGGACAGCCCGCCCGCCACCAGCTCGGCGACCTGTCGTTGGCGCGGACTGAGGCGCGGCAGGAGACGCGCCCTCTGACGGTGGTCCGCGACCACTCCCTCGAGACCCGGCACCCCCGGCGAGGCCCCCGGCGTCGGGCACGACAGCCCTCCGTCACCCACGTGCATCCCTTCCCGTCCCATGGCATGGACATACCGAGAAGATAACGGAGAAGCCGTGAGCACAAAGGATGATTTTCCGGCCCTGACACCCCGGGCGCCTGGGCCGCTTTCCCCCGTCCGTCCGACCGGCCGCACGACGAAGAACGCCCCGCCGTCCCCGTGAGGGACGGCGGGGCGTTCTCACCCGTGTCAGGTCGTCCGGCGCCTGCGCGAGCCCGGACGGCGCTCGCTCGGGCGGGTCACCGGGTCACCGGCGTCCAGTGCCGCCGCACGGCGGCGCAGGCCGAACTCGGCCAGTGCCTCCGCCAGCTTGTGCACCGAGGGCTCGGGAGCCATCACGTCGACCCGCAGCCCGTGCTCCTCGGCCGTCTTGGCCGTCGCGGGGCCGATGCAGGCGATCACCGTCACGTTGTGCGGCTTGCCGGCGATGCCGACCAGGTTCCGCACGGTCGACGACGAGGTGAACAGGACCGCGTCGAAGCCGCCGCCCTTGATCGCCTCACGGGTGTCCGCCGGCGGCGGCGACGCGCGCACGGTGCGGTACGCCGTGACGTCGTCGACCTCCCAGCCCAGCTCGATCAGCCCGGCGACGAGGGTCTCCGTGGCGATGTCGGCCCGCGGCAGGAAGACGCGGTCGATCGGGTCGAAGACCGGGTCGTAGGGCGGCCAGTCCTCCAGCAGGCCCGCGGCCGACTGCTCGCCGCTCGGCACGAGGTCCGGCTTCACGCCGAAGGCGACGAGCGCGTTCGCGGTCTGCTCGCCCACCGCGGCGACCTTGATGCCCGCGAAGGCGCGCGCGTCGAGGCCGTACTCCTCGAACTTCTCCCGGACCGCCTTGACGGCGTTGACCGAGGTGAAGGCGATCCACTCGTAGCGGCCCGTCACCAGGCCCTTGACCGCGCGCTCCATCTGCTGGGGCGTGCGCGGGGGCTCGACGGCGATCGTCGGCACCTCGTAGGGCACGGCCCCGTACGAGCGAAGCTGGTCGGAGAGCGACGCCGCCTGCTCCTTCGTGCGCGGCACGAGCACCTTCCAGCCGAACAGCGGCTTGGACTCGAACCACGACAACTGGTCGCGCTGGGCGGCGGCGGAACGCTCACCGACCACGGCTATCACCGGGCGGCCGCCGTCCGGGGACGGCAGCACCTTCGCCTGCTTCAGCGTCTGCGCGATCGTGCCGAGCGTGGCCGACCAGGTGCGCTGGCGGGTCGTCGTACCGGCGATCGTCACCGACATCGGGGTGTCGGGCTTGCGGCCGGAGGCCACCAGCTCACCGGCTGCCGCGGCCACCGAGTCGAGCGTCGCCGACACCACGACGGTGCCGTCGGAGGCGCCGACCTCGGTCCAGCAGCGGTTCGAGGCGGTCCGCGCGTCGACGAACCGGACGTCCGCGCCCTGGGCGTCGCGCAGCGGAACACCCGCGTAGGCGGGCACACCGACGGCGGCGGCGATGCCGGGCACGACCTCGAACGGAACACCCGCGGCGACGCAGGCGAGCATTTCCTCGGCCGCGTACGTATCAAGTCCCGGGTCCCCGGACACGGCACGCACGACCCGCTTGCCGCCCCGTGCGGCCGTCATGACAAGATTGGCGGCGTCCCTCGACGCGGGGTCACCAACGGTCGTCGACGCGCCGTCAACGACCGTCAGCTGAGGCGTGCCTGTGCCCGGGTACGGAACCGGCGAAGTGTCCGGATCCGTGTTCAGGACGGCGACGCCTTGTCTGGCATGAACACGCACTACGTCGAGCACGTCGTGCTCGGCGACGAGGACGTCCGCGTTCGCCAGCGCCTCCACGGCGCGCAGTGTCAGCAGCCCTGGATCTCCGGGTCCGGCACCCAGGAAGGTGACGTGCCCGTGGACCGGCTTGGTGGGAAGGTTGGTGGGGCTCACAGTGCTCGCTCCCCCATCAGACCGGCCGCGCCCTTGGCAAGCATCTCGACGGCGAGTTCACGGCCGAGCGACATCGCCTGGTCATGCGTCTCGGGCACGGGACCGGTGGTGGACAGCTGCACCAGCGTCGAGCCGTCGGTCGTGCCGACGACGCCGCGCAGGCGCATCTCCTTGACAGTCTGCCCGTCGGCCAGAAGATCGGCGTACGCGCCCACGGGAGCGCTACAGCCGGCCTCCAGGGCCGCGAGCAGGGATCGCTCGGCGGTCACGGCGGCCCGGGTGAACGGGTCGTCGAGCTCGGCGAGCGCGGCGACGAGGTCCGCGTTTGCCGCGGCACACTCGATCGCCAGGGCCCCCTGGCCGGGGGCGGGCAGAACGGTGTCGGCCGACAGGAAGTCGGTGACCTCCTCGATCCTGCCGAGCCGGTTGAGTCCGGCGGCGGCGAGCACGACGGCGTCGAGCTCCCCGGCGTGGACGTACCCGATCCGGGTGTCGACGTTGCCCCGGATGGCGACCGTCTCGATCGTCATGCCGTGGCCGCGCGCGTAGGCGTTCAGCTGCGCCATGCGGCGCGGCGAGCCGGTACCGACGCGGGCGCCGTCCGGCAGCTGCTCGAAGGTCAGTCCGTCGCGGGCCACGAGCACGTCACGGACGTCCTCGCGCACCGGCACGGCCGCCAGCGCGAGGTCCTCGGGCTGCGCGGTCGGAAGATCCTTGAGGGAGTGCACGGCGAAGTCGACCTCCCCGCGCACCAGGGCCTCCCGCAGCGCGGTCACGAAGACACCCGTGCCGCCGATCTGCGCGAGGTGCTCGCGGGAGACGTCGCCGTACGTCGTGATCTCCACGAGCTCGACGGGCCGTCCCGTCACCCGGCTCACGGCTTCCGCCACCTGCCCGGACTGGGCCATGGCGAGTTTGCTGCGCCTGGTCCCGAGCCTCAAAGCCTGCTCACTCATGCTCGCCCTCGGTTCTTGGCGTTCTCGGTGTTGTTCTCGGCCCGCGAGACGGCGGCGACCGTCTCCGGGTCCAGGTCGAACAGGGTCCGCAGCGCGTCCGCGTACCCGGCGCCGCCGGGCTCGGCGGCGAGCTGCTTGACCCGTACGGTCGGCGCGTGCAGCAGCTTGTCGACGACGCGCCGCACGGTCTGGGTGATCTCGCCGCGCTGCTTGTCGTCGAGGTCCGGCAGCCGTCCGTCCAGCCGCGCGATCTCGTTCGCGACGACGTCGGCGGCCATCGCGCGCAGCGCCACGACGGTCGGGGTGATGTGCGCGGCCCGCTGGGCGGCGCCGAACGCGGCCACCTCGTCGGAGACGATCCGGCGCACCTGGTCCACGTCGGCGGCCATCGGCGCGTCCGCGGAGGCCTCGGCGAGCGTCTCCAGGTCGACGAACCGTACACCGAGCAGCCGGTGCACGGCCGCGTCGATGTCACGGGGCATCGCGAGGTCGAGCAGCGCGAGCACGGGCGCGGGGCGGGGTGCCTCGGCGACGGGCTCGGGCCTCCGGCGCTCGGGGATGCGGCCGAGGCCGGCGGCGGTGGCGGCCAGCGCGGCGATCACCTCGGCGTCGGCCTCGGCCTCCTCGCCGGGCGTACGACGGCCGTCGCGGCGCTCGACGGTCCCGGTGCCCTTGTCCACCCAGGCCGCGTGCTGCTCCAGGGTGGCGGCGTCCATGCCGGCGACGGCCGCCTCGCCCATGACGGAGAACCCGGTGGCGCCCTGCACGGCGGACAGGTCCAGCGGGCAGGCGTCGTCACCGCAGGCGTCGGCGGGAGCGAGGTGACCGGCCGGGCCGGCCGCCGTCTCACGCAGGGCCGCGGGCGTTCCCGTGCGTCCTTCGACGGCGGCGGCGACGGTCCCGGCCGTCAGGACGAGTCCGGTCGCACCGGTGCACGAGACGGCGATGTCGGCACGTGTCAGCTCGACCGGCACCGAGTCCATCGGTACCGCGCGGGCCAGCACGTCCGTGTCGTCGCCGCCCATGAGGATCTCGGCGAGGCGCTCGGCGCGGTCGGGGGTGCGGTTGGCGATCACGATCTCGCCGACACCGACGCGCGCGAGCGTCGCGGCGGCCAGCGAGGACATCGAGCCCGCGCCGATGACGAGGGCCTTCTTGTCCTTGGCCCAGGCCTCGACGGGCCGTCCGGCGGACAGCTGCTCCAGGCCGAAGGTGACCAGGGACTGTCCGGCGCGGTCGATGCCGGTCTCGGAGTGGGCGCGCTTGCCGACCCGCAGGGCCTGCTGGAACAGGTCGTTCAGGAGGCGGCCCGCGGTGTGCAGTTCCTGCGCGGTGGCGAGCGCGTCCTTGATCTGGCCGAGGATCTGGCCCTCGCCGACGACCATCGAGTCCAGGCCGCAGGCCACCGAGAAGAGGTGGTGGACGGCCCGGTCCTCGTAGTGCACGTACAGGTGGGGGGTGAGCTCCTCCAGGCCGACGCCGCTGTGCTGGGCGAGGAGCGTGGACAGCTCGGCGACGCCCGCGTGGAACTTGTCCACGTCGGCGTACAGCTCGATGCGGTTGCAGGTGGCGAGCACCGCGCCCTCGGCGGCCGGTTCGGCGGCGAGGGTGTCCTGGAGCAGCTTGACCTGCGCGTCCGCGGACAGCGCGGCCCTCTCGAGAACGCTGACCGGAGCGCTGCGGTGGCTCAGCCCGACGACGAGGAGACTCATGCCGGCATCACCGCGGGAACGTCCCCGTCGGGCCCTTTGTCGTCATTCCCCCGCTCGGCCGGGGCGGCGGCCGCACCGGCCTGGGCCTCGGCCTCCTCGCCGGCCTTGCGCTGCTCGTGGAACGCGAGGATCTGCAGCTCGATGGAGAGGTCGACCTTGCGCACGTCGACGCCGTCCGGGACGGACAGGACGGTCGGCGCGAAGTTCAGGATGGAGGTGACCCCGGCGGCGACCAGGCGGTCGCAGACGGGCTGGGCGGCTCCGGCCGGGGTGGCGATGACACCGATCGAGACACCGTTCTCGTCGATGATCTTTTCCAGGTCGTCCGTGTGCTGCACCGGGATGCCGGCGACGGGCTTGCCGGCCATCGCGGGGTCGGCGTCGATGAGCGCCGCCACGCGGAAGCCACGGGAGGCGAACCCTCCGTAATTGGCCAGTGCCGCGCCGAGGTTGCCGATACCGACGATCACGACCGGCCAGTCCTGGGTCAGGCCCAGTTCGCGGGAGATCTGGTACACGAGATACTCGACGTCGTACCCCACACCACGGGTCCCGTAGGAACCGAGGTAGGAGAAGTCCTTGCGAAGCTTCGCGGAGTTGACCCCCGCTGCGGCCGCGAGCTCCTCGGAGGAGACCGTGGGCACCGAGCGCTCCGACAGTGCGGTGAGGGCTCGGAGGTACAGCGGAAGCCGGGCGACGGTGGCCTCGGGAATTCCTCGGCTGCGGGTCGCCGGTCGGTGAGTTCGGCCAGTTGCCACGGTGCTCCTGCGGGTAGAGCGGGGCTGCAGGCGGTCACACGTCCCCAGACCGCCCCGTCCGGTGCAGGCTATGTCTTTGTGAACGCGTGCACAAAGATGATGTCCGATTTGCCCGGCCAACGTGACCGGGGTCACGCGCGCCCGGCACGCCCGTGTGCAACCGGCGCGCGGACGACTCCGCTCCGCACCTGAAGGGGGCAAAACCGAACACTCTCCTCAACGAATCCCGCCCCCGAGACCAATCGCCGTCGATCCTAGGCGACTTTCCGGACGTCTCACCCTGGTCCGGCAGGTCACAAGTCGGGATACATCACGAGCACCCGTGGCCCCGCCGGGCACGGCTCACCCCGCGAGGGCTTTGCGAAGGCGTTCCTCGTTCACGCGCCAGAAGGTGTGCTGGGCGCCGTCCACCAGCACCACCGGGATCTGCTCCCAGTACTGGCGGTGCAGCTCCTCGTCCTCGGTGATGTCCTTCCCCTCCCAGGGGACCCCGAGGTCGGCACACACCTTCTCGATCACTTCCTGTGCGTCATCACACAGATGACACCCGGGCTTCCTGATCAGCGTGACCAGGTGCTCCGCGGGCGCCTTGCTCTCCGTACGGCGGTCGCTGCGCCGGAACATGGGGCTCATGCACGCCATTCTCCCGCCATCGCCCCGCCCCGGACGCCCCGGCGGGCACGTTCGGGCACTCGTCGTTTAACGGCATGGCCGCGGAGAGTTCACAGCACCGAATCCTGTCGACTCCGGAAGTGCCGAACGGACTGGCTATGCTCACGACATGGCCGCTCTCGGATGGCTCACTCCCCGTAGGCGCTCCGCCACCGCGCGGAGCGTGTTGGCAGGCGAGGCCTCGGCGGAGGCAGCGCGCAAGTCCTCGCAGGAACTGCAGGAACTGGAAGAACTGGAAGAACTGGCACCACCGGACGCCGTGGAGGAACCCGACTTCCCGGTGCTCGGCGACGACAGGGCCGCGGCGTTCTTCGATCTCGACAACACCGTGATGCAAGGTGCTGCTCTCTTCCACTTCGGGCGCGGGCTGTACAAGCGGAAGTTCTTCGAGACCCGCGACCTCGCGAAGTTCGCCTGGCAGCAGGCGTGGTTCCGGCTGGCCGGGGTCGAGGACCCCGAGCACATGCAGGAGGCGCGTGACTCCGCGCTGTCGATCGTGAAGGGCCACCGGGTCTCCGAGCTGATGTCGATCGGCGAGGAGATCTACGACGAGTACATGGCCGAGCGGATCTGGCCCGGGACCCGCGCGCTCGCCCAGGCGCACCTGGACGCCGGGCAGAAGGTGTGGCTCGTCACGGCGGCGCCGGTGGAGATCGCCACGGTGATCGCGCGGCGGCTCGGTCTGACCGGCGCGCTCGGCACGGTCGCGGAGTCGGTGGACGGCGTCTACACCGGCAAACTGGTCGGGGAGCCGCTGCACGGGCCGGCGAAGGCGGAGGCCGTGCGGGCGCTGGCGTCCGCGGAGAGCCTGGACCTGTCCCGCTGCGCGGCGTACAGCGACTCGCACAACGACATCCCGATGCTCTCGCTGGTCGGACACCCGTACGCGATCAACCCGGACTCGAAACTGCGCAAGCACGCGCGGGACTTCGACTGGCGGCTGCGGGACTACCGCACCGCGCGCAAGGCCGCGAAGGTCGGGATTCCCGCCGCGGCCGGGGTCGGCGCGGTGGCCGGTGGCACGGCGGCCGCGATCGCGCTGCACCGACGCCGCCGCTGACGTTCGCGGTTCGGTCCGGTGGGTGGGGCGGGGCCGTGCCGGGGCATCAGCCCGTCGCCGTCGGACAGGGATGTGGGCGTCGGTGGCGACGGGCGTCGATGTACCGGCACGGCCCCTCGCGTGCGTACCCGGCTGCGGGTGCGTCGTGGTTCGGGCGCAGCCCCTCACCGACGTGAGTTTCAGCCCCTCCGGCGTTCGAGGAGCGGGGTCCGGGGGCGGCGTCCCCGGTACGGGTCGGGCAGGGGCGGAGGGGGCGAAAACCTGTCCGGAGCTGGGACGGGGCCGTCTGCCGTGCAGGCAATCACATCGTCCTACCCATGTCATGGGTGACTCAGTCACGCCCTCCGCAGGCGGGCACAACACGCTCCGCACTCAGACGGAACGCGAACCGATCCGGTCAACAAGTGGTCACCGGGCAGTACTTGAACGGGCGCTGATCCATGCCAAAAGCGTCGTAATCGATGATTTTAGCAACTGGGTGTAGTGCTGCCTGTACGAAGCGTTATTCTCCTCAGACGCAAACCGGTACCCCTCCGTCGCTACGACGGGTGAAAGGTCCCGCACTGCACGTGATGGAAGCTCTGCCTCTGGGAGTCCCGTGTACTCACACGTCGGGGTTGACGCCTCGGGCCTGGCTACGCTGCGCGCAACGGTCCTGGACCGTCTACGCGGCTTCGTCCCCACCGCGTACGCCGTCCCCGCCTTCGCCCTCCCCGCGCCCGTCGGCCCCTGCTACGCCCTGGCCGACGGCAACGCGACGGTCGGCAGGCGGGGCCGCTCGGGCTCGGCCACCACCGCACGCCGTCCGGCCGCGGACAGTGACAGCGCCCGGATGATGGATCTCGTGGAGCGCGCCCAGGCCGGCGAGGCCGACGCCTTCGGACGGCTCTACGACCAGTACAGCGACACCGTCTACCGCTACATCTACTACCGGGTGGGGGGCAAGGCGACCGCGGAGGACCTCACCAGCGAGACCTTTCTGCGGGCGCTGCGCCGGATCGGCACCTTCACCTGGCAGGGGCGCGACTTCGGCGCCTGGCTCGTGACCATCGCCCGGAACCTGGTGGCCGACCATTTCAAGTCCAGCCGCTTCCGGCTGGAAGTGACCACCGGCGAGATGCTCGACGCCAACGAGGTCGAACGCTCCCCCGAGGACTCCGTCCTGGAGTCCCTGTCGAACGCCGCACTGCTCGACGCCGTGCGGCGCCTCAACCCCCAGCAGCAGGAGTGCGTGACGCTCCGCTTCCTCCAAGGGCTCTCGGTCGCCGAGACCGCCCGGGTGATGGGCAAGAACGAGGGCGCCATCAAGACCCTCCAGTACCGGGCCGTCCGTACGCTGGCCCGGCTCCTGCCCGACGACGTCCGCTGAGCCCGCTTCCGGCCACCGGGACCCCACCCGCTCGTCGACGCCCAACTCACCTTCTGTAAAAGTCTGTTGACTTCACGGGCCGTATGTCTGTCGTCCGTAACCAAGGTGCCGTGACGCTCGTTGTGCGGGATACAGGCTCCCTGTGGTCACCCCTTGGCCGACGCCGATCACCCGATCGTGTGGGTGCGGCCAGGGGGTGCAACCCTCAGGACCCCCTGGGGAGTCGACCGTCATGACGAGAGGAGGTGCCGCCAGTGATCGCGAACGTATCGGCACACCGGCGGGCGAACGCCTTCGCCCAGGCCCTGGAGGAGATCGACCAGGGCACGGCGGCCGAGCAGCCCGATGGGTCGCCACCGTCCCGGGCTGCTGCGGAACAGACCGAGCAAGGGCTGCTGTTGGCCCTCGCCACCGGTCTCGGCGAGCTGCCCGTACCGGAGCTGGACCCCGAGGTCAAGATCGTGCAGCGAGCCCAGCTCGTCGCCGCGATGGAGGCCATGCTGCAGGAAGGCACCGCCGCCGGAGGCGAGGGTCCGGACCGCGCCCTGCCCGAGCAGCGGTCCCATCGGGCCAAGGGTTCGCACCGGGCGACCGGGCTGGGGAAGCTGCGGCCCCGGTCCCGGCTGTCCAAGGGGCTCGCCGCGGGCGGGCTCACCGTCGGTGTGGCCGCCGGAGCCTTCGGCGGTGTGGCCGCCGCGAGTTCCGACGCCCTGCCCGGTGACTCGCTCTACGGGCTCAAACGGGGCATGGAGGACATCAAGCTGGGCCTGGCCGACGGCGACAGCGACCGGGGCGAGCTCTACCTCGACCAGGCCTCGACCCGCCTGAACGAAGCCCGCCGGCTGATGGAGCGGGGCCGCTCGGGACACCTCGACCACGAGTCCCTGGGCGAGATCCGCCGCGCCCTGTCCGGCATGCAGCACGACGCCTCCGAGGGCCACCGGCTGCTGCACGAGGCGTACGAACGGGACGGCTCACTCGGTCCCATCCAGACCCTCTCGGCCTTCTCCCAGTCCCACCGCGAGGCCTGGGGCGCACTGCGTGACCGACTTCCCGTGCAACTCGGTGACGTCAGTGACCAGGTCTCGTCGGTCTTCGAGGCCATAGACGAAGAGGTCGATCCGCTGCGCTCGCTGCTGCCCAGGACGCCCGCCCCCGAGGGCACCGGCCGGCACCGGGGCAAGAGCGAGGAGACCGCCGGCTCCCCCGGTGCGGACACTCCGACGCCCAGCGCCAGCAGCAGCTCCGCGGGCGCGGGCCACAGCAGCGGCAAGCCCAAGCCGTCCAGTTCGAGCAGCAGCGCCGAGGGGCTGCTCGGCGGCGGCACCGGCGGCCTGCTCGATCCGCCGCAGGACGACAGCAGCTCCACCCCGTCGTCCACCGCCAGCAGCAAGGGCGGTACGACGAGCGAGCCCGACGTCACCCTGCCGCCCCTGCTCCCCGGCCTCCTGCCGGGCCTCGGCATCGACACGCAGAACAGCGACTGACCGGGCCACCGCGACACGCCGATGGGGCGCCCTCCTCGAGGAGGGCGCCCCATCGGCGTACGGGCATATCAGGACATGATCAACAGAATCGTAACTGCATGATCAGAAGAAAACGGACCTGCGCTGCACCAGCAGCTTGTACAAGGTGTGCTGGATCTGCTCCCTGACCTGGTCGGTCAGGTTGAACATCAGCATCGGGTCGTCGGCCGCCTCCGGCGGGTAGCCGTCCGTGCGGATCGGCTCGCCGAACTGGATCGTCCACTTGGTCGGCAGCGGGATCGCGCCGAGCGGACCCAGCCACGGGAAGGTCGGGGTGATCGGGAAGTACGGGAAGCCCAGCAGCCGCGCGAGGGTCTTCGCGTTGCCGATCATCGGGTAGATCTCCTCCGCCCCGACGATCGAGCACGGAATGATCGGGGTGCCCGCGCGCAGGGCCGTGGAGACGAAGCCGCCCCGGCCGAACCGCTGGAGCTTGTAGCGCTCGCTGAACGGCTTGCCGATGCCCTTGAAGCCCTCCGGCATCACCCCGACCAGTTCACCGCGCTCCAGCAGCCGCTCCGCGTCCTCCGAGCAGGCCAGCGTGTGACCGGCCTTGCGGGCCAGCTCGTTGACGACCGGCAGCATGAACACCAGGTCGGCGGCGAGCAGCCGCAGATGACGGTTCGCGGGGTGGTTGTCGTGGACGGCGACCTGCATCATCAGGCCGTCCAGCGGAAGGGTGCCCGAGTGGTTGGCGACGATCAGGGCACCGCCGTCGGACGGGATGTTCTCGACGCCCTTCACCTCGACGCGGAAGTACTTCTCGTACACCGGCCGGATCAGCGACATCAGGACCTGGTCGGTCAGCTCCTGGTCGTACCCGAACTCGTCGATCTCGTAGTCACCGGTGAGCCTGCGCCGCAGGAAGGACAGGCCCCCCGCGATGCGCCGCTCCAGGCTCGTACCGCCCGGCCTGGGCTCCGGGGCCGGCTGTTCCTCCTGCGTCACGGGAACATCATCCTGCGGGAGGGCCCGACCGGGCACGGGCTGGACCTCGCGGACGACCACGGGCTCACCCTTGCGCCGGCTCCCCGCGGCCCGGCGCCTCGCCGGCCGCTGTACAGCGGCCCCGCGCGAGCGGTCGTCGTCGAACGGAATGACCTTGGCGTCCGCCATCGTTGATGCGCTCCTCAGTTGGCGCTCTGCGTCGGGGGGTGACCGCCGCCCAGAACGGGCAGTGCGGCGATCCTGTCCACGGCCCCCGCGAGGGCCTCCGGGGGCAGGAGTCCGGGACCCCTGCTCTGGGCGAAGTCCGCGAAGGTCTCCGCCGTCGTGTACTTCGGCTGGTAACCCAGGGTCTCGCGCATCTGGACCGTCGCGACCACCCTGCCGTGCGTGAGCAGCCGCAGCTGCTCCGGCGAGAAGTCCGTCACCCCCAGGGTACGCACGGCCGTACCGGCCCAGCTGAGGGCCGGCAGCAGCAGCGGGACCGTGGGCCGGCCCAGGCGCCGCGCGCACTGCGAGAGCAGCAGCACGCCGTCGCCGGCGATGTTGAACGTGCCACTGTTGAGCGTGCCCCGCCGCGGCTCGTGCGCGGCGAGCCGCAGGACCTCGATGACGTCGCTCTCGTGGACGAACTGGAGCCGGGGGTCGTAGCCGAACACCGTCGGCAGCACCGGCAGCGAGAAGTACGAGGCGAGCGGCGAGTCCGCGCTCGGACCGAGGATGTTGGCGAACCGCAGCACGCACACGGCGACATCGGGCCTGCGGCGCGCGAAGCCGCGCACATAGCCCTCGACCTCGGTCGTGTCCTTCGCGAAGCCGCCGCTGGGCAGCGCCTTGGGCGAGGTGGTCTCGGTGAAGACGGCGGGGTCGCGCGGGGCCGAGCCGTAGACGTTCGTACTGGACTTCACGACGAGCCGCTTGACCGTCGGGGACTTCTGGCAGGCGCCGAGCAGCTGCATGGTGCCGATGACGTTGGTCTCCTTGACCGTGGTCCGGCTGCCGGAGCCCAGTGCCGTGCCCGTCACGTCCATGTGGACGACCGTGTCGACGGAGTACTCGGCGAGCACCCGGGCGACGGTGGGCTGCCGGATGTCGGCCTGCACGAAGTCGGCGCCGCCGATGTGGTGCTCGGGCGGCACCGCGTCCACGGCGATCACCCGGTCCACCTGCGGGTCACGCTGGATCCGTCGTACGAACCGGCCCCCCAGCTGCCGGGCCACCCCGGTCACGAGCACGACCTTCCCCAAGATCAGCGCCTTCCTTCCAGAACTGGACGTAGCTCCGCTCGAACCTGCCGAGTTCCCCGTGTGCGGCCAACTTAGCGGGTCGATGTTGCACTGTGATGACCGCCCGATGCACGAAGTGACGACAGTCATGGACGTACGACCAGACCCAGCCATTCGGCCCACAGACGTACGCGGCACACATGGCCGGACATGTTCGACGGTCGAGCGGTCTTTCGGAACGCTCCTTCTCGGCCACCGCCGTGCCGACGGCCCCGACGGCGCCCCGGCCGGGACCTCCGTCGGACTCCGGCGGTCCGCCGGGCCTCGGCGGACCCCCCTCCCGGCCCTCCGCCACTCCCTGGAGCGGCCTCCACGGCCGGGTGCACCCGTCACGGCCGGGGTACGCCTGTGGCCCCCCACCAGCCGGTGAGAGGCCACAGTACGCGTTTCCGCGGCGTCGCTTACTTCTTGTTGCGACGCTGAACGCGAGTGCGCTTGAGCAGCTTGCGGTGCTTCTTCTTCGCCATCCGCTTGCGCCGCTTCTTGATAACAGAGCCCACGACTACCCTCGCTCACTTCTCTTTACTCGGTGCTGGGCTGCATGGGCCCACACGACCTATGAGGGGCCAGCCTACCCGCCCGAGGGCTGAGGTCGTAATCGAGGTGTTTCCGGGAGATCACGAACGGTCTCCCGGAACGCCGTCAGGCCGTCTCCACCCCCACATAGCTCTCACGGAGGTACTCGTGAACCGCTTGCTCCGGCACCCGGAAGGACCTCCCCACCCGGATCGCCGGCAGATGACCGCTGTGCACC
>NZ_KZ626925.1 GCF_002911015.1 Streptomyces populi
GAGGCATGGCACGGCTGAAGTCCTGGCAGATCTTCCGCAGATCCCGCATCAGCCCCAACCGCATGAGCGTCATCACCAAAGCCGTCCTCACCCTGGAGAAGCAACGCTGAAAACGCTCAATGCCTTGTTGAGAGCGCGCCGAGGATGAAGCTCGGGGAGTGAAATTCCTTGATCCACTCCCCATCCACTCCCCAGAGGCCCCGAGAAACGAGTCAGGGCCGGTTCTCCGTGAAGGAGAACCCGCCCTGACCTGGTGTTTCAGCTGTCGGGGTGGCGGGATTTGAACCCACGACCTCTTCGTCCCGAACTATGGGCAGGCTGGTTGTTGAAGTCTGCTGGGCCGGTCACTTGGGCATCTGGGATCGATACCAGTTGACTACGGTCGCGGTGGTTGCTGTACTCCGCTGCTGTACAGCCTCAACTGAGCCAGCATGGAGAGCCCAAAGGTCTTATGCCTGTCATCGTGCTCGCCGAAAGCCTTGAAGTCGGAAATGTCGTGGAGTTGCCGACTCGATCCGGCACCGTAGCTATCCGCCTGACCCAAATCACGTACCGCGTCAATGGGATCAAGTTCACCGGACGTGAGACTCGTGACTCGACGCAGTGAGCCCATTCCAACTTCAGACGACGGCCGATCGGCGGTGTGTCACGGGCGTCTGGTAGACCCTGGCTATGACGTTCTTGGTGGTGGTCGAGGGTGATGTGGGCGGATGGCGCATCGATCGCGATGCGCTGACCGACGCGATCCGTGCCCGGTGGCCCAGGGTCGAGATCGACTCGACGCTCCGCAGCGAAGTGCGCAGCCTCATATGGCAGTTCGAGACGGAGAACGGTCCTGGTGAGGCGTATCTGCACGAGGAGGGCACCTGCCTGTACATGGACGTCTGGGAGGAAGACGCGATCTGGTTGGCGATCGTCTTCCGCAGGCTGACACCCACGCACCTTGAACTGGTGTTCTGCGATGAGGGTTACACCTTCGACGTCCGTCTGCGGGCCGGGACGACGGAAGCCGAATTGACGGCCTTGGTGAATGCTGCGGGTTGATCTCAGCCCGTGGCAGCGAGCTGGAGGACCAGGACGGCTTGGACGAGGCTGGTGATCCGGGTCGTCGAGCAGCGGAGTTTGCGCAGGAGGCGCCAGGACTTGAGTGTGGCGATGGCCTGCTCGACCAGGGCGCGGATCTTTACATGGGACCGGTTGACGGCCTGCTGACCGGTGGAGAGGCTGTCCCATCGGCCGCGGTAAGGCAGACGGATCGTGCCGCCTGCGCCCTGGTAGCCCTTGTCTGCCCAGCAGCTGATGCCGGCCGCGGCGAGTGCCTCGATGATGCCGTGCTCGCGCGCGGCCCGGACGTCGTGGACGGCACCGGCCAGGGCTGGTGAAGCCCACATCAGACGTCCCTTCGGATCGGCTATGACCTGCACGTTCATGCCGTGCTTCTTGTGTTTGCCCGAGTAGAACGGGCGGTCGGCGGCGATTCGGTCGATGGGCAGGAGCGTCCCGTCCAGGATCACGTACGCCTTCGTCGACGCCGCTCATGCGGCTTCGGTGAGGGTGGGGGCGAGGGCGGCCAGGAGGTTGACGGCCTCGGTGATGTATCGGTAGGCGGTGGTGGTGCCGATCTCGAATCCGGTCGCGAGTTGGGCGTAGGGCTGGCCGTTGCGCAGGTGGGCGAGGGTGAGCAGGGCCTGCCGTCCTGCGTTCAGGCGCCGCCATCGGGTTCCGAGAGCGCGGCGGTGTTCTCTCAGTCGGGCGGCGAGGAAGCGCAAGGCAGAACTGGACACGTCGACGCCGGACGGGTAGACAAGCATGCGAAGCCTCTGGTGGAGATGGTTCTCTTGGTCGAAAACCCATCTACCAGGGGCTTCATCTGTCTGTCAGCCCAACCGCCCGCCTGGCAAGTGAGGTTGGAATGGGCTCAGGGCGCTCCGGTGCCAGCTTGGCCAGATCAGAAGAGGAGGCCCCGATCGGAATTCTTCGATCGGGGCCGCCGTACATTACAGATCTCGAGGTCGGTCAGACCTTGAACGCATCTCTCCCGTCCAAGGCCCGCCAACTGCCGCTAACGCACTCAGGTCTGCGATGCAGACTCAAGCCGGTCGCGCGCGGTACGCAAGAGCCTCCGAGACCACTCCAGACGAGTCATATTCGCGGGCGGTTTCATCGACTCGGCCTGGCTGAGGCCGAGTGCGCGGGCGATGGCTTCTACAGCGAGACGCTGCATGAGATCGTCATCGTACTCACCTCGGCCTTCTTCGGCGAGATTCAGCAGGGAGTGGAGGAGCTCCGCGTCGAACCCGTCGTGAAGGATCTCTCCTGCCCCCGAGATCGCAGCGAGGAATGCATCGTCACTTATGTCCCAGTCGGGGGAGCCGAGCAGCTCGAGGATCTGCCTCTGGTACTTCGCGCCCACCCTCCAGTGGCCTGTGAGTACCTGAACAGCGAGCGCTGAGACTTCCGGATTCTGCGGGTAGATCAGATAGCCAGCCACCAGGTTCTCGTACGCCGGTCCGCCTGCGCGAGCCACCGCGTACAAGAGCCGGTACAGGTCGTGCCCGGCCGCGCCCTGGGAGATGACTTGAGTAATCTCCTTCACCTCTGACTGTGGAATGGCGCCGTCTTTCGCTCGCGCAATCAGTTCGCGCACGTATTCGTCACGCGTCATTGACATTCTTCACTCACCCCCTAGGGACGAACTGCTCGGAGAAGTCCAGCATCCTGCTGGCCCGCCCCAGGTCTGCGACAAGGAGTTCTCGCTCGGCGCCACCCGTATTGGGATGGGAAAGCCTCTTGTTGATGGCCTTGATTTGTTTGAGAAGGGAGTTCTGAGCATCCCGCACCTCGTGGACATGATCCCATGGAACACCGGGGGACTTCCACTTGACCACCTCCCCCTTCAGCTCTCGAGCAGCCCCAGTGAGGTCATCCATTTTCAGATGTTCCATGAGGTTGTCAAGTTTGGCTGAGAAGGGCGTGGAGACAGCCTTCTTCGCCAACTTCATCGCGTCAGCTATGTGGTCGAGCTGCTTGGGCAGTTTGGCCGCGTCGCCAGCGAGGGGAATGAATCCGGCAGCCCCGAGTGAGACTCCGACGGCATCCTTGTCCACCGCGGAACGCCCCAGGTCCGCAGCGTCGCACCCAGCTCCGGCAACGGGCACCCAGCCGCAGGCCATAAGAGCGATCTCACCGGCTATGCCCCATGACGGCCCGGAGGCATCTCCCTCGTAGTCAGGGTCCGGCGCCATACCAGGACTGGGGCTGGGCGTCGCGGTTGATGGACTGTCTCCACCAATCTTCACTGCCGGCAGCGGGCGCGGCCCGGTCTTGAAGCTGACCTGGTACGACACGTGAGTGCCGCGCGTGTTGACGGTCAGAGTCAGGGACGAGCCATCGGGATAGTTGTAGTGGGTTTTCTGGGTCGACTGGTACTCCCAGGTCCCGTTGCTACGCGGAGCCATGTGGTCCCGGTAGGTGCCACCGTGGCCGTCGCTGCAGCCGTACTCGCATTGCGTTATCGGCCGCAAGCCGGAGGGGTCGGACAGGGTGACCGGGGTGTTGTTGGCGTATGCGTAGCCGTTGATTGACTCGTGATCGTCCGTGGCCAGGACTGGGTCGGCAGAGAGGAAGCGGCCGATCGACGGGTCGTACTCACGTGCACCGATGTGCGTGAGTCCGGTCTCGGCATCAGCTGCCTTGCCCAGAAAGCCCTTGTCGTCTGGCCAGGAGGTTGTCGCAGGACCGCGGGAATCGCCGAACGGCCTTGTGTAGCGTCGGGTTACTTGCTGGGTGGTGGCGTCCACGGCCATTGAGGCAGTGCCGTGGTGGTCGTCGACCATCCACGAGAGCGATGTCTGTGTGCGGACTGCGGTCACGTCACCGGCCACGTAATACCGCAGGCCGCTGAACTTCTTGGCCGCCGTGTCGTAGCGCAGTTCCTGAGCGTCCAGGTACAGGACCGTGCTGCTCGGGCTACGGCGGACCAGCAGGCTGCCGTATGCGTCGTAGAGGTAGTCGGTTGACTTGCCGCTCTCAACGAGGTGTGTAAGTTCGCCCTCGATGTCCCAAGTCAACGATTGGGTGGCGTCTGATGATCCGGGGCGTTGACGCGTGTTGCCCTGGTCATCGTACTGATACGACGACACCTTTCCGTCGACGGTGGTCGAGGTCAGGGTATGGGGCTGGCCGCCCCCCTTGGCGTTGACGGGCGGGTATGAGTAGTCGGTACGGACGTCGCCAGTGGAACGGTGCTCGGTCTGAGTGTCCCGCAGGCCGCCTACCTTGTAGCTCCAACTGGTCCAGTACGGGGCTGGGCCTCCCAGAGTGCTAGCCGACCGGGCGGTTTCACAATCGTTGGACGACGGAGTCCACGCGTCGGTCAGCCGTCGGTAGCCGTCGTAGGCAAAGCACTGAGAATCGGTGCCGTTCGCCTTGTCTGTGATGGACTTGACGTTCCCAGAAACGTCGTAGACATAGTCCACATCGGCGGCACGACTGCTGTTGGTCTCGTCAGCCGTATGCGTATTCAGCAGTCGTCGAGTGCCGTCCTCATAGCGGTTGAGTATCTGGAATTGCTTGGCACTGCTGGAAGTTCCGAGCCTCGTCTCTTCGATCTCACCGAACGGCGTGTAGCCCATGGCACGGACGTAGTCCGTCATGCCGTTGGTAGCGCTAAGCATGCCGAGATCGTTGTAGGAGCGCCTGACGGTTTCGGCCGGCAGGCTACCCACCGCCGGCATTGAGGTGCTCTGAAGAGTGCCGTCGATGTTGTACACCACCGAGGAGGTGTATGTCTGCGGAGCGCCCGCCACTACGAGTGGGTCAGATGCGGCGATGACGGTCTTGTTGCCCTTGGGGCGACCGAGACTGTCATAGCCAGTCACGGCTTGAGAGTAGATTTTCCCGGTGGTGCCGCCGACGTAGCGGATGGCGGCGGTGGGTAGTCCCTTAGCGAGACTGTCATACGTGAACTTGGTCAGCTGGTGGGCGCTGTCCTTCACGTCCTCCCAACTGCCAGTCTTGCGACCGAGTTCGTCGTACCCGGTGATCAGGGTCTTGGCGACGCCGTCCACAGTGGCGGTGACGGTCAGCGGGCGGTTGTTGTCATCGTAAGTGGTGCTGATCTTCCCCTTGTCGGGGTCGACGACCTCGGTCTGACGCCCCCTCAAGTCGTAGCCGTAGTCCCAGACCGCATTGTCGGGACCAGTCATCGTGTCGATCAGGCCAGCGGGCGTATAGGTGTAGAGCGTCCGCGTGTAGTTGGTTCCTGTCGGGGACGGGCCGTCGTACTCGCGACGCTCGGTGATCCTGCCTTGGGCGTCGGTGATGGTCAGAGTGCCGGTGCCACCGGCTGCAGCCGTGACGGCCGTCCGGTCACCGTCGTTGCTCAGGCTTGTCCGCCATTTTTCCTGGTCGTTGATCCGGAAAATAGTGCCAGTGGATCGTCCAGCACCGTCGAAGACGGTCTCGGTGGAGGCGGGGACATAACCTGGGAATGTGTTGGCGAGCGTTCCCTCGGGAGCGACCTTGTCGTGGACCTGCTCGTTGACGAGATACGGCTGTCCGCGATCGTCATAGAGGGTCTCGGTGATCACCCGACCGCCGTCTGGCGCGGGCATCTGCTGCTGGCGGGAGCGCAGCAGCGAGTCAAAGATCTCGTAGGAGTAGATGTACGTGGTGCCGTCCGACTTAAGGCTGCCGGTCCGGACCCAGGTCTCCTTGTCCTGGTTGACGCTATACGCGTAGACGAGGCTCGCAGCATCGCCGAGGCCGCGAGAACGGTCCGGCTTCCAGAGGGCATTGAGGCGGCCCATGGCGTCGAATGACCACTCGGTGATGTTGCCGTTGACGTCGGTTACCTTCGTCGCGACGCCCCACGCCGGGTCCATGTCTGTAACCGTGTTGTAGAGCTTGGGGTCGGTCGAGGTCGTCTGGGTCAGCGGCCCGTAACCAGTGTCGTCGGGCACGTACGTGGTCGAGGTGGTCTGGTTCGTGGCGTCGGTGGCTGACAGCGGCCGACCGAACCGGTCGTACGTTGCCGAGCCTTCCTTCGCATAGACCGGCTTTTTGTCGGTGTCGTAGTCAGCGAGTCTGTACGTGGAAGTTACGTCGCCCTTGGTCGGTGCGATGCCGACGGCCTGCTTGTCGAATGCATTGGTGGAATCGCTGATCGCGTCCCGTGGCAGGACCGGAGTCACCGAGCAGGCAACGGCATAGGTTTCTGCCCGGGAGACAGCGTCAACGATCCAGTCGGTGGTGTTGCGTGCGTAAGTCTTACTCGTGCAGGTCTCATCGCCGGACTTGGCCAAGTCGCCGAGGTCCTCGAACGTGAGGGGCAATCCGTACGTCGTGTCGTAGGTGGTTTTGGTGACGACCGTGCGGGTGCCTGTGCTGGTCTTACTCCGGGTGGAGCTCTGTCCCGGCTGGACGATCCAGGAGTCGGTGCTGCCCCAGCTGTATGTGTGGCTTCCGGTCTTGTGTGACCAGGGGGTGTCGATGGTGCTGCTAACTTCGTCGCTGCCGTTGTAGATGATGGTTTCGCGGACGAAACCGGCGTATTGGCGTGAGTCGTCGATAGCGGTGCCGGTGGAATCAGTGACCTTCTCCACGCGGGCGGTCCCGTCTAGCTCCTTCTCCCCGTTCAGGCCACGCATGTAGAGAGTGGACTTCTTGCCGCGGGGGCCTTCTGAGTCACCGGAGGTCTCTACGACCTTGCCGTAGCCGCGCCACTGGGACCATGTGCGATTGCTGGCCTTGGTCAAACCCTCATCGTCGGCGTAGCCCCAGCCGGCACCGCCCTGGTAGTCGTAGTACTGTCCCCCGTCGTCGCTGTGGCCGTAGGGATCCGCCTGTATCAGGGAGGTCACCACGTACTTGTGGAACCAGTCGGTTACCGGGCTCGCGCCGGACTGAGACCACTTGACGGGGAAGCATCGGCGAGTGTTCTTGTCGACGTCCGCCGGCATGCTCGAGCCCCATATGCAATCAGGGTC
Source organism: Streptomyces populi (assembly GCF_002911015.1). Lineage (GTDB taxonomy): Bacteria > Actinomycetota > Actinomycetes > Streptomycetales > Streptomycetaceae > Streptomyces > Streptomyces populi. Next base: position 6,990 of record NZ_KZ626925.1, read on the forward strand.
GGAGTAGTTGACGGTGAGTGTCGAGCCGGTCTCGGACTTGATGGTGCGCACGCGCCACTTGATGTAGCGCAGGGTGTCCGGGCCGCTGCCCTCGACGTGGTTGGACAGCTGAATACCGCCAAAGACGACTGGTGCCGTGAAGGCCTCCGTGGAGTTGGCCTTGCCCGTGTTCTGGATGGACTTCAGCCAGAGGCTTGCGGAGGACGCATCGCCCGTGTCAGGGAAGCTTTGGTCCAGGTGCCAGGCGTCCACATCGCGTCGAGATGTCCCACTGCCGGTCCAGACGGAGGTGGATACATCGGTGAGGCGCTTGCGAGTGAAGAAGGACGGGCCGATCTGGGTGGTGCACTTGGTGCTGGCCGCGCAGATCATATCAAAGGGAACGTCCGGCCAGTTTGCCTTGGTAGCCGACGTCAGACTGGAACAGCCGCCAGAGACAACGCAGCGCTCGGCATAGGTGAAACTGACCTGTTGCGCTGCGGGCTTGGTAAAGAGAAGGTCGCTGCGTTGGCCGTAGCCAATACGGTTGAGATAGCCACCGCGGGTATAGCCGGTGCCGTTGACCGTGGTGTCGGCATTCTTGGAGTAGTAGTTCGTTTCCTGGCCGTACCAGTACGTCGATGCGTTGCCATGTGTGTCCACGACATAGTCGAGGTTCCACCGCCAGGCTTGAGCACAGGAGGAGTCGGCGAAGCCGGTGGACTTGTAGCAGGGCTCGCCAGCGTCGTCGCCGAAGATCGGCACGGTCCAGACCGAGTTGGTAACCGGGTCGTCGTCGGCAGTGTCAGTGGTGCCCTTGTCGCTCCAACCGGGCAGCCGATGCTTGCCGAAAAAATACTGAGTGCCAGAAGTATCAGTAACTTTCCAGTACTCGGTGTTGTCGTCCCCGTTGCCAGTAGCTCCGGTCAGATGCTCGACGCGGCTACCATCTTCGTTCTTCACCTTCCATGAGCCGCCGGAGGCTTGGGAAAGGGCGGCAGTGTCGCAGGCCGTCTTGCCAGAACAGGTATTGACCAGTTCGACGGCCTTGCCGTTGAGGACCAGGGTGGCGTTGGCGTACTTCCAACATTGATCACCCTTGCCGGAGTGGCCATCGTCCTTGCACGAGCTGTACTTGCGCTCGATGTAGGACTCGGTGATGGAGAAGCCTTCACCGATCACCGAAGTCTGGCTGTTTTCCCCGGCCGTGCGGCCATCCACGGAGCCAGAGTTGTAAGAGATCGACAGCTTCGGGGAGGGCCCGGCTGTCGCAGGGGGTACGCGCAGCGGGTAGTCCCAGTTGAAGTCACCGGTGCTGCCTCCGGCCTCCCAGGTCGCGGTCGGGGACAGTGGAGTGGCGCTGTAGTCGCCTCCGCTTCCCGCGTCTCCAGCCACCGCGGCCAACAGCATCGAAGTTCCGGCCGCGAGGGTGTGGGCAGAGACCGTACCGGTCAGGGTCTGGGACGCTGCATCGTTGTTCGCACCTGACACGGGGCTTTGGATACGGCAGGTCTTTTTGCCTGGGAATGTCAGCGCGCATGCGGGGAGTGCTACCAGGCGCAATCGCGGGCCGAAGTTTCCGCCGTAGACATCCTTGAAGGATGAGTAGTTCAGCACGATGCGGAGCTTGTCCGTGTCGCTGTTGCTGGACGCCGCTGGCGACGCCTTGACACTGAACAGGACTCCGTTGACGCCAGCCTTCCGCGCGGCAGGACGGTCCTGGACAGCGATTGCTATTCGCTCGGCCGGGCCGGTGGCCACTGCCTTCTTTTTTGCTGCGGTCTTGGCCTTGGCTTTGGGCACTGTTGGCACTTGCGCGAGCTTGACGCTGAGGCCGCCGACGTTGACGGACGTCTTGCCGGTCGCCGGGACTTCGACGGTGGTTCGGCCGGCCTTCGGCCAGGCGGCGCGCTTGAGCCGATCGCGGGTTTGCGGTACCGCGGGGGCGGCCTTGTCCTTCGGCGCTCTGGACTTGACGGCCTTGAATACACCAACTTTGTCGATCTTCGCGGCAGGCTGGCCCTCCAGCTTGCGGTGCGCAGAGGACTGGGCCTGGGCTGCGAAGTCGTACCCCGAGGGAATAATGATCTGGGGTAGAAGTGAGAGGGAGATGACGACTCCGCTACGGCCCAACCAGCGGCGCACGAGCGCACCTGGTGGACGTTTGCGGAAGGGTGTTGAGGACACTGTTTTTCCCAGTAGTTCGGAGAAGGACGAGAGCGGAAGCAGAGCGCCTCGCTCGCGATGAGACAGGGCGGGACAGGACGGGGGCTGGCCCCTCCTGCCCCGCCCTCGTTGCTACCGCTGTTCGGCGTTACGCCGGTCAGCGATCGTGTCGGTAGAGGTAGCTCCGGCCCAGATACGAACGCTGTCGATCGTTCCGGGGAAGTAGCGCGCACCGGCGCCGTTGATCTTTGCCCGGCCGATCTCGAACGCTCCGCCGCCCTGCCAGGGGGCTGTGTACGGCACCCCGTCCTCATCGCCCATCAGGGCGCTGTCGACGTAGAGCTTGAGCGCGCCGAGCTTGGAGGTGTCATCCGGGTCGGCTATCTGGGCGTCGTAGACGACCGTCAGCATGACCGGGACGCCCAGTTTGGCCGTGGTGAGCGCGGTGGACTCGCTCTTGGTCCAGACTGCTCCGGTGCCGTCCTTGTCGGGGCGGCCGAACATCCACCGTCCCTGGGTGCTGCCGGCCGGCTGGTCGTACCAGATGCCCCAGGAGGACTGGGTTGTGCCCGACTGGCCGAACACCTGCACCGCGTACGCCTTGCTGGTGTCGGCGAGCTTGGCGGGGTCCAGCGTCACCCAGGCGGTCGCGGTGAACGAACCGGAGTCGTCAACGACCGGACCGGTGGCCGTGGCATAGGCGCTGGTGCCGTTCAGGGACATCGCCTGCGTGGTCGTGACCTCTTCGCCGGTATCAGGGTCACCGGTGGTGACCTTGGTGAGCGCGGCTCCGTTGAGGGTCAGGTTCCGGCTGAAGCCACTGGTGTCGGTGATCGTGGTGCCGGTCGCGTTGGCCATGTCCGTGGCGTCCCACTTGGCAACGAGCGCCGGGACCGGGTCGCCGGCGGTACCGTCGCTGAGGTCCTCGTCCTCCAGCCAGGCGTCGTGGGTGACCTCGGTGTCTGCGAGAGCACGGGACCAGACCTTGACCTCGTCAATGGTTCCGGCGAAGTTCTCCTTGCCAGTCGCAGCGTGCCACAGCCGGCCGACCTGCAATCCGCCGGACGCTTTCCACGGGGTGGCTGTGAAGGCCACCGGATTGCCCTGCGGGACGCCATTGACGTAGAGCTGAATCGTCTGTGCCGCAGCGTCGTAGACGCCCGCCAGGTGAGTCCAGGCTTTCAGGACCGGGGGCTTGATGCCGATCGAGCGGGTGATCGCGGGATCGGCGACATCCGTCTGGTGACGGTTGAAGATCCAGGCGTTGTAGGTGCTGGAGTAGTACAGCTGGAATCCGGAGGCGTTCGTGCCCGCCTGCGACAGGACGGTGTAGTTGGCGTCCTTCTTCTCCAGGCGTGCCCAGGCCGAGACGGTGAAGGACTTGGTGGTGTCGAGCACCGCGCCGGAGGTGGACAGGTAGGCGGTCGTGCCGTTGAGCTTCGCCGCGCCGGAACCGCTGCGGGCCAGGGTGTCCCAGGTGGCCCCCGAGGAGGTCAGCGGGTGCTGGGTCGCGGTGGTGGAATCAGTGAGATTGTTGTCCAGGTGCCAGATCCCCGAGGGCTTTTCGGCACCCTTCACCAGGAAGCTGTAGTAGCCGGTAAGCGAGCTGTGGTTGGCCGCGTCGTAGCCCCAGACCTGGATGGTGTTCTCGCCGGCTTGGTTCGGCGTGATCGGCTGGGTGGTGGGCGCACCCTTGGCCACGGTGATCGGGGGCGAAATGGCGCCGCTGTTCAGCTTCCACTTGTAGGTCACCACGTCGGACTGGATCCCGGGCGTGGTGGGATTGGTGTCCGCGGGGGTGAAGGTGAACTTGCCCGCCGTTCCCACCCCGCCTGCGGCCGGGTCGGTCTCGGCCGGCTTGTAGGTGCCGTCCTGGCTGGTCACTACCGGGGGCGGCGGCGAGTCGGTGTCGACTCGGAAGTAGCACCAGGATGACCAGGCCGAGTCGAGTACGCCGGTGGCGCCCCGGTCCGTCTTGTAGTACGCCTGCGTCTTGACCCGCATCCGGTAGTCCGTCTGCGCCAGCAGCGCGCTGGAGGATGCGGTGCGGGCGGCGTTGTCGGCCACCCAGGTGCTGTCCGGCGAGGCCGCGTACCAGGTACGGCTGGAGCCGTCGGCCTTCCACACCTCGAACAGGGCGCGCAGTTGCGCGTTGGAGCCGTCGGACGACTGAACCGTGGCCAGCATCTTCGGCGTGGTGTCACTGGTGGCGAACGGCAGCGTGGAGGCGTTGCAGGCGCGCCCGGTGGTGCCCTGCTGCACACCGTAGGAGGTCGGCTTGCCCGGGTAGGAGATGTACGTCACCGACAGCTTGGCGTCGTTGCGGAACCGTGCCCAGGCGCCCGCGTCGGACTCGTCGTGTGCGGTCAGCGAGAAGGTGATCTGCGGCGCCTTGTTCGCGGCGTAGGACGCGAGCGTCGTCGTCAGGTTTTCGTTCGTCTCCTCGCCCACGTTGTCGCTGAAGCGCACCCAGTTCGCCGGCTGGGACGGGCTGCACAGACTGCCCCGCCCGTAGGCGACGTTCCGGTCGCCCATCAGGTCCACCCCGGTGGGGCGGGACGACCAGGTGGTGCTGGAGGAGATGCCCTTGTCCACGCGGCTCAGGTCGTACCAGTGCGGATCACAGGAGAACGTCCACTCCTGGTACACCTCCATCGTCGCGTCCAGGACCTTTTTGCCGTGGATCGACGACAGGGGGTACTCGAAGTACATGCGCTGGGTGTACGGGTCGTTCGAACAGAGGTAGCCGGCGTAGTTGGAGCAGCGCCCCACGCCCTTGTCCCCGTCGAACTTCCAGTACTTGGTGCCGTTGGAGGCCAGAGCCGTCCAGTCGCCCAGGGTTATGCCCTTGGTCGGTGGGTCGATGTAGAGGGGGAAGACGGTGTCCTGCCCGTGGAGCAGGGCCGGATCGGGCGTGATCTCAAGAGTGGTCCTGCTGACCTTGAGCGGGAGCTCGACTGCAGCATCACCGCTGCCGGGGCCCTCCAACGGAGTCGGCTCACCACCGGCGGCAGGCAGCGGAGTCTTCTCTGTCGCCGGCTCGGTCTCCGCCGCTGCCGAAGAAGCGGTGCGGGCGAGCTGAGTGGTGACATGGGCAGGAGCGGCAGTGGCGGCCGGGTGGTCACCGGCCGAGTCCCACATCCGCCCTGTCGGGCTCTCGAAGACCGGGGTGCCGTCGCTGTCACGCGCGACGAAACCGCCGTCAGCTGTCGGGGCGATGTCCAGGCCGTGACCTGACACCGTCATCCTGATCGTCGCGAGCGCCGGGTTCTTTGCCGCCTCAGCGGTCTTGACCACGAGCACCGAGGTGTAGCCGGAACTCAGCGCGGACAGCTTCAGGTCCACGTCCGGGAGGACTCCGGCGTAGGTGGCAGTGTCGCCGTCGAGCTGGGGCTTGGGAAGTGTGGTGGGCCAGCCCAGTTCCAGCGAGTGCCCTTTGTCCTTCAGCGTGACAAGAGCGTCACCGGTGCCGCCACCCGAGAAGGTGAGGCCGGCCGTGGTGTTCTCCGCCCGCACGGTGCCGCCCGCTTCGCTCACCAGGGTGGTGTCGATGGGAGCCCACGTGCCGTCCTCCTTACGGGCACGGACCGGGGCCGCGTTCATCTCCTGCGTGAAGGTGCCGTCCGGGTTGGCGAAAACCTGAGATGACTTGGTAGTCGCCGCATCCACGGCCACCCGCTCACCGGTCTTGGCCGCACGAGCACTTGCCTCTGACTGCGCAGTCCCGTCAGCCGCAGTCGTGGCCACCCTGCCATCGGTGAGTGCCAAAGCCGCCCCAGCCTCGGCCACCGAGACCGTACACGCTAGAAGCGTGACGGCTATCGACCCGCTCCACATCGTTTGACGCCAGCGGTGCCGACGTTCTCGTGAAAGCACACCCCACCCGTTTTCTTAAATTTTCCTTAACAAGAAACTGCGGAGAGCATGCGATCAATGATCATTTAGGTCAACCGTGTCACGTATCACAATGGCTTGAACTCGCCCTAGAAGCAGGGTGCTTGAGCTGGACTGGTGAGCCATCGGCAAAAACGCCTCTGATGGACGGCACCTCGATCACCCCCCTCTACGTGGCTATATCATCCCGCCCCCCCAACCGGACCTCCCGGATGGCGAGCAGTACTCAAGACCGTCAGATCGGACACGGGCCGAGCCCGAAGGGCACACCTTCCCAAGCGATCAATTGGCTGAAATCAAACAGGCCGACATCGCCTTACTGGCCAGGAAGGCCTGGTTCCGCAGAACCGTAACGGTGGATCCAGGCCAGCACGCTCGATCCGCCCGACCGGCTCGAGGCCGTCGACGCCGAGGAAATGGCCGCCGGACGACGGCGGTGATCGCCAAGGTTGGCAGGCTGCATCTGAGACATAGGGTCGGGAGGCCAGGCAATCACGCTCTCGCCCGCCTGCGGAGGCTGTTGGAGGAATCCGGCTTCTCCCTGATCCCGATTTAGGGATGGTCACGCGGGGAAGATGGTCATGAACGTCTTCGGCAGCTGCTCCCCGCCCGCGCGGGATGCTCCCCGGGCGAGGCGCTTACGCCGGCGGCCGGGGCGATCATGCTGCGCTCGGTCATCATCAGGCCGATCGCTGCGCCGAGCCTGAGCGACTCGCGCCTGTCACGCCGCAGAGCCATGCCGGTGTGCCGCTTTGGCTTCTTCATTTGAGTGGTGCCGTTCTTCTTTGCCGCTTCCCGGGCCACGACCAGGGCCTGGCGCACGAGGTCGACGCCGCTCAGCTCGGTCATACGATCACTACCCTAATCAGGCCACTGTCCAGCGGGCGCGCGGCGAGTTCACGCAGCTGCTCCAGCCGTACCGCGAGCAGGTACTCGGCACACGCTCACGGGCCGTGCCAGCGGCCTTCGTCACGGCCGCAACGGCGTCGATACCGCGCGGATGGTGCCTGAACCAGTGACGGCTCCGAATGGTGTTCTTCGTCTGCGGCAACTACCGCTGCCTGACGCAGTCAACGAGAAGGCGGGGGCTGCCACCGAACAGGTCAGGGCCAAGGCCAAACATGCCGGGCAGGATCTGGAAGGACAAGGCACCCGAGCCCGTACGGAACAACCGCATCGCACTGCTCGCCGTCGGCGTGATAGCGCTGGTCGCATACCTTCTGCTTCGGTGCAACAAAGAAGTAGCGGGGCCCTGACCGGGCCGACGAGGGCCGGCCCGGTCGGGGCACGGCACGCTCCTCTCACGCCGTAGCGGCGGCGCGCGCCCCGTCCGCATCTGCCACGTCCCGAAGGACGCGACCGCACCGGCTACTTCAGCGCGTGTGCTGCGGCCTGCGCAAGTGTGCTCGCCGCTTCCGAACGCTCCGCCTTGGTCGACTTCTTGTCGGCCAGCACCTTGGCGGCGGCGGTGAGGACCTTCTTGCCGGGCCTGCGCTTCGATGCGGCCGGGGACTGGGCCAGAGCGCTGGCCGCCGCCTTCTTCTCGGACTTCGTCCGCTTCTTGGCCCCTACGGTCCTGCCCGCAGCGGATGCAGACCCGGACCCGGTCGTCTTCGCATCCGCGGTGCCCGCCTTACCGGAGGTCTGGGACAGCGCGCTCGCGGCAGCCGTCCTGCTGCTCTTCGTCTTGCCACCCTTGGCGGCCCGGCCGGCCGCCGACGCGGCCTTCGGGTGCGTAGTGCCGGCTGCCTTCGTCTTCGTCATGTCGCTCCCCTGCTTGTCCGTGGGTTTCTGTCGACTCGTTACAGCCGGGTACCCGAACTCCCCCACACGCAACGGCCGAAAGCCCGACCGCCCTGTACACGAGCACCGCGCACCGCGTCGACTTGACGCAACCCTTGACGCATTCTCTGAGGTGGCCGCCGCGGCGGCCCACCTCCACTACTCATCAGTCATCTCCCTAGTGATGGCAGGGAGCCCGCGGGCTGGGACGAAGGTTGCGGACGCGAGTGCACTGGCGGACAGTCCGTGGGATTGGGACCATCTCCGTGCGTGGCGGAGAGCAGATCTCCGCGCTCCTGCCGCAAGGAACCGACCTGGGACCATCGATCATCCCCGCGTGCGCGGGGATGATCCCCGTGGCCCTGGACACGAGAATGGGGTTCTGGCACAGATCTTGGGGAGCGGTCGCGGAGTGTCGCGAGGGCAACAGCATGAGGTGGGTCGGCCGAGGGTGGTTTGCCGGGACAGTCCAAATTTCCAGGCGCTCTCGCGAGCCGTGCTGGCATCGTATGAACCATGGCAGCGATAGACGACACATCTGAACCTGACAGTCCTGTCCGCAGCGTGTATCCGCCCCTGGTGGAGGCAGCGTGGCTGTATCAGGCGGATCAGGTGTGTCTGGAAGACCTACCGATGACCGCTGCCCAGGCGCTCGCAATGGGAATGGACACGCCGACCCTGTGCGAGCTCGCCGGCCTGCAGCATCATGCGGACCCCCAGGATATTCGCGACACTTTTGAGCAGGCTCTCGACGAATTGGGGATCACTCTGCCCGATCATCACCTGGCCCGGCGATACGCGCTGAGCAGGCTGGCCATGCGATTCACCGCCGGGAAGGTGGATCTCGCCGAGTTGACATCGGACGAGTGGGCGGAAATAGAGGTCGAGACCGCTGAGGAGCATGCCTTCGTGGCGCTACTCCCGCCATGCGCGTGCTGCATCGAGTACACGCTGGGGCTCGACGAGGCGGCATGGAAGGCGCAACTGCAGATCGCGGCCTGCGCCTTGGTCTCGCACCCCACTGTCGGGCCGCGCTTCTGACGGGTGGGGTCAGAAGGCGTCTCTGGTGCAACATCTGAGGTGGCAATCGCGGAGGGTCACTGAAGCAGGATCATCTTGCGCAAAAGTTCGAATCCGGCGCGCCCATAGAGCTGCCGCTTGATCTTGGTTGTGTCACAGATCTTGGGGAGCAGTCACAGAGGATAGTCGCAGTTGCCCCGTTTCAGCCCAAGGGCTCCTTGCCGCGTAGGCAGCAGTCCGCCGGCGTCTACGGCGAGGAAGATGACACCTGTCGCGCAGTGAGATCGGGTTCTGGCAGGCTGATCAAGTGAATGGGAACGCAGAGGCGTCCGGCAACCGGTTCCGGGATCGACGCGAACGCAAGGACGGATATGACTTCCTCAACGAAGTACTCGTCCGGTGTCCTCGGTGTGACGGGTGCGCCACTGTCACGCCCCACCCCGGGATCCCCGCAGACGAGAACGCCGTCGGCGCCGGGAGCCGACTTCTCCACCGGCGGCTACGGTGCACGGGGTGCGGCTTCTCCAAGGATCGGAAGGCCGACTCCGCCGTCGTGGGCAGCCCCGTCGATCCCTGCTTCCAGCGACCGGTCTGGCTGCAGGCAAGCTGCTGCGGAAGCGTGCTGTGGGCCTACAACCTGCGCCATCTCGATCTGCTGAAAGCCTACGTGCAGGCCAGGCTGCGTGAGCGCGGAGAGCTTGTGCCCTGGGCCCCGATGAGTCTCGTCGAGCGGCTGCCCACCTGGCTGAAAGCGGCGAAGAACCGCACCGAGATCCTGCGGACGATCAAGCGCCTGCGCTCCACAGCACCGGCTGCTGAGTGATCGAACCCGCTTGACACAGCAAAGGCGCCCCGGTCAGCAGCATGGTCACCCTCCGCGACCGCTCCCCAAGATCTGTGCCACAACCGAGTTTCGACAGCGGGCGGAGGCTGTGCCGCCGTGGGGTGGACCGTCGTGTCCGTTCGATTACGAGGACTCTGGGTTTCGGGGTTGAAGTTGCCGCTGCGGCAGCTTCTACCGTCATGACCAGGGCCGGAGCGACCGGCCCGGCGACACATACGTGCAGGAGTGGTGATGGACTGGCCGATCGCGGAGGTGGCCCGGATGTCGGGCGTGACCGCCCGGACACTGCGCCACTACGACGAGACCGGCCTGTTGCCGCCGGCCCGGATCGGCACCAACGGTCACCGCTACTACGGGGAACGCCAGCTCCTGCAACTCCAGCAGATCCTCGTACTGCGGGCGCTGGGCGTCGGGCTGCCGGAGATCGGCCGGATCCTGTCCGAGCAGGTCGACGAGGTGGACGCCCTGCGAAGTCACCACCGGCGCCTCCTCGCGGAGCGGAACCGGATCGACGTCCTGGCCGGCACCGTCTCCCGCACGATCGCCGAACTGGAGCAGTCCAGGAAGGACGACCGCCCCATGACCATCAACCGCCCGGAGAACCTCTTCGAGGGCGTGACGCCCGCCCACTACGAGGACAACATGCGCGACCACCCCGAACTCGCCCGAGAGGTCGGACAACGCGCCGCCACGATGAGCCAGACCGACGCCGACGCCGCGCACCGTGAGCGCACGGCGCAGATGATCCATCTGGCCGAACTCATGGCCGCGGGCCACCCGGCCGAGGCCGTCCCCGTCCAGGCCGAGATCGACGCCCAGTACCAGGCCCTGACCGAACTGCGCGCGGTCTCCGCCGAGGACTACCGGGTCCTTGCACGCTCCATCGTCGACAACGAGACCTGGCGCGCCGCATACGAGGCCATCACGCCGGGGCTCGCCGTGTACCAACGCGACGCCATAGTGGCCTACGCCACCACCCGGCTGAACTGAACCACAACGCAGCCGCCATCGAGGGTGCCGACGATGGCGGCTGTACCGCGTCACGTCAGGCCGACGATGTTCGATCCCGGGGCCGGCGGCCGCCACCTCAACCGGGTGCTGCCCGTTCTCATGAACAACGACTTCCTTCACGGGAGTCCGCCTCCCGGCGAGTTGAGCAACCGCTGTCGGAAGTCGTGAACAAAGCCAAAGGGGTGACGGGCCTCTTTGCTGAACAGAGCAGTCAGTAGCGGCGGAGCCCCCCAGCCCGCTTCCGGAACGGAATCTGCGCACGCATCTACGTGCTCAGCCTGGTACCGGCGAATCCCGGCCGGTGTGCCGCGCGCTGCCGATCCGGCTGCCGCACGGTGGGACGATCATGCGCCGGCAGCGGCATCACCGCAGCGTGATCTCCTCGCCGATCGACTGCTCGCGGGCGGACATGATGACCAGGGCCGTGGCCGCGGCGTCCTGTACGGCCACGCCGACCGACTTGTAGAGGGTGATCTGGTCCGGCGCGGTGCGCCCCGGCTTGCTGCCGACGATGAGTTCACCCAGTTCGGCGTGCACGTGATCGGCTGTGATGAGGCCGTCGCGGATCGGGGTGAGCAGGTCGTTGCTGCCCGCAGGGGGCGGGGCGAGCACGGCCTGGCGCGATTCGACGCACACCAGTGCCTCGGCGACCGTGGCGTCGTCGACCTCGCGGCCGACCGGGTTGTACCCCACGGACGTGATGTGCACCCCGGGCGTCAGCCAGGGGCGGCGGATCACGGGTTCGACAGTGTGCGTCGTCGCGGCGGCGATGTCCGCGCCCTCGAGCGCCTCGGCGTAGCCGGACACGGCCCGGACTTCGGCCTCCAGCACTCCTGAGAGTTCCTCGGCCAGGGCGACGGCTTTCACCGAGTCCCGGCCGGCCACGCGAATCTGCCGGATCGGCCGGACCCGGCAGATCGCACGGGCGTGGGAACGGGCCTGCACACCGGTGCCCAGCACCGCCAGCACCGTCGCGTCCTCGCGGGCCAGCAGCCGCGCCGAGAGCGCGGAGCAGGCGCCGGTCCGCGCCGCGGTGATGGCCGTACCGTCCAGCACGGCAATGGGCTCGCCGGTGTCCGGATCGAACGCCACGATCAGCGCCTGATGCGTAGGCAGCCGTGCCCCGTCGTTGTGCGGGAAGAGGGACACCAGTTTGGTCATGAGCACCTTGGCCGACGGTAGGAAGCCCGGCATGGCCGCCAGGAATCCCTCGCGTGCCGGCACCTGGGCGGCGACGCGGTCGGGTACGGAGGCGCGGCCCGCACTGAGGTCTGCCATCGCCGAGGCCAGGGCATCGATCAGCGCGTCCATGTCGAGCAGGGACTCGACCTGCGAGCGACTCAGAACAAGCATGCGCTTCAGCCTCCCGATGCCGGTCGTCCAACCGGCGACCGCACAGCCCCAGGGTCAACCCCAGCCTTCCGTCACTCCGCCACGACACACAGTCCTTCCTGAGCACGTTCATCCATACGCGCCTGAGCACACCGGCATGTGCACCGACAAGCGGGCCTTCGCGAGCGAAACTGCCGCTGCGGGGTGGGCAGACAAAACGGTGGGGCCGGGCCGCAGGTGATCGGTCCGGCCCCATCCCGGTTTCACCATCGCTCGCCCGGCGAGGAGCAGTCCCAGGCGAGCGGTGGCAGTTCGGGTTCGGTCAGCGGTGGATGCGGCCGCGGTTCCAGGAGGTGGGCGTCGATGAAGCGGCCGTGGTCGTTGCGCAGGGTGGCCCGGTCGCGGTCGTTGTTCCACACGTAGGCGCGGCGGTCCTGGAACAGGTCGGTGCGGCTGTCGCGGCCGACGCCTGTGTGGATGCGGACGGTTGCACGGCCGCTCAGGCGGTAGTGGTCGAAGGTGTAGGTGTGGCCATCCGCGTCCGAGAGGGTCCAGCCGTCCAGGTTCACGCCGTGGCGGCCGTTGTTGGTGATCTCCACCCATTCCTGGTTCAGGGACCGGTTGGAGCGGTCGTCACGGCCCGGGGAGTCGTACTGCACCCGGCTGATCTCCACGCTCTGGCGGTGCGGGCGCGGATCGGCGGATGCCGGGACCGCGATCGCCGCGGTGACGGCCGCGGCGCTCAGGACGGTGGCGGTCAGACGGCGGGTGGTCGTGGAGACGGTCATCGCAAATCCCCCTGCATCGTGCGGGCACAGCCCCAAAACACCCTGGCGGGTGCCGGATTGTGCGGTGTGCGGGTGGCGGCCGGCCGGCCACGCATTCACACCCGGCCCGTCGGGCCGCTGAGATGTGAACGCGATCCGCAGGGCGTTACCGACCAACCGCACCGCCGTGACACTTGGCTGCGATGGCCATCCATTTCGCTGGTGCGTGAAGTTGACGCAGACCTGGTCCCGGCGGCCTTGCGACGGTTGGCCAGCAGGCGCCGCCCGCCAGGCACCGCCACCCCACCACATGCCCGGCCGTCACCCGAAAGTGAGTAACGCCCCCTCTGCACAGTCAGCGGGTTCCGAACGACGCCCTTCCGGCGGGCACTTCCCCGGGTCCGCAGGACGAGGAATGGGGACCGCACTGCCGGTAGGCGCTGCAAGGATGGCGGGCATGACCATCAGGGAAATAACGCGTCACGCAGTCGCAGAACAGCGGATCGAACAAGCCCTTGCGGACATGGGGAGCCGGGCGTTCGGCCGGTGGCACACGATGCGGTACGGCGACATGCCGCTGCGGCAAGGACTGAGGGAACTCGGGGAGGAACTGGCCGAGCACGTCGCCGCGCGTACCGTGCCCGACCCCGCCCTGGGTACGCCCGATTCGCGCGCCGCGCTGATCACCGTCGCGGAGTGCGCCATGGGTGTGCTGAGCCTGGCGTGCTTCCCCGACGGCGATTTTTCGGTACCCCTCCCGCTCGTGACGAAGACGCTCACGAGTGAGGAGCTGCACTACGAGGAGGAGTGGGAGCCGGCCGGCCCGGTGACCTCGGCGCGGACGTGGACCGAGGCGTTCGCCTGGTCCGTGATCAGCGGACTGATCTGGGAGCGGGACCGGGTGATCGGTCCTCTGCTGTGCGAGGACTATGCGCCCGCCATCCGTGAGGGTGTTCCGTACTCGAAGCGGGAGTCGGTGTCCGCCCCGGCCGACCTCGCGGAGATGGACGCGCTGTGCGGCTATCTGACCGTCGTCCAGGGGCCCTATCCCGGCGCGCTGCCCGGCCCGGTGCCGCTGGCCAAGCCGGATCCCGCCGAGCGGGCACGCAGCGCCGGGCAGCTCGACGGGGCCGGGACGCTGTCGCCGGACCAGCGACTGTTGCGCGTCCTTCTCGACGATGACCAGGCGGCGTTCGAGCAGGCCCTTGAGGAACGGCTCGTGGCGCACCGCGAGAGCGTCGGCGCCGACCCGGCTGCCCGGAGCCTGCTGCCGCTGGGTGCCGTCACGCTGGCAGCCCTCGCCGGTCTCGCGCACGGCTGGCAGTTGGGCACCCGATCCGCCTACCTGCCCGAAGCGCTGCTGAGCGCCCCGCAGCAGTAAACGGTCCGAGCGTCCTGTTCGTGCTGGGCAGGATTCTCGCGGTCATCGTGCTCACTCTCACTGGGCACAGCAAACGCTTGGCCCCGGTGATCGGGCTCGGAGCCGCAGCGGCTGCGGCCGGCGGCACCGTCCAGGTCCGCATTCGCCGCTGAGGTGGGAGCGCGTGGTCCAGCGGCACCGTCACCGCTGGGCCACGCCGGCTGTGGGTGTCTGCGCCGCCGCAGGCGTGGGGACTTCCGTGTGTTGGACCGCTCCGGGATGAAGTGGGGGTCCGGCGCAGTGACCGCCCTCCCGATCTCCCGTTTTGAGGCCGCAAGGAGTGTGCCTGCGCACGCGCTCAGGAGGTGACGGCCCCTCGCCAAGAGTTGAACGGGGCCGTCACCGCGCTTCGTGCGGGCTATTGGCCTTAGCGGTGCTGAACGGAACCCGTCATCACTCCGACAAGAGCAGCGGTGCCCGAGAGCCAGTCGGGGCTCACGCCAGCGCATGCCAGCACAATCACTGTGATCGTCACAGTGATCACGATTACGTGCCACCGCTGCGCACCGTGTACAGGGCCGTCACCCGGGGAATCCACACACTGAGGTACTGTCACGTACTTCTCCTCTCAGGTTCGCCTGGGAGCTAGGCCCTTGGCACGCTTCAGGTTGGGAAGCCAGGAACGCGCGCCGAGGGCCTTTCTTCTGCCATCTGTGGCATACCCACCATGTGTACTGGAGCCTAACTATCCGTGCTTGCGCATCGATCGGCGCACGTACGCACAAAGGGGCGCATGGCCAATATGGTCAGGGCGTGACGACGACGTCCAACTCCTCCCCCCCATTACCGTCTTCGTGGCTCCGCAATGGGGCCTCCGGCCTTCGGGTCCGGCATGACTTCCCCCTCCTGTCGATCATGATCCGGGGGGTGTCACCGAGCCCGGAGGCATCGACGGACCGCTGATGAGGGGCTTGAGCACCGGCTTCACCCGAGCCGGAAGAGCTCTCCGTAACGTGGATGTGGCAGCTCGATGCCCAGGCAAAGCCGGACGAAAGCGTGATGGAGGGGCCTGCACGTGATCGACACCGGCGACATCGACGTCTTCCTCGGCCTGGACGTCGGCAAGGGCGAACACCACGCCACCGCCGTCACCCCGGCCGGAAAGAAAGCCTTCGACAAGCGCCTGCCCAACACCGAACCCAAGCTCCGCGAGCTGTTCGCGAAACTCCAGGCCAAGCACGGAACAGTGCTGGTCGTGGTCGACCAGCCCGCCTCGATCGGCGCCCTGCCGCTGGCGGTCGCCAGGGACATGGGCTGCCCGGTCGCTTACCTGCCCGGCCTGACGATGCGGCGGATCGCCGACCTCTACCCGGGCGAGGCCAAGACCGACGCCAGGGACGCGTTCATCATCGCGGACGCTGCCCGCGCGATGCCGCACACGCTGCGGGCGATCGACGGCGAGGACGAGACGATCGCCGAGCTGGAGATGATCGTCGGCTTCGACGACGACCTGGCCGGCGAGGCCACCAGGATCGCCAACCGGCTCCACGGCCTGCTGACCCAGATCCATCCGTCGCTGGAACGGGTGCTGGGGCCGCGGTTGCAACATCCGGCCGTCCTGGCCCTGCTGGAACGGTTCGGATCGCCGGCCCAGATACGTAAGGCGGGACGTCGGCGGCTGGTCACGCTGCTGCGGCCGAAGGCGCCGAGGACGGCCGAGCGTCTGGTCGAGGAGATCTTCGCTGCGTCGGACGAGCAGACCGTCGCCGTTCCGGGGACCGAGGCGGCCGCATTGATCGTCCCGAGCCTGGCCACGTCGCTGACGGCCGTGCTCGAGCAGCGGAAACTTTTGGCCGGGCGGATCGAGGAACTACTGGAGGCCCACCCTCTTTCGAAGGTCCTGACGTCCATGCCGGGAGTCGGCGTCAGGACCGGAGCCAGGATCCTGATCGAGGTCGGCGACGGCAGCACCTTCCCGGCCGCCGGCCACCTCGCCGCCTACGCGGGACTCGCACCGGCGACCCGGAGCTCGGGCTCCTCGATCCGCAGCGAACAGCCGTCCAGGAGAGGAAACAAGCAGCTCAAACGGGCTTTCTTCCTCTCCGCGTTCGCCGCCCTGAGTGACCCGGCATCCCGGGCCCACTACGACAAGAAGATCGCCCAAGGGAAGCACCACACCCAGGCCCTGCTCCGCCTCGCCAGACGCCGGGCCGACGTCCTCTTCGCGATGCTCCGCGATGGAACCTTCTACGAACCCCAGCCCGTCAAGGCGGCCTGACCTGCAGAAATCGCACTTCTACTAGGAAGGAAGCTCCCCGAGATGCACCGCGACATCTGAACCAATACGCCAGCCGGCAAGACGCCGCGGGCTCACACCATGAAGGTTGTCCCTGTCCGGATCGGCACCGGCCTTGACCAGCAGCGACAACACCAAGCCATCGCCTCGATACGTGAACACGGCCAGCCACAAAGGCGTATTGCCCTGCCCATCGGGTGCGTCCACCTCCGCACCCGCCGCCAGGAGAGAGCCAACAGCTGCAGCATCCTGCTCATCCGCGGCAAAGTGCAGCTGCGTCCAGTCCTGGCGGCTCGCACGATCCAAGCCCTGATCCTCACCCGTCATGCCCGTCATGCCCGTCATCATCACGATTGCTTGACGAAGAAGATAGGGGCACCCCCCGTGGGGCGGTACCAGGGCCGTCTGCGTACCTCACCGCGGCGATCGTGGACCTGCTCTCGGGCCATCTGCCGGCAGCGGACCGGCAGTAGCGCTCTCCCGGGTGACGCCCGTACCGGAACTCTTCGCGGGGCAGCCACGAGGGCCGTTGTCAGAGGCGATTGGCAAGATTGCGGCCATGAATGTCACTCCTGTCACTCCGCCACGACCGATCGACGTTGCCGCGGTCTTTCCTCAACTGGCTCCGCTGGCCCGCACGGCGACCCGCCTGCACCCCCGCCCTGGGGCGCCGACGTGGCACGACAGCTCGATCGGCGGGCCGCTGCTGTGGCCCGCTGAGGAGCCGTGGCCGCACTGCGAGGAACCGCATGTGGTGGATGGCATCAACCCAGCCCAGTCCCCAGCGGATCTGCGGCTGGAACGACGGATCTTCGCCGCCTCGCACGGCCGGGACCTGACTCCGGAGGAACGGGAGACCCTCGAGCGAATCCGACCCCCTCGGACGTATCCGGTGAGGCTGGCGGTCCAGGCGTACGACGGCCCCATAGCGATGCTGCCCGTCGCGCAGCTGTACGTAAGGGATGTGCCCGATCTGAGCCCGCCGGAGGGCAAGGACCTTCTCCAGGTTCTGTGGTGCCCCTTCGATCATCCGATCATGCCCAGGACCCTGCTCTTCTGGCGTTCGGCAGCCGCCGTCACCGATATTCTCGACACGCCCCCCGAGCCGCCCGCAGTGCAGTTCGACGGCTATCTACCGGAACCGTGTGTGCTCGAACCGGAGCAGATCACCGAGTACCCCGACCATCTGGAGCTGAGCGAAGAACTGCAGGAGCAGCTCAAGCAGTGGAGTGTGCCGCAGGCAGCAGAGGAAGACATGGACCCGGACACGTACTACGACTGTGTGCTGTCCAACGCACCCGGCTGGAAGGTCGGCGGCTGGCCCGCCTGGAACTCCACCGACCCCAGCCCGCAGCCCTGCTCCGAGTGCGGCACCGGCATGCAGGTCCTGATGACCGTCGCCACGTTCGAGGAAGGGGACGACGCCGGGAACAGCTGGTCTCCGCACCCCCACCCAGGTGCTGGACCGTACCCCGGCCACCGCGGCTACAACGCGACCGGTGTCCAGATAGGCAGCGGCTACCGGCAGCACCTCTTCGTCTGCCCGGCGAAGCCCGAGCATCCGCACATCGAGTTGATGACGTAGCCCGTCCGCAGTGTGCAGCCAGGGCGTCACGGTGCGGGCATGCCGTGACGCCGGGTGGCTGCGAGGCTCAGGGTGCCTACTTGCGGCCCGACATCCCAGAAGGAAGCAGGCCATCCCTGACACGACCGCGACGCATCGCCCCAGGTTGAGCGCGTCCCGGTGAGCTCGCCGGTCGGTAAAGAAAGGTTCTTGAGCACGCGGCGGACGTCGCTGCCCGACATCGACCTGGACGTGGAATCCCAGCGGCGCCTGGAGGTGTATGACGCGATCATCACCCGGTTCGGGCGGGAGCGGACCGCGGTCACCGGCATGCCCGAGACCTACCGGGCCCGGCACGCCCTGCGCGATACCGGTCTGGCGCTCGGTCTGGCGCCGCAGGTGGTCGGTGAAATCGCCAAAAGCTTTCCGCACCTCAGTACTCCAGCCGTAGATGGTGATCTTCATGGCTGCCGGGCGGCTTGGCGGCGGTAGTGGCTGTTCCGGGCGCGGGCTTGGTGTCGGCGCCGCCATCGCGACCAGCTGAGCCGATGGGTCTCATCGTGGACTGGTCGCGCAATCACTGTTGTGAACAGGTGCTGGATCTCGTTGGAGGTGAGCGGTATCAGATCGTCTGGCGCGGGATGATTGCGGCGCTCGGCGGCAGCGGTGACAGCCAGGAAGGCGTGGGCGAGCATCGCGAGGGTGACCCAACGGTGCCAGGAGGTCCATCGGCGGACCTGGTGCTCGTCGAGTCCGGCCAGGCCCTTGCCAGCTTGAAACGTCTCTTCCACTGTCCAGCGCCGTCCGGCCACTTTGACCAGATCGGACAGCGGCACGACGTGGGGTGAGAAGCAGCGGTAGAAGGCGAGCTCGCCGCTTCGCCGGTTGCGTCGGATCAGCAGCCACCAGTGCCCCGGCTGTTCAGCTGGGCCGTGGATGTCAATCTGAGCCCAGTCGTAATACCGCTCGCCCTTGGCTGGCGTTAACGGTCTGATTTGGCCCCACTTTTCCGGTCCGAGTTGGCCCCACTTGCGGGGCGAGTGGGAGCGTTCGGGGGTTGTTCCGGTTTGAGCTGGCCCCACCCTCGACGTGGGGCTGGGACGCTCGGTGTAGGTCTCCGTGAGGGGGCGATGCCTGGTGGTGTCCTCGAAGGAAGAGCTGTTCCTGTTGATCCGCCGGGACTCGTGGCGGGAGGGGTTGTCGGTCCGTGCGCTCGCGCGGAAGTATGGCGTCCACCGGCGGCTGGTGCGCGAGGCCCTGTGCTCGGCGGTGCCGCCGCCGCGGCGGACACCGCGACGGCATTCGCCGCGGCTGGAGCCGTTCAAGAAGACGATCGACCAGTGGCTGCTGGACGATCTGGAGGCTCCGCCGAAGCAGCGGCACACCGTCCAGCGGATCCTGGCCCGGCCTCAGCAGGAGCTCGGGGCGGAGATTGCCTACTCGACCGTGTGGGACTACGTCCACCGGCGCCGGCACGAGATCGCCGAGGCCGCCGGGGCAGCACCCTCAGCGGGGTTCGTGATCCGGCACAATCAGCCCGGCATGGACGCAGAGGTCGACTTCGGCGAGGCCTGGGTCGACCTGGCCGGCGAACGCACCAAGTGCTACCCGTTCGCGCTTCGGCTCGCCTACTCCGGCAAGGCCGTTCACCGGATCACGACCTCCTGCGGACAGGAGGCCTTCCTCGACGGCCACGTCCACGCGTTCCGCGCCCTGGGTGGCATACCCGCAGGCCAGATATGGTATGACAACCTTTCACCCGCAGTGTCCCGGGTGATCCGCAAGAGCAGGTCGC
Organism: Streptomyces populi; assembly: GCF_002911015.1. Taxonomy (GTDB): domain Bacteria; phylum Actinomycetota; class Actinomycetes; order Streptomycetales; family Streptomycetaceae; genus Streptomyces; species Streptomyces populi. Next base: position 26,800 of record NZ_KZ626925.1, read on the forward strand.
GGGAGGAGCATCCGCGCTGGCACGACTTCCGCCGGCACTACTCGATCACCCCCTTCTACTGCGAGCCGGGACTTCGCGGCGCCCACGAGAAGGGCGGCGTCGAGGGCCAGGTCGGCTACTGGCGGCGCAACTACCTCACCCCCGTCCCGCGCGTCGACTCCCTCGACGAGCTCAACGACGCCTTCGTCGCGTCCGAGCAGGCCGAGGAGACCCGGCGGATCGGGATGCGGATCCGCACTATCGGCCAGGACTTCGCCCATGAGGCCCCGCTCCTGCTGCCCGTGCCCGACGAGGGGTTCGAGACGGGTCTGGCCTTCAATCCGCGCGTCGACCGCTACGGCATGGTCGCCGTCCGGGTCTGCCGCTACTCGGTCCCGGTCCGCTACATCGGCCGCACCGTCCACGTCCTTCTCCGCTCGAACGAGGTCGTCGTCTTCCACGGTCGCACTGAGATCGCCCGCCACCCGCGCCTGACCACGAAGGGCGCCGAGCGGCTTGTGCTGGACCACTTCCTGGAGGTCCTGCTGGCCAAGCCGGGAGCCCTGGCCGGCTCCGAGGCTCTCGACCAGGCCCGCCGCGCGGGCACCTTCACCCCGGCTCATGAGGCGTTCTGGTCGGCGGCCAAGCACGCGCTCGGCGAGAGCGACGGGACGAAAGCGCTGGTTCACGTTCTGCTGCTGCACCGGCATCTGCAGCATCGCGACGTGGTCGCCGGCATCCAGGCCGCGCTCGCGGCCGGGGCCTGCACCGCGGATGTCGTCGCGCTCGAAGCACGGAAGGCCGCCGAGAGTGAGGGCCGGTCCCCGACGGTCACCGTCACCGTCCCGCTGCCCGAACCGGTCACCCCGCCGGAGCTGCCGCTGCCGAGCCTGACCGAGCGAAGAACCACCCGCCTGCCACCCGACCAGCGTCCGCTTCCAGCGCTTGAGCGCTGGGACCAGCTCCTACACCATCAACCCGGAAGGGACCCGCGATGACCGGCCCGCACCACACCCTGACCGAGCCCGCCTCCGATGCCGCGATCGACACCGCCTGCCGTGTCCTGCGGCTGCCGACGATGCGGGCTCAGTTCGCCGACACCGTCAACCGCGCCGAACGCGAGCACCTGTCCTACCGGGGCTTCCTCACCGAACTGCTGATGGCCGAGTGCGAGGACCGCGACCGCCGCCGCTCCGAGCGGCGCATCCGCGCGGCCGGCTTCCCGCGCTCGAAATGGCTGTCCGACTTCGACTACACGGCCAACCCCAACGTCACACCCGCCCTGGTCAACAACCTCGCCACCTGTGAATGGGTCAAGAAGGGCGAGCCGCTATGCCTGATCGGCGACTCCGGCACCGGCAAGACCCACCTCCTGATCGGACTCGGCTCCGCCGCGGCAATGGCCGGCTTCCGGGTCCGCTACGCGCTCGCCGCCCGCCTGGTCAACGAGCTCGTCGAAGCAGCCGACGAGAAACAGCTGACCAAGACCATCGCCCGCTACGGACGGGTCGACCTCCTTTGTATTGACGAGCTGGGCTATCTCGAACTGGACCGCCGCGGCGCCGAGACGCTGTTCCAGGTCCTGACGGAGAGGGAGGAGAAGAACAGTGTTGCGATCGCCTCGAACGAGTCGTTCGGGGGCTGGACCAAGACCTTCACCGACCCCCGGCTCTGCGCGGCCATCGTCGATCGGCTGACCTTCAACGGCACCATCATCGAGACCGGCACCGAGTCCTACCGCCTCGCCCAGACCAAAGCCAGGCAGCAGGCGAGGAAATAGTCAGGCGGCCGTGCGGCTGCGTCGGTAGTCTCCGCCGGTGTCGTTGATTCAGTGCGTCTACTTCGCGATCTCCAGCGTCGGCACCACCGCCGACGAGATCACCCAGTTGCTTGGCGTGGAACCGGACGAGGTCACGGTGCGGGGGAGTCTGTCCACCTCACCTCACATCATCCCGTTCTGTCACGTCTGGAAGGTTGTCTGCAGCGAGCCCGGTCTGCCAGTCGATGAGCAGATAGATCAGGTCATCGGCAGGCTCCGGCCCCGCATGGAGGCGCTCACCGATCTGACAACCCGCCTGGGCCCCGGGAGCGCGATTCTTCAGGTCAACCGCTGGTTCAACCTGCATGACGAGCAGCCCTCCGGCTCGCCAGACGACACGAATCTCCTCGGCTGGCACCTGGACCGCGCGGTGTTGGACTTCCTCGCCGCAACCGGCGCAGATCTGGATGTCGGCGAATACGACATGACGCGCGGCGACGACTGACACCGCCGCCCATCAAAGCGGGGCCACTACAGACCGGAAGCGGGGCCACTCCGGGCCGGAGCACAAGAGCCCGCCGCAGCAAGCCGGGCCCAGTTCGGACCGGAAAAGTGGGGCCATACCAAACCGTTAACGCCACTTGGCGCCCGCTCCGGCGGATATCCACTGTCAGGCCCGTTTCGGTATCTTCGCCACGAGGGCCTTCGCCGGGGCCTTCCCCGCATGCGTGACGACTTGGTGGGTGCTGGAGACAGCCAGGACGTAGCCGATCCGGCGGTCTTCGAGTGCGGCCCGCAGGTGGGGGTTGTCGCCGTAGACCTCGTCGCCCGCGACCCAGCGGGTGGGTACGCCGGTGTCCAGCACCCGGGTGACCATCATCCGGGCAGCCAGCTGGGGTTTGGTCGCGAAGGTGACGCCATCGGGGATTCCGGCTGCTCGGCAGCGGTCGGGGTCGTCGGTCCACGAACGCGGTATGTACAGGGCTCGGTCGATTGCGGCGTGTCCGTGCGCGGCGGAGTAGACGAGGTAGACGGCGACCTGGGAGTTCTCGATGCGCCCTGCGGTGCCCGTGTACTGGCACTGCACACCCATGGCTGCGGTGCCCTTCTTTAAGTCCCCGGTCTCATCGACCACGAGCACAGCATCGGGGTCGTGCAAGTGCTCCGCTACAAAGGCGCGTACGTCGTCGCGGACGGCGTCCGTATCCCACTTCGCGCGGTGCAGCAGGTGCTGCATGCCGTCTGGGGTGGCATCGCCGGCATGCTCCGCCAGGGTCCAGCAGTTCTTCCTTGGAAGGTCCGACAGCAGGCCCAGCACCAACCGCCCTGCCCGGTGGCGGGGTTCGACCCCGCTGAACCGGCCTGCGATGCGGCCCATCAGCTGTTTGAACACCGCCCGCCAACGGGCAGGCACTACGCTGTGATCTGCCGCCACCGCCTGATCTTCGTTTGTCCACACAACTGACGATGATCACCAGTGGGCGCAGCTGTCCCACACCGGTCTTGACCGGTGAGATCATGATCGACGGCTGGAGTGCTGAGCGGTGATTCCAGCGGCGCGGGCCAGTACGTCGGCGGTCCGCGATCCCGCCTCGACGGCGTGGGCGGCGGTGCTGGGAAGGCAGCGGTGGTACTCGGGGACGAACTCGGTCATGATGACGCCGGCGTGATCGGTCGCGACCTCGTTGAGCGATGCCGGCCAGCCCTGTTCCATGAGAGCCGAGCGCAGCTCGCGTGAACGCTCGATGTCCACCACCGAATCGGCGGTGCCATGCACCAGCCACACCGGTATAGGCGGCAGCAGGCTGCCGCCCCGGCGGAGGTCGTCGATCGGGACGGTGCCGGTGGTCGGTGCCGCCGATGCGTACGAACCCGCGATTCCCACGATCGCTTGCGGCCTCCAGTCGCCAAATGCTGCAGGATTCAGAGCGACACCTACCGCGGCCTTGCCGCCCAGCGACCAACCGGCGAGCGCGATCCGTTCGGGATCCCCGCCGAAGTCGGACACGTTCTGCCGCACGAAGACAGCCGACTCCCTCAGGTGCGTTCGCCCGCCGTCCGGCGCGTCGGGACGCCAGTCCGGCACCAGGACGATGACGCCCAGCTTTGCCGCAGCGCGGGCGACCAGCGCGAGGACGTCCCGTTCGTCCGGGCCCCGGCCGTGCCAGAGCAGCACCGCGGGCACAGGACCCGACGCGCCCGCAGGCTGATAGACGTCCAGGAGCTTGCCACTGGCCCCATACCTGAGCCCAGTCTTGACGACAACCTCTGTGGTCACCCCGACACCCCCGACTGATCACATCACGAACCACGTCACGCTACCAACGTGAGTCGGCTGGCCTGACGCCAGGTCAACCGGCGGAAGTAGACCACTGAGCCTTTTCCATCGTGATCAGGCGGCGAGTTCGAGTGCGACGACGGCACGGACGACGGCAGTGATCCGGGTGGTGCTGCAGCGGAGCTTCCTCAGGAGGCGCCAGCATTTGAGGGTGGTCATAGCGCGTTCGCCGAGGCTGCGAATCTTGGCGTGATCGCGGTTGTGACGACGACGCCAGCCGCGCAGGTTCCTGCCCCGGAACGGGACGCGGACAGCAGGGCCTGCGCCCTGATACGCCCTGTCAGCCCAGCACTTGACGTCGTCAGTGGCGAGAGCGGCGGGTATGCCGTGGGTCCGGGCCACGGTCAGATCGTGCACGGCTCCGGGTAGCGCGTCCGAGGCCCAGATCAGGCGGCCGGCTGGATCCGCGAGGACCTGCGCGTTCATCCCGTGGTGCTTCTTCTTCCCCGAGTAGTGCGGGCGGTCGGCGGCGATGCGGTCGATCGGCAGTACGGTGCCGTCGAGGATCACGTACGCCTTCTTCCGCACCGTCGTTATGGCCTGTTCCAGCGTGGGCGCGAGAGCGGCCAGGAGGTCCACGGCCTCGCGTATGTACCGGTGGACCGTCGCGATTCCGACGCGGAAACCTGCTGCGAGGCGGGCGTAGGTGTCGCCGCAGCGCAGGTGGGCCGGGACGAGCACGGCCTGCCGGCCACAGGTCAGGCGACGCCAGCGGGAGCCGATCCGTCGACGGTGGCCTGCGAGGAGACCGGATAGGTACTGCAGAGAGCGGCTGGACAGGTCGATACCGGACGGGTAGACAAGCACGCGGAAGCTCCTGACAGACTAGTGATCTTGGTTGAAAACCCACCTACCAGGGGCTTCATCCTGTTGTCAGCCCAACGGCGTACTGCTGATGCAGGTTGAAAAGGCTCAATGTCAGTGCCGTGCTGTTCACTTGGCTGCGTGGACGCATCAGCTCTGCGCGCCCGTCTGAACGACGCCTGGCGCGCGCCCGAATTGCACTGCCCGCTGCCCATTCATGGGGCAGGGCATGTCTGTGTGCCCAGTGACGCGGAGGATCTGGCCGAGCTGGAGCGCGTCGCTGCGGACGTAGTTGACGGGGCGGGTCTGCCTGTACGTGCCTGGGTCGTCGGGGGTAGGGCGGCAGGGGTGCCCGACGGTCCGCCGGTGGGCGGGGAGGGTGGGCTCCCCATCGGCGGGAAGGGCGGGCTGCTGGAGCTGCGCGGGTGGGTGCTGGCCGAGCACTGGTTCGGATACGGCGTGACGGCCACCACCGATGGCCCGCGCCGCGTCGTGATCCTCGCCCGGCGCGCGTTCACCCGCCCGCCCGGGGTCGGGTGGGTGGCGTTGCTGCGGGAGGCCACCGGGTGGACGGAGCCCGATCGGTGCGGCGTCGACTGGGCCGCGACGGAGGCAGCGCTGGGCACCGCGCTGCCCGGTGACCACAAGGACATCGTCGACGCCTTCGGCGCGGGCAGCTTCGACGAGTACCTGGACCTGCTGGTGCCGGGTGCGCTGGGCACGGATCTAGTCTCCTGGGGCCAGGACATGGCGCGGTACGCCGACCTGTACCGGCCATACCCGGTCCACCCCGCGCCCGGCGGCGTGCTCATATGGGGGACCTCCGAGCAGGAGCTGACCTTCCACTGGCTGACCGGACCGGCCGATCCCGACGACTGGCCGGTTCTGGTGCAGTACCTGGACGGTAAGTGGCAGCGCTTCGACTGCGGCACCGGCGAGTTCGTGCTGCGCCTGCTCACCGACCGCACCCCGCCGTTCGCCTTCCCGCCCTCCGCCGGACCGTTCCCCCACTGGTTCGCCTCATGGGAGCTGCCGGAGGGCTAACTGATGGTTTCAAAATGAGATCCGGAGGCAGCGAGGGCGCATGCGGTGCCGCCGGTTGAGGCGAGGGCCTGTCCGGCTTGCCCCTGCGGCTCCGGCTCACAGCCTGCCCCACGGCGGCCGGCAGCCGCACAGACTCGCCCGTCCGGCCTGGGCGCCGTGCATAGTGTGCTCATGGATCGATTCGCGGGTCAGGCCCGCCTCGAATGGTGGGCCAATCACGCGACGTGCCTTGAGAAGTACGACATCGACATCACCGTCACTGTCGACGCGGTCGGCACGTGGCGGGCAACCGGTCGGCATGCCAATGCCCTCGACACGACCCAGCGCGAGGGCTGGGACTTCCTCATGGAGATGGACCCCCACTTCTCCATAGTGTTTCCCGGCGAGGACAACGGCGGGATCTTGGTGAGAGTCTTCGAGGCAGAGGACGGAACTCTCACGCTCACGGAGGCGCCGGACTGGGACGGTTCGGGGAGCATCACCTTCGACCTTCCCTGAGTTCAGCCGCCCAAGGGCAGGAACCGACTTTGCCGCCCTGCCACCGCCTCCGGCATGTCGCCTGTCACTGATCTTTCAGAATGAAGTTCGGAGACGGCGAAGGCATACGAGACTGCAGGCCAGTTCGAGGAGACCTTGGTGCAGATCCGCGCGTCGTTCGTAGCGGATGCGGAGCCGCTTGAACTGGTGCAGCCAGGCGAAGGCTCGCTCGACGACCCAGCGCACCTTTCCCAGTCCGGAGCCGTGTGCGACCCCGCGTCGGGCGATCATCGGTTTGATGCCGCGCTTCCACAGCAGACGGCGGTACTTGTCGAAGTCGTAGCCCCGATCGGCATACAGACTCCGGGGCTTGCGGCGGGGGCGTCCTCGCAGGCCCCGAATCGCTGGGACGGTGTCCAGCAGCGGCAGCAACTGGGTGACGTCATGTCGGTTCCCACCGGTGAGCGTGACGGCTAGGGGCTGTCCGATGGGTCGTGTGAGCTGATCAGGGCCGTGGCTTAGGCGCAGATGAGCTTCTCCGAAGGCGCCGTCGTCGGGCTCGCTGGCACTGAGAGCTCGTCGCCAATTCGCCCACGCTTGCCTGCGTCGGCCGGTTGAGGAATTTGGTTGCGGTGGACCAGGCGGTTGCGGTGATACTCCGGCATGAGTAGAGACGCCGAGGTCATCGTGCTCGCCCGCTGGTCGGACGAGGTGATGGAACCGCTGACCCAGGACGACCCGGAACGCACGTGGCGAGGTCGCTTCGTCCCGATAGCGGGGCACTGGGGCTACGAGTTCGGGTGGGCCCTGGAGTTCGAGAAAATGCGTGCCCGCAAGGGCCTGCTCAGGCACCTGGAGTCGCTGCCGTGGCCGCATCCGCATACGGTGCAAGTTCTGCTTCGCGACCAGGACGACGACTGCTTCGGGCTATGGATGTTCCAGGAGGGCCGGCTGGTGGAAGTCACCATTCCGCGCACCGAGCGTTTCCACCAGCCGGCACCGCCCAATGAGGACTTCGAACCCGACCCGGGCATGCTGCTGCGCACCGACCAAAACACGGCTCTGCCCGAGCAGACCCCAGAACCACGCCGCGACACCCGCTCACCCTGGTAGACCGAGTTCGACAGCTCATCTTGGGACGTCAGGGCTGTCGACGCGCACCTACTCAGCGAACTACGCCACCACTACCCAGGTGCCGATAAGTTCTGAACGAGGCGTTTCACTGCGGACGGAGCCATAGGCGGATCGCGGCCACGGTGACCGTCCCGTGGAAGACGTACGCCCGTTTGTCGAAGCGCGTGGCGACGGCTCGGAAGTTCTTGAGCCGGTTGATGGTCCGCTCGACCTCGTTGCGGCGGCGGTAGATCGTCTTGTCGAAGCCTGCGGGCCGGCCTCCTTGGCTGCCGCGGCACCGGCGGTTGGCCCGCTGGTCTCTTGGCTCGGGGATCGTGTGCTTGATCTGGCGTCTGCGCAGGTGACGCCGATTACGGCGTGATGAGTACGCCTAATAGGCCAGTGGGTTGGCCGGTTGGGCCGGTCGGCAGGGGCCAGAGCGAGACGCCTGAGATATACGCAGCGCCAGGAGTGCTTCGACAAGACGGACGCGGTTCAGGCCCCTGCCATGTCGGCTCCAGTCGCCGTACGGTTCCGTGATTCGAGCCGTTCCCAGAGCCACCTCCCCATCAGCCGGAGCCTTCGAGCTCTTCACGAGAGCGAGGACTTTGGGCAGGGCTGGGGCCACGGACGGCTGATGGGGTGGTGCGCCCGAGAGCGCTTCTATTAGGTCGCCGGGTGGTCCTGCCGTGGCTTGATGCCGACCGACAGCGAAGCCCTGAAAGGAGCGCGTCGTGCACGCAACCTGCGGAATTGACTGGGCTGAGGATCACCACGATGTCGCGGTGGTCGACTCGGACGCCCGACTGCTCGGCAAACTCAGGATCAGCGATGACGCGGCGGGCTTCCAGGACCTGCTGCATCTGCTCGCCGAGCACGGCGACGGCCCGGACGATCCCATCCCGGTGGCGATCGAGACCTCCCGCGGACTCCTGGTTGCCTGCCTGCGGGCCTCCGGACGCCGGGTCTATGCCATCAATCCGATGGCCGTCGCCCGATACCGTGACCGGCACGTTGTCTCCCGGAAGAAGTCCGACCACCAGGACGCGGTTGTCCTGGCGAACATCCTGCGCACGGACACCGAGTTCCATCGCCCCCTGCCGGCCGACTCGGACCTGGTCAGGGCAATTGCCGTCCTCGCGCGAGCTCAGCAGGACTCAGTCTGGGACCGCACCCGCGCTCACAACCGGCTGCGATCACACCTGCGCGAGTACTACCCCGCGATCCTCGAGGCGTTCGCAGCGAAGCGCGAGCGGCTGCTGTCCCGGGAGGCCCGCACGATCCTGGCGATCGCGCCCACTCCGGCCGAGGCCACCGCACTGACCCGCGGACGGCTGAGGACCGCCGTCACCAGAGCCGGACGCCAACGCCGCATCGACGCCGAGGCCGACCGGCTGCTTCAGATGTTCCGCCAGAGCCGGCTTCGCC
>NZ_KZ626926.1 GCF_002911015.1 Streptomyces populi
CGGCCGCCCCGGCCGCCGCCGCCCCGGCCCCGGTCCAGCCCGCCGCCCCGGTGGCCGCGCCCGCCGCTCCGGCCCCCGCGCCGGTGGCCGCGCCCGCCCCCGTCACCCCGGCCCCGGCGCCCGCCGCGACCGCCGGTGACGACGGCGCGTACGTGACCCCGCTGGTGCGCAAGCTCGCCGCCGAGAACGGCGTCGACCTGGCCGCCGTCAAGGGCACCGGCGTCGGCGGCCGCATCCGCAAGCAGGACGTCGTCGCCGCGGCCGAGGCCGCGAAGGCCGCCGTCTCGGTCCAGGCGCCCGCCGCCGCTGCCGCCCCGGCCGCCGCCAAGAAGGCCCCCGTCCTGGAGGTCTCCCCGCTGCGCGGCCAGACCGTCAAGATGACCCGCATCCGCAAGGTCATCGGCGACAACATGGTCAAGGCGCTGCACGAGCAGGCGCAGCTGTCCTCGGTCGTCGAGGTCGACATCACCCGCCTGATGAAGCTCCGCGCGCAGGCGAAGGACTCCTTCGCGGCCCGCGAGGGCGTCAAGCTCTCCCCGATGCCGTTCTTCGTGAAGGCGGCGGCCCAGGCGCTGAAGGCCCACCCGGTCATCAACGCCCGGATCAACGAGGCCGAGGGCACGATCACCTACTTCGACGCCGAGAACATCGGTATCGCGGTGGACTCGGAGAAGGGCCTGATGACCCCGGTCATCAAGGGCGCGGGCGACCTCAACATCGCCGGCATCTCGAAGGCCACGGCCGACCTCGCGGGCAAGGTCCGCGCGAACAAGATCACTCCGGACGAGCTGTCCGGCGCGACCTTCACCATCTCCAACACCGGCTCGCGCGGCGCGCTCTTCGACACGATCATCGTGCCCCCGAACCAGGTCGCGATCCTGGGCATCGGTGCCACGGTCAAGCGTCCGGCCGTCATCGAGACGGAGGAGGGCACCGTGATCGGCGTCCGCGACATGACGTACCTGACGCTCTCCTACGACCACCGTCTGGTGGACGGCGCCGACGCCGCCCGCTACCTGACCGCGGTCAAGGCGATCCTGGAGGCGGGCGAGTTCGAGGTCGAGCTCGGCCTGTAACCCGCACCGCTCGTACGCGGAACGCTGACGCGGCACCCCCGCCCGGGACTCCGGGCGGGGGTGCCGCGTTTCGTCGGGTCCGGACTCCCGCGACCGCCGTTCTTCCGCCGGCGCTCGCGTTCCGCGATCACATCGACGGTACGAATCCGGACTTCACCTGGTACGCGCCCGTACGGCCGGGAACACCCTGACAGCGTGTAAGTCTCGTCTCACCTGCGGGAAAGCGCCGCCATGCGCCCGACACCGACGGAGCCCCGGCCTTATTGTCTAAAGGTCAAACGCCCACGAGGGTTTCGCCGCCCCTCCCAAAGGAGCCTTCATGACCGCGCCCGTCGTCCACTCGCTGCGCGAACAGATCCGCGAGCACATCGTGGAGGGGATCGTCAGCGGGCGCTGGAAGCCGGGCGAGCGGATCGTGGAGCGGCGGATCGCCACCGAGCTGGAGGTCAGCCAGACGCCGGTGCGCGAGGCGCTGCGCGAGCTGGAGTCGCTGCGGCTGATCGAGTCGGCGCCGAACAAGGGCGTCCGGGTGCGGAACCTGACGGCGGCCGACCTGGAGGAGAGCTACCCCGTACGCGCCGGTCTGGAGGCCATCGCGGCGGAGCTGGCGGCGGGGAAGCTGGCGGAGGACTGCTCGGCCCTGGAGCCGCACGTGGCGGCGCTGTACGAGGCCGACCGGCTGGCCGACGGCACCGGCCAGGTGCGGCACACCGTGGCCTTCCACCGCGAGCTGGTCCGGGCGGCCGGGAACTCCGTCCTCCTGCACACCTGGGAGGGCCTGGGCATCGAGGTCTTCACGGCCCTGTCCATCCGCTGGCTCGGGACCGTGCAGCAGTCGTACGCGGAGGAGCACGAGGCCCTCGTGGACGCCTTCCGGCGGCGCGACCCGCTGATCGCCGACCTCGTCAAGGCCCACGTCCTCGGCTGCGCCCCGCGCCCCTGAGGGACGTCCCGACGGCTTCGGCGCAGGGGAGCGCGCCCCTGCTCAACCGTGCTCCCACCTGCGAGAACCGTCGATTTTCACGGCACCCGGTGCCCGACTTCAAGGCACCGCGTGCCGACTTTCCGATCTGAAGAGGATTTCCTCCGGAATCCTTTGATCGATCATCGATCAGGGGGTTACAGTCCTCGACGGGCTCCCACAAGAGCCCTCCGCCCTGTCCTGCCATAGACCAAGGGCACATCCCGAAAACCCCTTGCCGATGAGGGAACCCCCCTCCGCATCCGGAAGGCGGCGCAATGACCGACCCCACCGCAATCCAGCCGAGCGAGCTCGACCAGCTCCCGGACCGCGACCCCGAGGAGACCGCCGAGTGGCAGGCCTCCCTGGACGCCGTCACCCAGGCGGCCGGGCCGCACCGTGCCGCGTACCTGATGCGCCGCACGCTGGAGCGCGCCGAGGGCAACGGTCTCGCGCTGCCCAAGCTGCTCGAGACGGACTACGTCAACACCATCCCCACCGCCGCCGAGCCCGTCGTGGACGGCGACGAGGCGATGGAGGCCCGGATCACCGCGTGGAACCGCTGGAACGCGGCCGCGATGGTGACCCGGGGCGCGAAGCACGGCGTCGGCGGCCACATCGCCACCTTCGCCTCCGCGGCCTGGCTCTACGAGACCGGCTTCAACCACTTCTTCAAGGGCAAGGAGGGTGACGGGTCCGGCGACCAGCTCTACATCCAGGGCCACGCCTCCCCCGGCATCTACGCCCGCGCCTTCCTCGACGGCCGGCTGACCGAGCAGCACCTGGACAACTTCCGCCAGGAGTCGGGCGGCAACGGCCTCCCGTCGTACCCGCACCCGCGCCGGCTCCCCTGGCTGTGGGAGTTCCCGACCGTCTCCATGGGCCTCGGCCCGCTGTCGGCGATCTACCAGGCCCGCTTCAACCGGTACCTCACCAACCGCGGCATCAAGGACGTCTCCGCGTCCCACGTGTGGGCGTTCCTCGGTGACGGCGAGATGGACGAGCCCGAGTCGACCGCGGCACTCGCCCTGGCCTCCCGCGAGGGTCTGGACAACCTGACCTTCGTCATCAACTGCAACCTCCAGCGCCTCGACGGCCCGGTCCGTGCGAACTTCAAGATCGTGCAGGAGCTGGAGGCCCAGTTCCGCGGCGCCGGCTGGAACGTCGTGAAGTCGCTGTGGGGCTCGGCCTGGGACGAGCTGTTCCAGCTCGACACCACGGGCGCGCTCGTCCGCCGCCTGCGCCAGGTGCCCGACGCGCAGGTGCAGACGTACCAGACCCGCGACGCCGCCTACATCCGCCAGGACTTCTTCGGCTCCGACCCGGCGCTCGCCGAGATGGCGAAGCTGCTGAGCGACGACAAGATCCTCGAGTGCTTCCACCTCTCGCGCGGCGGCCACGAGTCGCGCAAGGTGTACGCGGCCTACCGCGCCGCCCTCGCCCACAAGGGCGCGCCGACGGTGATCCTGGCCCAGACGGTCAAGGGCCACACCCTCGGTCCGGGCTTCGCGTCGAAGAACGCCAACCACCAGATGAAGAAGCTGTCCACGGACGAGTTCAAGCAGATGCGTGACCTGCTCGAACTGCCCATCTCCGACAGCCAGTTCGTCGACGGCGTGGTGCCCTACGGCCACCCGGGCGCCGGCTCCCCCGAGGTCCGTTACCTCCAGGAGCGCCGCGCGGCCCTCGGCGGCCCGGCCCCGGCCCGCCGCACGCACGCCCTGGCCCCGCTGCCGGCCCCCGCCGACAAGACGTTCGCGTCCTTCGACAAGGGCTCCGGCTCGCAGAACGTGGCGACGACCATGGCGTTCGTCCGCCTGGTCAAGGACCTGGTCCGCGACAAGCAGACCGGCCGCCGCTGGGTGCCGATCGTCCCGGACGAGGCCCGTACCTTCGGTATGGAGTCGCTCTTCCCGTCGCTCGGCATCTACTCGCCCAAGGGCCAGACGTACGAGCCGGTCGACCGCGACCAGCTGATGTACTACAAGGAGGCCAAGGACGGCCAGATCCTCAACGAGGGGATCACCGAGGCCGGCTCCATGGCGGACTTCATCGCCGCGTCCACCGCGTACTCCACGCACGGCGAGGCGATGATCCCCTTCTACATCTTCTACTCGATGTTCGGCTGGCAGCGCACCGCCGACCAGATGTGGCAGCTCGGCGACCAGCTCGGCCGCGGCTTCCTCGTCGGCGCCACGGCCGGCCGCACGACCCTGACCGGTGAGGGCCTCCAGCACGCCGACGGCCACTCCCCCGTCATCGCGGCGACCAACCCGGCGGCGCTGTCCTACGACCCGGCGTTCGCCTACGAGATCGCGGCGATCGTCAAGGACGGTCTGCGCCGGATGTACGGCGAGGCGGCCCCGGGCGAGGACCCGGACGTCTTCTACTACCTGACCGTCTACAACGAGCCGATGCCGCAGCCCGCCAAGCCGGCCGGCGTCGACGAGGGCATCGTCAAGGGCCTGTACCGCTTCAACACGGCGGAGTCCGCGGGCCTGGACGTGGCCGCGGCGAACGCCCCGCGCATCCAGCTGATCGGCTCCGGAACGGCGATCCACTGGACCCTCGCGGCCCAGAAGCTGCTCGCCGAGGAGTGGGGCGTGGCCGCCGACGTGTGGTCCGCGACCTCCTGGACCGAGCTGCGCCGCGACGCGCTGGAGGCCGACGCGGCCCTGCTGCGCGGCGAGGAGCGGGTGCCGTTCGTCCGCCAGGCGCTGCACGGCGCCGAGGGCCCGGTGCTCGCGGTCTCCGACTACATGCGCCAGGTCCCGGACCAGATCGCGCAGTGGGTCGAGCAGGACTGGTCCTCGCTCGGTGCCGACGGCTTCGGCCTGTCCGACACCCGTGACGCGGCCCGCCGCCACTTCGGCGTGGACGCGCAGTCGATCGTCGTCGCCGCGCTGGCACAGCTCGCCCGCCGCGGCGAGGTCAAGGCGTCGGCGGTGAAGGAGGCCCGGGAGCGCTACGGCCTGTAGTGCCCGGGGTTGGACCCGGAGAGGGGGCACGGCGAACGCCGTGCCCCCTCTCGGCTTTCCCGGCCCCTCCGTCCCTCTGCCCCTTACCGGCCCTTTCCGGCCCGCCAGTCTCTTCCGCCCCTCCGCCCCTTTCCGGCCCGCCAGCCCCTTCCGTCCCTCCGGCTGCTTTCGTCCCTCTGGCTGCTTTCGTCCCTCCGGTCCCTTCGGCGGTCTCGCGGGGCCGGACGTCCGCCCGCCGGCTGTCAGTGGTGCCCGGCATCATGAACCCATGCGTGCCGCTCGTCTGATCAAGATGGTGCTGCTGCTCCAGACCCGCGCGGCGATGACCGCCGCCGAGCTGGCGCGGGAGCTGGAGGTGTCCGAGCGCACGGTCTCCCGGGACGCGCAGGCGCTGTCGGAGGCGGGGATCCCGGTCTACGCGGACCGGGGCCGGGCCGGCGGCTACCGCCTGGTCGGCGGGTACCGCACGCGGCTGACCGGACTGGCGCGCGGCGAGGCGGAGGCGCTGTTCCTGAGCGGGGTGCCGGGGGCACTGCGTGACATGGGCCTCCAGGACACGGCGTCGGCGGCCCGGCTGAAGGTGTCGGCGGCGCTGCTGCCCTCCGTACGGGACGCCTCGCGCTCGGCGGCGCAGCGCTTCCACCTGGACGCGCCCGCCTGGTTCAGCGAACCGCGGACGCCCGAGCTGCTGCCCGCGCTCGCGGACGCGGTGTGGGACGACCGCCAGGTCCTCGCGCGCTACCGGCGCGGCGCCTCGGAGGTGGAGCGGACGCTCGAACCGTACGGGCTCGTCCTGAAGGCCGGGCTCTGGTACCTGTGCGCGCGGGTGGCGGACGCGGAGGCCTTCCGGGTGTACCGGATCGACCGGTTCACCGCCGTCGAACCGGTCGCGGAGCGGTTCCGCCGGGACGAGGAGTTCGACCTGCCGGCGTTCTGGGAGGAGCGGGCCGAGGAGTTCGCCCGGTCGGTCCTGCGGTCCGAGGTCGTCGTACGGCTGTCCCCGGAGGGTGTGCGACAGCTTCCGTACGCTCTCGGCCCCGCCTCCGCGCAGGAGGGGATCGGCACGTCCGGGATCCCCGACGGGCGGGGCTGGGTGACCCTCACCCTGCCGGTCGAGTCCGAGGAGGTCGCCCGGGTGCAGCTGCGGGGGCTCGGGCCCGAGGTGGAGGTGCTCGCCCCGGCGGGGCTGCGGAAGCGCTGCGCCGAGGACGCGGCCGGAGCGGCGGCGCTCTACCGGTGATCGCGGACAGGTGATCACGGACAGGTGATCGCGAGCCCCGGACCGGCTCGTGGAACCGTCCGCGCCGCCCTCTCGAAAACCGCGCGGACCCGGCGGTTTTACCTTCGGCATGTGCATGCATAACAATCTGCGCCACTCCACGTGCGCCCCTCCCGCCCAGGCCCGATGCTGGACCCGTGATGGACGAGACGGAGTTCTGGCAGCTGGTGGACACGACCCGCGAGACTGCCGAGGGCGACCCCGAGGAACAGGCGGATCTGCTCGTCGAGCGGCTCGTCCAGCTGGACCCGGACTCCGTCCTGGACTTCGCCCGGCACTTCGAGTCCCGCTACAACCGCGCGTACCGCTGGGATCTGTGGGGCGCGGCCTGGGTGCTGCTCGACGGGGCCAGCGACGACGCCTTCGACTTCTTCCGGTGCTGGCTGATCGGCCAGGGCCGGGACGTCTTCGAGGGTGCGATGCACGACCCCGACACGCTCGCCGAGCTCCTGGACGACTTCGACGAGGAGATCGACGGCGACGGCGAGGAACTGGGGTACGCGGCCGACGAGGCCTACGAGCAGCTGACCGGCACCGTCGCACCCGCCCTGGGCATCCCGGCCGCGGCCGCCGAGCCCGAGGGGACCCCCCTCGAATTCGAGAACGAGTCCGTCATCGCGGAGCGCTACCCCAAGCTGTGGGACCGGTTCAGGGAGGACTGACGGGGACCGCGGGAGGCGGCGGGGCCCGGGGGGTCCGGCCCTCAGGGTCCGGCCCTCAGGCGGCGCCCGTCCGGCTCCGGGGCACGGCCGGCCGGCGCGCCGGGTCCTCGGGGACGTACGCCCGCGGCCCGTCCGCGCGCGCCGTGTGGTGCTGCGGGGCCGCGTTGGCCCGGTCCAGTGCCGACGCCGTGACCGCCGCCGGGCCCAGCACGACCGTCACCACGGCGCACACCACCGCCCACGGACCGCGCGCCGCCGCCACCCGGCCGCCTGTCGGTTCCACAGGCCGCGCGCCCGCCGTGCGCCCCGCGTGCGCCCCGCTTCCCGCGCGGTGCGCGGACTCCGTCCGACTGATCCTCATGGTCCCCGCCTCCGGTCGGTGCGTACGACGCCGTGCGACGACGTACGGCGACCGTAGGGCGCGCGGCTCTGGGGAGTCTGTGAGCGGCCGGGGGTACGCCTGTGACCGCCGGCGCCGGGGGGCCGGGAGGTCAGCGGCCCTGGTAGCGGGCGGCCAGGTCGCGGATCTCCGGGAGGCGGTCGCTGAGGGCGGCGCCCGGACAGCTGGTCATGAAGGCCGCGTCGTGGCCGGAGACGGTGGCGAGCACGGCGGCGGTGCCCGCGGCGTAGCGGCTGAGGCTGTTGCTGGAGACCAGGCGGACGGTGCCCCGGGGGTCCACGCCGACGAGCCCGAGCTTCCAGGCCACGAGACGGGCGATCGCGTCGGTCATCGCCTTCGGCACCTTCGACCCCGCCGTGAACGTGCCGATCGCGGCGATCCCGGCGGAGCGGTGGTTGAAGCCCTGGGTGTGCGCCCCGGTGACGGGCCGGTCGACCCCGCCCGCCCGGCCCTCGTAGATCGTGCCGCAGCGGTCGACGAGGAAGTTGTAGCCGATGTCGTCCCACTGCTTGGCGCCGGTCTGGCCCGCGTACACGTCGCGGATGATGCGGGGCGTCTCGGCGCAGTCGTAGCCGTTCGGGGAGTCGGTGTGATGGATGAAGACCGCCACGACGCGGTCGTCGTAGCGGGGCGGCGGCTGCTCGCGCGCGCTCGCGGCGTCGAGCCACTTCGACCGCGGTACCACGGGCGGCCGGGCGATGGGGCGGGGGACCGTGATCCGGGCCACGGCCGGCGGCGGTGCGGCGGGGGCACGGGCCGCCGTGCGGCCCACCCCGACCGTGCCCATCACCAGCGCCAGGGCGGCGAGCAGGCCGGGCACGCATCCGAGGAGGACGAGGAGCGGTCTCGGCCATCCGACCGGCGCACGCCGGCGCACTCCGGGGAGCACGGGAGCGTCGGCCTTCCGCCCCGGGCCGGTGCGAGCCTCGTGGGCGGAAGCCGCCGGACGTCCGTGGCGCCCGTGCCGGGCGGGGTGGGACGCCAGCCCCCCGCCGCTCCGTATTCGAGGTCCCCGCAGCTTCCGGAAGACACGCATGGAGCCACCCTGACCCGGATCCGCGCGGGCCGCGATGTGGGGTGTGCCACCTGGTGGAACCATCGTGCGTGTCCGGGACGTTTTTACGGGTCCACGGGTGTATGGCCGTTTCCACGGCACCGAACGCGCGTGGCTGATCACTGGGCCCGCCCTACGCGTACTAAGGGGCCCTAGAGAAAGGCGGCTCCGTGGACGTGCTCGACCTCCTGCTGATGCTGGTCATCCTGGTCTACGCGGCGTCCGGGTACCGCCGCGGCCTGGTGGCCGGCTGTGTCTCGCTGGCCGGCTTCGTGGGCGGCGCCGTCATCGGCGTATGGGTGCTGCCGTGGATGATGGAGCTGGTCACGGCGGGGACACCGGCGGCGACGGTGACGGCGGTGTTCACGGTGCTGCTGCCCGCCGTGGTGGGCCACGAGCTGGCCGGACGGCTGGCGCTGAAGCTGCGCCGCGAGCTGGACCAGGGGCCGCTGCGGGTGGCCGACGGTGTCGGCGGGGCCGCGGCGAACACGCTGGCCGTGCTGCTGGTGGCCTGGGTGGCGGCGAGCGTCCTGGGCGCGTCCTCCTCGACGGTGGTGACGCAGTCGATCCGCAACTCGGCGCTGCTGGGCGCCGTGCAGAACTCGATGCCGGAGACCACGCCGGCCTGGTTCTCGCGCGCGACCTCCGCCCTCACGGAGGCGGGCTTCCCGCAGGTCTTCAACCCGTTCGAGAACGAACCGACGGCGGGTGTCGCGAAGCCCTCCGGGGACAGCGTGACACCGGCCGCGACGAACGCCGCCAAGCTGAGCACCGTGAAGGTCGAGGGCAGCTCGGGCAACCAGGGCCGGGAGGGCAGCGGCTTCGTCTACGCGCCCCACCGCGTGATGACCAACGCGCACGTGGTGGCGGGCATCGACCGGCCGACCGTGCGGGTGGGCGGGGTCGGCCGCCCCTACCAGGCGCGGGTGGTCCTCTTCGATCCGCAGAGGGACGTCGCCGTCCTGTACGTGCCGGCCCTGCGCGCGCCCGTCCTCCACTTCGACGGGGTCGCCTCGCGCGGCGACTCCGCGGTGGTCGCGGGCTACCCCCAGGACGGCGGCCTCGACCTCCAGGCGGCCACCGTCGCGAGCCGCATCAACGCGACGGGCCAGAACATCTACAACACCGGCACGGTCACCCGCGAGGTCTACTCGATCCGCTCGACCGTCCGTCCCGGCAACTCCGGCGGTCCGCTCCTCACCACCGACGGCGAGGTGTACGGCGTGGTCTTCGCCCGTTCGACCTCGGACGACGAGACGGGTTACGTCCTGACCGCGCACGAGGTCGCGGGCGACGCCCGGAAGGCGGCGCACGCCACGGCCCGCGTGGACACGGGCGACCTCGTCACGTCCTGACCCGGGCGGCCACGGACGGCCCGCGCCCGTCGTCCGCCGACGGCGAGGAGTCAACGGACGGCCGGTGCCGCGGGCTCCCCGGGTGCCGCGACGGGACGGACGCCGCCCGCCGTGGCACCGCAACCGCAACCGGAACCGGTCAGAGCGGGCGCCCCATCAGGACGTCGTCCACGTAGACGCCGTCCAGCAGGAACTCACCGGGCAGGACTCCCTCGACGACGAACCCCTCGGACTCGTACAGCGTCCGCGCCGGGGTGTTGTGGCCGAGGACGCGCAGTGTGATGCGCCGGGCGCCCTGGCGGCGGCCCTCCTCGCACACCGCCCGCAGCAGCGCGCGGCCCACCCCGGCGCCCCGGGCCTCCTCGGCGACGGTCAGTCCGAGGATCTGGCGGACGTGCGCGTTGCAGGCCAGCGAGGTCGGGAAGCCCAGCCGGATGTATCCCACCAGGCGGCCGTCGAGCTCGGCGACGAGATGGTCCCGGGGGCCGAACCGCTCGCTGTAGAAGGGTTCGTACGGCGGTCTGGGGCGCGGCATGACCGCGTGCAGCGTGGACCAGGTGTCCCGGTCGAGCCGGCCGAGCCCGTCCTCGTCGTCCAGGGTGGCGGTGCGTATCCGCGGAGCAGCTGACATACCGGTCACTGTACGGCCGCCGCGCTGCGGTCCTTCCGTGAAGTCCGCGGCCGCGCGGGCAGGATGGTCCCATGAGCGACTCACCGCTGCCCCCGGGTTCCCGCATCGTGATCGCCGGCGCGTCCGGCCTGATCGGCTCCGCGCTGGCGCGCTCCCTGAGCGCCGAGGGCCACGAGGTGGTCCGGCTCGTGCGCCGTGAGCCGCGCTCGCCGCACGAGGTCCGATGGGATCCGCAGCGGCAGCGGATCGACGCGGTGGGGCTCATCGGCTGTGCCGCGGTGGTCAACCTGGCGGGGGCCCCGGTCGCGGGACGGCCCTGGACCCGCGCGTACAAGCGGATGATCCGGGACAGCCGGGTGCTGGGGACGGCGACGCTCGCGGAGGCGGTGGCGTCGCTGGACGAACCTCCGCGGGTCTTCGTCAACGGGAGCGCGATCGGGTTCTACGGCGACACGGACGACCGCGCGGTGGACGAGTCGGCACCTCCCGGGGCCGGGTTCCTGCCGTCCGTCTGTGTGGAGTGGGAGGAGGCGGCCGCTCCCGCGCAGGAGGCCGGGGTGCGCACGGTGTTCCCCAGGACCGGGCTCGTGGTGGCCCGCGAGGGCGGGGCCTGGGCCAGGCTGATCCCGCTGTTCCGGGCGGGGCTCGGGGGGCGGATGGGGAACGGACGCCAGTACTGGAGCTACATCGCGCTGCACGACGAGGTGGCCGCGATCCGGCACGTCCTCGACACGGAGTCCCTGTCCGGCCCGGTGAACCTGACCGCGCCCGACCCGCTCACCAACGGCGAGATCACCGACGCCATGGGCCGCGTCCTGCACCGCCCGACCCTGCTCACCGCCCCCGCCCCGCTCCTGCGCCTGGCCCTCGGCGACATGGCCGAGGACGTCCTGGGCAGCCAGCGCGTCCTGCCCACCCGTCTCCTGGAATCGGGCTTCGCCTTCGCGTTCCCCTCGATCGAGGGAGCGCTGCGGGCGGCGCTGGGCTGAGGGACGTCTCCCGGAGGGCGAGGGCCCCCGGGGCACGTGTGCCCGGCCGACGGGTCCGACCGTCCCCGCCGGCCGGGCACATGCACCCCCCATGCCCCCGTGCACGGCCGTCGCGCCACTTCCACCCCGTGGCCGGACCTCGCACCCTCGATCCGAACTCGGGCATCCCAGAAGCGTGTTGGGGGCATGACGTCCCCACCGGCCGCGCAACCTCGAGGAGGGGCACGTGCTAGAGCCCGCACGCCACACCGCGCACACGGCACAGATCGCGCAGGACGTCGACGTCGTCGTCGTGGGAGCCGGTGTCGCCGGCCTCGCGGCCGCACGACATCTGACCGGGGCGGGTCTGACGACCGCCGTCCTGGAGGCCGCCCCCCACGTGGGCGGCCGCATGTCCACGGAGAAGGTCGACGGCTTCCGGCTGGACCGGCTCGGCCGGCTCCTGTCCACCTCGTACCCGGAACTGCGCCACACCCCGGGCCTGGACGCCCTCGTCCTGTGCCCGTTCTCGCCGGGCGTGCTGCTGCACAGCGACGGCCACCGCCACCACACGGGCACGCCCGGCACTCCCCGGAGCGCGAGGGGCGCACTCACTACGGCGCGCGCCCTCGCGAGCGCCCCCCGGCTTCCGCTGTCCCGGCCCACGCGCGGAACCGCCCGCCCCGGACCGCTCGGCGGCCCCCTCGACCAGTCGCGTCTCAGCGCGGCCCTCGCGCGCCTGGCCTCCACCCCGCCGGAGCGCCTGCTCACCCGCCCGGACCTCACCGCGGCGAAGGCGCTGACCACCCGGGGGCTCCCGGCCCGTACGGCCGACGCCTTTCTGCGCCCCCTTCTCGCGGCCCTGCTCTGCGACCCGGAGCTGGGGACGTCGAGCCGCTGCGCCGACCTCGCGCTGCACTCCTTCGCGACGGGACGGCTCTGTCTGCCCGAAGGCGGCGCGGACGCGCTCCCCGAACTGCTCGCGGCCGCCCTTCCGCCCGGCACCGTGCACACGGGCGTCGAGGTCACCGCCGTCTCCACGACCCGTGTCACGACCAAGGACCACGGCGAACTCCGCTGCCGGGCCATCCTGCTGGCGACCGGGGCCCGCGCCGCCGCCCAGTTCCTGCCCGGGCTGCACGTCCCCGCCTTCCACCCGGTGACCGTCCTTCACCACACCACGGACGAACCGCCGCTCACCGAACCGGCGCTGCTCCTGGACGCCGACCGGAGCGGCCCGGTGGCGCACACCGCGGTCGTCAGCCAGGTCGACCCGGCCCGGGCGCCCGCGGGCCGCGCCCTGATCTCCTCGACCGTCCTCGGCACACCGCCCGCCGCGGCCCACCTGGACGTGGCGGTCCGCGCCCAACTGGCCCGTCTCTACGGCACGTCGACGTCCCGCTGGGAACTGCTGGCGGTCCATCACGAGCCCGAGGCGGTCCCGGCGATGCCGCCGCCGCACGACCTGCGCCGCCCCGTGCGGCTGCTCGCGGGCCTGTACGTGTGCGGTGACCACCGGGACACCAGCACGGTGCAGGGCGCGCTGCACTCGGCCCGGCGGGCCGCCCACGCCCTCCTGACGGACCTGGACGTCCGCCCGGCCGCCCCGTCGGCCGAGCCCCTGGAGTCCGCCGCCTGACCCCGCCCCTCCCCCACGACTCCGGCCCGGGACCCGTGGCTCCGGCGTCAGGTCCCGCAGCTCCGGCACGGGGCTCCGGAACTCCGGGACCGGCGCACGGGACCCGCGGGCCCACCGGGCCCGCGGGCTCCGGTCCTCCGGACGGGCGAACCCGGGCCTCGGGCGCGGAAACCCGGACCGCGGTCCGGTGAACCCCGGACCGCGGAGGCGCGGACCCGCTCCCGGCGGGCGGGCCCTGACCTCCGGAGAGAGGGCCCGCTCCCGGCGGGCAGACCCCGGCTCCGGCGGCCGGTCCCGGCCCGGAAGGCGGACCCGCGTCTCCGGGCGCCGGACACCCGCTCCGGCGGGCGGGCCCCACTCCCGCCCGCCGGACCCGGGCCTTCGACGGACGGACCCCGCCCCGGAAGGGCGACGCCCCCGGCGGACGGCCCCGGCTCCGGCGGGCCGGTTCGTGCGCACCGGAAGCGGATTCCCGCCCCGGTGCGCACACAGGGCTTCCCGGTCTCCGGCACCCCAGGCCGGAGACCGGGGACGGTCCGGCGGACCGTGCCGAGGACGCGGGGCCCGGCACACCCGTCCGCGCCCGCACGGCGGCACCGCGGACCCCGCCGGACAGGCCCTCGCTCAGCTCAGCGCGGCCACCTTGTCCCGGTAGCCGCGCACGGGGGCGGCGTCCTTGTACGGTTCGAGCCGCTTCTCGAAGTCCCGCACGTACTCGACGGCCCGCGCCGACCGCATCTCCGCCGCCTGTCCCGCGGCCTCCGCACCGAGCAGACAGGCCTGGTCGAGCTCCCCGAGCCCGAGCCGCGCCGAGGCCAGCACCACCCGGCAGAACAGCCGGCTGCGCGCGTAACCGGGCGCCCGCAGCTGGAGCGAACGTTCGGCGTGCTGGGCCGCCGCCCGGAACTGCTGGAGGTCCCGGTGGCAGTGCCCGAACTCGTCGGCGAGCTGGGCCTCGTCGAAGTACCGGGCCCAGTGCGGGACCTCGTCGCCGGCCCGGGACGCCTCCAGCGCGCGTTCGGCCCGGACCAGGGAGGCCGTGCAGGCCCGCACCTCGCCGAGCACCCCGTGGCCGCGCGCCTCGACCGCGTGCAGCAGCGCCTGCACGACCTGCGGGCCCCCCGAGCCGAGGCCCTGCTGCGCCACCCGCGCGAGCTGCACGGCCTCGCGCCCGTGCCCGAGGTAGACGGCCTGGCGGCTCATCGTGATGAGCACGTAGGAGCCGTACACCCGGTCACCGGCGGCCTGCGCCAGGCGCAGCGCCTGGACGAAGTACCGCTGCGCGAGTCCGTGCGCGCCGATGTCGTACGACGTCCAGCCGGCGAGCCGGGTGAGGTCGGCGGCGGCGGCGAACAGGTGCCGGCCGGTCTGCTCCCCGTAGGAGCCGCGCAGCATCGGCTCGGCCTCGTGCTCCAGGTAGCGGACCAGTGCCTGGCGGGCGTGGCCGCCGCCGTAGGCGTGGTCGAGGGCGCGGAAGAGTTCGCCGACCGAGCGGAGCGCGGCGATGTCCCCGCCGCTGACCCGCTGGCCCGGGCCCCGCTCGGTCCGGCCGCGGCGGGACGCGGGTCCCCCCTGCTCGGGCGGCGCCGTGAGCTTGGGCACGGCCGGGCGGCCCTGGGCGGGGATGCGGGCCGGCTGGTCGCCGCGGGCGACCCGGTCGTCGGCCCGGCCGATCAGCCAGTCCCGGCTGGGCACGACGAGCCCGGCCGGGGTGAAGGCGATCTTGCGGAGTTCGGCGTGGCTCCCGGAGTCCTTGCGCCACAGGCCGCTGACGATGTCCACGGCCTCCTCGGGGGTCGCGGCGAACTCCAGCCCCGCGTACACGGGCGCGCAGGCGTCGAGCCCGAGGTCCTGCGCGCTCAGACGCCGGCCGAGGCGGCGCGTGAACACCTCGGCGATGAGCGCGGGGGTGGTCCCGCGGGGCTGCTGGCCCCGCAGCCAGCGGGTCACCGATGTCTTGTCGTATCTCAGGTCCAGTCCGTGTTCCAGTCCGAGCTGGTCGACCCGGCGGGCGAGACCTGCGTTGGAGAACCCCGCTTCTGCGATGAGCGCGGCGAGCTGTCGATTGGGCGTGCGCTGCGCGGGTCGTTCCGTCATCTGCGGTGCGGTCTCCTGCCTTCGGGTCCCCAGGGGCGTCTCGGGGCGGCGTGAGAGCGTGCTTGCGCCTCCCCGAGACCCCCCTGTGCCCGGATTGCCTGTGAGCAGCCCTTATGGCCTCGTGAACGGCGCGAATGTAGCGGAGCGTGAGCACGTCATCGCACACATCGACACTCATTCATCCGATCGTGTGAGTATTGGCCGTCGAGCTGACGCGGTTCGGGCGGACGTACAGTGGCGTGGGCGCGCCACGGACCTGACGAAAGGTTCCTTCGCGTGCCCCGCACGGGGACCACCACGTGCCCGAGGAAGCTTCTAGGGAGGCGCTTGCCGTGAGTGAGTTGCGGTTCGTCCGCATGGGATTCGGTGCCGAGGCCGTCGAGTACCAGGAGGCGTGGGACGAGCAGCGGCGCGTGCACGCCGCCCGGTTCCTGGACGAGGTTCCCGACACCTGCCTGCTCCTGGAGCACCCCCCGGTCTACACCGCGGGCCGGCGCACGGCGGACAACGAGCGGCCCCTGGACGGCACGCCCGTCGTCGACGTGGACCGCGGCGGCAAGATCACCTGGCACGGTCCGGGCCAGCTGGTCGGCTACCCCATCCAGAAGCTCCCGCGTCCCGTGGACGTCGTAGCGCACGTACGCCGTCTGGAAGAGGCGCTCATCCGCACCTGCGCGGAGTTCGGGCTGGAGACGAGCCGGGTCGAGGGGCGCAGCGGCGTCTGGGTCCTCGGGGACGCCAAGGACCCCGCCCAGGGCGCCTCCGCGCTCGGGGGCCTCTCCCTCGACTTCGACCCGAGGCTGACGGACGAGGAGTTCGATCCGAGGCTCAACGGCCCGGAGTACGCCCCGTCCAACGCGGGCCAGCGCCGCGAGGACCGCAAGATCGCCGCGATCGGCATCCGCGTCGCCAAGGGCGTCACCATGCACGGCTTCGCGCTGAACGTGAACCCGGACAACGCCTGGTTCGACCGGATCATCCCGTGCGGCATCCGTGACGCGGGCGTCGCCTCCCTCGCGGGCGAGCTGGGCCGCGACGTGACCATCGCCGAGGTCCTGCCGGTGGCCGAGAAGCACCTGAGGGACGTCCTGGCGAACGCGGACCTGAAGCCGCGCGTCGTGGAACGCGCGCCGGCCTAGACCCCGCACACCCCTGGCGCGAGCCCTCCGGGAATGCACCCCCGCTCCCGAAGGTTGCCCACGTCGGGGGCCGAGCACCGCACGGGCGTACTCTGGTGTACGCCGAAGAATCGAAGCTACAGGGAGCCGATGTGTCCGCAGTCGCACCCGACGGACGCAAGATGCTGCGCCTGGAGGTCCGGAACAGCCAGACCCCCATCGAGCGCAAGCCCGAGTGGATCAAGACCCGGGCGAAAATGGGCCCCGAGTACACGAAGATGCAGGGCCTGGTGAAGAGCGAGGGCCTGCACACGGTCTGCCAGGAGGCGGGCTGTCCCAACATCTACGAGTGCTGGGAGGACCGCGAGGCCACCTTCCTCATCGGCGGTGACCAGTGCACGCGGCGCTGCGACTTCTGCCAGATCGACACCGGCAAGCCGGAGGCCCTCGACCGGGACGAGCCGCGCCGTGTCGGCGAGTCCGTCGTCACGATGGACCTGAACTACGCCACCATCACCGGCGTCGCCCGCGACGACCTGGAGGACGGCGGCGCCTGGCTGTACGCGGAGACGGTCCGCCAGATCCACGCGCAGACGGCGGGCCGCGAGGC
The DNA here is from genome assembly GCF_002911015.1 of Streptomyces populi. Lineage (GTDB taxonomy): Bacteria > Actinomycetota > Actinomycetes > Streptomycetales > Streptomycetaceae > Streptomyces > Streptomyces populi. Next base: position 16,829 of record NZ_KZ626926.1, read on the forward strand.
CGGCCGCACCAAGGTCGAACTGCTCGCCCCGGACTTCAACGCCGAGCCCGAGCAACTCGCCGAGGTCTTCTCCTCGCGCCCCGAGGTGTTCGCGCACAACGTCGAGACGGTCCCGCGGATCTTCAAGCGGATCCGTCCGGGCTTCCGCTACGAGCGCTCGCTCAAGGTCATCACCGAGGCCCGGGACTACGGTCTGGTCACGAAGTCGAACCTGATCCTCGGCATGGGCGAGACCCGCGAGGAGGTCAGCGAGGCGCTCCAGCAGCTGCACGAGGCGGGCTGCGAGCTCATCACGATCACGCAGTACCTGCGCCCCTCCGTGCGCCACCACCCCGTGGAGCGCTGGGTCAAGCCGCAGGAGTTCGTGGAGCTCAAGGAAGAGGCCGAGGAGATCGGCTTCTCCGGCGTCATGTCGGGACCGCTGGTCCGCTCCTCGTACCGGGCCGGCCGCCTGTACCAGATGGCCGTCGAGAAGCGCGGCGCGTACGTCGCCTCCCAGGCGGTCTGATCCCCCGAACGGCACACGTTGCGAAAGGAAAGCGGTGGCACTCGGTGCCACCGCTTTCGTGTGAATCCGCGCACAAGCAACTCGCCCTCCACAACGGCCCGTTCACACCCCTTCACAGCATCCCCGCAGTTGAACGGCGCATCAGGAACAGGGCGGGAAAAGGACCCGCCGCATCAAGGCTTCATTGGTGTTTGACCGCTCGGTCACGTACTGGTAACACCAATCAGTGACTCTGGTTCCACGTCACCACACGTCCCCGTCCGAGCTGTCGATCCCGAGGGGGGATCTTCATCATGCAGGCCGCGCCCGTACGCGCCACCGCGATTCCGTCGTTCACCGATGCACTGCGTGCCGTCGAGTCGCTGCTCATGAGCAGCGGGCAGCGCACCGCCCGCCGCAACGCCTGGACCTCCGTCCTGGAGGACCGCCGCCGCGCCAAGGACCGGGTCGAGGCGCAGCGCGTGCTGGAGTCCGTCTCGCACTCCTGAACGACACGCCTCCGGCCACCGTTCCCCGGCAGAGCGGTCCAGCTCACTCCGTACTGCCGTCGTCCGCGCTTCCCGGGCCACGTAGACTCGTGGGCATGGCGAGGAAGGAAACCGCAGCGGACGCTGCGAACCCCGGGCGACTCAAGCAGATCGCTCTGACGTACAAAATGACCCGCAAGGCCGATTCCAAGATCGGTCTTGTACTCGCGGCTGTCGGAATTCTCACCCTCGGTGTCTTCCTCGCGATCGGATTCTTGATCGGCCACCCGGTCTATCTCGGAATTCTCGGGCTTCTGCTCGCCTTCCTCGCGACGGCGATCGTCTTCGGGCGCAGGGCCGAGCGAGCAGCCTTCGGGCAGATGGAAGGACAGCCGGGCGCGGCCGCGGCGGTGCTCGACAACATCGGCCGGGGCTGGACCACGACCCCGGCGGTGGCGATGAACCGCAACCAGGACGTGGTGCACCGCGCGGTCGGCAAGGCCGGCATCGTGCTGGTCGCCGAGGGCAACCCGAACCGGGTCAAGACCCTGCTGGCCGCCGAGAAGAAGAAGATGGCGCGGATCGTCGCGGACGTCCCGGTGCACGACATCCTCGTGGGCACCGGTGAGGGCCAGGTCGAGCTGAAGAAGCTCCGCACGACGATGCTGAAGCTGCCGCGCGTGCTCGCCGGCCCCCAGGTGACCGCGACCAACGACCGGCTGCGCGCGATGGGCGACCTGATGAGCAACATGCCCCTGCCGAAGGGCCCGATGCCCAAGGGCATGCGGATGCCGCGGGGTGGCCCGAGGCGGTGACGCTCGCGCGTCGGCCTGACCAGTTCCTACGGTGATGGGGTGCCCGGAGATCTCCGGGCACCCCATCACCGTTCGCACACCACCCTCACCGGGCGCGGCCCCCGTCGGCCGCACCGGGCCGTACCTCGCCATGAGCGGGACACCTCGGCCACACCGGGCCGCCCCCGCCCAGGACACATCACACCGACCGCACCGGGCTGCTCCTCGCCGGGGGACCACCTCGGCCGTGCGCCGGGCCGGGCCCTGAGCCGGGCGGGGCTCGCCAGCCGTACTGGCCCCTCTCGCGCGAGGACAGCCATAGGAGCTGCCTCCTTCACCGGGGGCGGATCACCATGGCAGTGCCGGGCCGGGCCCTCAAGCCGGGCGGGGCTCGTCGGCTGCACCGGACACCCCCTCTCGCGGGGGCGGAACGGCCGTACGAGCCGTCCCCCTCGCCGGGAGCGAAACACCTCGGCCGCAGCAAGCCGGGCCCTCGCCGGAGGCGGGTCGCTTCGGCCGTGCCATGCCGGGCGGGCCCTCGTCGGGGGTGGATCGTTTTCGGCGGGCGGGGTCCCTCGGCGGGGTGGGGTGCCTTCGTCCCGGGGACGGTCTCCACCGGGGCCGCACGTCGCGGTGCGGCGGCGGGCCGCCCTCCCGGGTGCGGCGCATCACCCTCGCCGGGGCGGAGCGGTCCTCTGCGTCCTGGCGGGGGCGTCCCCCTCAGGCCGGGGTGCCGGGCCCCGTTCCCGGGGGCCCGGGATCAGATGCGGACCTCGATCGTGCGGGCCAGGCGGTCGTGGAGGCCTCGGCCGTCGCGGTCCCAGATCAGGGCCGGGACGGCCACGCACAGGAGCACGGTGCGCAGCAGGACGCGCAGCGGGTTCGGCCGGCCACCGCCCTCGGCCACGACACGCAGGCCCAGCAGCCGCTTGCCCGGAGTGAAGCCGACGGTACCGACCGTGAGGACTCCGAGGGCGAAGAAGACGAGCAGGGCCCAGTTGCCAGTAGCCTGGTCATAGCCGTCGGTGAGCAGCCCGTATGCGATCAGGAGGCACAGGCCCCAGTCGACGGCGAGGGCGGCCAGACGGCGGCCCGGGCGGGCGATCGAGCCCGGTCCGTGCTCCGGGAGACCGAGCTGTTCGCCCCGGTATCCGAAGTCGACACCGGCTTCCTCCGCCGCCGCGCGGGGGCCGGAGAGCCACGATCCGATTGCTTGCCTGTTGTCCACCCGTCCAAGGTACTGTGCCCGTTTTGCCATACGGACAGGAGGGGCCCGCGGGGCCGAGGTCGGTTAACTTGGGCGAAACAAATGGGTCACGCTGGAGAAATCCCCCGTCCCTATGGTCGGCCCCAGCGTGTGCCACCGCACTGGCCGCACGAACGAACTACCACCCCGTTCACTGCGGGCGGGAGTAGGAGGAGCTGGATGTTCCAGAACGCCGACGAGGCCAAGAAGTTCATCGCGGACGAGGACGTCAAGTTCGTCGATGTCCGTTTCTGCGACCTGCCGGGTGTGATGCAGCACTTCACGATCCCGGCCGAGGCCTTCGACCCGGCGGAGGAGCTCGCCTTCGACGGCTCCTCCATCCGCGGCTTCCAGGCCATCCACGAGTCCGACATGGCGCTCCGCGCCGACCTGTCCACCGCGCGCGTCGACCCCTTCCGCCGCGACAAGACGGTCAACATCAACTTCTTCATCCACGACCCGATCACGGGCGAGCAGTACTCCCGTGACCCGCGCAACGTGGCCAAGAAGGCCGAGGCCTACCTCGCGTCGACCGGTATCGCCGACACCGCGTACTTCGGCCCCGAGGCCGAGTTCTACGTGTTCGACAGCGTGCGCTTCAAGACCGCCGAGAACGAGTCCTTCTACCACATCGACTCCGAGGCCGGCGCCTGGAACACCGGTGCCCTCGAGGACAACCGCGGTTACAAGGTCCGCTACAAGGGCGGCTACTTCCCGACCCCGCCGGTCGACCACTTCGCCGACCTGCGTGCCGAGATCTCCCTGGAGCTGGCCAACTCCGGCCTCCAGGTCGAGCGCCAGCACCACGAGGTGGGCACCGCCGGCCAGGCGGAGATCAACTACAAGTTCAACACGCTGCTCGCCGCGGCCGACGACCTCCAGCTCTTCAAGTACATCGTGAAGAACGTCGCCTGGCGCAACGGCAAGACCGCGACCTTCATGCCGAAGCCGATCTTCGGTGACAACGGCTCGGGCATGCACGTCCACCAGTCGCTGTGGAGCGGCGGTTCCCCGCTGTTCTACGACGAGGCCGGTTACGCGGGCCTGTCGGACATGGCCCGCTACTACATCGGCGGCATCCTCAAGCACGCCCCGTCGCTGCTGGCCTTCACCAACCCGACGGTGAACTCGTACCACCGCCTGGTCCCCGGCTTCGAGGCCCCGGTCAACCTGGTCTACTCGCAGCGCAACCGCTCCGCGGCCATGCGCATCCCGATCACGGGCTCGAACCCGAAGGCCAAGCGCGTCGAGTTCCGCGCGCCCGACTCCTCCGGCAACCCGTACCTGGCGTTCGCGGCCCTGCTGATGGCCGGTCTGGACGGCGTCAAGAACAAGATCGAGCCGGCCGAGCCGATCGACAAGGACCTGTACGAGCTGGCTCCCGAGGAGCACGCGAACGTCGCCCAGGTCCCGACCTCGCTCCCGGCGGTCCTCGACTCGCTGGAGCGCGACCACGAGTTCCTGCTCGCGGGCGACGTCTTCACGTCCGACCTGATCGAGACGTGGATCGACTACAAGCGCACCAACGAGATCGCGCCTCTCCAGCTGCGTCCGCACCCGCACGAGTTCGAGCTGTACTTCGACGTGTAAACCCGTCGCTCCAGCCGCACACGTCACCGGCCGCGTCCTTCCTCCGGGAAGGGCGCGGCCGGCGCGTTCCTCCCCCGGCGGGGGCCGGTGCGAGGCCGTACGCACGGGGACGTTCTTTGCCCGCCGCGGGGCCGATCGGCACCCGCCCATGGGAATCCGCGGGCGCACAATGGAGAACGGGACGAGTGCCCGACTGCGGGGTGGTGCGAGATGCGGAGCCGGTTCCGGAACGATCGGCAGCTGACCGTGCGGATGACGGTCACGCTGTTCCTGCTCGGATTGCTGTACGTGGCCTTCGTCGCCGCGTTGATCGTGTTGCTGAAGTCGTGGGTGCTGGTCGTCGTGATCGCGGCCGGGGTGCTGATCGCGCAGTACTGGTTCTCGGACCGGATCGCGCTGTACGCCATGCACGGACGGATCGTGGAGCGCGAGGAGCACCCGCAGCTGCACGGTGTCGTCGACCGGCTCTGTGCCGTGGCCGACATGCCGAAGCCGCTGGTCGCCGTGTCGGACATCGACATGCCGAACGCGTTCGCCACGGGGCGCAACGCCGATCACGCGGTGCTGTGCGTGACCACCGGGCTGCTGCGCCGGCTGGAGCCCGACGAGCTGGAGGGCGTCCTCGCGCACGAGCTGTCGCACGTGGCGCACAAGGACGTCGCCGTGATCACCGTGGCGTCCTTCCTCGGGGTGCTCGCCGGGCTGATGGTCCGGTTCGCGTTCTACTCGCAGCTCTTCGGCGGGCGGGGCAACAAGGACCAGAACACCGCCGCGGTCTTCCTGGCGGTGATGACGGTGTCCGCAGCCGTGTACGCGATCAGTTTCATGCTGATCAGGGCGCTCTCCCGGTACCGCGAACTGGCCGCCGACCGTGCCGCGGCCCTGCTCACCGGCCGCCCCTCGGCGCTGGCGTCCGCGCTGACCAAGGTGACCGGGGACATCGGCCGGATCCCGACCAAGGACCTGCGGACCGCGCAGGCCTTCAACGCGTTCTACTTCACCCCCGCGCTCGGCGCCCAGCCGGGCATCGCCAACCTGTTCTCGACCCACCCGAGCCTGGAGCAGCGGCTCGAACAGCTGGCCCGCATCTCCGCCGAGCTGGGCGAGGCCGCGGTGCCGGACACGAGCACCCCGACTCCCGGAGAGGCTCTCTGACCGCATGGGGTTCCTGGACATCCTGCTGGGCCGCAGCAAGCCCGCCGCACCCGACCTGGACCAGCTCTTCGCGCTGCCGTCGGCGGCCGTGACCCTCCAGGCCGCGGCCGGGTTCACCCCGACCGGCACGGGAGCGGTGTGCTTCGCCTCCGCCGAGGGCGGCGCCTTCGCCCAGGCGCACCAGGAGGCCCAGGCCCTGCTGGACGCCGACACCGGACGGACGGGCCCGCCGGTGGAACGGACCCGCGACGAGTACGGCTACTCGTGGCTGGTCTCCCACCGGACACCCGACGACCTGCCGGCACTGGTGAGCGATCTGCACGCGGTCAACAGCTCCCTGGAGAGCACCGGTTTCGGCCCCCAGCTGCTGTGCTCCGTGGTGGGCTTCGAGGACACGGAACAGCGACGGCTCGGCCTGGTCTACCTCTACAAGCGGGGCACCTTCTTCCCCTTCGCACCGCTGGCCGGCGGGGGCGAACGGCGCGACAACGCGCTGGAGCTCCAGATCAAGGCGGCCCTGGCCGACGACCTGCGCATCGAACAGGACCTCGCCCGCTGGTTCCCGATCTGGGGCGCGCCGGGACTGTGACGCCCGGTCCCGGTCCGGGTTCCGGAAGGGGCGGCCTCCGGTGACGACCGGGGTCCGGCCCACGGCCGGCACCCCTTTTCCTCCCGCTTCCCCCCGACTGCACACCATCCCATACCGCTATAAAGTCGGACGGAATCGACACAAGGGGTGCCCTCATGAGCAATCTGTTCGTCATCGCCTACGAGGACGTCGCCACCGCCGACCAGGTGCGCGACAAGCTGTTCGAACTGTCGAAGCAGCATCTCGTCGAGCTGGAGGACGCGGTCGTCGTCGAGCGGAGCGAGGACGGCAAGGTCAAGCTCCACCAGGCGGTCAGCCACACGGCCATCGGCGCGGCCGGCGGCGCGCTGTGGGGCGGTGTCATCGGTCTGCTCTTCCTCGCGCCGCTGCTCGGCGCGGCGGTGGGCGCGGCGGCCGGTGCCGCCGGAGGCGCGGTCACGGACACCGGGATCAACGACAAGTTCATGAAGGATCTCAGCCAGAATCTGCGGCCGGGCGCGGGCGCGTTGTTCGTCCTGGTCAAGCAGGCGGCCGGAGACAAGGTGATCCCTCAGATCGCCGAGTTCGGCGGCCAGTTGGTGCAGACCTCGCTGAGCCAGGAGCAGGAGGACCACCTGCGGGAGGCGGTCGCCGCGGCCCAGGCGAAGTCCGCGGCAGCCGCCGCGCCCGGGGGGACGGGCGGTACGGCCGCGTCCGCGGCGAGCGCGCCGGCAGCCGCTCCCGGAACGGGCGCCGAGGGCACGTCCGCACCGGCCGGCACCCCCGAACCGGACGCGAACGGCGCTCCCACCTCTTCCTGAACCGAGCCCGCCCCGTGCCGTCCGGCCCCGGCAAGGGCGTCATCCGGCCGGCGCCGTCCGGGGGCGCCGCCGCCCGCGTGCGTCAATGGGGAGATGCTCTCCTCCTTCACGCACGACCACGACGGTGAACGGCTGAGCTGCGTCGGCGGCGGTGGAAACGACGGCGCGGCGACCGCCGTCCTGCTGCACGGCGCGGGCAACGGCAACAAGGAGCGGCTGCTCCCGCTGCTCGGCGACTTCGCCGCGCGCGGCTGCGCCGGGCTCGCGTTCGACTTCTCCGGGCACGGTGAAAGCACCGGCGCACTGGGCGGGTTGAGCCTCCGGCTGCGTTTCGAGCAGGCCGTGTCGGTGATCGACGCGACGGTTCCGGCGGACGCCCCGCTGATCCTGGTCGGGTTCAGCATGAGCGGCCAGACGGTGGCCGACCTCGCACGGCACTACGGGCGGCGCGCGGTGGCGCTCGTGCTGTGCGCGCCCGCGGTGTACGCAGCCGAGGCCTGGTCCCTTCCGTTCGAGGACCCGCAGGACCCCTCGCGGCAGGACGGTGACGGTCCCGAGGCGCAGAGCCTCTTCAGCCGGATCATCCGCACCCCGGACAGCTGGCGGGAGGCTCCCGCGTTCGACGTGCTGCGGGCCTACGAGGGCCGCGCGGTGCTCGCCGTACCCGCCGTGGACGCGATCATCCCGCCCGCCGTGACGGAGGCCGTCACGGACGCGCTCACCGCCCGCGCCGACTTCACCCGCTTCGAACTGCCCGACGCCGACCACCTGCTGGGCCTCTGGTTCCGCGACCACCCCGGGGACCGGCGCCGGCTCGTGGACCTCGCCCTCGCCGGCCTCGGCGCCCCGGCCCCCTCCTCCCCCGGGGTCTGAACGACCCCGGCGGTCTCACACGCCCGGGGCCGCCGGGACCACGCCCGCGACGACCGCGGCGCCCAGTGCCGCGTGATCGTCGGCGTTGCGCTCCGTGTAGCGCAGCGCGAAGTCACCGACGGCGCGCTCGAAGGTGTCGGCGCCGCCGAGGTAGGCGGCGATCGCGACACGGTCGCCGGAGCGGGCGTGCGCGCGGGCCAGGGCGGTGCCGCACAGCCGGGCGTAGGCGCGCAGTTCGCCCGGGCTCATGCCGGCGACGTCCGCGGACGCCTTCATGTCGTGCAGCTGCCGCCAGTAGAAGGCGCGCCCCTCGGGCCCGGTGGTCCAGCCGAGGAAGGCGTCACCGGCGGCCTGCATCAGCCGCTGGCCCGCGACGACCCGGCGCCCGGGGTGGACGTAGGGGCCGCTGGGCAGGTGCTCTTCGAGCACGGACGGTCCCGCCTGCTTGATCTGGAGGAACAGCGGGTCGTCGGCGTCCCGCCCGGAGAGCAGCACGATGAAGCAGCGGACGCCGACGCTGCCCACGCCGACGACCTTGCGGGCCGCGTCGACGAACCGGTAGCGGTCGAGGAGCAGGCGGCGTTCCTCGGGGAGCGTGGAGCGGTAGTCGCTGAAGATCTTGCGGAGCGAGGCCGTGTCCATGGCTCCGGCCGGTTCCAGCAGGGGCGGGTCGTGGATGATGCGGCGGCGCCCCCCGACGGTCTCGGTGAGTTTGCCGAGCGCCTGAAGACTGGTGCGGCGGCGGGCCCGGGTGAGGGTGGCCTCGGTGCGACGGCGACGGCGTCCCGAGCGGACCAGCGGCAGCAGCAGGTCGGCGTCGATGTGCTGGTACCAGACGGTCAGCTCGCCCTGCCGGGCCAGCCGTCGTACGGCCTCGCGGTACTGCCCGGCGGCGGCCCGTGCCGCGCCGAAGACGTGCTCCTCCTTGTGCCCGTTCTCGCGGGCCGCGACCGCGACGCTGGCCGCGAGCCGTTTGACGTCCCACTCGAAGGGGCCGGGGAAGGTCTCGTCGAAGTCGTTGAGGTCGAAGAGCAGGGGGCGTTCCGGGGCGGCGTACAGGCCGAAGTTCAACAGGTGGGCGTCGCCGCACAGCTGGACGGTGAGCCCGGTGTGGGGCTGGGCGGCCAGGTCGGCCGCCATGACGGCCGCGCCCCCGCGCAGGAAGGCGAGGGGGGACGCGGCCATCCGCGCGTACCGGACCGGCAGCAGTTCCGGAAGCCGGTCCCTGCCCTGCGCCTGGAGGAGGCCGACGGGGTCGGGGCGGTCGGCGGCGGGGATCCAGGTGCCGTGCGCGGAGCGGGGCACCCGCTTGCGGGCCGCCCGGCCCCGGGCGGCCCGGTCCGCCGAGGCGGCCGTGACGCTGTCGCGGAGCACGGCCGTCAGTGCCTTGCGGCCCGGGCGACGTCGGCCTTGACGTCACCGGTGAGGGAACGGTTGCTGCGGGCGGTGGCGTTCTCGGAGCCGCCCGCCGGGACGTCGTCGACCGTCACGACGGTCGTGTCGAGGAGGTTGCCGCTCTGGTCGCGGAAGTCGACCTGGACGACGTACGACTTCGCCGAGGAGGTGGGGTTGGTGGCGGTCACCTCGGCCGTGACGCGCCCGTCGGAGCCGGGGCTCGCGGTCCCGGCGGTCTTCACCTCGTCCTTGGCGTCCGCGCCGCTCTTGAACTCGTCGAACTTCCGGCCGGCCTCGGCGGTCGCGGAGGCGAGGGCGTCACCGGCCTCGGTGGCGGCGGACGCGGCCTTGGACGCGGCGGACGCGGCCTTGGAGGCGGCGGAGGCGGCCTTGGACGCGGCGTCGGAGGGGCTGCTGTCGTCGGAGCAGGCGGTCAGCTGCGCGGCCAGGGCCGCCACCACGGACACCGCCAGGACCAGCCGGACCGGTCCTCGTATGCCGTCCCTCTGAAGCATCGTCTCTCCCCACGTGGTCCTGGTCCGCCTCGGATCCCGCTGTGGCCCCAGTCAAGGCCGCGGGCGGGACCGCCGCATGCCCGGCTGCGTCCAACGGGTGAACCCCGTCCCGTGACGTGCGGGCGTCCGGGAGGATGAGGGACGCGGAGCGGGCAGCACGGAGCGAGCGGACGGAGACGACGTGACGGGGAGACCGCGGCACATCGGGGCGGCCGAGCGGAGGGCACGGCTCGGGCTGCGGCAGCGGCTCGCGGGCGCCGCGCGGGCGGCGGCCCCCGAGGAGGTGGCGGACTCCCTGGTCGCGCTGCACGGTACCGACCCGGCGACGGTGTACCTGGCGGTGGGCGCGCGGCTCGCGGACGCCCGGGAGACGGTGGCGCGGGTGGAACGGGCCCTGTACGAGGACCGTTCCCTCGTGCGGATGCACGGCATGCGGCACACCGTGTTCGTGTTCCCCGCCGGTCTCACGGCCGTCGTGCACGCCTCGACGGGGCTCGACATCGCCGCGAAGGCCCGCGCCGGGCTCGTCAAGGACATGGCCGCCGGAAGCGGCGGACGGCTGACCGAGGAGTGGCTCGACGAGGTCGAGGCGTCGGCGCTCGCCGCGCTGGCCCGCCGCGGCGAGGCCACGGTGAACGAACTGACCGGGGACGAGCCGAGGTTGAAGGAACAGTTCGCCTACGCGGCCGGAAAGAGCTACGAGGGTGTGCACACCGTGTCGTCCCGGCTGATGCGCGTTCTGGGGGTCGAGGGCCGGGTGGTGCGGGGACGTCCGCTCGGATCCTGGACGTCGAGCCAGTTCCGCTGGGCGGTCGCGCCACCGCATCCCCCGCTCCCGCCCGCCGAGGCCCGCGCCGGGCTGATGGACCGCTGGCTCACGGCGTGCGGGCCCGCCACCGAGGCCGACCTGAAGTGGTGGACGGGGTGGAAGGTCACCGACGTGCGGGGGGCGCTCGCCGCGAGCGGGGCGGTGGCCGTCTCGCTCGACGACGGGGTCACGGGGTACGTGGCGGCGGGCGACGAGGGTCCGGTCGACGAACCGGACGCGCCCTGGGCCGCCCTGCTGCCCGCTCTCGATCCGACGCCCATGAGCCGGCCGGACCGGGACTGGTTCCTCGAACCGGCCCTGCGGCCCGCCCTCTTCGACCGCAGCGGCAATGTGGGGCCGACGGTGTGGTGGGACGGACGGGTGGTCGGGGGGTGGGCGCAGCGGCCCGACGGCGAGATCGTCTGGCGGCTGCCGGCCGCCGGGGGCGTCGGCCGTGAGGCCCTGGACGCGATCGCGGCGGAGGCCGAGCGCCTTCGGGCGTGGGTGGGCGGCACCCGGATCACCCCGCGCTTCCGGACGCCCCTGGAGCGGGAGTTGGCGGCGGAGTGAGGTCCGGCCGGGGCAGGCGTCGGCGCCGGCACCTGGAGAGGTGTCGGCGCCGGGCGGCCCCGCCACGGGGCGGAGTCACCCGGCGCCGGTGAGTGGTGCGCTCAGCGCGCGTACCTCATCAGCGCGCGCACCATGTGGCACGTGGTGTCCGACGGCGGGTGCACGCCGATGAGTTCCGCCGTGCTGCGGATCTTCTCGTTGCGGGCCTGGTTCGGTACGTACACACCGGAGTCGAGCAGGGCGATGGCGAGTCGCATCGCCTTGAGCCGGCGGTTGTGCGTGACGTACCAGTCACGGGAACGGCCCGGCGGCAGCGGGCGCTTCGCCATGGGCTGGTACGGCAGGTCCAGCGGGACCGCCGTCTTGGATGTGGACTGAGTGGGCAGCGGCTTCAGGGCGGCAGCGGGCACAGGCATCCTCCTGTCGCGGTCAGGGCACCGTCCGGACCTCCCGGCGACACCCTCGAACACTGCTTCTATTCTACTGCCGGGCACTGACAGAAGCCGCTGGCCACGAGGGCTCCGGGGGCCCTGGGGCAGCGGTGCCCGAAGGTGTCTGCCGTAACGTGTGCGGCATGGAGATCTGGATCAATCCGGCCTGTTCGAAGTGCCGCAGCGCGATCGACCTGCTCGACGCCGAGGGCGCCGAGTACACCGTCCGCCGCTACCTGGAGGACGTGCCCGGCGAGGACGAGATCCGCGACGTCCTCGGCCGCCTGGGCCTCGAACCGTGGGACATCACCCGGACCGGGGAGGCCGACGCGAAGGAACTGGGGATCGAGGAGTGGGCGCGGGACGCCGGTTCGCGGGACCGGTGGATCAAGGCGCTGTCCGAGCACCCGAAGCTCATCCAGCGCCCGATCATCACCGCGGACGACGGAACGGCGCTGGTGGGCCGCACGGAGGAGGCGGTACGGGACGCCCTGTCGCGGTAGGCGACCGCCCTCTCCAACTCCCGTGTGATCCACGTTACTTAAGTGAATGCCGTAACCGTTGAGCAACTGCGTTCGGCATCTCGTACATAGCGACGTAACGCTCCCCCACTCTCTGGAGGCGTGTATGTCGCGCAGGAGAACCCTCAGCACCAAGAAGAAGATCGCTCTGCTGGTCAGCGCGGCGACGGTGGCGGGCGGCGGGGCCTTCGCCCTGGCCGCCACCTCGAACGCGGCGTCCGTGCAGAACGCCCAGAGCTCGGTCGCCTGCCAGGGCCTGGCCACCGCTCTCGGCAACAACCAGAAGTTCATCGCGGACCAGAAGGCCAACCCCGACGCCCAGTCGGCGGCCAGGATCGCGAACCGCGAAGCGGTCATCGCGCAGATCAAGGTTCAGCAGCAGGCGTCGGGCTGCACCGTCGGGGAATCGGCTCAGGACTCCCAGACCGGTCAGCAGAACGCCCAGCCGCCCGCGCAGTCCGCACCGGCCCAGTCCGCGCCCGCCCAGGCCGCCACCAAGCCTCCGGCGCAGAGCGCCCCCGCGAACAACGCCGGTGGCGGCGCCGCCAGTGGCCAGCAGGTCTGCAACGGCTCGACCGTCACGCTGTCCGGTGAGGGCGGCGCACCGGCCGCGTCCAGCAACCAGTTCCCGGCCGGGACGAAGCTGAAGGTCACCAACCTGGACAACAACAAGTCCACGACCGTCGAGGTCACCTCGGTCTCCGGCAGTTGCGCCCTGCTGAACAACGCGGCCTTCGAGCAGGTCCGGGAGCCGGGCAAGTTCCTGATCCGCCGGGCCCTCATCGAGAAGGTGGGATAACGGGCACACCTACCGGGAGCCCCGCCGTCACCGACCTGTTCCGGGTCGGCGGCGGCGGGGCTCTCGTGCGACGGGCGGCCCCCGGAGGCGGGAGGCCCCCTCCGGACGGACGTACCGTGCACAAGCGGGACACATCTCCCCGGCCGCTCCCCTCGGATCGCATACGAGCGGTCCCCGCCGGACCTCAGGGCCCCGGGCGGACGGCGGACCGGCCGGTCACGACCGCGAACGATCACGCGTGGACGGCGGCGACGGCGCGGGAGGTGTGAGACCGGGCACACAAGGCCCAGGTAACACGGGGTTCACATTCGGGCAATGATCGGGAAATCGCCGGTTGGCAGTCTGCGGGACATCCCCAGCGGCGCCCCAGTGCCGCAGCGCCGCAGCACCCGCAAGTGCGACCAAGACACACCCCGAAGGATGTGGCCCGTGAGCTTCAAGGCTGAGTACATCTGGATCGACGGCACCGAGCCGACGGCCAAGCTCCGTTCCAAGACGAAGATCCTGGCCGACGACGCCAAGGGCGCGGAGCTGCCGATCTGGGGCTTCGACGGCTCCTCGACGAACCAGGCCAAGGGTCACTCCTCGGACCGCGTACTCAAGCCCGTGGCCAGCTTCCCGGACCCGATCCGCGGCGGCGACGACATCCTCGTCCTGTGCGAGGTCCTCAACATCGACATGACGCCGCACGAGTCCAACACCCGTGCCGCGCTGGCCGAGGTCGCCGAGCGGTTCGCCGCGCAGGAGTCGATCTTCGGCATCGAGCAGGAGTACACCTTCTTCAAGGGCGCGCGCCCGCTCGGCTTCCCCGAGGGCGGCTTCCCGGCCGCGCAGGGCGGCTACTACTGCGGTGTCGGCTCGGACGAGATCTTCGGCCGCGAGGTCGTCGAGGCGCACCTGGACAACTGCCTCAAGGCGGGTCTCGGCATCTCCGGCATCAACGCCGAGGTCATGCCCGGCCAGTGGGAGTTCCAGGTCGGCCCGCTGGCGCCGCTGGAGGTCGCGGACCAGCTGTGGGTGGCCCGCTGGCTGCTCTACCGCACCGCCGAGGACTTCGACATCTCCGCGACGCTGGACCCGAAGCCGGTGAAGGGCGACTGGAACGGCGCGGGCGCGCACACCAACTTCTCCACCAAGGCGATGCGCGAGGGCTACGACGCGATCATCACCGCGTGCGAGTCGCTCGGCGAGGGCTCCAAGCCCATGGACCACGTCAAGAACTACGGCGCCGGCATCGACGACCGCCTGACGGGTCTGCACGAGACCGCCCCGTGGAACGAGTACAGCTACGGCGTCTCCGACCGCGGCGCCTCGGTCCGCATCCCGTGGCAGGTCGAGAAGGACGGCAAGGGCTACATCGAGGACCGCCGTCCGAACGCGAACGTCGACCCGTACGTCGTGACGCGTCTGATCGTCGACACCTGCTGCACCGCCCTGGAGAAGGCCGGCCAGGTCTGATCCCGCCCAGCACTCCCGAGGGGGCGTCCACCGTCACGGTGGGCGCCCCCTCGCGTCGTCGTCGGCAGCGCGGGCACGGCAGTTGACGTCCGATCCGCGCGTGGCCGACTTCACGCCAAGGCGGCGTCCGAGCGGTGAGAGGAGACTCCTGCTACGGGGCCGTGTCTGCTTCAATGGGTCCATGGCCAACTTCCAGAAGTGCATCGCGACGGGTCGCCATGACCTCGAGCCCTTCTGGCCCTCCCGTCAGCACCACGACTTCGACCGGGTGTGTTGTCGCGCGACGAACGCGCGGGCCCTCTAAAGCCGTACACCCCGGCCTTCGGCCAGCGCGCACGACGTACGTCCTCGACCGCCCCGACCACGAACTCGCGGCCGTCGAACCTCCCGACGAACTTCTCGCGCGAAAGAGCTGACCTCTCATGGCGACCACTCGTTCCTTCTCCTCCGTCGCGACCCCTCCCGCCCCTTCGGCCTCCCCGGGCCGACACCGACTGCGTGCCGTCGACCGGGACGAGGTCGTCGACGTGGCCGGCTTCCTTCCCCCGGGCGCCACCTGGCTGCCCGCCCCCCAGAACGCGCTGCCCGTCCTGCCGGGGCAGCCGCCGATGATCGGCTACCTGGTCCTCGTGCCGGCGGACCAGCAGCCCCTGCTGCCGGTCGCCGTGCCGGGACCGGCCGACCCCCGGAGCGTCGAGGACGCCGTCCCCGAGGGCCCCGGCGACGGCGTCGCCGACCCGCTGGTGCGCGTCGACACCGTGCAGCGCACCGCCGAGGTCGACGGACGGGTACTGGACCTCACCTACCTGGAGTTCGAGCTGCTCGCGCACCTCGTCCGGCACCCGCACCGGGTGCACACCCGCGACCAGCTGGTCTCCACGGTGTGGGGCTACGGACACGTCGGCGACGGACGGACCGTCGACGTCCATGTCGCGCGGCTGCGCCGCAAGCTCGGCGACCGGCACCGCCAGGCGATCCAGACGGTGCGCCGGGTGGGGTACAAGTACACGCCGCCGACCGGCCGTTGACCCCTCCGGCGAATCTCCTGTCAGCAGATCCGCGTTCCCCCGGGCGGGCGGTGCGGGCACAGTCGTCCGTATGACGCGGAGACTTCTGATGCTGGGCGGTACGGAGTTCGTGGGGCGCGCGATCGCGGAGGCGGCGCTCACCCGGGGGTGGGACGTCACCGTCCTGCACCGCGGACACCACGAACCCCCTTCCGGGGTGCGGTCGTTGCTCGGCGACCGCACCTCTCCGGACGGGCTCGCGGCGCTCGCCGGCACCACGGACACCTGGGACGCCGTCGTCGACACCTGGTCGGCGGCGCCGCGGGCCGTGAGGGACGCGGCACGCCTGCTGGCCGGACGGGTGTCCCGCCACGTGTACATATCGAGCTGCTCGGTGTACGCGTGGCCCCGCCCCGCCGGATACGCCGAGAACACGCCCCTCGTGGAGGGCGCGTCGGCCGACGCGGACGCGACCGACTACGCCCGGGACAAGCGGGGCGGGGAGCTGGCCGCCGTCGAGGCCTTCGGCGACGGGCGTTCGCTGCTCGTGCGGTGCGGCCTGATCCTCGGGCCGTACGAGAACATCGGGCGGCTGCCCTGGTGGCTCGGCCGGATCGCGGCGGGAGGTCCCGTGCTCGCTCCCGGACCGCGCGACCTGCCGCTCCAGTACATAGACGTCCGGGACCTGGCCGAGTGGACGCTCGGGGCGGTGGAGGCGGGACTCGACGGGCCGTACAACCTGGCCGGTCCCCCGGGGCACAGCACGATGGGGGCGCTGCTCGACGCGTGCGTCCGGGCCACCGGGGCGCGGGCCGAGCTGCGCTGGACGGACCCCGGGGCCGTGCTCGGCGCCGGGATCGAGCCGTGGACGCAGCTTCCGGTGTGGGTTCCGCCCGGGAGCGAGCTGCACGCCTCGGTGTACTCGGGCGACGTCTCACGGGCGCTGCGGACGGGGCTGCGGTGCCGGCCCGTGCGGGAGACCGTCGAGGACACCTGGCGCTGGCTCCGGTCGCTCGGCGGTGTCGCACCCCGGCGCGCCGACCGGCCCGCGGTGGGACTGGATCCCGCGGTGGAGGCGAAGGTCCTCGGCGTCTGAGCCCCGCGATTCCCGGCCCGGGCGTTCGGGAAGCCGTACGGGCCGGTCGCCGTACCTTTCGGGATTCGGCACGGCGACCGGCCCCGGGATCACCGCGAAGGCGGGGCCGGTCGTGAACTCGACAGCTCCTCAGGGAAGTTGAACTCGCCCGCACGTGCCGCCCGACGCCCGGCGGCACCCCTCCCCGGACCCCGAGAACACTGAACACGAGTCAAAAAAGCGTCCTCAAACCTGAATATCGAGATCAACTCTCGGGAATTCGCGGGCTTCTGGGGTCATTGTGACCGAATTGGTCTCACGACTTTCAAAGATTTCTTCGAGACTCCTGAACACCTCGCACACCTCCTGCGTATGGAACGGAGCCGCTTCACTCCTGTCGGGCGCCTCGCTGCCCCGCAAGGAAGTCAGAGGAGTTCCATGGGACGCAACATTCGAAAACGACGTTCGCCGCTGGCCGTTCGCGCCGTCGCGGCGTCGGCAGCGCTCGCGATCGGCGGGGGTGGGCTGGTCTGGGCGAATTTCTACGCCTCGGCGCACGAGAGCAACAATTCGGGCCGGAACACCACCAAGGCCGCGGGCGTGCAGGTGGCCACCATCCAGTGTCCGGACGTCGGCCAGAAGCTGTCCAACGTCCCGAACCAGGCGCGGGGCCAGGTCGACGGGGAGCTGGCGACGCTCGACCAGCAGATCACCGCCGCCTACCAGCGGCTCGCGACCACGCGTGACGCGCAGGCGAGGGACGCGAGCTTCGTCCAGAACTCCATCCTGACGCCGCTCAAGCAGAACCGCCAGGTGATCATCGACCGGATCAAGCTGGAGATCAACCGCGTCGGCGGCAGGGCTCCGGGCTGGCTCGACGGTCTCTCCACCTGCACCGGACAGCCCGCGAACGGGCAGACCAACGGCGGACAGAACAACGGCGGCGCCACGGCCGCTCCGTCCGCGAGCGCGAGCGCCGGTGCGGGCGCGAACGGCGGTGCGGGCAACGGCGCCGGCGCGGGTGCCTCCGCGAGCGCGAGCGCCCCCGCCAACGGCGGTGCGCAGGCGGGCAACGGCGGGCAGGCCGGCAACGGTCCGGTCGCGGCCGACTTCGTCGACATCACGAAGGTCCAGCCGAACGTCGCGGGCAAGGCCCGGACCCAGGCCGGCGGTTCGTCCGGTACGTTCACGTCGTCCTGCGGTGTCAACGCGAACAAGAAGTTCAACACGGACAACGTGATCGTGGCGCCCGGTGTCACCAACGGTGCGCACCACCTCCACGACTACGTCGGCAACCAGTCGAACGACGCCTTCGCCACCAACGACACCTTCGCCGCGGCCCAGACCTCCTGCTCCAACCAGGGCGACAAGTCGTCGTACTACTGGCCGGTCGTGCGTATCCAGAACGGTACGCAGGACTTCGACCAGAACAACCTGGGCGGTGGCAAGGAACTCAACGTCGGCAAGATCCAGCAGGTGCGGCAGGCGCAGATCAAGTTCGTCGGCAACGCGAAGAGCAAGGTCGTCGCGATGCCGAAGTTCCTGCGCATCATCACCGGTGACGCGAAGACCACGACCAACGGTCTGGCGAACGCCAACGCGCACTGGAGCTGCACCGGCTTCGAGAACAAGGTGCAGCTCACGCAGCAGTACCCGATCTGCCCGCAGGGCAGCACCGTGGTCCGTACCTTCGCCTTCCAGAGCTGCTGGGACGGCGTGCACGCCGACAGCGCGAACCACCGTACGCACGTGGCCTTCGCCGACGCCCAGGGCAACTGCGCCAACGGCTTCAAGGCGATCCCGCAGCTGACGATGCGCCTGGTCTACGGCTTCCGGGCC
>NZ_KZ626927.1 GCF_002911015.1 Streptomyces populi
TGGTCATAGCGTGAGGGAAACGCCCGGTTACATTCCGAACCCGGAAGCTAAGCCTCACAGCGCCGATGGTACTGCAGGGGGGACCCTGTGGGAGAGTAGGACACCGCCGAACAAATTTTAGAGCTCCGGCTCTCGAGAGAACTCTCTCGAGAGCCGGAGCTTTTTTGTTTTCCGGCAGAGTTTTTCGACGACGTCCTCGCTCTTGCCTCCCCCTCTGCCCTGCGGCGCCCAGGCTGCGGGTAAGGTCAGGGGGCATCGTTGGCTCGTTTCCCACAGGAGGCCCCCGGGTGGAGGTCCAGGAGACCCGCGTTCAGACGGACCGGGTCCTCACCATCCCGAACATCCTCAGCATGGCGCGCCTCGCCGGCGTACCCCTCTTCCTGTGGTTGATCCTCAGGCCGGAGTTCGGTGGTCCCAACAGCGACGGTTGGGCGCTGCTCGTCCTCATGCTGAGCGGTGTCAGCGACTATCTGGACGGCAAGCTCGCCCGGCGCTGGAACCAGATCAGCAGCCTCGGCCGGCTGCTGGATCCCGCGGCCGACCGGCTCTACATCCTGTCGACGCTCGTCGGGCTCACCTGGCGCGAGATCCTTCCGATCTGGCTCACGGCCGCGCTTCTCGCGCGCGAGCTGGTTCTGCTGGTGATGGTGTGGATCCTCCGGCGCCACGGCTATCCGCCCCCGCAGGTGAACTTCCTCGGGAAGGCGGCCACCTTCAACCTGATGTACGCCTTCCCGTTGTTGCTGCTCAGTGACGCGAGCGGTTGGATCGCGACACTCGGCGCCATTTTCGGATGGGCGTTCGCCGGATGGGGTACAACCCTCTATTGGTGGGCAGGAGTCCTCTACGTGGTGCAGGTCCGCCGGTTGATCCGGGCGGATGCCATGGCCGATTGAGCTCGGCCCGATTGGGCGGTGTAACGCCCCGATGGCCCCCGCTCGAAAACTGCGGGACAATCAGGACGGGTGAAGTCGGCTGTACCGTCGTCTCTTCAAGGAGGACGCTTCCGACATGAAGGCCGTCGTGATGGCCGGAGGCGAAGGCACGCGCCTTCGCCCGATGACCTCGAGCATGCCCAAGCCGCTCTTGCCCGTGGCGAACCGCCCGATCATGGAGCACGTGCTCAGGCTGCTCAAAAGGCATGGGCTCAACGAAACCGTCGTCACGGTCCAGTTCCTGGCCTCATTGGTCAAGAACTATTTCGGTGACGGCGAAGAGCTCGGCATGGAGCTCACCTATGCCAATGAGGAGAAGCCACTCGGTACTGCCGGCAGCGTCAAGAACGCCGAGGAGGCGTTGAAGGACGATGCCTTCCTCGTCATCTCCGGTGATGCCCTTACCGACTTCGATCTCACCGAACTCGTCAACTTCCACAAGGAAAAGGGCGCCCTCGTCACCGTCTGCCTGACGCGTGTTCCCAATCCGCTGGAATTCGGCATCACCATCGTGGACGAGGAAGGCAAGGTCGAACGCTTCCTGGAGAAGCCGACCTGGGGCCAGGTCTTCTCGGACACCGTGAACACGGGCATCTACGTCATGGAGCCCGAGGTCTTCGACTACGTCGAGGCCGATGTCTCCGTCGACTGGTCCGGCGACGTCTTCCCCCAGCTGATGAAGGAAGGCAAGCCCGTTTACGGCTATATCGCCGAGGGCTACTGGGAGGACGTCGGTACTCACGAGAGCTATGTGAAGGCCCAGGCCGACGTCCTGGAGGGCAAGGTCGACGTCGAGCTCGACGGGTTCGAGATCTCCCCGGGCGTATGGGTGGCCGAGGGTGCGGAGGTGCACCCCGACGCCGTGCTGCGCGGGCCGCTCTACATCGGTGACTACGCCAAGGTCGAGGCGAACGCCGAGATCCGCGAACACACCGTCGTCGGCTCCAACGTCGTCGTCAAGAGCGGCGCCTTCCTGCACCGCGCCGTCGTGCACGACAACGTGTACGTCGGGCAGCACAGCAATCTGCGCGGCTGTGTGGTCGGAAAGAACACGGACATCATGCGGGCCGCCCGGATCGAGGACGGTGCCGTGATCGGCGACGAGTGCCTCGTCGGTGAAGAATCGATCATTCAAGGCAATGTCCGCGTCTATCCGTTCAAGACCATCGAGGCCGGCGCCTTCGTCAACACCTCGGTGATCTGGGAGTCGCGCGGCCAGGCCCACCTCTTCGGCGCTCGTGGCGTCTCCGGGATCCTGAACGTCGAGATCACCCCGGAGCTGGCCGTGCGCCTGGCCGGTGCCTACGCGACGACCCTCAAGAAGGGATCCACCGTCACCACGGCCCGTGACCACTCCCGAGGCGCTCGCGCGCTGAAGCGGGCGGTGATCTCGGCGTTGCAGGCCAGCGCCATCGACGTACGCGACCTGGAGAACGTACCGCTGCCCGTGGCCCGGCAGCAGACGGCCCGGGGCAGTGCGGGCGGAATCATGATCCGGACGACACCCGGGGTGCCCGACTCCGTCGACATCATGTTCTTCGACGGGCAGGGCGCCGACCTGTCGCAGGGCGGCCAGCGGAAGCTGGACCGGGTGTTCGCGCGACAGGAGTACCGGCGTGCCTTCCCCGGCGAGATCGGGGACCTGCACTTCCCCGCGAGCGTCTTCGACTCGTACACGGGATCGCTGCTGCGCAATGTCGACACCACCGGGATCGCGGATTCCGGGCTGAAGGTGGTCGTCGACGCCTCCAACGGCAGTGCCGGACTGGTGCTGCCCAGCCTGCTGGGCAAGCTCGGTGTGGACTCCCTGACCATCAACCCCGGTCTCGACGAGTCCAGGCCGACCGAGACGGCGGAGACGCGCCGGGCCGGACTGGTGCGGCTGGGTGAGATCGTCGCGTCGGCGCGGGCCGCGTTCGGAGTGCGCTTCGACCCGGTGGGCGAGCGGCTCTCGCTCGTCGACGAGAAGGGACGGATCGTCGAGGACGACAGGGCCCTGCTCGTGATGCTCGACCTGGTGGCCGCGGAGCGGCGCAGCGGGCGGGTGGCGCTTCCGGTCACGACCACACGGATCGCCGAACAGGTGGCGGCGTACCACGGCACGCAGGTGGAGTGGACGACCACGTCGCCGGACGACCTGACCCGGGTCGGCCGCGAGGAGTCGACGATCTTCGGCGGCGACGCGCGCGGCGGCTTCATCATCCCCGAGTTCAGCGGGGTCTTCGACGGCGCGGCCGCGTTCGTACGGCTCATCGGTCTCGTGGCGCGGACACAGCTCACGCTCAGCCAGATCGACGCGCGGATTCCCCGGGCACACGTCCTCAAGCGGGACCTCGCGACTCCGTGGGCCGTGAAGGGACTGGTGATGCGCAGGGTCGTGGAGGAGGCGGGAGACCGCTTCGTGGACACGACCGACGGTGTCCGGGTCGTGGAGGCGGACGGACGCTGGGTGATGGTGCTGCCCGACCCCGCCGAGGCTGTCACGCATCTGTGGGCGGAGGGCCCCGACGACGCTTCCGCGGAGGCCCTGCTCGACGAGTGGTCGGCCGTCGTGGACAGCGCGGGCCGCTGAAACGATCTTCACTCGTACGTGTCGGACAAGTGCCCCCAAGGGGGCCTGTCCGGCACGTCGGTGGGGCCATTCGGAGGTAGCACCCGCGACGTGCGACGATGTGCGGCATGCCGCAGCAGCCCCCCGTTCGGAGCAGCGCTCCACGCCCCTCGCGCCCGGACGCCTCCATGTCGCTGCTCACCAACGTCATGGACCACAGCCTCGACGAGGGGTACGCCGAGGCGGCGGCCCGCAAGGAGGCGGACGGCGTCGGCGGCCTGCCGAAGACGCTCCGGGCCAAACTGGGTCTTGCCGCGGGTCTGGTGCTCGCCGCGCTCGTGGTCACCGTGGGGGCGGCGAACGCCCGGCTGGCGGCTCCCGTCGTCGCCAAGGAGCGCCAGGAGCTCATCGACCGCATCGAGCGCGAGACGGCGGCCGCGGACAAGCTGGAGAGCGGCGTCGACACCCTGCGTGCCGACGTGAGCGCCCGCCAGCGCGCGGCGCTGAAGAAGGACGGCGGAGACCAGGCCGATCTCGTGAGCATCCTGTCCGGTGCCACCGATGTGCACGGACCGGGTGTGAGGCTCGTCGTCGACGACGCCAAGGAGGCCAGCGAGGGCGGTGACGGCAGCAATCCGCGGGAGACCTCGGGTTTCTCCGACACCGGACGGGTGCGGGACCGTGACATGCAGCGCGTGGTCAACGGCCTGTGGGAGTCCGGTGCCGAGGCCGTCTCCGTCAATGGACAGCGGCTGACCGCCCTGTCGGCCATCAGGGCCGCGGGTGACGCGATACTGGTCGACAACAAGCCGCTGGTGCCGCCGTACACGGTGCTCGCGGTGGGGGACGGCCAGCGGCTCAGCACCAGGTTCCAGAACAGCGCCGACGGGCTGTACCTGCATGCCCTGCAGGAGAACTACGGCATCAGGACCAGCATCTCCGCCGAGGGGGACGTCCGGTTGTCCGCCGCACCGAGTGTGATCGTACGTACAGCAGAGCCGAGAACAGAGAAGGGCACACCGTGATCGCCGTACTGGGCCTCGTCGTGGGAGTCGTGGCTGGACTGTTGGTCCGTCCCGAGGTCCCGGCGGTCGTCGAGCCTTACCTTCCGATCGCCGTAGTGGCGGCGCTCGACGCCGTGTTCGGGGGTCTGCGCGCGATGCTCGACGGCATCTTCGACGACAAGGTCTTCGTGGTCTCGTTCCTGTCGAACGTGGTCGTCGCCGCGCTGATCGTTTTCCTGGGTGACAAGTTGGGTGTGGGTGCCCAGCTGTCCACGGGTGTCGTGGTCGTCCTCGGCATCCGGATCTTCTCCAACGCCGCGGCCATCCGTCGGCACGTGTTCCGGGCGTGAGGCCGATGAGCAACGAGAACGAGAACGAGGACGGGACCCCCGAGAACCCGCTGCGCAAAGAGCTGCCGGAAGAGGTCCCCGCGGCCGTGGAGGAGCCCGAGCCGCAGTCGGCCGAGGAGAGTGGCGTGCCGTCGCTGTCCGGCCGCCAGAGGCTGGTCGACGGGCTGTGGCCGCCGCGGGTGTCGCGCGCCCAACTCATCGTCGCCGTGCTGCTGTTCGGCCTCGGTTTCGGCCTGGCCGTCCAGGTGGCGTCCAACAGTGACGGCGACAGCGCGCTGCGTGGCGCGCGTCAGGAAGATCTCGTGCGCATCCTCGATGAACTCGACAGCCGTACTCAGCGTCTTGAGGACGAGAAGCAGGGTCTCGAGGATCAGCGCACCGAGCTGGAGAACAGCTCGGACCAGGCCGAGGAGGCCCGCAAGCAGACGGTCGAGAAGGAGAAGCAACTCGGCATCCTGGCGGGCACCGTGGCCGCTCAGGGACCTGGCATCACTTTGACGATCGACGACGCGAAGGGGACGGTCAAAGCGGACATGCTGCTCGACGCCGTCCAGGAGCTGCGCGCCGCCGGTGCCGAGGCGATCCAGGTGAACGGCGTGCGCGTGGTCGCCGGTACCTATCTGGCCGATTCCGGAAGCGGAGTGAAGGTCGACGGGAACAAGATCACCCAGCCTTATCGTTTCAAGGTCATCGGCAAGCCGCAGGACCTGGAGCCGGCGCTGAACATTCCGGGAGGCGTGGTGCAGACACTGGAGAAGGAGCAGGCCACCGTCACGGTGGACCGGTCGACGAAGATCGTCGTCGATGCCTTGCGACCGGCGGAGCGGCCTGACTACGCTCGGTCGTCCTCCCGGTGAACGGCGGTCGGATGAGGGCCGTCGGGCGAGGGCAGGAGGTTGCGGGGGGTCGGCGCACCGAATGGGTGGTGCGTGGTGGAAACTGTCTGGTGGATACGGACGTTGTGAGGATGTCCGGGTCGACCGGTGTGTTCAATCAGGGTTCGTCCTGCCCCACGGGCGGGTCTGTTTCGGTCAAGGGGAATCGCCCGTGAAGTTGTTTGCGAAGTTGTTCGGCAAGAGCACGCGAGAGGACAGTGGCGACAACGCGACTGCCCGTCACCGCGCACCGCGTCAGGGAGACGCGGAGGCCCAGGGTGGGGACCGCCCGCTGTTCCGGGACCAGGTCACCGGTCCCGGTGGTCAGGGCGCGTCGTCTGTTGACCCTGGCCAGCCCGGCCGCATAGGTTTCGGGGAACCGTCAGCCTCGAGCACGGGTGGAGGGTTCGCCTCCGACCCGTATGCGTCCCATGCCCCTGGTGGGCAGCCGCGGCAGGAGGATCCGTCCATGTCGGCCCAGGTGTGTACGAGGTGCGGGAACCGCAACGCGGAGAACAGCCGGTTCTGTTCCAACTGCGGCGCGCCGCTGCGGGGCGGACCGGAGCGTCCGTCGGAGACGACGTCCACGATCTCCATCTCCGGCATCGAGGCCTACGACGCCGAGGTGACGGGCCAGACGCCGTCGCCGATGCTCTCCCCGGAGGCACAGGCGGCCGTCGACGCGCTGCCGGTCGGTTCGGCGCTCCTGGTGGTGCGCCGTGGCCCCAATTCGGGCAGCCGCTTCCTGCTGGACGGTGAGCTGACCACGGCCGGGCGTCATCCGCAGAGCGACATCTTCCTCGACGACGTGACGGTGTCGCGTCGGCACGTGGAGTTCCGTCGCGTCGCGGACGGTTCGTTCACGGTCGCCGACGTCGGCAGCCTGAACGGCACGTACGTCAACCGGGAGCGGATCGACCAGGTCCCTCTGTCCAACGGTGACGAGGTGCAGATCGGCAAGTACCGGCTGGTGTTCTACGCGAGCCAGCGGGGCATCTGACCCTCCCCCAATTCCGTCCGGGGGGACACCGAGGGAATGTCCATGCTTCAAACACCGAGCGGCGGTGCCGGCAGCGGTACCGCCGCCGCGGACAGTGGGCTGATGAGCATCGGTGCGGTGCTGAGCCTGCTGCGCGACGAGTTCCCCGAAGTCACCATCTCCAAGATCAGGTTCCTGGAGTCCGAGGGGCTGGTCGAGCCGCAGCGGACTCCTTCGGGATACCGCAAGTTCAGCGCGGACGATGTCGAGCGCCTCGCTCACGTCCTGCGGATGCAGCGCGACCACTACCTCCCGCTGAAGGTGATCCGTGAGCACCTGGACGCCCTGGCGCGCGGTGAGCAGGTGCGCCTGCCCTCCGTGGGTCGCCAGCGCGACGCGGGTGAGGGAGAACCCCTCGGGGAGCTCTACGGCGAGCCCGAGGGGCCCACGGTGGCCCGGGTGGGCCGTGAGGAGCTGCTGGCCGCCGCGGAGATCGGTGAGCAGCAGCTCCAGGAGTGGGAGTCGTACGGACTGATCGGCCCCCTGCCCGACGGGGTCTACGACGCGGAGGCGGTGACCGTCGCCGCGCTCGTCGTCGAGCTGGGGCGCTTCGGGATCGAGCCGCGTCATCTGCGGGCGATGAAGGCCGCGGCGGAGCGCGACGCGGGACTGGTGGACCAGGTGGTGGCCCCCCTGCGGCGCCACCGCAACCCGCAGACCCGGGCGCACGCGGAGGCCCGTACGAAGGAGCTCGCGGGTCTCACGGTGAAGCTGCACGCGGCGCTCGTGCAGACCGCGCTGGGTGTGCGGTTGCGCTGATCCGCGCCACCGGCGCGGGCGTGGATCGTCCACCCGTTCTGTGCCCGACTACCCAAACGTCCCGGGCACGGCCTAGGGTTGCTGTGTGAACGAGCTCGATGTCGTAGGTGTCCGGGTCGAAATGCCCTCCAACCAACCGATCGTGCTTCTGCGTGAAGTGGGAGGCGACCGTTACCTCCCCATCTGGATCGGACCGGGGGAGGCGACGGCGATCGCCTTCGCCCAGCAGGGCATGGCCCCGGCGCGACCGCTGACCCACGACCTGTTCAAGGACGTGCTGGAAGCCGTCGGCCAGGAACTCACCGAAGTGCGCATCACCGACCTGCGTGAGGGTGTCTTCTACGCCGAGCTCGTCTTCGCCAGCGGGGTCGAGGTGAGTGCCAGACCGTCCGACGCCATAGCGCTCGCGCTGCGCACCGGGACGCCGATCTACGGCAGCGACGGGGTGCTCGACGACGCGGGCATCGCCATCCCGGACGAGCAGGAGGACGAGGTGGAGAAGTTCCGCGAGTTCCTCGACCAGATCTCGCCCGAGGACTTCGGCACCAACAGCCAGTGAGGCGGCCTGACGGACGATCTCTCCGGGGGCATTTGCCTGTGGTGAGTGTGGTGTGCCGCGGCCCGCGCCGAGAGCATTCGGCTAGCCTTTCCCCGCGGTAGGGCACGGGAAACCACTCTTAGGGTGATTATCACTCGGCGTGCCGAGTGTGGCGATCGTTGACGAGCCCCTGGTGACTGCCTACCGTCGAGAAGGCAGGTCAAGGACGGAGGTCGGCGTGAGAAGCAGCGGCGACGGTACGGCTGGGGGTGCTCCCGGACGCGGTCCGGGAGAGAGCGGCCCGTACCCTCCCCCAAGCTCTCGGCTCGGCTCGAGCAGGGGGCGCCCCCAGCATGGCAGCGCGGCCGATCATGTTCCACTGAGGCCGGCGGCAGTGCCCGACGAGGAAGGGACCGCTCCCGAGGAGGTCGGCTACCGGGGGCCCACGGCGTGTGCCGCCGCGGGCATCACCTACCGGCAGCTGGACTACTGGGCGCGGACCGGCCTGGTCGAGCCCAGCGTGCGTCCCGCCTACGGGTCGGGGACGCAGCGCCTGTACAGCTTCCGGGACGTGGTGGTCCTGAAGATCGTCAAGCGGTTCCTCGACACCGGGGTCTCGCTGCAGAACATCCGCACCACGGTCCAGCACCTGAGGGAGCGCGGCTTCCAGGACCTGGAGCGCATGACGCTCATGAGCGACGGCGCGACGGTCTACGAGTGCACGTCGCCGGACGAGGTCCACGCGCTGCTGCAGGGCGGTCAGGGCGTCTTCGGCATCGCCGTGGGCGTGGTGTGGCGGGACGTCGAGGGCGCCCTGTCCCAGTTGCACGGAGAGCGCGTGGACACCGGGGAGACGCTTCTCGCGCACCATCCCGCCGACGAACTGGCGCGCAGGCGCAACCGCGCGGTGTGACGCGCCGCGCCCGGCGACGCGACGCCCCGGGCCTGCCGGGGGCATTGTCAGTGGCGTAGGGCAGCATCGGAGACGTGAGAACCGCGCCCACGATCCTGCATCTCGACATGGACGCCTTCTACGCCTCGGCGGAGCAGGCGTCCAAGCCGAGTCTGCGCGGGAAGGCCGTCGTCGTGGGCGGGCTCGGGCCCCGTGGGGTCGTCGCCACCGCCTCGTACGAGGCGCGTGTCTTCGGGGTGCACTCGGCCATGCCCATGGCCCAGGCCCGTAGGCGCGCGCCGAACGCCGCCTATCTCGTGCCGCGCTTCGGACTGTACCGAGAGGTCAGCGAACAGGTGATGGGGCTGCTGCGGTCCCTGTCGCCGTTGGTGGAGCCGCTGAGTCTGGACGAGGCGTTCGTGGACCTGGAGGCGGGCGGGGCGGCGTGGGACGAGGAGTCGGCACGGCTGGCGGGTGCCAGGCTGCGCGCGGAGATCCGGGCCGTCACGGGACTGACGGGGTCGGTGGGGCTCGCCGCCTCCAAGATGCTGGCGAAGATCGCCTCGGAGCAGGCCAAGCCCGACGGCCTCGTCCTGATCGAGCCGGGTACCGAGCGGGCGCTGCTGGGACCGATGACGGTGCGGACGCTGCCGGGCGTGGGGCCGGCCACCGGTGACCATCTGCGGCGGGCGGGCATCACCACCGTCGAGGAACTCGCCGAGGCGGGCGAGGACGAGCTCGTACGGCTGCTGGGGAAGGCTCACGGGCACGCGCTCTTCGCGATGGCGCTGGCCCGCGACGAGCGGCCCGTGGTGGCCGAGCGGGAGGCCAAGTCGGTGTCCGTCGAGGACACGTACGACGTGGACATCCACGACCGGATCCGGGTGGGGCTGGAGGTGCAGCGGCTCGCGGACCGGTGTGTGGAGCGGCTGCGCCGGGCCGGGCTGTCGGGCCGGACCATCGTGCTCAAGGTGCGCCGGTACGACTTCTCGACGCTGACCCGGTCCGAGACGCTGCGGGGGCCCACGGACGACCCCGGCGTCGTCCGGGAGGCCGCCGCCCGGCTGCTGGAGGGCGTGGACACGACCGGTGGTGTCCGTCTGCTGGGGGTCGGCGTCTCAGGGCTCGCCGACTACACGCAGGAGGACCTGTTCGCGCAGGCGCAGGCCACGGCCGTGGGGGAGCCGGCGGCCGAGGAGCCAGCCGCGGAGGCGCCGGCCGAGCCGGTGGCCGTGGCCGAGGAGGTGGCGCCCGCGGAGCGGCGGTGGCCCTCCGGGCACGACGTGCGGCATGCCGAGCACGGGCACGGCTGGGTGCAGGGAAGCGGGCTGGGGCGGGTCACGGTGCGGTTCGAGACGCCCTGGTCCGGGCCCGGCCGGGTGCGCACCTTCCGGACGGACGATCCGCGGCTGGAACCGGCTGACCCGCTGCCCCTGGTGGAGCGAAGACCCGATGGCGTGGAGGGGCCGCCGCCCGGTCCCGGACCGTCGGCGTCCGAGGCCGGGATGCGGGACCCCGGACCGCCGGAGTCGGGAACCGGGGCGGTCGGCCCCGGGGCGGTGGTGTCCGGGGCCGGGGCGCGGGGGGCCGGGGATCAGGCGTCCTCCGTGCCCGCGAGCCGGCCGAAGTCCCGGTCGGGCGGCGGAGGGGACGCCACGTCGAGGCCGTAGTGGTGGTAGAGCTGGAGCTCCTGTTCGGGGGAGAGGTGGCGCCCGACGCCGAAGTCGGGGGCGTCCTTGATCAGGGCCCGGTCGAAGGGGATGCGCAGGGTTCCCTCGACGATCTCACTGGGCTCCAGGGGCACGAAGGCGTCCCTGCTGAACAGCCCGGTGCGTATGGCCGCCCATTCCGGGACACCGGTGGCGTCGTCGAGGTAGACCTCGTCGATCGTGCCGATCTTGGTGCCGTTGCTGTCGAACGCCTTGCGGCCGATCAGGTTGCGCGGATCGATGTCGGTCTGCACGGTCCCTCCAGTGGTCGCAAACTCATCCGTAAGTACTACAAAAGGGCACATCTGTGAAGGCGGCCACTCGAGCTGTCCTCCAGTCGCCGCTGGTAGGCTGGCAATGGCTGCTGATCCCGTGCGGGAGAGTCCTCCGGATTTCACCGGAGGCGCCGAAGGAGCAAATCCTCCCCGGAATCTCTCAGGCTCACGTACCGCACGGACGAGGTCACTCTGGAAAGCAGGGCGGGTGTCGATGGCCTCCGCCCTCACCGACGGTGAAAGCCGGACCGTTCGCGGACCATCCGGTGAAGCTCTCAGGTCGAGATGACAGAGGGGGAGGCCGTCGGGGTGCCCGTGCCGGGGTGCCCCTCGAAGGTCGCGTCAGACCAGGAGGCCTCCGCCATGACCGTCCACCGCATTCCGCTCTCCGAGCTCGAACAGGGAATCCCCTTCGAGCAGCGTCACATCGGGCCCGACCCCGAGGCGCGGGCCAAGATGCTCGCCCAGGTCGGATACGGCTCGCTCGACGAGCTGACGGCCGCCGCGGTGCCGGACGTCATCAAGAACGTCGAGGCCCTGAAGCTGCCGGCCGCCCGCACCGAGGCCGAGGTCCTGGCCGAGCTCCGCTCCCTCGCGGACCGCAACCAGGTGCTCGGTTCGATGATCGGCCTCGGTTACTACGGCACGTTCACGCCCCCGGTGATCCTGCGCAACGTCATGGAGAACCCGGCCTGGTACACCGCGTACACGCCGTACCAGCCGGAGATCTCGCAGGGCCGCCTCGAGGCGCTGCTGAACTTCCAGACCGTCGTCGCCGAGCTGACCGGGCTGCCCACCTCCGGCGCCTCCCTCCTCGACGAGGGCACCGCCGCCGCCGAGGCCATGGCGCTGTCCCGCCGCATGGGCAAGAACAAGAAGGGCCTCTTCCTGGTCGACGCGGACGCGCTGCCGCAGACCGTCGCCGTCATAGAGACACGCGCCGAGCCGACCGGCGTCGAGATCGTCGTCGCCGACCTCTCCGACGGCATCCCGGCCGACCTCGCCGGACGCGAGATCAACGGCGTGCTGATCCAGTACCCGGGCGCCTCCGGTGCCGTACGCGACATCAAGCCGCTCGTCGAGCAGGCGCACGAGCTGGGCGCCGTCGTCACCGTCGCGGCCGACCTGCTCGCCCTGACCCTGCTGATCTCGCCCGGCGAGCTCGGCGCGGACATCGCCGTCGGTACGACCCAGCGCTTCGGCGTGCCGATGGGCTTCGGCGGTCCGCACGCCGGTTACATGGCGGTCCGCGAGAACTTCGCGCGCAGCCTCCCCGGCCGTCTCGTCGGTGTCTCCGTGGACGCCGACGGGAACAAGGCGTACCGCCTCGCCCTGCAGACGCGCGAGCAGCACATCCGCCGCGAGAAGGCGACCAGCAACATCTGCACCGCCCAGGTGCTCCTCGCCGTCATGGCCGGCATGTACGCCGTCTACCACGGCCCCGAGGGCCTGCGGACCATCGCACGGCGTACCCACCGCTACGCCACGCTCCTGGCCGCCGGACTCACCGCGGGCGGTGTCGAGCTCGTGCACGGCGCCTACTTCGACACGCTCACCGTGCGGGTCCCGGGCCGTGCCGCCGAAATCGTCGCCGCCGCCCGCGAGAACGGCGTCAACCTCCACCCCGTCGACGCCGACCAGGTGTCGATCTCGTGCGACGAGACCACCACGCGCGAGCAGCTGGCCGTCGTGTGGGCCGCGTTCGGTGTCGAGGGCGACATCGAGGCGCTGGACGCGAACACCGAGGACACCCTGCCGGCCGCGCTGCTGCGCACCGACGCGTACCTGACGCACCCCGTGTTCCACGAGCACCGCTCCGAGACGGCGATGCTGCGCTACCTGCGCAAGCTCTCCGACCGCGACTACGCGCTCGACCGCGGCATGATCCCGCTGGGCTCCTGCACCATGAAGCTCAACGCGACCACCGAGATGGAGCCGGTCACCTGGCCCGAGTTCGGTCAGCTGCACCCCTTCGCGCCCGCCGACCAGGCGCGGGGCTATCTGACGCTCATCCACGAGCTGGAGGACCAGCTCGCCGAGGTCACCGGCTACGACAAGGTGTCGCTCCAGCCCAACGCCGGTTCGCAGGGTGAGCTGGCCGGTCTGCTGGCCGTCCGCGGCTACCACCGTGCCAACGGCGACGACCAGCGCACCGTCTGCCTCATCCCGTCCTCCGCGCACGGCACCAACGCCGCCAGCGCCGTGATGGCCGGCATGAAGGTCGTCGTCGTGAAGACCGCGGACGACGGAGAGATCGACGTCGAGGACCTGCGCGCCAAGATCGAGCAGTACCGCGACGAACTGTCGGTGCTGATGATCACGTACCCGTCCACGCACGGTGTCTTCGAGGAGCACGTCGCCGACATCTGCGCCCAGGTGCACGAGGCCGGCGGCCAGGTCTACGTCGACGGCGCCAACCTCAACGCCCTGGTGGGCCTCGCCAAGCCGGGCCACTTCGGCGGCGACGTCTCGCACCTGAACCTGCACAAGACCTTCTGCATCCCGCACGGCGGCGGCGGCCCCGGCGTCGGCCCGGTCGGCGTGCGCGCGCACCTGGCGCCGTACCTGCCGAACCACCCGCTCCAGCCCGAGGCCGGTCCCGAGACCGGTGTCGGCCCCATCTCGGCCGCTCCCTGGGGTTCCGCGGGCATCCTGCCCATCTCCTGGTCGTACGTCCGGCTGATGGGCGGCGAGGGCCTCAAGCGCGCCACGCAGGTGGCCGTGCTCTCCGCCAACTACATCGCCAAGCGCCTGGAGCCGCACTACCCGGTGCTGTACACCGGCCCCGCCGGCCTGGTCGCGCACGAGTGCATCATCGACCTGCGTCCGCTCACCAAGGCGACCGGCGTGAGCGTCGACGACATCGCCAAGCGCCTGATCGACTACGGCTTCCACGCGCCGACGATGTCGTTCCCGGTGGCCGGCACGCTGATGATCGAGCCCACCGAGTCCGAGGACCTGGGCGAGCTCGACCGTTTCTGCGACGCGATGATCGCGATCCGCGCGGAGATCGAGAAGGTCGGCGCCGGCGAGTGGACCGTGGACGACAACCCGCTGCGCGGCGCGCCGCACACGGCCGCAGCGCTCGGTGGCGACTGGGAGCACCCGTACAGCCGCGAGGAGGCCGTCTTCCCGGCCGGTGTCTCGGCCGCCGACAAGTACTGGCCGCCGGTGCGCCGCATCGACCAGGCGTACGGCGACCGGAACCTGGTCTGTTCCTGCCCGCCGCTGGACGCCTACGAGGACTGATCGGCGCTCGGCACGTGGACGCCTACGGGGAGTGACCATCCCCGGACATGCGTCGGGGCCGGTTCGGAGAGCACGTCTCCGGGCCGGCCCCTCATGTGTCCGGGCGGCCCGTCACGGCCGTCCGGGTCGTGCGGCTCAGGCGGCCGTCATCACCTGCGCGCCGTCCAGTGGGCGGCGCGGGGCGATGATCCGTCCGTCGGGCAGGAGCTCACCGGTGTCCTCGAAGAGCAGAACGCCGTTGCACAGCAGGCTCCACCCCTGCTCCGGGTGGTGCGCCACGAGGCGGGCGGACTCCCGGTCGGCTGATTCGGCTGAGGGACACAGTGGCTGGTGCTGGCACATGGATGGGATCTTTCGCTGGGTCGAGATCTGAGTGATGGCTGTGGTGTCCGTCTTGCGGCTCGAGGTACTCATCGCCGCCCCCCGTCGATGTGTGGTCCGGAACCCAGTGTTGCCCTACGGGCGCCGATCCGCAGGGATTTGAGGGCACCGCTTCTCACAGGTTGAGGACGCGTCACCCGTGCGGAGGGTTCACCCCAACCGCGCTGTCCTTTCGGGTGGTTCTGAGTGGCCGGATCGGGCTAGTCCGGTTGGGTGCGGGGCGCGTTTTCCCTCGTACGAGCGGCTGGAAGCCCTAACGAGCGAGCACCGCTCGGGGTTGCCGGCAGCACCGTGCCCCGCAGCCGGGTTTATTTCCGCGGGGCACGGCTTGCGGGGCACGGACGGAAGGTGCGGGGCTCAGGCGGGCGAGCCGAGGAGCGGCGCCGGGGTGACTCTGTGGGTGAGGACCGGCAGCAGTTCGGTGACGAGGTACGGCCGGTGCGCCGCGATGCCGGGAGGGGCGGGGGCGAGCGGCACCAGGAGGTCGGTGGCGGCCGGGTGGCCGGCGGCACCGTCCGCGGCGCAGTCGCCGTGCAGCCAGAGGGTCAGCATGTACAGCTCGGGAACGGACAGCAGGCGTGCCTGGTAGGGCTGTTGCATGGTCTCGGCCTGTCGCAGGGCGCGTTCCGTAGCGGTGATGTAGGGGCCCTCGAAGAAGTGCGAGAAGGCCCAGCCGTCCGCGGTCAGCACGGTGTCGGCGGCGGCCACCGCGCGGTCGCCGCTGCGGATCAGGAAACGCCATCCGGCGAGCCGGGTGGCGGAGGCGCCCGCGGGCGTGATGCGATCCAGGACGTGGACGGGCAGCGGGAGTTCGGGGGTGACGGGTCCCTGGGCCAGGCGCAGGGACGGGGTACGGGCTTCGCGGACAGCGGTGGGGGAACCGAGTGCCGTGAGGACGGTGCGCAGGGCGGGCGCGGGAGCCGGGGGTACGTGCAGCGGCATGGTGGGTCGCCTCTCATTCGACAGGCACGGTGGCGCGAGGGCGGGGGCGGACGGCGCTGTCAGCTCTCGGGTCAGAGGTGGGGCGAGGGGTCTGGATCTGCCGACAGGACGTCGCCTGCCGCCGTCACCGGGACGACAGGACCTGGGACCGCGAGCGCCAACTCTCTGCCTCGGTAGCGGAGTTTATACGACACGTGTTCAGGCGGTGTTTCGTCTAGTCGCCCCGAATGCGCGGAACAAGTCGATATCCGGTCGATGAAACGAGGGGTTCATCCCGGTTCTGCGCGATCGAATCGCGGTGACCTCGGAATACTTCGCGCGAGCGGTCGGCCGATTCTCGTCGGCGTTTTTCACGAGATCGTTCCGGGCGGTAAACTTGCTGAATGCTCCATGCCTCGTGAATGTGCCCGGGGCCGATGTCCAGACTAGCGGTCGAAGGGCGTGCGCGGGACGTTATGGATCGTGTTGCCTGGGCATCATCCCCCGTAACCCGGGACGCCAGGGCCGCAACGCCGGCCTGCCCATCCGAGGAGGGACACTTCGATGGGGGAGAAGGTCGTGGCAGGGACGTTCGGCCTGTCCGATCGGCAGCGCCACCGCGACAAGCTCCGACAGTGCCTGACGGGGCTGGAGCGACTGCTGGAGGAGAAGCGGTTCGACCGTCCGAAGAACCTGATGGGCCTGGAGATCGAATTGAATCTCGCGGGGCCCGACGGCATGCCCAGAATGATGAACGGGCAGGTCCTCGAAAGGATTGCGAGCCGTGACTTCCAGACGGAACTCGCCATGTTCAACCTGGAAGTCAACATAGCCCCGCACCGATTGGGCGGCCGGGTATTCGACAGGCTCGCCGAGGAGATCCGCACCTCGCTCGCCTACGCCCATCGGAAAGCCAGCGAGGTCGACGCCGGAATCATCATGATCGGTATTCTGCCGACGCTCGGCCAGGACGATCTGGTGTCCTCGAACCTGTCGGACGCCGACCGGTACACCCTGCTCAACGATCAGATCGTGGCCGCGCGCGGAGAGGATTTCGAACTCGACATCGACGGTGTGGAGCGTCTGGTCTGCAGATCGACCTCCATCGTGCCCGAAGCGGCCTGCACCTCCGTGCAGTTGCACCTCCAGGTCACGCCGGACATGTTCGCGGGCGTGTGGAACGCGGCGCAGGCCGTCGTGGCCCCGCAGATCGCGATCGGGGCCAATTCGCCCTTCCTGTTCGGGCACGAGCTGTGGCGGGAGTCGAGGCCCCCGCTCTTCCTGCAGTCCACCGACACCCGGCCGCCGGAGCTGCAGGCCCAGGGAGTCCGGCCGCGCACCTGGTTCGGCGAACGGTGGGTCACCTCGGCGTACGACCTCTTCGAGGAGAACCTGCGGTTCTTCCCGCCCCTGCTGCCCGTCTGCGACGAGGAGGACCCGCTCGCCGTCCTCGACGCCGGGGGCGTGCCCAGACTCGCCGAACTGGTGCTGCACAACGGCACGGTGTACCGCTGGAACCGGCCCGTGTACGGCATCGCCGACGGTGTCCCGCATCTGCGCGTCGAGAACCGGGTGCTGCCCGCGGGCCCGACCGTCACCGACGTCATCGCCAACGCTGCCTTCTACTACGGCCTGGTCCGCGCGCTCGCCGAGGAGCAGCGTCCGGTGTGGACCCGGATGTCCTTCGAGGCGGCCGCCGCCAACTTCGACGCGGCCTGCCGGTACGGCATCGACGCGCGGCTGGAGTGGCCGCGTCGCGGCCGTTACGGCGGGACCACGCGGGTGGACGCCGTGAACCTGGTGCGCGACGAGCTGCTGCCGCTGGCGGCCGCGGGCCTGGACGCCTGGGGTGTCGAGCCCGCCGACCGGGACCTCTACCTGGGTGTGATCGAGGACCGGTGCAGACTGCGCGTCAACGGCGCGACCTGGCAGGCGGCCACCTTCCACCGGGCCCTGGAGAAGGGACTCGGCCGTGATGCCGCGCTGGCCGCGACGACGCGGCGCTACGGCGAGCTGATGCACCTCGGCGAGCCCGTGCACACCTGGCCGGTGGGACTGCCGGAGCCGGTCCCCCTCGGGTGAGGTGTGACGGCGCGTGGGCGTGTTCGGCCCGGCACGGGCGTGTCCCGGTTCCGCGCCAGGAGCGGAACCGGGCGGGTCCTGCCGGCGTGAGGCCCGCGGAGCGCTGGGGCGGTGGACCCGTGTGCGCGGGCGGCCGCGGTCAGTCCGGGCTGCCCGCGCCCGCCGCCGTGATCGCCTTGAGCATCGCCGCGTGGATCTGTGAGGGTTCGTTGACCCGCTGACCGGAGCCGCCGGTCGCCCTGGCGATCTGGTCGACCTCCCGCCGGTCGCTGTCGGGGCCCACCGCTATGGCGATCAGCGGCACCGGACGTTCCGGGTCGGCCAGTTTCTGCAGCTCGGAGACGAGATCGGACCGGGAGATGCTGCCGCGGTCCCGGTTGACCCCGTCCGTGAGGACGACCAGAGCGTTGAACCGGCCCTTCGTGTAGGAGGCGACGGCCGCCTTGTACGCCGCGAGCGTGGTGTCGTACAGCCCGGTCTCTCCGTGCGGGACCGGCTCCAGGGACTTGAAGGCGGCGGACAGCCTCGCGCGCTGGCTGCCGGCTCCCTTCGCGTCGCCGAGCCGCTCGGTCGGTACGAGGACGCGGTAGTCCTTGTCGCCGTCGAGCTTCGTGGAGAACTTCCACAGCCCGATCTCGTCCTCGGCGGTGAACGTGGCGAGAGCCTGGAGCAGGGACTCCTTGGTGACGTCCATGCGGGACCGGTCACCGCCCGGCACCGGCTCGGCCATGGAGGAGGAGGCGTCGACGACCGTGGTGATCCGGGCGCTCTCCACCGTGATCGTCCACATGCCGAGGGCCTCCTGGACCGTCCCTTTCGACGAGGAGTCGGCCAGGACGCGGGTGTACGGCTGCGGGGACCTCCCGCCGGCCTCGGCGACGAGCGTGGCCGAGGGGCTCTCCGCGTCCGTACGGAATCCGAACATCCGCAGGAACTGCCGGGGGGCCGTCTCTCCGAGCAGGGTCATGAACCGTAGGGCCGCACGGCCCTCGTCGGTGCTCAGCCGCGGCTCGTCGATCAGCGTGTACGGATAGTCGAGCAGCGGCGAGCCGTCCTCGGGGTAGAAGAGGTCGAGGTGTTGACCGCCGTCCTGCGCGGTGTTGTGCGCGAACGCCGCCTGCTCGGAGAGGATCAGCGCCTGATTGCGGCCGGGGCCGTCCCGACCGGCGTCCGAGCGGTCACCGGGCAGGGTGTCCAGGAGGTGGGTGCCGCTGTCGGACGTGCGCCGCGAGAGCGTCTTGGCCGTGGCGGCCGTCCGGACGTCACCGCCCTCGACGCCGGAGGCGGCCGCGCTGATCCTGGCCAGCGCGAGCAGTCCCGTCGAGCTGAGGGCGGGATCGACGGCGCCCAGCCCGATCTTCTTGCCCCGCGTCGTCCCTCCGGCCAACTCGGTCCAGGTGTACGTCTTCTCGGGCCAGCCCAGCGCCTTGGCCGCCGACGGGACGACGGCGACGCCGACCGGGGAGTAGGCGACGTTGCCCAGGCTGGTGACCTGGGTGGCGGTGCCGGCGCCGGTGACCCGCTCCACCCATGCGTCGGAGTCCGGTATCCACACCTGCGTGCCGGACTTCTTGCCCGACCGGAGCGCGGCGGCGACCTCGTACGACTCGCGCGCGGTCACGCTGACGTCGAGACAACGGCCGTCGGAGGTGACGTTCTTCTCGCGGGCGTCCGTGGCGACCGCCTCGAGCGCGGGCGCGAGGTCCGGCGAGGCGGCCACCTCGATGTGCACGACGTCGTCCTGGCAGGAGGCGTCGAAGGAGAACAGGCTCCCGCGGACCGCGGCGGCGGCGCCTCCGACGACGGTGAGGACGAGGGCCGTCGCGAGGGCCGCGTTGCGGCGGCGTGCGCGGATCCGGGGGTCGGCGGAGCCCGCCCGGCGAGCGTCGGGCAAGCTGTGACGTCCCATGACGGTGAGGTCCCTCCCAGATGAGCCTGATCCGTGAGACAGCCGTAGAACAGACGACGGGGGCGTACGGCCCGTACGGTGCCCGCCCCCGACGGCCTGTCGCGCACGATCTTCGTAATTTCTTTCGAGACCCTAGCGGGGCGACGACGGGGATGCGGTGGGAATACCCAACTGGAGGCGGGAGTGCAGGTGGAGGCGGGACCGGTGGCCGATTCTTTTCCGGCCGAGAGGCTGACCCGACGGATTCTCCGGGACGAGACGCTGCTCGTCCTGGCGCTGTCGCTCGGCGCGAGCGGAGTGTCCGCGCTGATCAGTTTTGTCGGATCGGTCACGAAGCCGGGAGGGCTCAAGGACCAGGCGGCCACCCTCAACGCCTCGGCGGCGCCGGGCCGGCCCTGGCTCGACCTGGCCTGGCAGCTCTTCGGCATCGCGTCCGCCCTGGTGCCGGTCGCGCTCGTCGCGCACCTGCTGATGCGCGAGGGCCGGGGGATGCGCGTGATCGGTTTCGACCGCACCCGTCCCTGGCCGGACCTCGGACGCGGTGCCCTGGTCGCGGCGGTGATCGGCAGTACGGGAATCGCCTTCTACCTGGCCGCGCGCGGGTTCGGCGCCAACCTCACGGTGGTGCCCGAGGCGTTGCCGGACGTGTGGTGGAAGTTCCCGGTGCTGATCCTCTCGGCCGTGCAGAACGCCGTGCTGGAGGAGGTCATCGTCGTCGGGTACCTGCTGCGGCGGCTCGGGCAGCTGGGCTGGACACCGGGGACGGCGCTGGTGGCGAGTGCGGTGCTGCGCGGTTCGTACCACCTCTACCAGGGCATCGGCGGGTTCGTCGGCAACATGGTGATGGGTGTGGTCTTCGTGTACCTGTACCGGCGTTGGGGCCGGGTCGGGCCGCTCGTGGTCGCGCACTCGCTGCTCGACATCGGCGCCTTCGTGGGGTACGCGCTGCTCGCGGGCAAGGTGGGATGGCTTCCGACGGCGTGAGGGGCGCGTCCTAGCGGCGGAGCCGAGCCCGAAAAGGGGCGTACGACTGTCTCGTACGCCCCTTTCGTGTGCCGTCGCGCGAGTGCGGTGCCCGCCGCGCGGGCCCGGGGGCTCGCCGTGCCGGTCCCGTGGGCTCGTCACACGAGCAGTTCACCCTCGATGACCGTGACCGCGTGGCCCGAGAGCAGGGTGCGGTCGCCGCGCACTTCGGTGCGGACCAGGCCGGAGCGTGGGGAGGCCTGTAGGCCGGTGAGGGCGGGGCGGCCGAGGCGCTCCGACCAGAACGGGGCCAGGGCGGTGTGGGCGCTGCCGGTGACCGGGTCCTCGTCGATGCCCACGTTCGGGAAGAAGCAGCGGGAGACGAAGTCGTAGCCGCGGGAGGGGTCCTCTGCGCGGGCGGTCGCGATGATGCCGCGCTCGGAGTAGTGGGCGAGCGCCTTGTGGTCCGGGGTGAGGGCGCGGACCGTCTTCTCGTCGGCGATCTCGACCAGCAGGTCTCCGGTGTTCGGGCCGGTGTCGAAGGTGCTGAGCGGCTCGGCGCCGAGCGCCCCGGCGACACCGTCGGGGATCTCGACCGGGGTGAGGGGCGCGGTCGGGAAGTCGAGGGTGATCGAGCCGTCGGCTTCCGGGGTGGCGATGAGGACACCGCTGAGCGTGGCGAAGCGCACCGGGCCCTGATGGGCGCCGGTGGTGGTGAGGACGTGCGCGGCCGCGAGGGTCGCGTGTCCGCACAGGGCGACCTCGGTGGCGGGGGTGAACCAGCGCAGCGCCCAGTCGGCCCCGCCCCCTTCGGGGAGGCGGTGGGCGAACGCCGTCTCCGCGTGGTTGACCTCCAGGGCCACGCTCTGGAGCCAGGCATCGTCGGGGAAGGAGTCGAGGAGGAGGACCCCTGCCGGATTGCCGGCGAAGGGGCGGTCGGTGAAGGCGTCGACGACACGAATGCGCATGTCCCGAAGCTAGCGCCCCCGGCGGGCCGTCGGCCAAGGCCAATCCGGGGGATCTGGCTTCCCGTCCGGGCGGACGGGCGGCTGGACGGGCGAGCGGGCGGCGTACCCGGCGCCCGTGGGGAAGGGGGTTGTCATGCGAGCGGTACCGATATATCGTTGACGCATCGCGACCGATCAACGATGGAATGGAGTGATTGCGATGCGTTCCCGTGGAGAAGACTTCGGATACGAGCACGGACACGGACATGGACACCACGGCGGACCCGGCCATCGGGGTCGGGGCGGCTTCGAGGCGCTGCGGGGGGCTTTCGGGCCCTTCGGGCCGGGTGGTCCCGGTGGCCCCGGCTTCGGCGGACCCGGCTTCGGTCCGGGGCCCTGGGGTGGGCGCGGCGGCCGGGGCGGACCGCGGGGGAGGGCGCGGCGCGGTGACGTGCGCGCGTCGATCCTCGCCCTGCTCAAGGACCGGCCCATGCACGGTTACGAGATGATCCAGGAGATCGCCGAGCGCAGTGGCGGGGCGTGGAAGCCCAGCCCGGGTTCGGTGTACCCGACCCTTCAGCTGCTGGAGGACGAGGGCCTGATCGCCAGCGAGGCCGAGGGCGGCAAGAAGCTGTTCTCGCTCACCGAGCCGGGCCGCAGCGCCGCCGACGAGGGCCCCGATGCGCCGTGGGAAGAGGCCGGGCGCGGGGTCGACTGGGAGTCGCTGCACGAGATCCGGCAGGCCGGTTTCGGTCTCATGGAGGCCTTCGGCCAGGTCTGGAAGACCGGCAGCAAGGGCCAGCGCGACAAGGCGCTGGCGGTCATCAACGAAGCCCGCAAGAAGCTGTACCTGATCCTCGCCGACGAGGACTGACGGCGTGCTGTGGTACCTGCCGGCGCCCCGTGGAAGTGTTTCCGCGGGGCGCCTGTCCGCATACGGGGTGCCGCGCGTCGCCTCGGGGGAGGCGCGGGCGCGCGAGGCT
This sequence comes from Streptomyces populi, assembly GCF_002911015.1. Taxonomy (GTDB): domain Bacteria; phylum Actinomycetota; class Actinomycetes; order Streptomycetales; family Streptomycetaceae; genus Streptomyces; species Streptomyces populi. Next base: position 22,363 of record NZ_KZ626927.1, read on the forward strand.
CAGGCCACCAGTCCGGCCAGCTTCCGCAGCGACTCGTCGAGGGCGGCCGTCGCCGAGTCCTTGAGCTTGCCCGCCATCAGCGAGACGGCCGCACCCGTGAACTCCCCGTCGATGCGCACCGATGTGGCGTCGCCGTCGGGGGTGAGCGTGTAGCGCGTGAAGACGTTCACCGACATCGGGCCCTTGCCGCGGATGGCCAGGGCCCGGCCGGACTCCAGTTCCTCGATGGTCCAGGTGACCTCGGCCGGGAAGCCCATGAGCTTCATGTTCTCCGCGAAGGTGCCGCCCACCTCGAGCTTCTCCGGGCCGCCCCGCGGGAAGTCGGTGTGCGTCGCGTTCCACTCGCCGTAGGCGGACCAGTCCGTGAGCCGGGCCCAGATCTTCTCGGCGGGCGCCTCGATCCGTGCCTCCGCGCTGACTTCGGCCATGCGACCACCCCTTCGTGTCGGGCGCTGCGCCCGGCGCAGCTACGGTGTCGCGGAACGTAGCTCCAGGCCCTGGAACATTCAATACTGATGAACCGTCAGAAATTGTGGAGTGCGGCCGCGGTCGGGCACCGGGAAGCCGGCCGTGGGCGCGTGAGCCGAGGCGGCGTGCTTCCGGGGAAACCGGCGCGAAGTCATCCGTGAGGAGGAGGGCCCGCGCGGGGTGCCCACCCTGTGTCGGACCCGAAGATGCTGCCCGCCGTGGATGACGCGGCGCCGCGGGACTGATGGGGTGGAGGCCGTGCTGCCCCGTATCCCCCAGCAGTCCGCCGCCGCGAGCGGACCGAAGCGTTTCGGCGCCGATGCCGTACTCGGCGCGGAGCTGGCCCCGGTGGTCTCCGGCGCGCGCAGAAGAGCGCTGCGCGACGGGGACCGGCAGGTCGACACGGCTCATCTGCTGCACTCCCTGCTGGAGTGCGACCCCGAGGTGCGCGCCGTCTTCGGCGGCGGGCCGCAGCTCGACCGGCTGCTCGGCTACCTCGTGCAGCGCAGCATCGGTTACGGACTCCGCTGGCAGAGCGCCGCCGAGGACTTCGGTGCCGGACCGGTGACGGCCGGGGGTGGATGGTCCCCGGTGGCGGCCGGTGCCATGGAGGAGGCGTACGAGCGCGCCGTGCGGCGGGGTGACGAGCGGGCCCGTGGTCTCGACCTGCTCGTGGCGCTCGTCGCCGATCCCCGGTCGCGGGCCGTCGAGGTCCTCGGACGCGCCGGTGTCGAGCTCCCGCGGCTGCCGGTGCGCGCCGGCGGCGAGTGCGAGGAGTGCGTCGGCCGGGGCGACGCGGGCTGACGAGGCCCCGGAGGACGCCGGTCATCGGCCCCGGCCCGTCGTGTTCGGGGGTCCAGCCGTTGAGACAGGTGCTTCTGGGGGTGACGGTCATGTCGTCGCCTGTCATCATGTGCCGGTGCACACCTCTCAGGGCAGTCAGGGCAACCAGGGAAGAGGCGTCGGTCTGGGCCTCGCGCTCGTGTCGGCAGTCGCCTTCGGCGGATCGGGTGTCGCGGCCAAGCCGCTGATCGAGGCGGGGCTCGACCCGCTCCACGTGGTGTGGCTGCGGGTCGCCGGCGCCGCCCTCGTCATGCTGCCGCTCGCCGTGCGGCACCGGGCGCTGGTCAGGCGGCGCCCCGCGCTGCTCGCCGGATTCGGACTCCTCGGCGTGGCCGGTGTCCAGGCCTGCTACTTCGCCGCGATCTCCCGCATCCCCGTCGGCGTCGCCCTCCTCGTGGAGTACCTGGCCCCCGCACTGGTTCTCGGCTGGGTGCGCTTCGTGCAGCGCCGGCCCGTCACGCGTGCCGCGGCTCTCGGAGTCGTCCTCGCGGTCGGCGGACTCGCCTGCGTGGTGGAGGTGTGGTCGGGGCTCGGCTTCGACGCCGTCGGACTCCTGCTCGCACTGGGCGCCGCCTGCTGCCAGGTCGGCTACTTCGTCCTGTCCGACCAGGGCAGCGACGCGGGCGACGAGGCGCCCGACCCGCTGGGCGTGATCGCGTACGGGCTGCTCGTCGGCACCCTCGTGCTGACCGCGGTCGCGCGCCCCTGGGCCATGCACTGGTCCGTTCTCGGGGGCAGCGCGGACATGAACGGGACGTCCGTGCCTGCCTCGCTGCTCCTCGGCTGGATCGTGCTCGTCGCCACCGCCGTCGCCTACGTCACCGGAGTCCTCTCCGTGCGCAGGCTCTCCCCGCAGGTCGCGGGCGTGGTGGCCTGTCTCGAAGCGGTGATCGCCACGGTCCTGGCGTGGGTACTGCTGGGCGAACACCTCTCGACGCCGCAGATCGTCGGCGGCGCGGTGGTCCTGCTCGGCGCCTTCATCGCGCAGTCGTCGGCCCCGGCGAAACCCCCGCGGGATCCGGTCGCGAGCGGGACGGGCGACGCCGAAAGGGAATTGTCGGCCCACGGAACGGCGGTCTAGAGTGCGGATCATGCCTGCGACGCTCGTTCTTCCGCCTCCGGCCGCCTGAGGCGGGCGTACCGGAACACCGGCCCGGCCCCGTGCCGGGCGGAACGGCGCTGCCCGCAGAAGAAGTCCGAGGACCTTCCGCACGCCCCTGCCCCGCGGCACGGGCGGCGACGCGGTCCCTTCCCGAACTTCTGCGGATCTGCGGAGAGAACACGTGTCGAACAACAACGCTGTCGGCCTGCCCGTCGGGCGAGGCCTGCTCTATCTGATCGTCGCCGGTGTCGCGTGGGGCACCGCGGGCGCCGCCGCGTCCCTGGTCTACCGGGCCAGTGACATGGGGCCGGTCGCCCTCTCCTTCTGGCGCTGCGCGGGCGGACTCCTCCTGCTGCTCGCCCTGCGCCCGCGCCGCCGTCACCCGCGTCCTCGCCCCGGCGGGCACGCGGGCCGTCCCGCCGCGCGGGAGGCACTCGGCTCCAAGGTCCTGCGGATCGGTCTGACCGGCCTCGGGCTGGCCGTGTTCCAGACCGCCTACTTCGCCGCCGTCGAGGCGACCGGCCTCGCGGTGGCGACCGTCGTCACCCTGGGCGCGGGGCCCGTCCTCATCGCGCTCGGCGCCCGGCTGGCCATGGGGGAGCGGCTCGGCCGGGGCGGGAGCACCGCCGTCGTCGGGGCGCTGACCGGGCTCGGCGTGCTGGTCCTGGGCGGCGGGGGCGCCACCGTGCGCCCCTGGGGCGTCGTGCTCGCGGTCCTCTCCGCGGCCGGGTACTCCGCGATGACGCTGCTCACCCGGTGGTGGGGGCGCGACGGCCGGGGCGACGGATCCGGCACGACGGCGTGGACGTTCGCCGTCACCACCGTCTGTCTGCTGCCGCTCGGGCTCGCCGAGGGACTGGTCCCGCACACCGTGGAGCCCGTCCGCCTGCTGGCCCTGCTGGCGTACGTCGCGGCGGTCCCCACGGCGCTGGCCTACGCGCTCTTCTTCGCCGGCGCCGCCGTCGTCCGCTCCGCCACCGTGTCCGTGATCATGCTCCTGGAGCCGGTCTGCGCGGCCGTGCTCGCCGTCGGCCTGCTCGGCGAGCGGCTCACCCCGGCGACACTCGCCGGGACCCTGCTGATGCTCGGCTCGGTCACCGGACTCGCGGTGGCGGAGGCGCGCGCCGCGGGTGCCGAACGGCTCGCGGCGGCCGAGGAGCCGCTTCTCGTGTGAGGTCCGGCGGGCGGCGGGCGCCCGGGTGACGCCGTCCGGGCGGCGCCCGGACGGGACCGGAGGGGCGGCCGGTGCTCCGGTGCGACCGGCGGGCGGCCGCCCGCTCGGGCGGGGCCGGAGGTGTGGCCGGCGCTCCGGTCCCGGTCGGCGCCGGTCCCGGAAGGGGCGGTGCCGGTACGGGACGAGCCGGGGCGCGGTGCCGGTCCGGGGTGCGGGGGCGCGGGGCCGTCTTCCGTCCGTGTGCCGACCGGCCCCGTCGCTCACGGCGTCGTCGGTCTCACAGGGCCGTCAGGTAGTCGGGCAGGCCGATGCCCGGTGCCAGGTCGTCCGCCGGGACCGGGGTGCCGTACCCCTTGGACAGCGGGACCACACCGGTCCAGTGCGGGAGGGAGAGGTCCTCGGGCTCGTCGTTCGGACCGCCGCCGCGCACCTTGGCGGAGACCTCGTCGAGGTCCAGGCTGATCACGGCCGTGGCCGCGAGTTCCTTGGCGTTGGCGGGGCGGGAGTCGGCGGCGCGGCCGGGGACGACGTGGTCGACCAGCGCGTCCAGCGCGAGGCGCCGCTCCTCGGGGTCCGTCACCTGACGGGCGACGCCGTGCACGACCACGGAGCGGTAGTTGATCGAGTGGTGGAAGGCCGAACGGGCCAGCACCAGTCCGTCGACGTGGGTCACCGTCAGACAGACGGCCAGCCCGGGATCGGCCTGGCCGGTCATCCGCAGCGGCCGCGAACCCGTCGACCCGTGCACGTAGAGCCGTTCGCCGACGCGCGCGTAGAGCGTGGGCAGGACGACCGGAGCGCCGTCACGGACGAACCCGAGATGGCACACGTACCCCTCGTCGAGTATCGCGTGCACCAGCTCCCGGTCGTACGCGGCGCGTTCCTTGGAGCGGGTGGGGACGGTGCGGTCGGTCGGGGTGTAGGCAGCGGCCTCCGTCGTCCTCGGCTGGGTGCTTGTCTCCGACATTGCCATCTCCATTGTACTAGTGCATAATCTGTTTTGTGCTAGGAGAGTATCGGATCGAAGGGCGTCGCGCAGCCGACATCGCCGCCGACGTGGAACGGGCGGTCGGAGCGGGGGAGCTGGAGCCGGGGCAACTCCTGCCGCCCATGCGGGAGCTGGCCGAGGAACTGGGGGTCAACCCGAACACGGTCGCGGCCGCCTACCGCACCCTGCGTGAGCGCGGGGTGATCGAGACCGCCGGCCGCCGGGGCAGCCGGGTGCGCCCGAAGCCGGCCACCACCGGACGTGAACAGCTGCGCGTCGAGGCGCCCGAGGGGGTACGCGACCTGGGCGAGGGCAACCCCGACCCCGAGCTGCTGCCGGCTCTCGCCGAGGCCTTCGCGGTGGCGGCCCGGGAGTCGGACCGGCATCCCGTGCAGTACGGGCAGGACGCCGTCGAGCCGGAACTGGCGCGGCTGGCCCACGCCGCGTTCGAGGCGGACGGAGTGCCCGAGGGGCCCGTCGTCGTCACCTCCGGATCGCTCGACGCGATCGAGCGCGTCCTGACGGTCCACCTCAGGCCCGGCGACACGGTGGCCGTCGAGGACCCGGGCTGGGGCAGCCTGCTCGACCTCCTTCCGGCGCTGGGGCTGCGCGCGACCGCTGTCGGCGTCGACGACGAGGGGCCGCTCCCCGAAGACGTACGGCGTGCGCTGGCGGCCGGGGCACGCGCCCTGATCGTCACCGACCGGGCGCAGAATCCCACCGGCGCAGCGGTCACCGCCGCCCGCGCGCGTGCCCTGCGCTCCGTGCTCGAGGAGTACCCCCGGACCCTGCTCGTCGAGGACGACCACGGTCATCGGATCGTCGACCTGCCCCTGCACCCCCTCGCCGGAGCCACGCGCAGCTGGGCCTTCGTGCGCTCCGTCGCCAAGGCGTACGGGCCCGACCTCCGGCTCGCCGTGCTCACCGGGGACCCCGTCACCGTCGACCGGGTGCACGGGCGGCAGCGGCTCGGCCCCGGCTGGGTGAGCCGGCTGCTCCAGAAGGCCGTCGTCCACCTGTGGACCTCGGGCACGGTCGACGCGGGGGCGGTGGCGGCCGCGTACGGCGCGCGCCGCGACATGCTGATCGACGCCCTGCGGGCGCGCGGTGTCGAGGCGCGCGGACGCAGCGGGATGAACGTCTGGATCCCCGTTCCGGACGAGACCGCGGTCGTCTCCCGGCTGCTGCACCGCGGCTGGGCGGTCGCGCCCGGCGCCCGCTTCAGGATGAGCTCGCCGCCGGGCGTCCGGATCACCGTGTCGACGCTTCGGCCCGAGGACGCCGAGCCGCTCGCGGACGCCGTCGCGTCCGCCGTGGGACCGGCCCCCGCACGGCGTTACGTCTGAGCCGTGCGCCGGGCGCCTCCGGTGTCAGTCGCGCGGTCCGGTCTGGGTGAGGGCCGCGCCCGCGAGGACGATCACCGCGCCGACGGGCGTCGACCAGGCCAGTGACTCGCCGAGGATCGCGACACCGGCGGCGGTGGCGATGACCGGGATGAAGTACGTGACCATCTGCGCCGTCGTCGGGCCGACCTCGGCGACGATGCCGTACTGCAGGAGCATGGCCAGACCGGTGCCGAGGGCCCCGAGGGCCGCGATCGCGAGCAGCGGCACCCATGCGACACGGCTCGGGAGCGTGGTGAACAGCGGGGTGACGAAAGCCAGTTGGGCGGTGGCCAGGAGCAGCTGGGCGCCGGTCATCGACAGGTGCGAGTGCCCGGTGCCGGCCAGGGTCCGGCGGACGTAGATCCAGCCGACCGGATAGCTCAGCGACGCCAGCAGGGCCATCGCCGTGCCCGTGGCGTCCAGGCCGTGGAAGCCCTGCCAGACACCCAGGACCGTCAGGACCCCGAGGAAGCCGATGCCGAGACCGGCCACTCTGCGCCGGGTCGGCCGGTCCTCGGAGAGGGCGACCAGGGACAGGGCCATGCCCCACAGCGGCGACGTCGCGTTGCAGATGCCCGCGAGCGTGGAGGGGATGGTCAGCTCGGAGTAGGCGAAGAGGGAGAACGGCAGCGCGTTCAGCAGGAAGGCCGCGACCGCGAGGTGGCCCCACGTCCGCGCCCCGCGCGGCAGCCGCTCCCGCTTCACCGCCATCGCCGCCACGAGCACCGCGCTCCCGAACAGCAGCCGGCCGAAGGTGACCTGGAACGGCGCGTACCCGTCCGTGCCGACCTTGATGAACAGGAAGCTGAAGCCCCAGATCAGCGACAGCACGCCGAAGCGGATCCGCCAGTCGAGGGTGGCGCGGCGGCGGGGCGCGACGCCGTTCGGCGTCACGGTGCGGGAGGAGGCGACGGTGCTCATGGGGTCCAGGATGGAGCAGGGCGATCTCGTAGCACAAGCGAGAATATTCGAGCGGTATCTCGTAGCATTGCTTACATGTTGAACCTGGAGCGACTGCGCACCCTCGACGCCCTGGCCCGGCACGGCTCGGTGAGCGGCGCGGCCGAGGGGCTGCACGTGACCACCTCGGCCGTCTCCCAGCAGATGTCGAAGCTGGAGCGCGAGGTGGGACAGCGGCTCCTCGCCAAGAACGGCAGGGGAGTGCGCCTGACCGACGCCGGGCGGCTCCTCGCCGAGCACGCGGCCCGCATCCTGTCCCAGGTCGAACTCGCGCAGTCCGACCTGGAGGCGCAGCGCGGCCAGGTGGCCGGCGAGCTGAGACTGTCCGCGTTCCCGACCGCGGCGCGCGGGCTGTTCCCGGCGGCACTCGCGCAGCTGCGCGCCGACCACCCGGGACTGCGGGTGCGCTCCAGCGAGCTGGAGCCGGAGGCCGGGGTGGCGGGAGTGGTGCGCGGGGACCTGGACCTCGCGGTCGTGCTCGACTGGTACAACAAGCCGATGCCCCTGCCCGACGGCCTGGTGAAGGCGTCGATCCTCGAGGACCCGGCCGATGTGGCGATGCCGGCCGGTCACCGGCTCGCGGGCCGCGCCGAGGTGGACCTCGGGGACTTCGCCGACGACGAGTGGATCACCTGGGCCGAGGGCGAGTTCTGTCACGAGTGGTTGATGTTCACGCTGCGTTCCCAGGGGGTCGAACCGCGCATCGGGCACCGCGCCGGGGAGACGCACACCCAGCTCGGGCTCGTCGCCGCGGGACTCGGGGTGTGCGTGGCCCCGCTCCTCGGACGCCACCCGATGCCCGAGGGGGTCGTCACGGTGCCGGTGCGCCAGCGTGTGCGCCGCCACGTCTACGTCGTGTGGCGGGCCGACGCCGACCGCCGGCCCTCGATCAGGGCGGCGGTGGACGCCTTGCGCAGGGCCGGTGCGGCTGTGGAGGCCGTGAAGTAGGAGCGGGTGAAGGGCGGTTCGGCTACATCGGGGGGAGTTTGCGGAAGTCCCACGAGGCGATGGCGGTCGGCGTCAGCCGCATCCACGCGTGCCGGCCGTCGTGCGGCATCTCCTCCAGGCCGAAGTTCTTGCGGGCGAACAGGATCTCCGGGACGTCGAGTTCGGCGCACAGCTCTCCGGTGCGGGGGAACTCGCCGACGAACTCCACCGTTCCGGACAGCTCGACGCCCCGCAGCTCCCCGTACTCCTCGCCGGAGTCGACCACCACCGCGACCCGCGGGTCGTTCCGCAGCTGCACCCAGCGCTTGCTGCGCACCACCGAGTACAACCACAGCGAGGTGCCGTCCCAGGCGAACCAGAGGGCGCTCACGTGCGGGACCCCGTCCTTCGACACGGAGGCGACGCGGCAGGTGCGCTGGGTGGTGAGGAACTCGTCCAGTTCACCGGGGGTCATCATGATCTTCCGGCCCCTGCGCTGGGTGACGGTCATACGGTCCCCTCTTGTCCTGTGTTCTTGCTCTGTGTGATCGGCGTTCTCGTCCGGTGCGCCGGCCGGAGCCGGTGCCGATCCCGTTCCGTGCGCCGGCTCCGTCCGCCGGGCTTTCCGTAAAAATTTCTGACGTTCCGTCAGGAAAGCATGAGGCGTCTTCCGTCCTCACGCAATGGTCGTTACGCTCCGCCGTCCCGACCCGCGACGACAAGGAGAGCCATGCCGTCGTTCGAGCAACTCGGTGAACTCCTCGACCCCGTCGGCACGGTACTGCTCACCGTGGAGTGCCAACAGGGCGTCGTGGGCCCGGACGGCGCGCTGCCCGAACTCGCCCGGGAGGTACGGTCGTCCGGAGCGCTCGCCCGGATCGCCCGGCTGGTCGACGCCGCGCACGAGAGCGGGGTGCAGGTGATCCACGCGGTCGCCGAGCGCCGCCCGGACGGCCGCGGCGCGAACCGCAACGCCCGGTTGTTCCGGGCGGCCGAGCGGCTGCCCGTGCGACAGCTGACCGGTACGGCGGCGGTGCGGATCGCGCCGCCCGTCGAGGTGGCCGAGGAGGACTTCGTCGTACGCAGGCTGCACGGTCTGTCGCCGATCTCGGGCACCGACGTCGACCCGCTGCTGCGCAACCTGGGCTGCCGCACCCTCGTCGTGACGGGGGTCTCGGCCAACATCGCCGTTCCCAACGCGGTGTTCGACGCCGTGAACCGCGGCTACACCGTCGTCGTTCCCGCGGACGCCGTCGCGGGGGTGCCCTCCGAGTACACCCCCGCGATGATCCGGAACACGCTCGCGCTGGTCGCCACCATCACGACGACCGACGACGTGCTCGCCTGCCTCGAACGGAAACGGCGCTGAGGAGGCCGACGCTCCGAACGGCCGACGGCCGGTGGCGGCGGTCAGGCCAACTTGATGGAGTCCCCGTCGACCTTGATGTCGGTGACGGCCAGCCCGGTCGTCGCGGGCCCCTTCTTCACACTGCCGTCGGTGGCGGAGAACTCGCTGTTGTGGCAGGGACAGGTGATGACGCCGTTCGCGATGCCCTTGACCGCACAGCCCTGGTGGGTGCACTTCGACGAGAAGGCCTTGAAGGTTCCCGCCGTCGGCTGGGTCACCACGACCCCCTTGTCGGCGAAGACCTTGCCGCCGCCCTCGGGGATGTCGCTGGTCTTGGCGAGTTCCGTGCCGGCCGCGTTCCCGGCGTCCGCGGTGTCGGAAGCCTTGTCGTCCGACCCGCACGCGGTCAGCGCGACGGCGAGCCCTGCCGCGCCGACCGCCGCCACGACGGTGCGCCGGGCCGGTCCCTGTGCGGAGTGAAGCGATTCGCTGGTCATGCTGGCTTTCCCTTCGGCGGACATGATCTGGATCTGATCAGAGGTACGGTCCGTCGTCGCGTGCTGTTCAGGCAATGGCGACTTCTTGACCTGATCGACAGCGTTCCGACAGCCGGGGGCGCCCGGTCGCCGCCCGCTCCGCCCCCGACACCGGGAGATCGCCCCGGCCTCCGTCACCGGGTCGCGTCCGCCGGGCGGGACCACCCCAGTAACCTGGGGCGATGCTCAAGGAAGTGAACGCCTCCCGCTACATCACGCCGTTGCGCGAGGGCGGCTCGCTGCCGGGACTCGTCGAGGCCGACGACCTCGGGACGTACGTCATGAAGTTCACCGGCGCCGGACAGGGGCGCAAGACGCTCGTCGCGGAGGTCGTCTGCGGTGAACTCGCCCGTCGGCTCGGCCTGCGGGTGCCCGGCCTGGTGACGATCGGCCTCGACCCGGTCCTCGGGCTCGGGGAACCGGACCAGGAGGTCCAGGAGCTGCTGAAGTCGAGCGGCGGACCGAACCTCGGGATGGACTTCCTCCCCCGCGCCATCGGGTTCGACCCCCTCGCCTTCGAGGTGAGCGCGCGGGAAGCGGGCCGGATCGTCTGGTTCGACGCCCTGGTCAACAACGTCGACCGCTCCTGGCGCAATCCCAACCTGCTGATGTGGCACGGCGAGCTGTGGCTCATCGACCACGGCGCCACGATGATCTGGCACCATCACTGGCCCGGTGCCGAGACCTCCGCCGCCAAGCCCTACGACATCTCCGACCACGCGCTCGCCCCCTTCGGCCCGGACATCGCCGCAGCCGCCGCCGAACTGGCCCCGCGGATCACCGAGGACCTGCTCGCCGAGGTCACGGCCGAGATCCCCGACGCGTGGCTGGCCGGCGAACCGGGCTTCGACACGGTGGACGAGCTGCGGCGCGCCTACGCGCGGCCGCTGCTGGCGCGCGCCGCCGTCATCCACGAGCGGATCAAGGGCATCGACGGCAGCGAGGGGGACAGGTGAACGAGCGGAACGTCTTCGAGTACGCGCTGCTGCGTGTGGTGCCGCGGGTCGAACGCGGCGAGTGCTTCAACGCGGGCGTGCTGGTGTACTGCCGGGCTCACTCCTTCGTGGCGGCCCGCACCCATCTGGACGAGAACAAGCTGCTCGCACTCGACCCGGACGCGGACGTGACGGGCGTACGGGCCGCGCTGCGAGCCGTCGAAGGGGTCTGCGGCGGAGGGAAAGCGGCTGGTCAAGCGGCAGGCGACGACGCCGGACGGCGTTTTCGCTGGCTGATCGCGCCGCGCTCGACGGTGGTCCAGCCGGGTCCCGTGCACACCGGTCTGACCGCCGATCCCGAGGCCGAGACCGAGCGGTTGCTCCAGCTCCTGGTCAGGTAATGGATCACATGCGCGCGGTGTGCCGTTGACACCGCGTGCCAGGGCTTCTAGCGTCACGTCTGCTGAAGGTACTAAGCGGTCGCTCACCTGACGGGCGTACCGTGTGAGCCGCGGGTCCTCCCGGACCCCGGGGACTCCGCAAGGTTGTCGAGACAGCTTGGCCGGGCTTGGGCCGGCTTTTCCAAGGGCGAGGAGAACCAGCAATGTCCACCACTGAGCAGCGCGTCGCCGTGGTCACCGGTGCCGCGCGCGGCATCGGCGCCGCGACCGCCGTACGACTGGCCGCGGAGGGCCGCGCCGTCGCGGTGATCGACCTCGACGAGGCCGCGTGCAAGGACACCGTCGAGAAGATCACCGCCGCGGGCGGCAAGGCCCTCGCGGTCGGCTGCGACGTCTCCGACGAGGCCCAGGTGGAGGCCGCCGTCGCGCGGATCGCCGAGGAGCTCGGCGCGCCGACCATCCTGGTGAACAACGCGGGTGTCCTGCGGGACAACCTGCTGTTCAAGATGGGCGCGTCCGACTGGGACACCGTCATGAACGTGCACCTGCGCGGTGCCTTCCTGATGGCGAAGGCCGTCCAGAAGTACATGGTGGAGGCCAAGTTCGGCCGCATCGTCAACCTGTCCTCGTCCTCGGCCCTGGGCAACCGCGGCCAGGCCAACTACTCGACGGCCAAGGCCGGTCTCCAGGGCTTCACCAAGACCCTGGCCATCGAACTCGGCAAGTTCGGTGTGACCGCGAACGCCGTGGCGCCCGGCTTCATCGTCACCGACATGACCGCCGCCACCGCCGCCCGCGTCGGGATGGACTTCGACGACTTCCAGGCCGCGGCCGCCACCCAGATCCCCGTGCAGCGCGTCGGCAACCCCGACGACATCGCCAACAGCATCGCCTTCTTCACCGGCGAGGCCGCCGGCTTCGTCTCCGGCCAGGTGCTGTACGTGGCCGGCGGACCGCTCAACTAGACCCAGGGGAAAAGCACATGACCACCCTCCCCGAACTCTCGGGCAAGGTCGCGCTCGTCACGGGCGCGAGCCGCGGCATCGGCTACGGCGTCGCGGAGGCCCTGGTCGCCCGCGGCGACCGGGTCTGCATCACGGGCCGCAACGAGGACGCCCTCAAGGAGGCCGTCGAGAAGCTCGGCGCCGACCGCGTCATCGGTGTGGCCGGCAAGGCCCACGACGAGGCCCACCAGGCCGTCGCCGTGGAGCGCACCATGGAGGCGTTCGGCCGCGTCGACTTCCTGGTCAACAACGCCGGTACGAACCCGGTGTTCGGGCCGATCGCCGAACTCGACCTCAACGTGGCGCGGAAGGTCTTCGAGACCAACGTCGTCTCCGCGCTCGGCTTCGCCCAGCTGACCTGGAAGGCCTGGCAGAGCGAGAACGGTGGCGCGATCGTCAACATCGCCTCGGTCGCCGGCCTCGCGCCCTCGCCGTTCATCGGCGCGTACGGCGTCAGCAAGGCCGCGATGATCAACCTGACCGTGCAGCTGGCGCACGAGTTCGCGCCCAAGGTGCGGGTCAACGCCATCGCGCCCGGCGTGGTGAAGACGAAGTTCGCGGCCGCGCTGTACGAGGGCCGTGAGGCGGAGGCCGCCGCGGCCTACCCGCTCGGCCGGCTCGGTGTGCCCTCCGACATCGGCGGGGCGGCCGCGTTCCTCACCTCGCAGCAGTCGGACTGGGTCACCGGTCAGACGCTCGTGGTCGACGGCGGTATGTTCCTCAACGCCGGAGTCGAGTGACACGGGGCCGGCCGGACGCTCCCCGAGCGTGGGGAACGTCCGGCCG
>NZ_KZ626928.1 GCF_002911015.1 Streptomyces populi
TGAGGGAGAGCGTCGTGACGGGAGGCTCGGTGCTGGCGTAGACCGTCGACTCGCTGCAGCAGACCAGCAGCAGGTCGTCGGGCACGCGCAGACCGTAGCGGCGGGCGGCGGCCAGCAGGTCGGTGCCGTTCGGGTCGAAGAGGCCGTACACGGCGTCCGGGCGGTCGGGCCGGGCGAGGAGCCGGTCGGCGGCCACGGCTCCGGCGCACGGATCGTGCGCCGGGTAGGCCTCGTACACGGGATCCTGGCCCACGCGCTCGCACCAGCGCAGGTACGCGGTGGTGGAGAGGTGGGTGTACGTGTCCGTGGTGGTGCCGGTGAGCAGACCGATGCGGCGGGCACCCGCGTCCGCCAGGTGGTCGAGGATGCCGAGGACCGCGGCCTCGTGGTCGTTGTCCACCCAGGCGGTGACCGGGAGCGATCCCACGGGCCGGCCGTCGGAGACGACGGGCAGCCCCTGGCGGACCAGCTCGCTGACGACCGGATCCTGGTCGGACGGGTCGATGACCACGGTCCCGTCCAGGGCGACGTTCGACCACACGTCGTGGCGGGAGGTCGCGGGGAGGATGACCAGGGCGTATCCCCGGGCGAGCGCGGCCGAGGTGGCGGCTCTGGCCATCTCGGCGAAGTACGCGAACTCGGTGAAGGTGAAAGGTTCATCCCCGTACGTGGTGACGGTCAGGCCGATCAGGCCGGACTTGCCGGTACGGAGGGTTCGGGCCGCGGCCGAGGGGCGGTAGCCCAGCCGGTCGGCGACTTCGCGGACGTGGCGTCGGGTGGCGTCCGGGAGCCGCCCCTTGCCGTTGAGGGCATCGGACACGGTTGTGATGGAGACCCCTGCTGCCGCGGCCACGTCTCTGATGCCCGCCCTGCCCGGCCGACCGCCTCGGCGGGAGGTCTCCGCCCGGCTCACCTGGTGCTTCCCTGCTGCTGTCATGGCGAGCCGATAGTAGGGCTCATGCGGTGGGGTAGTGCGGACGCATATGCACGCGTTGACAGGCACGTTTCTGCATGATCGACAGTCGGTAACTTCCTTTGAAGTGAAGGTAGTTGAGTGCTACTACCCCAATACGTGACTTGTCGGCGCGTGCAGGCCTGTCGAGTGGGCCATGTCTCGAAGAGGTCTCAACTCACCTGTACGAGGGATGCGCGCCACGGCGTGAGCCACCGGCGCATGTGGTAATCGACGACGCGCCCCCTTTTCGTACGACTTCGTACGAGGGCGGTCCCGGACCGTGCGGCGCCGACGGCCGTCCAGGCGTCCTCGGCGTCCGTGGAGGACCGTCCCGTCGGACACGAGGTGGTGTCCGGTTGTCCACAGCCCATTCGCAGCGGCGCGGAATCCTCATAAGGTGAGAAGCATTGGTAGCCGGTGGTGGTCATGAGCCGCTGGTGGTCACGAGGAGGACTGCGGTGAGCGAGACGAACCCCAAGCTGCGTGCCGAGCTGGCGGGTATCCCCACCTACAAGCCCGGCAAGCCCGCCGCCGCCGGCGCGGTGGCGTACAAGCTGTCCTCCAACGAGAACCCGTATCCGCCGCTGCCCGGTGTCCTCGAGAGCCTGACCGCGGCGACCGGTTCGTTCAACCGCTACCCGGACATGGCGTGCACCGGGCTCATGAACGAGCTGGCGGACCGTTTCGGCGTCCCCGTCTCCCACCTGGCGACCGGCACCGGCTCGGTCGGCGTCGCGCAGCAGCTGCTGCAGGCCACGAGCGGTCCCGGTGACGAGGTCATCTACGCCTGGCGGTCCTTCGAGGCGTACCCGATCATCACGCAGATCAGCGGGGCGACCTCGGTGCAGGTGCCGCTGACCCCGGGCGAGGTGCACGACCTGGACGCGATGGCCGACGCCGTCACCGACCGGACCCGGCTGATTTTCCTCTGCAACCCGAACAACCCGACCGGCACCGTGGTCCGCCGGGCCGAGCTGGAGCGGTTCCTGGACCGGGTGCCCAGCGACGTGCTGGTCGTCCTGGACGAGGCGTACCGCGAGTTCATCCGTGACGTCGAGGTGCCGGACGGTGTGGAGATCTACCGCGACCGGCCCAATGTCTGCGTGCTGCGCACCTTCTCCAAGGCGTACGGGCTGGCCGGCCTGCGGGTCGGCTTCGCGATCGCGCACGAGCCGGTGGCGGCCGCGCTGCGCAAGACGGCGGTCCCGTTCGGTGTGAGCCAGCTCGCCCAGGACGCCGCCGTGGCGAGCCTGCGCGCCGAGGACGAACTGCTCGGCCGGGTCGGTTCCCTGGTCTCCGAGCGCACCCGGGTGGTCGACACCCTGCGCGCTCAGGGCTGGACGGTGCCCGAGACGCAGGCCAACTTCGTGTGGCTGCGTCTGGGGGAGCGCACCCTCGACTTCGCCGCGCACTGCGAGCAGGCCGGTGTCGTCGTGCGTCCGTTCGCCGGCGAGGGCGTCCGGGTCACCATCGGCGAGACCGAGGCGAACGACATCTTCCTGAAGGCGACCGAGAGCTTCCACAAGGGGCTGTAGCCGCTCGGCCGACCGGCCGCGCACCGGGACGGCCGGGCGACCGCCCGCCGGGCCGGGCCCGTCCGGGCCCGTGAGGGCGGCGCCCCGTGAGTCCGCGGAGGGGCCCGTACGCGATCGACGCGTACGGGCCCCTCCGCGCGTGGGCCCATCGGTGCGTGGGCCCATCGGTCCGGCTTAAGGACCCCCACCCCGGGGCCCGAACGGGCATGCGTCATAATTGCTTGTGAATGTGAACGCGTTCACAAGCGTGTCCTGTTGCTCCCGTGATGTCTGTTGTGAAGCGGGCACACTGCCGCTGTGACCACGGCGACGTAAGGAGACTGACGACGTGGAATTGGCTTTGGCGCCGGAGACCATGGCGCGATGGCAGTTCGGCATTATCACCGTCTACCACTTCTTCTTCGTCCCCCTGACGATCTCGCTCGCCGCGCTCGTCGCCGGCCTGCAGACCGCCTGGGTACGTACGGAGAATCAGAAGTACCTCAAGGCCACCAAGTTCTGGGGCAAGCTCTTCCTGATCAACATCGCCATGGGCGTCGTCACCGGCATCGTCCAGGAGTTCCAGTTCGGCATGAACTGGTCCGCCTACTCACGCTTCGTCGGTGACATCTTCGGGGCCCCGCTCGCCTTCGAGGCCCTGCTCGCCTTCTTCTTCGAGTCCACCTTCATCGGGCTGTGGATCTTCGGCTGGGACAAGCTCCCGAAGAAGCTCCACCTCGCCTGCATCTGGATGGTCTCCATCGGCACCATGCTGTCCGCGTACTTCATCCTCGCGGCCAACTCGTGGATGCAGCACCCGGTCGGCTACCGGATCAACAAGGAGAAGGGGCGCGCGGAACTCACCGACTTCTGGCATGTGCTGACCCAGAACACCGCGCTCGCCCAGGTGTTCCACACCCTCACGGCGGCCTTCCTGACCGGCGGGGCGTTCATGGTGGGCATCGCCGCGATCCACCTGGCCCGCAAGCGGCACGTCGCCGTCATGAAGACCTCGCTGCGGCTCGGTCTAGTCACCGTCGTCATCGCCGGTCTCCTCACGGCGATCAGCGGTGACACCCTCGGCAAGGTCATGTTCAAGCAGCAGCCGATGAAGATGGCCGCGGCCGAGGCGCTGTGGGACGGCCAGGAATCCGCACCCTTCTCGATCTTCGCCTACGGAGACGTCAGCAAGGGCCACAACACCGTCGAGCTGTCGATCCCGGGGATACTGTCGTTCCTCGCCAACGACGACTTCGACTCGTACGTGCCCGGCATCAACGACACGAACAAGGCCGAGCAGGAGAAGTACGGTCCCGGCGACTACCGCCCCATCATCCCGGTCACCTTCTGGGCGTTCCGCTGGATGATCGGCTTCGGCATGGCCTCCTTCGTGATCGGCATCGTCGGGCTCTGGCTGACCCGCAAGAAGTTCATGCTGCCGCAGCACCTGAGGGTCGGCGAGGACGAGGCACCGCATCTGGTCCTGTTCAAGAACAAGGCGCTCGGACCGAAGCTCACCAAGTGGGGCTGGCGGATCGCGATCTGGACCCTGGCGTTCCCGCTGATCGCCAACTCCTGGGGCTGGATCTTCACCGAGATGGGCCGTCAGCCGTGGGTCGTGTACGGCGTTCTCCAGACCCGGTACGGGGTGTCCCCCACAGTCTCCCAGGGCGAGGTCATCACCTCGCTGACCGTCTACTCGCTGCTCTACGCGATCCTCGCCGTCATCGAGGTCAAGCTGCTCGCGAAGTACGTCAAGGCAGGGCCGCCCGAGCTCACCGAGTCCGACCTCAACCCGCCCACGAGGATCGGCGGCGACTCCGGCGCCGACAAGCCGATGGCCTTCTCCTACTAGGCTCGGGGAGCTGCTGAGTCATGGAACTTCACGACGTCTGGTTCGTCCTCATCGCGGTCCTCTGGATCGGTTACTTCTTCCTGGAGGGCTTCGACTTCGGGGTCGGCATCCTCACCAAGCTGCTGGCCCGCGACCGTGTCGAGAAGCGAGTGCTGATCAACACGATCGGCCCCGTGTGGGACGGCAACGAGGTGTGGCTGCTCACGGCCGGCGGCGCGACCTTCGCGGCCTTCCCCGAGTGGTACGCCACCCTTTTCTCGGGCTTCTACCTGCCGCTGCTGATCATCCTGGTCTGTCTGATCGTGCGCGGTGTCGCCTTCGAGTACCGGGCGAAGCGGTCCGAGGAGCACTGGCAGCGCAACTGGGAGACGGCGATCTTCTGGACCTCGCTGATCCCCGCGTTCCTGTGGGGAGTGGCCTTCGGCAACATCGTGCGCGGAGTGAAGATCGACCGGAACTTCGAGTACGTGGGCAACTTCTGGGACCTGCTCAACGTGTACTCGATCCTCGGCGGTCTGGTCACGCTCACGCTGTTCACCTTCCACGGGGCCGTGTTCGTCGGACTCAAGACGGTGGGGGACATCCGGGAGCGGTCGCGGAAGCTCGCGCTGAAGGTCGGCCTGGCAACAGCAGTGCTGGCGCTGGTCTTCCTGATCTGGACCCAGATCGACAGCGGTGACGGTGCCTCGCTGGCAGCGCTGATCGTGGCCGTGGTCGCCCTCGTCGGGGCGCTGGCGATGGTCAACGGCGGGCGTGAGGGATGGGCCTTCATCCTCTCGGGGATCACCATCGTGGCCGCCGTCGCGATGCTCTTCCTGTCGCTCTTCCCCGATGTCATGCCGTCCTCGCTCAGCGCGGACTGGAGCCTCACGGTCACCAATGCCTCGTCGAGCCAGTACACCCTGAAGATCATGACCTGGTGTGCCGTGATCGCCACGCCGATCGTCCTGCTCTACCAGAGCTGGACCTACTGGGTGTTCCGCAAGCGCATCGGCACGCACCACATCGCCGTGGACGTGTCGCACTGAATCCGATGTAGCGGCATGTTTCACGTGAAACATGCCTGATGGGCCAAAGGTGTGTTTCACGTGAAACCAATCGATCCGCGCCTGCTCCGGTACGCCCGAGCCACCCGCTTCTTCCTCGCGGCGGTCGTGGGGCTGGGTGTCGCCGGAGCGGCCCTGGTCATCGCCCAGGCGATGCTCATCGCCGAAGTCGTGGTCGGCGCCTTCCAGCACGGTTTCTCCGTCGCCGAACTGCGTACTCCCCTGATGCTGCTGACGGCCGTGGCGCTCGGGCGTGCCGCGGTGGCCTGGCTCACCGAGCTCGCCGCACACCGTGCGAGCGCCGCGGTCAAGTCGGAGCTGAGGGGGCGGCTGGTGGAGAAGGCCGCGGCGCTCGGACCCGGGTGGCTCAGCGGTCAGCGCACAGGATCCCTGGTCGCTCTCGCGACACGGGGCGTCGACGCGCTCGACGACTACTTCTCGCGTTGTCTGCCCCAGCTGGGACTCGCGCTGGTGGTGCCGGTGGCCGTGCTGGCGCGGATCGTCACCGAGGACTGGGTGTCCGCGGCGATCATCGTCGCCACCCTGCCGCTCATCCCCCTGTTCATGGTGCTGATCGGCTGGGCCACGCGCAGCCAGATGAACCGCCAGTGGCGGATGCTGTCCCGGCTGTCCGGACACTTCCTGGACGTGGTCGCGGGACTGCCCACGCTCAAGGTGTTCGGCCGGGCCAAGGCGCAGGCCGAGTCGATCCGGAAGATCACCGGCGAGTACCGGCAGGCGACCATGAGGACGCTCCGGATCGCCTTCCTGTCCTCCTTCGCCCTGGAACTGCTGGCCACCATCTCGGTCGCCCTGGTCGCGGTGACCACCGGAATGCGCCTCGTCCACGGAGAGATGGACCTGTACACAGGGCTCGTCATCCTCGTGCTGGCCCCCGAGGCCTATCTGCCGCTGCGGCAGGTGGGCGCCCAGTACCACGCCGCCGCCGAGGGACTCGCGGCGGCGGAGGCGATCTTCGAGGTGCTGGAGACTCCGGCGCCGAGGTCCGGTTCGCTGCCTGTGCCCGCGGGGGAGATCGCCTTCGAGGGCGTGACCGTGCGGTACCCGGGGCGCTCGTCGGACGCGGTCTCGGACGTCTCCTTCACGGTCGGGACCGGCGAGACGGTCGCCCTCGTAGGCCCCAGCGGCGCGGGCAAGTCGACCCTGCTGAACGTCCTGCTCGGGTTCGTCGCGCCCACCGCCGGTCAGGCCCGGGCGGGGGGAGTCGAACTCACCGACGCCGACCTCACGCAGTGGCGCTCACGGATCGCCTGGGTGCCGCAGCGACCGCACCTGTACGCCGGGTCCATCGCCGAGAACGTACGGCTGGCGCGACCCGACGCCGACGACGACGCGCTGCGCAGGGCTCTCGTCGACGCGGGCGCGGCAGGATTCGTCGACGCGCTGCCCGCCGGGGCCGACACGGTCCTCGGCGAGGACGGCGCCGGACTGTCGGCCGGTCAGCGCCAGCGTCTCGCGCTGGCGCGGGCGTTCCTGGCGGACCGGCCCGTGCTGCTGCTCGACGAGCCGACGGCCTCGCTCGACGGGGAGACCGAGGCCGAGGTCGTCGCGGCGGTCCGGCGGCTGGCCGTGGGGCGGACCGTACTGCTGGTCGTGCACCGGCCGGCCCTGCTGGAGGCGGCGGACCGGGTGGTACGCCTGGAAGCCGCCGTGACCGACGAGCCGCGGCCGGCGCTCGTGGACGGCGTTCCCGGTTCCGCCGAGCCGACGCGCGCACAGCCGCCCCGGGCGGCCGAGCCGGGTGGCGCGCCCCCGGTGGACGGAGAGGCGCTCGTCGCGATGTCCCGGGACCGGGGCGGTGCGCTCGCCCGCGTCCGGGCGATGGCGGCTCCCCGACGTGGGCCGCTCGCGCTCGCGCTGCTCCTCGGCGGTCTCGCGCTCGGCAGTGCCGTCGGCCTCATGGCGACCTCCGGATGGCTCATCTCCAGGGCGTCCCAGCAGCCGCCGGTCTTCTATCTGATGGTGGCCGTGACGGCCACCAGGACGTTCGGCATCGGGCGGGCGGTGTTCCGGTACGCGGAACGGCTCGTGTCGCACGACGCCGTGCTGCGGATGCTGGCCGACACACGGGTCGCCGTCTACCGGCGACTGGAACGGCTCGCGCCCGCGGGACTGCGGACCACCCGGCGCGGTGACATGCTGTCACGGCTCGTCGCCGACGTGGACGCCCTGCAGGACTACTGGTTGCGCTGGCTGCTGCCGGTCGGAGCCGCGGCCCTGGTGTCGGCCGCCTCCGTCGGGTTCACCACCTGGCTGCTGCCCGAAGCCGGGGCCGTTCTCGCCGTTGGCCTGCTGGCGGCCGGCGTCGGTGTTCCCCTGGTGACCGGCGCCGTGGCGCGCCGCGCCGAGCGACGACTGGCTCCCGCGCGCGGCGCGCTCGCGACCCAGGTGGCCGATCTGTTCACGGGGACCGCCGAACTGACCGTCGCGGGCGCGCTGCCCGTCCGCATCGCCAGGACGCGGCGGGCCGACGGCGTTCTCACGGCCATCGCCTCGCGAGCCGCCACCGCGACCGCCCTCGGCGACGGACTCACGGCACTGGTCTCCGGGCTCACGGTCGCGGCCGCCGCCGTCGTGGGCGCCCAGGCGGTCGCCGCGGGCCGACTGCACGGCGTGGCCATGGCCGTCGTCGTCCTCACCCCGCTCGCCGCCTTCGAGGCCGTCATGGGGCTGCCGCTCGCCGTCCAGTACCGGCAGCGGGTGCGCAGGAGCGCCGAGCGCGTGTACGAGGTGCTGGACGCCGCCGATCCCGTACGCGAGCCCGAAGAGCCGCAGCCGGCGCCCCTGTCACCGTTCCCGCTCCGTGTGGCCGGGCTCCGGGCCCGTCACGCGGGGCAGGACCGGGACGCGCTGGCCGGGATCGATCTGACCCTCGAAGAGGGCCGCAGGATCGCCGTGGTCGGCACGTCCGGGGCGGGCAAGACGACGCTCGCGCAGGTGCTGCTGCGCTTCCTGGACCCGGAGGCGGGGACGTACACGCTGGGCGGGACGGACGCGTACCGAACGGACGGGGACGCCGTACGCCGACTGGTCGGGCTGTGCGCCCAGGACGCGCACCTCTTCGACAGCACCGTGCGCGAGAACCTGCTGCTCGCCCGCAAGGACGCGACCGAGGCCGCACTGCGTGACGCGCTCGGGCGGGCCCGGCTCCTCCACTGGGTGGACGGGCTGCCCGACGGGCTCGACACCCTGATCGGAGAACACGGGGCACGGCTGTCCGGCGGCCAGCGCCAGCGGCTCGCTCTGGCGCGTGCGCTGCTCGCCGACTTCCCCGTACTCGTTCTCGACGAACCGGCGGAACACCTCGACCTGCCGACGGCCGACGCGCTCACCGCGGATCTGCTGGCCGCGACCGAGGGCCGTACGACACTGCTGATCACGCATCGGCTGGCCGGGCTGGACGCGGTGGACGAGGTGATCGTGCTCGCGCGGGGACGTGTGGTCCAGCGCGGGACGTTCGCGGAGCTCTCCGCCGCCGAGGGGCCGCTGCGGGAGATGGTGGAGCGGGAGACCGCCGGAGATCTGCTGGTGCGCGCGGTGGCGCGCTGAGCGCCGTACGCGCGGACGGTCAGGGGGAGGCACCTGCGGTCCCGGGGCCGTTCCTCCCCGTGACCCGACTTTCCCGCACAAAGGGGACTGATTAGGCTCAAGTCATGTCAGCGGCCCCGGCCTCCCCCGTCCCGGGCGACAGCACGGACGCGGCGGCCCGTGCCCGGGGAGGGCTGCCCGGAGAGCCGGCCGTACGGGTCCCGCGGCTGCTGGAGGCCGTGCGGTCGGTCGGATCAGGGCTGGAGCTGCACTCCAAGCTGGACCGCATCTGCGAGACGGCGGCCGAGCTCACGGGCGCGCGGTACGCGGCCATCGGAGTCGTGGCCGAGGGCGGTGAGGGACTCGCGGACTTCGTCCATCACGGCGTCGACGAGGAGACCGTCCGCAGGATCGGGCGGAGGCCCGACGGTCACAAGGGGCTGCTGGGCGCGCTCATCCGCGACCCCGATCCGGTGCGCCTCGCGAATCTGGCCGACGACCCGCGCTGCTGCGGGTTCCCGGCCGGCCATCCACCGATGCACAGCTTCCTCGGGGTGCCGATCCGGGTGCAGGGAGAGATCTTCGGGAACCTCTACCTCGCCGAGAAGCGTGGTGGTGGCACCTTCGACGACGACGATCTCGACATGGTGCGGGTGCTGGCCACGGAGGCCGGTATCGCCGTCGGCAACGCCCGTCTGTACGAGGCGGCGCAGCAGCGTGAGCGCTGGATCGACGGCTCGGTCGCCGTCACCACCGCGCTGCTGGCGGGCGGTGACGCCGAGGACGCGCTGCAGACCGTCGCCGAACAGGCCCGCCGGCTCTCGGGTTCCGCGGCCGGGATCGTACTGCTGCCCGTGGAGGAGGGCGGCCTGGAGGTCGTCGCGGTGGCCTCGGACCACCCGTCGAAGGAACTCGGCGTGGTCGTCCCGCCGGAGAGCGAACTGGTCGTCGAACTCCGCGACGGGAAGCCGGTGTTCCTGGCGGACGCGTCCGCCGACCCGCGTATGCGGGCGGATCTCACCCGCGACTACGGACCCGTCATGATGCTCCCCCTACAGAGCGACGGCAGGGTCCTCGGCGCCCTTCTCACCCCGCGGTCCCGCGAGGGACGCCAGTTCACCGAGACCGAGCGGACCCTCGCCACACGGTTCGCCTCGCAGGCCGCCCTGGCCCTGATGATGGCCGAGACGCAACGCGACCGGGAACGCCTCGCGGTGTACGAGGACCGCGACCGGATCGCCCGCGACCTGCACGACCTGGTCATCCAGCGGCTGTTCGCCACCGGGATGATGCTGGAGAGCGCGCAGCGCCGGTCGAACGTGCCCGAGGTGCGGCGGGGCGTCGGCAGGGCGGTCGACGAACTCGACATCACCATCCAGGAGATCCGCACCGCGATCTTCGCGCTCCGGCAGGATCCCGCCGAGATGCCGTCCGGGCTGCGCACCCGCGTCCTGCGCGAGATCAACACGGCGGCCGTACCCCTCGGCTTCCAGCCCGGACACCGTTTCACCGGCCCCGTCGACACACTGGTCGGCGAACTCGCCGGCAAGAACCTCATCGCCGCGCTGCGCGAAGCGCTCTCCAACGCGTTCCGGCACGCGGGAGCCTCCCGTATCGAGGTCTCCGTCGACGCGGACGTCCTGCTGCCGGACGGGCGCCCGGGCGTGCGCCTCGCCGTCGCGGACAACGGCGTCGGCATCCCCGAGGGCGGCCGGCGCAGCGGTCTGAAGAATCTCGAACGGCGCGCCGAGTCGCTGGGCGGCGCGAGCTGGCACGGGCCGGGGATCGGCGCGGACGGCGGGGGCGCGACGGTGGTGTGGCAGGTACCGCACTGAATCCCCTTGCACGGAAGACCTGTTCGCGACGGCACCCGCCGGTACGGGACCGACCGGCCGTGCCGCTGGGCCATTCGTGATCCCCCGTCCCCCAGGTGTACGCCTTGAACGAGCCGGTCCCGAAGGCACGGGCCACGATCGCTGTCATGCGTCCATCTCGCCGCCATCCCCTTCTCGTACCGGCCCTGTTGTCCGCGCTCGTGGTCCTCGCTGCCCGGCCCGCGGCGGCCGAGGGAGACGGTGAGGACCTCGACATCAGCGCCCAGGTGGCACGGCTGTACGAGGACGCCTCCGTGGCGACGGGGCAGTACGAGGCGGGGAGACAGGACGCCGAGGCGCAGCGCGGCCGGGCCGAGCGGGCGGAGCGCCTCCTCGCGCGGGAGCGGCAGGAGATCGCCGTCCTGCACGAGGACCTGGGCCGTATCGTGCGCGCCCACTACCGGCAGGGCGGCGGGCTGCCGTACACGGCGCAGATCCTGTTCGCGAAGGACCCCGACGGTCTGATGCGTGGTCAGCACGCCGTGCGGCGAGCCGATCTGGCCGTCGCCGGCGCCGTCGCGAAGAGCAGGCGCGCCGAGGGCCGGCTCGCCGAGGACGAGGCGAAGGCCCGGTCCGAGTGGCAGGCGCTGGAGAAGCGGAGCGGGGAACTCGCCGCGATCAAGCGGACGATCGAGGCGAAGCTCGACGAGGCGCGGTCGGCGTTGCAGAGCCGGGCGGACGCCTCCGTGGCGGCGGGCTCCTGCCGCGGGACCGTTCGCCTCGACCAGCCGCCGGTGCAGTTCACGCGCGCGTGGGTCGCGCCGGTGGAGACGTACGAACTCTCCGCGGGCTTCGGAAGCGGGGGCGAGCACTGGGCGCACCGGCACACCGGGCAGGACTTCGCGGTGCCCATCGGCACCCCGGTGCGGGCGGCCGGAGCGGGCCGGGTGGTGAGGGTGTCCTGTGGCGGCGCCTTCGGCATCGAGGTCGTGATCGAGCACCCGGACGGCTACTACACCCAGTACGCGCACCTCGCGTCCGTCGCCGTCGACCAGGGGCAGCGGGTCTCGACCGGGGAGTGGATCGGGCAGTCGGGCACGAGCGGCAACTCGACCGGCCCGCACCTGCACTTCGAGGTGCGGGTGACGCCGGACATGGGATCGGCGATCGATCCGGTGCCGTGGCTGGCGGGGCACGGGGTCGTCGTCTAGCGAGTTCCGTCCGGACCGGACAAGACAGGACAGGACCGTGTGAGGCCTGACCGGGCCGGGTCAGGCCGGACCGGGCCGGGCCGGATCGGGTCGTGGCGGCCGACGCGATCGGGCGGGTGCCCACCGAGCCCCGCTTCCGTACGGAGGCCGCCGGGGCCTCCGGTGCGTGGCCCGGGTCCTCGGGCCGGCCGCCCACCGCCGTCCGGGTTCTCCGGCATGTCGCCGGAGAACCCGTGGCCGTGCCCCGGAGGGTTACGCGCGGTCCGCCAGGATCCGCTCTATCACGACCGCCACCCCGTCCTCGTTGTTCGCGACCGTGCGCCCGGAGGCGGCGGCGATCACCGCGGGATGGGCGTTGCCCATCGCGTACGACCGGCCTGCCCAGGTGAGCATCTCGACGTCGTTCGGCATGTCGCCGAAGGCGACGACCTCCTCGGGGGAGATGCCGCGCTCGGCGCAGCACAGCGCGAGGGTGCTGGCCTTGGAGATGCCGGGACCGCTGATCTCCAGCAGGGCGCTGGGGCTCGACCGGGTCACGTTGGCCCGGTCGCCGATGGCCGGGCGGGCGACGGCGAGGAATTCGTCCGGGTCCATCTCCGGGTGGAACGCGAGCACCTTCAGCACCGGCTGATCGGCGTCCAGCGCGTCCTCGGCGAGGAGTTCCTCGGCGGGCAGGACGATCTCCGGGGGTTCCATGTGCATGAGGGGGTAGCCCGGTTCGAGATGGAGGCCGTACGTCCGCTCGACGGCACACACCGTGCCGGGCGCGGCGGAGCGCAGGATCCGGATCACGTCCAGGGCGATGTCGGTCGTCAGTTCGCGGATCTTGACGAAGCGGTGGGCGCCGGGGCCGCCGTGCAGGTCGACCACGGCGGCGCCGTTGCCGCAGATGGCCAGGCCGTGCCCGTGGACGTGGTCGCTGACGACGTCCATCCAGCGGGCCGGGCGGCCGGTGACGAAGAAGACCTCGATGCCTGCCTGTTCGGCGGCGGCGAGGGCGGCGATCGTGCGGTCGGACACCGATTTGTCGTCGCGCAACAAGGTGCCGTCGAGGTCCGTGGCGATCAGCCGGGGCGGGACGGTGGAGGCCGGGGTCTCGGGCCGGCGAGTCGCTGAGGTCACGTGCTCATTCTCCCGCACGGGCGCGCACGGCCGTGCGGCGGTCCGCACACCTGAGTGGTCACCGTCCTCAGCGGTGCCGTCACCCCCTGTCGAAACCGCGTCGTGGCGGCGCGGTTCAGCGCAGCTGGGCCGCCGCCTCCATGGCGATCCGTTCGAAGACCTTCGGGTCGGCGGCGAAGTCCGAGCCGGGGATCGGCCAGTGGATCACGATGTCGGTGAAGCCCAGTTCGGCGTGCCGGCCCGCGAAGTCGACGAACGCGTCGAGGGACTCCAGGGGGCGGCCCCGGTCGGGGGTGAAGCCGGTGAGCAGGATCTTGTCGAGCTCCGCCACGTCCCTGCCGATCTCGGCGCAGGCGTCGGCGAGCTTGCCGATCTGTCCGCGCATGGCCTGGACCGACTGCTCGGGGGTGCCCGTCTCGTACAGCTTCGGGTCGCCGGTCGTCACCCAGGCCTGCCCGTGACGGGCGGCGAGCCGCAGTCCGCGTGGGCCGGTGGCGGCCACGGCGAACGGCAGCCGGGGGCGCTGGACACAGCCAGGGATGTTGCGCGCCTCGTGCGCCGAGTAGAAGTTGCCGCCGTAGGAGACCGAGTCCTCGGTGAGGAGCCGGTCGAGCAGCGGGACGAACTCGCCGAAGCGGTCGGCGCGCTCACGCGGGGTCCAGGGGTCCTGTCCGAGCGCGGTGGCGTCGAAACCGGTGCCGCCGGCTCCGATGCCCAGCGTGACCCGGCCGTCCGAGACGTCGTCGAGGGAGATCAGATCCTTGGCGAGGGTCACCGGGTGCCGGAAGTTCGGCGAGGTCACGAGCGTGCCGAGGCGCAGCCGGTCGGTGACGGCGGCCGCCGCGGTCAGCGTCGGCACGGCCCCGAACCACGGTCCGTCGCGGAAGGTCCGCCAGGAGAGGTGGTCGTAGGTGAACGCGGTGTGGAAGCCCAGTTCCTCGGCGCGCCGCCACTTGTCGCGGCCCTCGTCGCGCCAGCGGTCGATCGGCAGAATCACAGTGCTCAGTCGCATGGGGTCGACTCTACGAGAGACCGAGCAGGTGTCGCATCGACTGGGCGGCGCGGACGGCGGCGTCACCGCAGCAGTTGTTGAACAGGACGTGGACCTCCCGCGCCCGCCCGGCCATCTCGCGGACGCGCGGTGTCCACTCGGAGAGTTCTTCGCGTGTGTACGAGTGGCGGAACCTCTCTTCCTTGGTGCCGGTCCGCCAGGCGCCGCTGCGACCGTGGAGACGCACCAGGGCGAATTCCGGAGAGGTGACCCGTACGACCGGTGGTACGGAATCGGGAAGGTTCTGCGCCATGTCCACGGCCACGGCCGTCGCGTCCAGGTCGGTCAGCAGGGCGGTCGTCGCGTCGACGTGCTCGTCGCGCCACCAGCCGGGGTTCCGGAACTCCACGGCCACCGGCCAGCCGGCGGCGCGCTCACGGGACCGGCGCAGGAACTCCACCGCCGGCCTCCCGGGGACGAACCGGTGCGAGAACTGGAAGACCAGCGTTCCCAGACGGCCGGATGCGCGGAGCGGTTCGAGGGCCCCGCTGTACCGGTCCCACACGTCGTCGAGCAGTCCGGGATCGACGCCTGATCGTTCCCGCTGCCGTGCGAAGGCCGGGCGCAGGTCCGCCGGCAGCGCTTCCGGCCGTGTCGGATGCCCGGTGAGCAGGGAGAACGCCTTCACGTCGAACCGGAACCCCGGGGGTGTGCGGTCGATCCACAGAAGGCTGTTGCGGGTGCTGGGCAGTCCGTAATAGGTGGAATCCACCTCCGCCACCGGGAACCGGGTGGCGTAGTGCCGCAGTCTGCCCTCCGCGTCGCGGTGACCTGCCGGATACCAGCCGCTGGACACCAGCGCCTTGTCCGTCCACGAGCAGGTTCCGACCCGGATCTCTCCCATCCGGCCCGAGTTCCCCGTATGCGGTGCCGGATTCGTCCGGGACCGGAACGGACTGCCGGCCGGGTTCAGTGCGGTCCGGGGAACCGCAGATAGCGCGGGGGCACGGCCTTCGTCAGCCAGACGCCGTTGGCGCTGACCTGGAAGACATGACCGTCACGGTGCATGGCGGCGGCGTCCACGGCGAGGACGACCGGGCGGCCGCGGCGGGCGCCGACGCGGGTCGCCGTCTCCCGGTCGGCGGAGAGGTGCACGTCGTGCCGGTTCATGGGTCTCAGGCCCTCGGCGCGGATCGGGTCCAGGCTGCGGGCCACGGTCCCGTGGTAGAGGTACGCGGGCGGAGTCGCCGGGGGCAGCCCGAGGTCGACCTCGACGGAGTGGCCCTGACTGGCCCGGATGCGGGTGCCCTCGACGGCGAAGCGCCGCTTGTCGTTGTTGGCCACCACATGGTCGAGCTCGTCGCGGGTGAGCCGGAAGCCGTGCGCGTCGGCCGCGGAGATCAGCGCGTCGATCTCGACCCAGCCGCCCTCGCCGAGGGTGAGTCCGATCCGTTCGGGCTGGTGCCGCAGATGCTTCGAGAGGTACTTCGACACCTTCACGGTGCGTTTTTCATCCATCGGTTCATCGGCCCGTCGTTCCGTCCGGTCATCCGTCCGCTCGCGCGTCCGGATCCGGGTTCGCTCACCTGTCCGTCCGCGCGTCTGTTCGTCGGCGTGCTCCTTCATTCCCCCAGCGTGCCTGGAGAGAGTCGGATCACGCATTTTATTTTGGACCTGAGGTTTGATCCACAGCCAAGTAGTGTTATCCACAGGCGAATTGGCGAACCTGTGGACAACGTGCCTCCTGTTCAAGGCACTTCGTCAACAATGATGTGGTGTGGGCTGTTTGCCGTCAGGCGGTCCAACGTGCGTGTCTGTAGCTCCCGTTCTGCTGCCGCCGTGATGAAGGCCGCAGCCTGCTCCGCGCCGACCAGGCGCTCAACGGCCCTCATCGTCCCGGCGGACACCTCCACCGGACGCGCGCTCTCCCGCTCCGCCGGGAACTGCCCGGCGGTGAGGTGCCGGCTCGGACGGCGAGTGGCGAAGAGCCGCATGGCACGGGCCAGTTCGGCGTCCACCGCCTGCCGGGCGAGCGGCCGGAGCCGTCGTACGAGTGCGGCCGCCTCGGCCGCCTCCGCGTCGCTCGGCGGATGTTCCCCCGGACGGCGCGCGAAGACGTGCTCCGTGGTGAACTCCAGGAAGCGGCAGGCGATGTGCTCCACCTGTCCCCTCAACTCCCTGAGATGGCGGGCGATCGCGGGCAGCGGAACGCCCGCGGCGTGCAACTCGACCGCCGCCGACAGCTCTTGGGGACTCGGGACGAGAAAGGAGTCCTCGTCGCCCGGAACGGGCTCCAGCACGCCCAGCTCCACGGCCTCCGCCACCGCCGCGTCGTCGGGAAGGCCGCCGAACCGCTCCTCGAGCTCGGCCCGGGAGATCCGGGCGGGCTCCTCTTCGGTCCACGGTCCGCCGACCTCGGCGACCAGGCCGAGTATCCCGCTCAGGCCCCGGCCCGAGTCCCAGGCCTCCAGGAGTTCCTTGATCGAGGCCAGCGTGTAGCCGCGGTCCAGGAGATCGGCGATCTGCCGGAGCCGCGCCAGATGGGCGTCCGCGTACACATTGGCGCGACCGCGCCGCTCGGGGCGGGGCAGCAGCCCCCGGTCCTGATACGCGCGGATCGTCCGGACCGTGGCGCCGCTGTGGTGCGCCAGGTCCTCGATGCGGTACACGACACCGCCCGGCTCGTCGCCCATCTCTTCCGCCCTCCTGCCCCCGGGCCCCGGGAGGACGCCGCCCGCTCGCCCCCGCCGCGAACCGAGCCGTGGGCGGCCGCGCCGGGCGTCCGGCGGGCCTGAGCGGTGAACCCTCCCGCGACGGATGGTACGACCGCCGCGGAGGGCGCGGTACGGCCGCGCGGAACTCCTTCCGGCCGGGCGACGGCCTTCCGCGCACGGTCCTGTGCGCGGCCTCGTCGCGCACGGCGGGCCGGAACGCGGACGGCCGGAACGCGGACGGCCCGAACCGGGACGGCCGGCGAACCGGGGCGGGCGGCGAACCGGGACGGCCGGTCCTGCCGGGACGCCCCGCGCCTCGTCCGGTCATCCGCTCACAGGGGTGGCTTCATCCGCGCGATCGCGCGCAGCGTTCCGGGCGCGAAGCGGTGCAGGAAGCGGGCACCGCGCGCCTCCGGGGTGACCGGAACCACCGCCTCGTCGCGGACGACCGCGCGCAGGATCGCTTCGGCGACCTTCTCCGGCGGGTAGTCGCGCAGTCCGTAGAGCCGCGCCGCCCTCTTCTGGCGCCGCTTCTCCTCGGCCGCGTCGACCCCGGCGAAGCGCGCGGTCGCGGTGATGTTCGTGTTGACGAAGCCGGGGCAGACCGCCGAGACGCCGATGTCCTTCCCGGCCAGCTCCGCGCGCAGACACTCGCTGAGCATCAGCACGGCCGCCTTGGAGGTGCTGTAGGCGGGCAGCGCCCGCGAGGGCTGGTACGCCGCGGCCGACGCGATGTTGACGATGTGGCCGCCCTGCCCGCGCTCGGCCATCTGCCCGCCGAAGAGCCGACAGCCGTGGATCACGCCCCACAGGTTGACGTCGAGGACCTTCCTCCAGTCCTCCGCCGTGGTGTCGAAGAAGGACCCGGACAGTCCGATGCCCGCGTTGTTCACCAGCACGTCCACCACGCCGTACTCGGCGGCGACCTTGTCGGCGAGCTTCTCCATGGCCCGCTCGTCGCCGACGTCGACGGTCTCCGCCCAGGCGGCGGGTGAGCCGATCAGCCGGGCCGTCTCCGCCGTGCGGGCCGCGGTCTCCGCGTCCCGGTCGACGGCCACCACCCGCGCGCCGGCCTCGGCGAACGCGAGCGCGGTGGCCCGCCCGATGCCGCTGCCGGCGCCGGTGACCAGCACGAGCTGCCCGCCGAACCGGTCCGCGTACCTGCCGCGGGCCACCGGTCCGGGCGCGGACACCTCGCTCCCGCGGCCCTCGTTGGCCGTCACGAACCCCGATATCCAGGCGGCCAGCTGGTCGGGACGGGTCCGCGGGACCCAGTGCCCGGCCGGGAGCGTGCGGCGCACCGAACCGGGGGCCCACTTCTCCAGTTCGTCGTGGAGCCGCTCGGAGAGAAAGGCGTCACCCAGGGGGGTGATGAGCTGCACGGGTGCGTGCGCGTACGCGTCCTCACGGGGGCGGCCGAGCCGGGACCGTACGTTGTCGCGGTAGAGCCACGCGCCGTGCGCCGCGTCGGAGGGCAGCGACGCGGTCGGGTAGTCGCCCGCGGGCACCTTCTCGAGCCGCTGGAGGATCTTCGGCCACCGCTTGCCCAGGGGGCCGCGCCAGGCCAGTTCGGGCAGTACCGGCGTATGCAGCATGTACACGTACCAGGACTTGGCGCCCTGGCCGAGGAGCTGGCCGACCCCGCGCGGGGTGGGCCGTCGCGTCCGCCGTCTGATCCAGTGGCCGAGGTGGTCGAGCGACGGACCGGACATCGACGTGAAGGACGCGATCCGCCCCTCGGTGCGGGCTGCCGTGACGAACTCCCACGACTGCACCGAACCCCAGTCGTGGCCCACGAGGTGCACCGGCTCGCCGGGGCTGACGGCGTCGGCCACCGCCAGGAAGTCGTCGGTCAGCTTCTCCAGCGTGAACCCGCCCCGCAGGGGCCGCGGCGCCGTGGAACGGCCGTGTCCCCGCACGTCGTAGAGCACGACATGGAAGCGGTCGGCGAGCCGCGCGGCGACCTCGGACCACACCTCCTTGGAGTCCGGATAGCCGTGCACCAGCATCACGGTCGGCCGCCCGCCGTCACCCAGTTCGGCGACGCACAGCTCGACCCCGCCCGTCCGTACCCGGCGCTCGCGCGCGCCCACGAGACCCACTCGTCCTCCCCCCGGTGCCGCACCCGCGGCAGACCGTCCGTCATGGCCGTCGTCGTGCCACCGCCCCGCCCGGCCGCACCGATCGCGGTACGTGTCCGTAACGTGACACCGGCGAATGTGGCAGTTGTTAGAGGCCGCGTCAACAGTCCCGCGGGCGGCTGTGGACGACCGGCCGTCCGGGCGGGACGTGCCCGCGGCCCGGCGG
This sequence comes from Streptomyces populi, assembly GCF_002911015.1. Lineage (GTDB taxonomy): Bacteria > Actinomycetota > Actinomycetes > Streptomycetales > Streptomycetaceae > Streptomyces > Streptomyces populi. The sequence continues at coordinate 19,079 of NZ_KZ626928.1, forward strand.
CCGTACCTGAGAGTGACCCCTACGGGCCCGTACGACTGGAGGCTGACCCCGATCCACCTCCGTGGGCTGACGACCCCTGTGGTGTGCGCCACTACCGTCGAACCGTGACTGTGATCGCGACCGAAAGCCTGAGCAAGCGGTACCCCCGGGTGACCGCGCTTGACCGGCTCTCCGTGGACGTCGGGCCCGGTGTGACCGGACTCGTCGGAGCCAATGGAGCCGGCAAGTCCACACTGATCAAGATCCTGCTGGGTCTGTCCCCCGCCACCGAGGGCCGCGCGCACGTGCTCGGTCTCGACGTCGCCACCGAGGGCGCCGCCATCCGCGAGCGTGTCGGGTACATGCCCGAGCACGACTGCCTGCCGCCCGACGTCTCGGCCACCGAGTTCGTCGTCCACATGGCGCGGATGTCCGGACTGCCGCCGGCCGCGGCCCGCGAGCGCACCGCGGACACCCTGCGCCACGTCGGTCTGTACGAGGAGCGCTACCGCCCCATCGGGGGCTACTCGACGGGCATGAAGCAGCGCGTCAAACTCGCGCAGGCCCTCGTCCACGACCCCCAGCTGGTCTTCCTGGACGAACCGACCAACGGCCTGGACCCGGTCGGCCGCGACGACATGCTCGGACTGATCCGCCGCATCCACACGGACTTCGGCATCTCGGTCCTGGTCACCTCGCACCTCCTGGGCGAACTGGAACGCACCTGCGACCACGTGGTGGTCGTGGACGGCGGCAAACTGCTGCGCTCCAGCTCCACCACGGACTTCACCAAGACCACCACCACCCTCGCCATCGAGGTCACCGACAGCGACGAGCACCCGGACGGCACGAAGGCGGTCCGCGAGGTGCTCCACGCGCGCGGGATCGAGACCCACGACGGCGGCGGACTGCCCGGCGCCGGACACATCCTGCTGCTCACCGCCGAGAGCGAGGACACCTACGACCTCGTCCGCGACACGGTCGCCGACCTCGGCCTCGGGCTGGTCCGCATGGAACAGCGCAGGCACCACATCGCCGAGGTCTTCACCGACACCGACGAACAGCGGAAGGAGGCGGTCGGCCATGGCGGTTGAGCACCCCCTCACCCAGCCGGGTGAACAGACCCGTATCCACAACATCGGCTACCGCACCTACGACGGCCCGCGCCTCGGCCGCGCCTACGCCCGCCGCTCCCTCTACTCGCAGTCCCTGCGCGGCGCCTACGGACTCGGCCGCTCGGTCAAGTCCAAGATCCTGCCGATGCTGCTCTTCGTGGTCATGTGCGTCCCCGCGCTGATCATGGTGGCCGTCGCGGTCGCCACCAAGGCCAAGGACCTGCCCGTCGACTACACCCGCTACGCCGTGATCATGCAGGCCGTCATCGGCCTGTACGTCGCCTCGCAGGGCCCCCAGGCGGTCTCCCGCGACCTGCGCTTCAAGACCGTCCCGCTGTACTTCTCGCGCCCCATCGAGACCTCCGACTACGTGCGCGCCAAGTACGCGGCCCTCGCCTCGGCCCTGTTCGTCCTCACGGCCGCCCCGCTGATCGTCCTCTACGTGGGCGCGCTGCTGGCCAAGCTCGACTTCGCCGACCAGTCCAAGGGCTTCGGGCAGGGGCTGGCCTCCGTGGCGCTGCTGTCCCTGCTCTTCGCCGGCATCGCCCTGGTCATCTCCGCGGTCACCCCGCGCCGCGGCTTCGGCATCGCGGCCGTCATCGCCGCCCTGACCATCTCCTACGGAGCGGTCTCCACCGTCCAGGCCATCGCCTTCGAGCGGTCCAGCAGCGGAGCCGTCCCCTGGCTCGGGCTCTTCTCCCCGATCACCCTCATCGACGGAGTCCAGACGGCCTTCCTGGGCGCCTCCTCCGCCTTCCCCGGCCAGGTGGGCCCCTCGTCCGCACAGGGCCTCGTCTACCTCGCCGTCGTCCTGGCTCTCATCGCGGGCTGCTACGGCCTCCTGATGCGCCGCTACCGAAAGGCCGGGCTGTGACCACGCTCACCATCGACCACGTATCGCGCTGGTTCGGCAACGTGGTGGCGGTCAACGACATCACGATGACGATCGGCCCCGGCGTCACCGGCCTGCTCGGCCCGAACGGCGCCGGGAAGTCCACCCTCATCAACATGATGGGAGGCTTCCTCGCCCCCTCCACGGGCACCGTCACCCTCGACGGCGAGCCGACCTGGCGCAACGAGGACATCTACCGGCACATCGGCATCGTCCCCGAACGCGAGGCGATGTACGACTTCCTGACCGGACGCGAGTTCGTCCTCGCCAACGCCGAACTGCACGGCCTCGGCCCGAAGGCCGCGGACCGGGCGCTCGCCACCGTCGAGATGGAGTACGCGCAGGACCGCAAGATCTCCACGTACTCCAAGGGCATGCGACAGCGCGTGAAGATGGCCTCCGCGCTGGTCCACGACCCCTCGCTGCTGCTGCTCGACGAACCGTTCAACGGCATGGACCCGCGCCAGCGCATGCAGCTCATGGACCTGCTGCGCCGCATGGGCGACGAGGGCCGCACGGTCCTGTTCTCGTCCCACATCCTCGAAGAGGTGGAGCAGCTCGCCGCCCACATCGAGGTGATCGTCGCCGGACGGCACGCGGCGAGCGGCGACTTCCGGCGCATCCGCCGGCTGATGACCGACCGCCCCCACCGCTACCTGGTCCGCTCCAGCGACGACCGGGCACTGGCCGCCGCCCTCATCGCCGACCCGTCGACCTCCGGCATCGAGGTCGACCTCGCCGAAGGCGCCTTGCGCGTCCAGGCCGTCGACTTCGGCCGGTTCACCGCCCTGCTGCCGAAGGTCGCGCGTGAGCACGGCATCCGGCTGCTGACGGTGTCGCCGTCCGACGAGTCGCTGGAATCCGTCTTCTCGTATCTCGTCGCGGCGTAGGAGGCCGAAGATGTACGACCCCACAGTCGCCCGGCTCACCTACCGGGGCCTGCTCGGCCGCCGGCGGGCCCTCATCCTCGGCGTCCTGCCCGTCCTGCTCATCGTCATCTCCCTGGCCGTCCGCAGCTTCTCCGGAGCCGACGACCAGGTGGCCTCGGACCTGCTCGGCGGGTTCGCGCTCGCCACCATGGTCCCGATCATCGGCGTCATCGCCGGCACGGGCGCGATCGGACCCGAGATCGACGACGGCTCGGTGGTGTACCTGCTGGCCAAGCCCCTGAAGCGGCCCACGATCATCTTCACCAAGCTGATCGTCGCGATCGCCGTCACCATGGCCTTCTCGGCCGTGCCGACCTTCGTCGCGGGCATGATCCTCAACGGCAACGGCCAGCAGATCGCCGTCGCCTACACCGTGGCCGCCCTCGTCGCCTCGATCGCCTACGCCGCGATGTTCCTGCTCCTCGGGACCGTGACCCGGCACGCGGTGGTCTTCGGACTCGTCTACGCGCTCGTCTGGGAAGCCCTGTTCGGATCCCTGGTGTCCGGCGCGCGCACGCTCAGCGTCCAGCAGTGGGCGCTCGCCGTGGGCCACAAGGTGACCGGCGGCGACATCGTCACCTCGGACGTGAGCCTGCCGACCGCGACGGTCCTGCTGGTCGTGGTCACCGTCCTCGCCACCTGGTACGCGGGACAGCGGCTGCGGTCGCTGACGCTGGCCGGCGAGGAGTGAGACGAGGGCTCCCCGCGCGCGCGGGGAGCCCTTCTTCCTTGACAGCGGCTTCACCCCCGTCCGGGCACACTGGCCGGAACGGGGACGCACGGCCGGGAGGTACGGGGATGACGACCGAGGAACCGGGAAGGGAACCGGCGGGGGAGCCGTGGGACGACCTCGTGTTCGACGAGGCCTTCGTACGGTCCGCGGAGACGACCGAGCCGTCGGCCCGCGCGCGCATGCTCGCCGCCCGCTGGCGCGAGGGAGGCCCCGATCCGCAGCCCTGGCGCTCGGACGAGCCGCCCGCCGGACGGTTCTTCGGCAAGGGCCGTCGGCGCAGATGGCGCCGCAAGTGAGCCCCCAGGAACGCGCCTTTTAATCAGTGGCGCCCAAGTCGCCTCTCGGGCACAGTGGTTGTCGTCCACGCCGCCGCGTCGAGCCGGCGCCACACGCTGGGAGAGGAGCGCGACGATGTTCATCAGGAGCAGTTCGTCGAGTTCCCGACAGGGCAGCCCGCGGCGGGTTCCGGAGTAGCCACTACCTCCGTCGAACCCGCTCGCAGGGGGAGTTGCCCGGGGCGGCCGCTTCGAGCGCGCGTCACCGCGCGGGCCGCCCACCCGGAGGATTGGCCGAGTGGAAAGGCACCGGCTTGCTAAGCCGTGGTCGGGGGTGGAACCCCGCGCGCGTTCGATCCGCGCATCCTCCGCAAGACGTTCCCGTCCGAAGGTCCCGGCGCCGCTACGACCGCGCCAGCAACCGCTCCAGCACCACCGCGATCCCGTCCTCCTCGTTCGAGGACGTCACCTCGTCCGCGACCGCCTTGAGAGCGTCGTGGGCGTTGGCCATGGCCACGCCGTGGGCCGCCCACGCGAACATCGGGAGGTCGTTCGGCATGTCGCCGAAGGCGATGGTGTCGGCGGCCCTGAGGCCCAGGCGCCGGGCCGCCAGGGACAGCCCCGTCGCCTTGGTCAGGCCGAGCGGGAGCAGTTCGACGATCCCCGGACCCGCCATCGTGACGCCGACGAGTCCGCCCGCGACCTCCACGGCCACGGCCGCGAGCTCGTCGTCGGAGAGCGTCGGGTGCTGGACGTACAGCTTGTTCAGAGGGGCCGACCAGAGGTCCGCCGCGTCCCTGAGCGGGGCGACCGGCAGCGCCCCCTCCAGCCTGCGGTAGCCGGGACCCACCAGTACCTCGCCGTCGAGCCCGTCGCGGCTCGCGGCCAGCAGCAGCGGTCCGACCTCCGCCTCGATCTTGGCGAGCGCGAGACCGGCCAGCTGCCGGTCCAGCGTCACCGAGGTGAGCAGCCGGTGCTCCCCCGCGTGGTAGACCTGCGCGCCCTGGCCGCAGACCGCCAGACCCTGGTAGCCGAGTTCGTCGAGGATGTGCCGCGTCCAGGGCACCGCGCGCCCGGTGACGACGATGTGGGCCGCGCCCGCCTCGGTCACCGCGGCGAGCGCGTCGCGCGTGCGCGACGAGACCGTCTCGTCGGGCCGCAGCAGCGTCCCGTCGAGATCGGTCGCGACGAGCTTGTACGGGAACGCCCCGGGCTCCGCGGTCTCCGAGGCTCCCGTCGAACCGGTGGTGCTGGTCACTTGGAGATCGGCTCCAGAACCTCACGGCCGCCCAGGTAGGGACGCAGCAGCTCGGGAACCCGGACCGAGCCGTCGGCGAGCTGGTGGTTCTCCAGGATCGCGACGATGGTGCGGGGGACGGCGCACAGCGTGCCGTTCAGGGTGGCGAGCGGCTGGACCTTCTTGCCGTCGCGCATGCGGACGGAGAGGCGGCGGGCCTGGAAGCCGTCGCAGTTGGAGGCCGAGGTGAGCTCGCGGTACTTGCCCTGGGTCGGGATCCACGCCTCGCAGTCGAACTTGCGGGAGGCCGAGGCCCCCAGGTCGCCGCTGGCCACGTCGATCACCTGGAAGGGCAGTTCGAGGCCGGACAGCCACTGCTTCTCCCACTCGAGGAGCCGCCGGTGCTCGTTCTCCGCGTCCTCCGGGGCGACGTACGAGAACATCTCGACCTTGTCGAACTGGTGCACGCGGAAGATGCCGCGGGTGTCCTTGCCGTAGGTGCCGGCCTCGCGGCGGAAGCACGGCGAGAAACCGGCGTAGCGCATCGGCAGCTTGTCCGCGTCGAGGATCTCGTCCATGTGGTACGCGGCGAGCGGGACCTCGGAGGTGCCGACCAGGTAGTAGTCGTCCTTCTCCAGGTGGTACACGTTCTCCGCGGCCTGGCCGAGGAAGCCGGTGCCCTCCATGGCGCGCGGACGGACCAGGGCAGGGGTCAGCATCGGCGTGAAGCCGGCCTCGGTGGCCTGCGCGATCGCCGCGTTGACGAGGGCGAGCTCCAGGAGCGCGCCGACGCCGGTCAGGTAGTAGAAGCGCGAGCCGGACACCTTGGCGCCGCGCTCGACGTCGATGGCGCCGAGCGCCTCGCCGAGCTCCAGGTGGTCCTTGGGCTCGAAGCCCTCGGCGGCGAAGTCGCGGATGGTCCCGTGCGTCTCCAGGACGACGAAGTCCTCCTCGCCGCCGACCGGGACGTCGGGGTGCACCAGGTTGCCGAGCTGGAGGAGGAGCCGCTTGGTCTCCTCGTCCGCCTCGTTCTGCTCGGCCTCGGCGGTCTTGACGTCGGTCTTGAGCTGCTCGGCCTTCTTCAGCAGCTCGGCGCGCTCGTCCGGGGTGGCCTTGGGGATCAGCTTGCCGAGCGACTTCTGCTCGGAACGCAGCTCGTCGAAGCGGACGCCGGACGACCTGCGCCGCTCGTCGGCGGAGAGGAGGGAGTCGACGAGCGCGACGTCCTCTCCACGGGCGCGCTGGGAGGCGCGAACACGGTCGGGGTCCTCACGGAGCAGGCGAAGGTCAATCACCCCTCAAGGCTACCGGTGCGGGCTTCCGGCCAACGAACCGATATTCCGGAGCGTGAGGGCTGTCACGATATGAGTGAAATGCCGGACCGAATCCCTTGATCGCGGAACGCCGTCAAGGAAAGAGGGCCTACTCCCCGAAACGGGGCAGACGGCACTTGATCGGTTGACTGGATTTCCTTGTGGGGAGCGGGACTTGCGAACCGGGTTGTCCACAGGGGCGAGCTTCCTCGGTCAGTTATCCACAGGCTGTGTGGATGATCTGTGGATGTCGGAATTGATCGTTCCGATCCATCTTCGACGGCCGAGGAATTCCCGGTTCAAACCGTCCGGACACCCACTTTCGGGTGTAAAAGATTCGCCCCATAGGGTTGATCAATGGAAAAGGGTAGACGAAGAGGGGCGCGCGGGGGTGTGGATGGACTTGGGTCGAGTAGCCGATTTGTCGATGATGTAGTGCTTCGTTGTCGACTTGTCCCCAGGTCGAGAAGCGCTCCTGTGGATAACTCTGTGGACGAAGAAAATCGGCAGGTAGGACCGGGGGACAGCGCTCGGACGGATGTGGATCCGCCGGTCAGAACCGGCCGTCGGCGCAGCGCGCCAGCCAGTCCGACGCCGCGGAGAACTCGTCGTCCGACGTTCCGGGCCGCAGCGGCCCCACGTCCTCCGGGGCGACACCTGCCCGCGGGTAGGAACCGAGGAAACGCACCTGCGGACAGATCCGCTTGAGGCCCATCAGCGCCTCGCCCACCCGGCGGTCGGTGATGTGGCCCTCGGCATCCACGGAGAAGCAGTAGTTGCCGATGCCCCGGCCGGTGGGGCGGGATTCGATCCGCATCAGGTTGACGCCGCGCGCGGCGAACTCCTGGAGCAGCTCGAGCAGAGCTCCGGGGTGGTCGTCGCCGAGCCAGATGACCACGGACGTCTTGTCGGCGCCGGTCGGTGCGGCGGGCCGGGCCGGGCGGCCGACCAGCACGAAGCGGGTCTCGGCGTTCGCCGCGTCGTGGATCTCGGTGACCAGCGGTTCGAGGCCGTACGTCGCCGCGGCGAACTCGCCCGCGAAGGCCGCGTCGTAACGGCCCTCCTGCACCAGCCGGGCGCCGTCCGCGTTCGACGCCGCCGACTCCCACACGGCGTCCGGCAGGTGCGCGGCCAGCCAGTTGCGCACCTGGGGCTGGGCGACCGGGTGCCCGGTGACCGTCTTGACGTCCTTCAGCGCCGTGCCGGGCCTGACCAGCAGCGCGAAGGCGATCGGCAGCACGACCTCGCGGTAGATCATCAGCGGGTCGCCCTTGGCCAGCTCGTCGAGGGTGGCGGTGACACCGCCCTCGACGGAGTTCTCGATCGGGACGAGCGCGCCCGCGGCCTGGCCGCCGCGTACCGCGTCGAGCGCGGCCGGGACGGACACCATGGGGACCAGTTCCCGCGTCGCGGCCTCGGGAAGCGTGCGGAGGGCGGCCTCGGTGAACGTACCCTCGGGGCCGAGATAGGTGTAGCGCGTCGCCGACATACCGTCACCCTAATAGGCCTCGCCCGACGCGTCCGACACCCGCGGATCCCCGGAACGGGTCCGGTACGGAGTCCGGTACCGCGGTACGGAAGGCGGTACGGAGCGTCGCGCCGAGTCCGCGCGGAGCCCGGTACCGGGCCGGCACGGGGTCGGGGCCGGTACGGGCCCGGCGCCGGACCACCGTGCGGAGCCTCCCGGAGGAGGGCCGGTCACCCCTCCAGCAACCGCTGCCCCACGTACTCCCCCTCGGCGGCGCCGCCCGGCACCGCGAAGAGCCCGCTCGACTCGTGGCGGATGTACGTCGAGAGCGCGTCGCCGCGGTCGAGTTTGCGCTGGACGGGGACGAAACCGCGCACCGGATCGGCCTGCCAGCACACGAAGAGCAGACCGGCGTCGGGCGCGCCGTCGGCGCCGATGCCGTCGTGGAAGGAGAACGGGCGGCGCAGCATGGCGGCGCCGCCGTTCTGGTCGGGCCGGGTGATGCGGGCGTGCGCGTTGACGGGCACGATCAGGTTGCCGTCGGCGTCGGTCTTGTCCAGGTCCATCGCGGTGGTCTCGGTGCCGCCGCTGAGCGGCGCCCCGTCGGACTTCTTCCGCCCGATGACGTCCTCCTGGGCCTTGCCCGAGAGCTTCTCCCAGTCGTCGAGGAGCATGCGGATACGGCGTACGACGGCGTACGACCCGTTCGCCATCCAGTCAGGGGTGCCGGAGGCGGGGACGAAGATCCGTCCGTCGAAGTCGGGCTCGGACGGCTTCGGATTGCGGGTGCCGTCGATCTGGCCCATCAGGTTGCGGGCGGTCATCGGCTCGGCGGTGGCCCCCGGCGAGCGGTTGAAGCCGTTCATCTGCCAGCGCACCCGCGCGGCGGAACCGGCGTCCTTCTGGATCGCGCGCAGGGCGTGGAAGGCGACGAGGGCGTCGTTCGCTCCGATCTGCACCCACAGATCGCCGTCGCTGCGCGCCTTGTCGAGACGGTCGGAGGAGAAGTCGGGCAGCGGGTCCAGGGCGACGGGGCGCTGCTTCTCCAGGCCCGTGCGCGAGAAGAAGCTGTGACCGAAGCCGAAGGTGACGGTGAGGGAGGACGGGCCGGCGTCCCGCGCGACATCCGTGTCCTCGTGGGCCGCGGTCTCGCCCGCCATCAGCCGCCGGGCGGTCACCGACCAGCGGCGCAGCAGGGCGGCGGCCTCCCTGCGGCCCGAGCCCGCCGTGAGGTCGAAGGCGACGAGGTGGCCGCACGCCTGGAGGGCGGTGGTGATGCCCGGCTGATGTTTCCCGTGAAACATCGCGGTGTCCGCGCCGACGGAGGTCAGCGGGACGGTCCTCACGGGGGCGGGGGCCGCCGCGTATCCCACGGCGGCGCCCGCCGCTCCGAGGGCGAGTCCGGTGGCCCCGGCGGTGCCGAGCAGCCGCCGCCGTGACATGACCCCCGCCAGGGAGTCGCCCGACGGCGGGGTGCCGGGGGACGCCTCGGGGGACGGGGCCTTCCGGGCGGAGGAGGCGGAGGAGGGGGCGGAGGTCCCGGGGGTGGACTGGTCAGCCATGGTCAGGTTCAGCCGATCTGCGCGTTCTTGTTCACGGTGGCCTGGTCGATGTCGGAGGTGCGCACGGTCACCGCGATCTTCCAGTCGCCCGCCAGGGGGATCTGCACTCCGCTCGCGGCCCAGTGTCCGGTGGCGACCCGGTCGGGGGTCACGGGCAGCGGGCCGATGTTCTTCGCGGTGAGGGTGAAGGCGACCTTCACCTCGGGGACGTCGAAGGCCTTGCCGTTCGGCCGGAGCACGAACACGTGCATCTGGTTGCCGCCGACGCGGGCCGGGTCGAGGGTGATCTCCACCGTGCCCTTGCCGTCCTCACCGCCCGTGTCGAACGGCATCTTCAGGGACAGCGGTCCGGAGCGCCGCTCGGCGGACGCGGTGGCCTGCCGGGCCGCCTCCGCGGTGCGTCCCGGCTCGGTGGCCGTCAGCGCGGTCGTGACCGCGAGCAGGACGACCGCGACCCCGGCCTCGGCGAGCACCGAGCGCCTGAGGCCCGAGCGGTGCGGGTCGGCGTCGCGGACCCGCTTGTCACGCGTGGAGTCCAGGGCGGCCTGCTGCCGGGCGAGCTGGGCGGCGCGCCGGGAGCCGGCGGGGACGGTGGCGGGGGTCCTCGCCTCGGAGCGCTGCTGCACGACGACGGCGGAGGCCTCGGGGGCGGTCGTCTCGGTCAGTCGGCCCGTCCAGCGCCGCGAGATCCAGGCGATGCCCACGAGAACGGCCACCAGGCCGATCTTGACGAGCAGCAGCCGTCCGTACGACGTGCCGGTGAGTGCCGACCAGGAGCCGAGCTGCCGCCACGACTGGTAGATCCCGGTCGAGACCAGCACGAGGACGGACCCGAACGCGAGGCGGGAGAACCGGCGTACGGCGCTCGCCTCGATCGGGGTGTCCGCCGGGGCCCGGAACAGGGCCACCACCAGCGTCGACAGACCGCCGAGCCAGACGGCGACGGCCAGCAGGTGCAGGACGTCGACGGGCATCGCGACGCCCGGCTGGAGCCCGGTCGAGGCGTGCTCGGCCATGGCCCAGGTGGCGGCGAGGCCGGCCGCGACGACCGCGCCGCCGACGGCGAGTCCGAAGGTGAGGTCGTTCTTCTCCGCGGCGAGGTGACCGGCCTCGGTGCCCGGGTCCTCGGCGGTCCGGTCCTCGGTGTCCGGGTCCTCGGCGGTCCGGTCCTCGGCGTCCTCGGAGCCGGTGCCGGCTCCCTCGGCCGTCCCGCCGTCACCGGTGTCCGCGCCGGCCGCCCGTTCGTCCTCGTCGCGTCTGGCGTACGCGCCGAAGAGCACCGCGATGAACAGCGCCGCCGCGGCGAGCAGCAGCAGCCTCGACATCAGTGCCGCGCCCGACTTGGTCTGTAGCACCTGACCGAGCAGGGTCAGGTCGAAGATGTCACCGACCTTGCCGGATCCCACGTACGAGCCGCGCAGGAGCAGCAGGGCGAGGGTGGAGGCGGTCAGGGTGAGCCAGCCGCCGACCACGAGCCGTTGTACGGGCCGGATGCCCGAGCCCCGCTGCCAGCAGGCGAGTACGAAGGCGGCGCCGCCGACGAGCAGGATGAATCCCGCGTAGGAGAAATAGCGCGCGGTTCCGTAGAGGAAGCCGACCACGCCGCCGCCCGCCGCCTGTCCGGACAGCACGACGGAAGTCCCCGAGGGGGCGCCGACGGAGAAGGTGAAGGCACCCGAGACGGGGTGGCTGTCCGCCGACACCACCTGGTAGGTGACGGTGTACGTGCCGTCGGGCAGCCCCGGGCGCAGCTTCAGGCCGTAGGTGTCGCCGCCCAGGTCGCTCGCGGCGCCGGCGTCGACCCGCTGTCCCTTGGGGTCCAGCACCTGGAGCGAGTTCCCGTTCAGCGAGACCTGCTCGGAGAAGGTGAGCGAGACCTGGGCGGGTGCCTCGTCGACCACCGATCCCTGCGTCGGGTTGCTCCCGGTCAGCGCGGCGTGCGCGGAGGCGGGCGCGGCGCCCGCCAGGAGCGCTCCGAAGACGGTGAGCAGCAGCAGGAGGGTCCTGAAGCGGGGGGCGATGGTCGATGTCACGATGATGCCTCCCTCAGCGTCCGGTCTTCGGGTCGTAGGTCGCGGGCTTCACCGGCATGGAGATCCTGACCGTGCCGGACTTGGCGAAGTGCAGTTCCACGGACACCTTCTCGCCCTGTCCGGGCTTGTGGGTGAGCTTTCCGAACATGAGGTGGTTGCCGCCGCTGGCGAAGGCCAGGGTGCCCTCGGCGGGCACGGTGAACGACTTCTTCTCCTGCATCGCGCCGTCCACGGTCGCGTGCATCGTCACGTCGTCCGAGAGGTCGCTGGTGACCGAGGTGAGCGTGTCGGCGCCGCCGGAGTTGGTGACGGTGAAGAAGCCCGCCGCCATCGTGTCCATGCTCGGGGCGGGCATGTAGGCGCCGGTGACCTTGAGTTCGGGCGCGGCCGAGGACGACGGGGAGCCGTCCGAGCCGCAGGCCGTGAGGGTTCCCGCGGCGGCCAGGACGAGGGAGCAGGCGGTGAGGAGCCCCGTGTGCCGGCGCGGACGGCGGCTCACGGGTTCTTCCCCTCGGCGATCTCGGGCAGGTCCTTGGTGTAGTCGTCGACGGTGGCGTTCTCGCCGTACAGCACGTAGCCCGCGTCGGTCTTCGGCGAGAAGGCGATGACCTGGGTGCCGTGCACGGAGACGGGCTTGCCGTTCTTGTCCTCGGTCGTCGGCTCGATGCTGATGCCCAGGGTGCGGGCACCGGCCTGGATCGTGTCGAAGTCGCCGGTCAGACCGATGAAGTCGGAGTCGATGCCCTTGAGCCAGGTGCCGAGCGCGGCGGGTGTGTCGCGGGTCGGGTCGGTGGTGACGAACACGACGCGGAGCTTGTCCTGCTCGGCCTTCGGCAACTGCTTCCTGGCGACGGCGATGTTGTTCATCGTCAAAGGGCAGACGTCGGGGCAGTGGGTGTAGCCGAAGTAGACGAGCGTCGGCCTGCCCTTGGTCTCCGCGCGCAGGTCGTACTTCTTGCCGGTCGTGTCGGTGAGCACGAGGTCCGGCTTTTCGAACGGGTTGTCGAGGACCGTCGCGGCCTTGGTGGGACCGGACACGACGGCGGCCGGCTTGGCGCTGTCGTCGCCACCGCCGCAGGCGGAGAGGGTCAGAGCGGCGGCGGCGAACAGGGCGGCCGTCGCGTAGGTCTTCTTGCGCATAGAAAAATGTCCCAGATGTGAGCGCTCCGGTGGGCACCGGGGCCGGGCGGGGCCGAGGGGCCGGGCCCGGGGAGCCGCCGTCCGCGGTTCCCCGGTGCCCACCGGGAGCGTGTGTGTCTCAGTGCCTCAGGCAGGTGCCGGCACCTCAGGCGTTCGTACGCCGCCGCCCGGCCAGGACGCCGTACGCCACGCCCGCCAGGCCGACGACGATGCCGACGACGCCGAGCACGCGCGCGGTGGTGTCGCTGCCGTCCGCGGCGGAGGCGGCCTCGTCGGTGTGCTCGGCGGCCTCCTCGGAGTGCGAGGCGTCCTCCGCGGCGGCGGACCCGTGGTGACCGCCCTCGGTCGCGGCCGAGAGCGCGAGCGTCGGGGCCGGGTGCTCGGGCTCCTCCGCGCCCTCCTTCTGCGGCTCGATCCAGCGCACGACGTCCTTGTCGGAGTACGTCTGGACGGCCTTGAAGACGAGGGAGTCGGTGTCCTCGGGCAGCGCGCCGATGGAGAGCGGGAACTTCTGGAAGAAGCCCGGCTCGATGCCCTTGCCGTCGGCGGTCCAGGTGACCTTGGTGACCGCCTCGCTGATCTTCTCGCCGTGCGCGCTGACCGGCTTGTCCAGCTTGGACTTGGTGACCTTCACGGTCCAGCCGTCGAGCTTCTGGGGCATGACGGAGGCCAGCGGGTGGTCGGCCGGGAGGTTCACCTCGACCTGGGTGGTCGAGGCGTTGTCGCGCTCGTTGGGCACCTTGAAGTTCACGACGGCGTAGCTGCCCTTGGCGGCCACACCCTCGGGCTGCACGCTGACGTGCGCGAACGCGGGGGCGGAGAGGGCGAGAACGGCGGTGGCGGCGACGGTGCCGACGGCGGCGAGACGAGAAGCCTTCATGGAAGGAAACACTCCACTTTCAGTCCGGTGACGAAGGGGACGCGCGTGCGCCTCGGTGTCCCGCGGAAGGGGCGGAACGGCGCCCCGGGAAGACCCGGCGGGCACGCGCGCGTGCGGCACGACCGCGTCCCCTTCGAGAAGGTCCTGGAGCCCGTGGGGTCCGTGGAGTCGAGGACTCCGGGACGGGGCGTTCCGTGGATCTCCGTGAGGCGGCGCGTCGTGTCAGGCGACGAGGGTGAACGCGGTGGAGGCGGGCGGACCGCGCCGGACGACGGTGTGCTGAAGGGCGGTCGTCCGTGGAGCGAGGGGCGCGAGCAGCGCGGTGCGAGGCGTGCGCGTGATCTCGGGCGCCCCGGGAAGTCCCGTGCGCAGGGCGCGCACGAGCGTCAGGGCGGCGCGCAGGGACCGTACGAGCGCCGCTTCGGTGACTCCCTGTGCCGACAGCCGCATGAGCCGCAGGAGGGCCAGGTCCCCGTGGCGCAGCACCCACCCGGCGGCGACGGCCGCGAGCACGTGGCCGAGCAGCATCGGCAGGGAGGGCAGCACCGGCATCGGGGTGCCCGAGGTGCTGGACACGGCGTCGGCGGTATGGCGCATGGACGACGCCATGCCCGTCATCCCCGTGTCGATCCGCGCGTCGGCGAGGATCTTCATGGCCTGCGCGGGGCTGATCGCCGCCGCGGCCGTACCGCACACCAGTCGGGCGGCCCGCTCCACGAGCATGGCGTCGGACATCGGTGTTCCCGGCGCCATCGGGCCCATGGACCCGGTGGCCGCCGTACGGGTCCCCGGACCGAGTCCGAAGAGCGTGTGCAGCGCCGTCTGGCCGAGCGCGAGGAGCACCACGATGCCCGGCAGCGTGCGTTCGCGGCCCGCCAGTGCCGTGGCGACGGCGAAGACCGCGAGGAATCCGGCGCCCAGTGTCCACAGGGGGACCGTGGCGCAGGAGGCGATCCCGTGACCGGCCGCGGCCAGCACGACGCAGACCGCGGCGAACACCGCGGCCCTCAAGATCCGGAGACCTGCTCCGGAGCGCGCCGAACGCTGGTGGGGGGCAGTCATGGCGGGCTCATCATCGCACTGGGCCCGCACGTCCCGTACGGCAGGTCCGATTGACGGCTTGTGACCGGTCCGTCCGCCGTGCGGGGGACGGCCGGACGGCCGTCGTCCGGCGGACGGATCGCTCTCGCATACACCGCCCCCGCGCACGGGCGCGTCGGCCGTATGGGCGGCATCACGTCGCGTATGCGATTGCGCACGGGTGGTTGCGGCAATACGTAACGGTATGTCGAGCCGCGGCCGGGAGGCTGGAGCATGAGCATCTGGTGGTCACTCCATCTGCGGCGCGAGGCTGCGAGTGTTCCGCTCGCCAGACGCCTGTTGCTCGGCACGATGGAGAGCGCGGGTGTCGACCCGGACATCTCGTACGACCTCTCGATCGCTCTCACCGAGGCCTGCGCCAACGCCGTCGAGCACGGCGGGGACGACGTGCACGACCCTTCCTGCGAGGCCTACCGGGTGACGGCCTATCTCGACGGTGACCAGTGCCGCATCGAAGTCACCGACTTCGGCCCGGGGTTCCCGGCCGGGAGCGTCCGCGCGCCGCTGCGCCAGGCCGGCGAGGACGCGGAGCACGGCCGGGGGCTGTGTCTGATCCGCGAGCTCGCCGACCACGTCCACATCGCCAACAGGCCGGGGCACGGCGGTGCGGTGGTGAGCTTCGACAAGATCCTCAAGTGGAAGACGGTCCCCTCGCTGCTGCCGGCCTGACGCGCCGGACGGCGGGCGGGTCCGGCCGCGCCGGAAACCGCAGGACCGCCCTGCCGCACGCCCCGTCGCGCGCCCGGCGGCACGCCCAGGCTCCCCCGGCTCTCTCCCCGGTCCCCCCGCGTTCCACAGGCCGGTGACAGCGTGCGCCCAGGTTCTTGAGAGCCGACGCGTCTAGG